>NZ_JACHGQ010000006.1 GCF_014202395.1 Histophilus somni
GTAGAGGCTTGTTTTTTTATTGAAGAAGAGATAGAGACGGGATATAAGAGAGAGGAATTTAACTTGGCGGCGATAGTGCGGTGGGACCACCTGACCCCATGCCGAACTCAGAAGTGAAACGCTGTAACGCCGATGGTAGTGTGGGGATTCCCCATGTGAGAGTAGGGCACCGCCAAGTTTTTTATGATTTTATTTTGTTAGTTTATTTATATTAGTAAGCTAACAAAACAAGTTTTTTGCGACTATAGCTCAGTTGGTTAGAGCACCACCTTGACATGGTGGGGGTCACTGGTTCGAGTCCAGCTAGTCGCACCAAATGAATAAATCAATGTAACGCATAGTAACGCATTTCAACCCAAAAGCCTTGTATAACAAGGCTTTTTTGCTATCCGATTAACGCTAGTTGCGTCAGGATAAATCACATTGACCTTGAATAATAGCACCCATTTTAGTACCCACGCATTATAATTAGTTTGATTATTGAGTACTAAAATTATACAACCTCTTACAAATACACAAGTAGAAAAGGCAAAGTATATAACAGGAAACAGGGCAGAACTAAACGACTGTGAAGGCTTATTTTTACAGCTATACCCATCCGTCTCAAAAATTTGGCGATTTCGCTATAATCACCCTGTAACACAAAAAAGAACAAAGCTAACCATAGGTAACTACCCTGATTTTTCTATTGCTCAAGCAAGAGCAAAAAGAGAAGAGTTTAAAGCATTATTAGCATAATACATAGATCCACAGGCATATAACGAGCAACATAGAACAGAGCAAGAACAGAGCAAAAAAAGGACGCTTTTAGCAATTGCCGAGTAATGGAAAGATAAAAGCGTGAAAGAGATAGAACCTCTAACAATGGCTAAAAATTGGGAGCGATTAAATAATCATTTATTTCCTCATTTGGGGGCTTACTCAATAGAGAATATTACCCCCCCCCTTTTTTTTACTAATTAATGCTGTCAAGCCTCTTTACGAGCAAGGTAAAAATGGCACTATGCACCGCATTATAAATTTAGTTAATCAAGTATTAAATTACGCTGTTAATTTGGGTGTTTTATCATTTAATCCTTGCTTACAAGCTAGCAAAGCATATCACAAAGAACCACCAAAAAAATCACCCTGCTATTCATTATTCTGAACTTCCCCTATTATTGGCTGATTTTGAACAATCTAACAGAGAGCTATTAACTAAATTTTTATTTAGGTGGTAATTGTTATCAATGGTACGCCCTGCTGCCGAAGCTGTTTCAGTGGAATGGAGTGAAATTGATTTAAATAAAAAATTTGGTTTATTATTTCTAAAGAAAAAATGAAGAAGGTTAGAACGGGGAGATTTTCGCATTCTGTACCCTTATCAAGACAAATGATAAAATATTTTAGAGCAATTGAAACCAATAACGGGACATCATAAAATGTATTTCCATCATTCACAAAACCTAATCAAACAATGAGTAAAGACACAATTGCTAATGCGTTGCGTGAAATAGGCTATCAAGGTAAACAAGACGCCCACGGATTAAGGACGATTGCAAGAACTTATTTAGAAGACAATATGATTGATTTTAGACTTGCTGAAAGTTGTTTAGCTCACAAGATAGGATAAGGTTAGTCAGGTCTATAACCGTGCTGACTACATCGAACAGCGTCGCCCAATTATGCAACTTTGGGGGTATGTGCACCAGAATTTTTTAATCAATCAAATTGACAGTAAAACCTAGAAAAATCAATGTTTCTAGGTTTTTTATTTATCAATATCATATGAATATCGATTCATTCTACTTATTTTGGCAATACTAACGAGGATGATATAGTAGTTGTGGTCAGTCCTCTGAGTAAAGCTGAGTAAAGGCAAAATATGAATTATTTTCATAGTCTTGGCAAAAAATCTCATTTTTCTTAAAAAATTTTTATGGTTTAATACACCATTATTCTAAAAATGAGAAAAATTAATATGATGACAACATTTGAATGCCGTGTACATACGCTTGAATTTGATGAAAATTACCAACCAGAAATGCAGAGTACCCGTTTAACGACCAACTTTGCTAACCTTGCGCGTGGCGAAAACCGCAAAGAAAATTTGCAAAATGTCATTGCAATGATTGATAAGCGTTTTAACGATTTGGCAAACTGGGATAATCCAACTAATGATCGTTATTCTGTGAAGTTAGAGATCGTGTCAATAGATATTGATATGGAGGGAAAAGGTAATTTTTTTCCAGCACTTGAATGGCTGAAAACCTATGTCATCGACCATAAAACTGGCAAAAAAATTGATGGTATCGTAGGCAACAATTTTTCGTCTTTCGTGCGTGACTATGATTTCAGCGTTTTGTTGTTAGAGCATAACAGAAACAAGGAAGAATTTACCGTACCGAAAGGCTATGGTGAATTGCATGGCAAGCTATTCAAATATCTGTTAACTTCCTCTGCATATAAAGAAAAATATAGTAAACCGCCGGTGATTTGTTTAAGTGTTGCAACTACTCGTACTTACCGCAGAACCACAAATGTTCATCCGATTTTAGGGGTGGAATATCATCAAGATAATTATTCTTTAACTGATGAGTATTTTGCGAAAATGGGGTTATCTGTGCGTTATTTTATGCCACCAAAATCTGTTGCACCTTATGCGTTTTATTTTGATAGTAATTCAGATTTGTTGAATGATTACACCAATCTTGAATTGATTAGTACAATTGCTACAATGGAAGCTTTCCAGAAAATCTACCGTCCAGAAATTTACAATGCTAATTCTGTGGCAGGTCAAGTGTATAAAGGTAGCTTGACTTATCAAGATTACTCTGTGACCAAAGTAGAATATGATCGTGTTGAGCGTACACAGCTTGCAATCAAACAAGGTAAATATACTGAAGCACATTTTATTAAGCCATATAAAGCAATTTTAGATGCTTGGATGGCTGAAAAATAAATCAAGACAGTATTTTATTTGATACATTCGTAGGGTGGGTTAAATTCCGCCCCTACACATTTATTTAGGAAAACCAAAATGAGCAAAATTCTTCTCCCAACCTCTACAGCCGGTAGTCTTCCAAAACCGGTGTGGCTTGCTGAACCTGAAAAACTTTGGTCTGAATGGAAATGTCAGGGCGATGAACTTTTTCAAGCTAAAAGAGATGCACTATTAATTTCCCTTGCTGAACAAGTTGCAGCAGGGATTGATATTATCAGCGATGGTGAACAAACTCGTCAGCACTTTGTGACTACATTTATTGAGCATTTAGAGGGCGTAGATTTCAATAAGCGTAAAACAGTGCGTATCCGTAACCGCTATGATGCAAACGTACCAAGCGTAATTGGTGAAGTTTCTCGTCCAAGCTCCGTATTTGTAGACGATGCAAAATTCTTACGCAAGCATACTGATAAGCCGATTAAATGGGCATTACCCGGTCCAATGACAATGATAGATACATTATATGATGCACATTACAAAAGTCGTGAAAAGTTAGCATGGGAATTTGCCAAAATTTTAAATGAAGAAGCGAAAGAGCTGGAAGCAGCAGGTGTAGACATTATTCAGTTTGACGAACCCGCGTTCAATGTATTCTTTGACGAATTGAATGATTGGGGCGTGGCAGCATTGGAACGTGCAGCGGAAGGATTAAAATGTGAAACTGCGGTGCATATTTGTTACGGTTATGGAATTAAAGCAAATACTGATTGGAAACAGACTCTCGGCAGTGAATGGCGACAATATGAAGAAAGCTTCCCGAAATTGCAACAATCGAAAATTGACATTATTTCTTTAGAGTGCCAAAATTCTTGTGTACCTATGGAACTGATTGAGCTGGTGAGAGGTAAAAAAGTGATGCTTGGTGCGATTGATGTAGCAACCAATATCATAGAAACACCTGAACAAGTAGCGGATATTTTGCGTAAAGCACTACAATTTGTAGACGCAAAAAATCTTTATCCTTGTACTAACTGCGGTATGGCACCGCTCTCACGTCAAGTTGCAAACAGTAAGCTCAATGCGTTAAGTCAAGGTGCGGCAATTATTCGAGCAGAATTAGCAGGTTAATCTGATATGGTAGAAGTCTCTCAATTTAAAGATGCAATGGCACAACTTGCCTCAGCAGTTCATATTGTGACCACAAGTGGTGAAACAGGGCAGCATGGTTTTACAGCATCAGCCGTTTGTAGCGTGACTGACTCCCCACCTACCTTGCTTGTTTGTATAAATAGCAATGCACGTGCCTATGAGCATTTTATAAAAAATAGGGTGCTAATGGTGAATACTTTGACTGCCGAACAATCTTCTTTATCAAATGTATTCGCCTCACCCTTAAGTCAAGAAGAGCGATTTGCCAATGCTTATTGGACAACATTGGTTACAGGCTCACCGATGTTACAGGATGCACTGATTAATTTTGATTGCGAAATTACAGATATTAAGCAAGTCGGTACTCACAGTATTTTGATTTGTAAAATTGTAGCTATTAAACAAGGTGATAAGAAAGAAGCGTTGGTATATCACAATCGTTCTTACCGCATTCTTAAATGAAATTTGTAAATAAATCGTAAGTCTTATACCGTAACTTATAAGTCGATAAGTTACGGTGTTAATTTGAAAAAATCGCTATGATTTTATTAACTTTCTTAGAAAATATTTGAAACGATTGTATGTACGTCTATAAAGTAATTGTTCTCTTTTTTGATGTTTAACCAATAGTTGACTGTTATGTAGTTCTTTTTCTAATAGAGCTAGTGAGAAGAGTTGGTAACTTTGTTCTAAATATTGCATTGCTTCCAATTTATATTGCCTTCTTCTATTTAACTTGAAATCAGACAATGTAGTATTCGGCATTTGAGTATAAGATAATATTTTATGTAAAGGGATTAATTCTAAATTGAATAAAAATGAGATAGTTTTGGGCAAATAAACAGAATGTTTATTTTGTTGTAATTCATAGTTACCAATCCCAAAATCTGCTTTCATAAATTTTAAGTGATAATAGGCGAAAATATTTTTTCTCATATTTCTTTGACTGATGTCTAAAAATTCTGTTTCCTTGTTTTTTTTAAAAATGCTATCTTCATCTACCCTAAATAAACATAGATCACCATATAATCCACAATAAGGCGAGCTGTAAGAAATATAAAGTTCACCACAATGATCAATAATATTAATTCCTGAAACAGGCAATACATCATTGGGATAATTTTCTTTTAAGTCTAGATAAGTCTGTTTTAGCAAAGGTATTTTTTCTGCACAAAGAATTAAATCTCCGTCTATTTTTATAGCCCATTTTTTCGTAGTTTGACTCAATGAAAAGTTATAGTAATTAACCAAACTATGGGGATTATCAGGTTCTAAATTTTTATAGTTATCACTACCTTGAGGATAAACAATAGGTAAATAGTGAAAAGTTTTTATTTTATTAGGATAAAGTTTTGCGTATTGTTCAGCAATTTCACCAGTGTTGTCTTGGCAATTATTATAGACAATCACCAATTCGTCTAATAAAGGAAGCCAGCTTTCAATAGATTGAGCAAGAAACTCTCCTTCATTACGTAATCGCATAAAACCGCTTAAGCCTTCAGAACGAGTGTTGGCTTGAAAACGTGAAAAATCAATGGTAGGATTTTTGACTGACTGACTGACTGACTGACTGACTGACTGACTGACTGACTGACTGACTGACTGACTGACTGACTGACTGACTGACTGACTGACTGACTGATTTAGCATATTGTTATTTCCCGTCTTTTTAGAGAGAAAAATGGTGGAGAATTTCCACCATTTTTCAATATTATTCACTTCTAGTGACTTTAATCGCCAACTCTTCCAAAGCTTTTTCATTAGCAAGACTCGGTGCGTCAGTCATTAAACAAGCTGCGGCTGTTGTTTTCGGGAATGCGATAACATCACGAATATTATCTGTTCCGGTTAACAACATCGTTAAACGATCTAAGCCGAATGCTAAACCTGCATGTGGAGGCGTGCCGAATTTTAAGGCATCAAGCAAGAATCCAAATTTCTCACGCTGTTGATCTTCATCAATGCCTAAAATATGAAATACAGTTTGTTGCATTTTTGGATCGAAAATACGCACTGAGCCACCACCTACTTCATAACCATTAATGACCATATCATAGGCGTTTGCCACCGCACTTGTCGGATTTGCTTCTAATTGCTCCGGTGTGAAATCTTTTGGACTAGTGAATGGATGGTGCATCGCAGCTAAATTACCTTCTTCATCACGTTCAAACATTGGGAAATCAATAACCCAAAGAGGTTTCCACTCATCTAAGTGAGTTAAACCTAAATCACGACCTAGTTTCAATCGTAACGCTCCCATTGCGTCAGTAGCGGTTTGCCATTTGTCCGCTCCAAAGAACAAAATATCACCGCTCTGGGCAGAAGTGCGGTCAAAAATTGCTTTGATTTTTTCTGTCGTTAAGAATTTTGCAATTGGACTTTGTACGCCTTCTAATCCAGCGTTGATGTCATTAATTTTTACCCAAGCTAACCCTTTCGCACCGTAAATACCGACAAATTGAGTATATTCGTCAATTTGTTTTCGAGTGATATTTATACCGTTTGGTACACGGATGACAGCCACACGACCGTTCGAGCTATTTGCAGGTTCGCTGAAAACGTTGAAATCTATATCTTTCACAATATCAGCTACATCGACTATTTCTAATGGATTACGTAAATCCGGTTTATCTGAACCAAAGCGTTTCATTGCCTCTTGCCAAGTCATTGTCGGAAATTTGCCTAAATCAACGCCTATGGTATTTAGCCATAAACCATGCACCATTTTTTCCATAATTTCACGCACTTCCGGTGCAGTCATAAAGGAAGTTTCCACATCAATTTGAGTAAATTCCGGCTGACGATCTGCACGCAAATCTTCATCACGGAAACACTTCACAATTTGGTAATAGCGATCAAAACCGGACATCATCAATAGTTGCTTAAACAACTGTGGTGATTGCGGCAAAGCATAAAACTTGCCTTTATGTACTCGACTTGGAACTAAATAGTCTCGTGCACCTTCAGGCGTAGCCTTGGTAAGCATTGGGGTTTCAATGTCTAAAAAACCGTTTTCATCCATATAACGACGTACAAAAGCGGTAATTTTGGCACGGGTTTTTAAATGTTGAGCCATTTCAGGACGACGCAAATCAAGATAACGATATTTTAAACGCTGTTCTTCTGTATTATTCTGATTAAAATCTAAAGGAAGTACATCCGAAACGTTATAAACAGACAATGCTTTAGCTACAACTTCCACCTCGCCCGTCGCCATATTTTTATTAATTTGATTATCCGGACGAGCAATAACCTCACCTTCGATTTTAATACAAAATTCATTACGCAATGCACTGGCTTCCGTCAATGCTTCTTGATATTTCGGATCAAAACAAACTTGTACAATACCTTCACGATCACGCATATCAATAAAAATTAAACCGCCTAGATCACGACGTTTATGAACCCATCCGCTTAATATTACTTGTTGTCCAATATGGCTACGGTTCAATGCACCGCAATAATGAGAACGCATCATAATGACTTCCTTTATATCTGAAACTACTGAAATTAGTCGACGAATTATAGCTGAAATCTCGCTTATATTGAAAGAGCGGACGGAATTTATTTGAGTGAGACTTAAACTTCTTCTAAAATGACCGCACTTTTTTACACTTTTTTAGATGAACCATAAAATAATGAATAAAGATTGTATTTTTGCTGCACCCATTGAAAAACTGGGAGATTTTACTTTTGATGAAAATGTCGCTGAAGTATTCCCTGATATGATACAGCGTTCTGTCCCCGGATATTCCAATATCATTACTGCCATAGGCATGTTTGCCGAACGGTTTGTGACGGCTAACTCGCTAGTGTATGATCTGGGGTGTTCTCGTGGTGCAGCCACGTTATCTGCTCGTCGCCATATCACTCAGCCTAATGTAAAAATTATCGGCGTGGATAATTCATTACCGATGGTTGAACGTTGTCGTCAACATATTAACGCTTATCAGAGTGATATTCCCGTTGAAATTTTGTGTGATGATATTCGTAATATTAAAATTGAAAATGCATCAATGGTTATTTTAAATTTCACATTACAATTTGTACCGCAACAAGATCGTCAATTGTTACTGGAAAAAATATATCAGGGACTTAATCCTAACGGAGGATTGGTTTTATCGGAAAAATTTCGTTTTGAAAATAAAAAAATGGACGACTTGCTTATTGATTTACACCATCAATTCAAGCGAGCCAATGGTTACAGTGAATTAGAAGTAAGTCAAAAACGCACCGCACTTGAGAATGTGATGAGAACGGATAGTATAGAAACACATAAAGAACGCTTAAAGTCAGCAGGTTTCTCCCAAATAGAACTTTGGTTTCAATGTTTTAATTTTGGCTCTATGGTGGCGATAAAATAACAAAAAAACAGCCTCTGAAGTAAGAGGCTGACTAAGTTTAACTATGACTTTCATAAGCGAGTAGCGTATTAAACATAAGCATCGCAACAGTCATCGGACCAACACCTCCCGGAACTGGAGTAATGAAACTTGCCTTTTTGCTCGCTTCATCATATTGCACGTCACCGACTAACTTGCCATCAACTCGGTTAATTCCAACATCAATAACAATTGCACCTTCTTTAATCCATTCCCCAGGGATAATGTGCGGCTTACCTACTGCAACAACTAGAATATCCGCTTGGTGCACATGACTTTTCAAATCTTTAGTAAAACGATGAGTAACTGTAACTGTACAGCCGGCTAACAGTAATTCCAGTGCCATAGGGCGACCAACAATATTTGAAGCTCCTACAATAACAGCATGTTGTCCGTACAGATCAACGCCCGTGGTTTCCAGTAATTTCATTATACCTAAAGGTGTACAAGCACGTAAGGTTGGAATACGCTGACAAAGGCGCCCAACATTATACGGATGAAAACCATCGACATCTTTTGTTGGGGAAATATGTTCAATCACTTTAGTAGAATTAATTTTCTTTGGTAATGGCAATTGCACCAAAATACCATCAATTTGCGGATCTTGATTGAGTTGTTCGATGAGAGTTAATAATTCTTGTTCAGTTGTTTCTGCCGGTAAATCATAAGATTTTGAATAGATACCGAGTTCCTCACAACTTCTACGTTTACTTCCCACATAAACCTGAGAGGCAGGATCAGCACCAACTAAAATAACAGCTAGTCCCGGTGCTCTTTTCCCTTGTTGAAGATAATGCTGAATTTTTTCAGCAACATTAAATTTAATGTTTTTAGAGAGTTCAGTACCTGAAATAATTTGTGCGGGCATTAATTCTTTCCTTCAAATTTGATCTCAAATGAGCAACATAACAATCATTTAAATTATTGAACATGAAAAACGTTGCTATTGTGTCAAAAAAAAGCGAGAAATGTAAGTCAATTTGAGAGAAATTTCATCAATCAAATAAAAAAGTGAAAAAGTAATTGACTGTTTATGAAAGAAAATTATAATGCACCTCATCGGCGAGTAGCGCAGCTTGGTAGCGCAACTGGTTTGGGACCAGTGGGTCGTAGGTTCAAATCCTATCTCGCCGACCATTTTTATATTTATTATTTTTTATATGCGCCCTTAGCTCAGCTGGATAGAGCAACGGCCTTCTAAGCCGTAGGTCATTGGTTCGAATCCAATAGGGCGTGCCATTTCTTAAATTCCTCTAACAACCAACCAACTACAGCTCCAATGATCTAAACTAACAACAGCTTAAAAAACAAGTATTTTTTGCTATCTCAAAACAAAGTATTGTATTTATATACAGTATAAATTATGATCTAAAAGAACCGATTACAGAATTTAACTGTTACCAAAAACTGATCCAAAAACAAAAAAAGTGTACCAAACAAAGAAAAAAGGGGGGATGAAATGGCAACTTACCAAAAACGGGGAGACAAATGGCGAGCAATAGTCCGCAAAAAGAACGTTCTAAAAACAAAAACATTCCGCACAAAAGCCCAAGCGTTCGCATGGGCAAACAAAATAGAAGCGGAAATAATGGAAAATTTATATCAAGAAGTGGCTAACATCCCTCTAGAAAAAGTGATAGACAGATACCTACACGAAGTTACACCACAAAAACGAGGAGCAAAAAAAGAACGACAATTTCTCTACCGTTTCCAAGCATTACCCATCAGCAAAATATCACTGAGACACCTAAACGAAGACGACTTCAAACAATGGCGAGATGAACGACTAAAAAAAGTCTCCTCAGCAACAGTATTAAGAGAATGGGCGGTCATCGGACACATACTAAACGTCGCAATCACAGAATGGAAATTACTCAAAAACAACCCCCTAAAAGGGGTCAAAAAACCGAAAGCCCCCAAACCAAGAACGAGACGCTACAGCCAACAAGAA
This sequence comes from Histophilus somni, assembly GCF_014202395.1. Taxonomy (GTDB): domain Bacteria; phylum Pseudomonadota; class Gammaproteobacteria; order Enterobacterales; family Pasteurellaceae; genus Histophilus; species Histophilus somni. Next base: position 10,406 of record NZ_JACHGQ010000006.1, read on the forward strand.
ATAGATGCCTTAGTCTATACATCCGGTTTTTCTTGGAACGAACCGCCAACGACAGCGACTGCAAGAGTAGGAGCAGCGATATTATTCGCCATAGAAACAGCAATGAGGGCAGGAGAAATAGTCAACCTAACATGGGAACACGTCCATTTTAACGACAAAATAGCCCATCTCCCACAAACAAAAAACGGCTGGTCAAGAGACGTCCCCTTATCAACAACCGCAATAAAAATATTAAAATTATTGGAACAAATCACAGAGGGAGAAAGCGTATTTCAACTAACAACCTCAAGACTGGATGCATTATTCAGAAAGCTAAAAAACAGAATAATGGTAGAAGATCTCCATTTTCACGACACAAGACGAGAAGCACTAACAAGACTGGCGGAAAAAGTCGACGTAATGACCTTAGCGAAAATATCCGGACATAGAGATCTAAGTATCTTACAAAACACCTACTACGCCCCGGATATGAAAAAAGTTGCCTTATTACTGGATTAACGTTTTGCTCGTTGACGTTTACGAGCAAACGCTATCACATCGCCTGCAATCCAACGATTAGCAGAACGTCCACCCGTGCGACATTGCAACTTCACCGCATCCGGAAAATCCGGATCTGACATAATAGAACGTTTCGTATGCTCATAGCTCATCTTAAAATAATTAGCCACATCTTGAGCCGTCCAAATAGCTTGATTAGTTTGCGTATAGTTTGCCACCTTCAACAACTCACGCACAGCTTGCAACTCCCTTAAAATATCCTCATTGGTTATCGCTTCTTTCATCGCTTCCATAAAAATTTCCTCTAAAATTCCTTAATTTCTCTAAAAAACTCGGCTCATTATCGTAATAAAAACGTAATGGAGCTGAATGTTCCGAAATAATCACCTCATCATTGATTATTTTTACCGATGTCATCGCATTCAATCTAACCGATCTACCTTTCAACAAATGATTAATTGCATGCTCATTCAACGGTTTCCCAATTGGTCGTATCGCTTCTTTTATTTTTTGAACAATTTCCTCCCTTCTTACTAAATTTTCAAGGTTACAGTTACTGACACAAGTCCAAGGTTGCACTACGTGCAACTTAGTGTCGCTCCGCTCCATTTCTTTATTACGTCTATTCGGATCACCTTTCTTAATGACCCACTTTTTAAGACGTGTTTTAATAAAATCACCTAAACTAAATTTATTGCTCACCCCATTTATTTTTTTATGCGTCTCTTGGTATTGATTAACCTCGCTTTCCTCATAATGCAAACACAACGGCACATCCTTACGCAACGCCAACGGACCCCCAAGACGTTTCATAAAAGCGGCATAATCGCCAATATCTGCACAAATTCTTGCCTCTTCAACCAATTCATCATCAGCTTGACCGGCAACAAGACGGCGTAATTCACGCCACACACCGACATATTTATCCCCATAAAATTGAAACTGACGAATACCCCAAAGGCTCGCCCATGCTCTCGCTTTTTTAGCATTATCTTTTAAACTCATATCGGCATCTTCATCAGACCGCTCACCATCTAAAGCAAAACCATTAATATTTTTTGAAATATACTTAGCAATATACCCCGTTGCCGAGCCCTTAGTTTTATCGCAATCTTCAATTTTACAGCGATGTTTTTTAGCCCCCATTTCATCACCGTCAAGCTCCAACGCTTTTTCACGAAACAATCTCACCACCTCTTCACGATGCGTCTCATGAACATAAACCAACAAATGCCAATGGGGCGTTGCGTCATGATGAGGTTCAGCGACACGCATACCATAAAAAGCAATATTACGTTTTTTCAATAACGCCCTGAATTGCCCCCAAATCTTATTCAAATAGTCCTGCGTTTGCTTAGGATTAGCCCCTTTCCATTTCTTATTTTGCGTACCGTCATTATGGATTGCATGGAATGATGAAGGGGCGGTCAGCGTTAAAAACAACGCATGATGATCGGACTCATCCGCCCACTCTTCCAACCCACGTAAACGGGTCATCAACTCAATCCGACGCTGAGCAGGATTCGCAGAAGATTTCAAATACATATCAAACAGCTCAGCTTGCTCATTCGGATCGTCGATATTCTCAATAATCATCTGTTTCAAAAAATCATAGTTTTTCTTAATCTCATGCAAATACTCAGAAAAACCGGCTCTTGAAATATAATTGCTTCTGCGTTTGCAAACCTCGCCACAGGCAATCGCAACATGCTCAACCATCTTTTTCTGCACCTTCCGCATACGCTTAAACCAATATTTCTCACAAATAATCTTATGAAAAACCGTATCAATATAATCCAATCTAACCGGCTTTCCTTTCTTAAACTTATCCCAATGGGAAACAGGAAAACCAATATTTTCACAAGCCTCACCGCATAACTGATAAATCTTCCGCATATGCTCATTAAACTCATCATCGCTTAAATCCGACCGCCCTTTTTCCACCAAATCCAACATATAACCACGCTGAACATTAGCAAACAGCGTAGCCAATTTATAAGCAATCTCCTCCAGCTTCTTCTCGCTCAACAAATAAAAAGGCATTTTTGCACGTTGACATTCTTGACGGCTATAATGCTCAAAATTCTTGCGTAACTTCAAAATCTCATGTTGCTCACGCAACAACCGGCTTTCATATTCCTCCGGCTCGCCGGTTACCGGCAATAAATCCCCATTGTGCGGTTGTTTTTTTTCCAACACATCAAAGGACAAATCCGCTAACCATTTCGGATCACGTTCATCAAATGCCAATAACCAAGCCATATTGCAACGATACTGATCGAACACAAGGCGTAAACGAGTACCCAAGGTTTCACGCAACCAAGTATTAGCATGTCTACGTTGTTTATTCCCGAAAGCAAACGAAATCGACCCATCATCTTCAACAGACCGATATTCATTTAAATACAAACGCCGAAAATGCTCACGTTGTCGTTCACGTGGCAATTTCGCCAATAATTTCTCAACAAACACATAGCTTTCGGGAACAGTATTAAAAAGCTCCATCTGAGCTTGTGTCCCTGTTTTTTCCTCTTTATGAGGAACACGAGGGGAAACCTGGAAAAAAGGTACCGCAGTTTCCTTTTGCTCGTTTTTAAATACCGTCACGAATGCCATAAAAGCCTACTCAACAACTTAAAACGATGGCGGAATATGAGCCTTCAACTCTCGCACTTCCGCATAAATCGCCTGCAACACATTAAGAATATCAAACAACGTATTCACATCCTCATTGCGTAACTCACAACGAATTAACGCCTCAATGACATCCTCAAATTTTCTACAACACATCACCTGCCGAGCCGAGCTACCTTTCTGCTCCAGCATAAAAACCGCTTTTTCGCCCGGCTCAACCTTTAAAATCTCATAAACACCCTGACGAATTCGTAACAAATAACAATCAGAAAGCTCAAAAATATAATCCGTCATACAGACCCCTTCACAATAAAATCACGCTTTTTCACCCCCGCATGATAGAACGGCAAAAGTGCATTCAACGTACTAAAAATGGCATTTGAAATCTTCTTCTGCCCGGATTCATTAAAATGTATCAATTTAGAATATTGATAATTCAACGGATCGACCAAATCCGACGTCTCTAATTTCGCCTTATCAAACAACGCATATTTCTGCTCCATCGGCAAGGCATCAAAAAGACGCTCGGCAGCATTGGGCGACTGATTTAAAATACGCCGCAAAGAAGCAAACCCCGCCTTAGAAACCGCCTCATGATCGGGTAACCGCTGAACAATAATGCTCTCCACATCAAAATGACCCATAACTCCCCCTCAAGCCTAGCGAGCCAAAAAATCCCAAAACGACGTCAAAAAACGGCGAACGCAACCCGGTTTCGGCGGTTGTTTTTTCTCTTCTGGCAAAGTAACACGCTCCAACTCGCTCAAACGTTGCAAAATTTCCTCATTAGTGATTTGATAACTTTGATGAAGCTCAATATTTACCCTATTCATTTTTTTTTGTATTTCAAATTTACGTTCAATATTTGCCAAACGCTTTTCCAACTTAAAAAGATTGATGCGTTTTTTATTCATTGCAGTACATTTTTGATGAAATTTTTGTTTAATCATGTTGTGTTTCCTCATATGTGTTGTTTTCCATTTAGGCGAATATGATCCGCCTACCTTTAATTCCTGTTTGTGCGAATGTGATTGCCTACTGTAGGGGCGGATTACATCCGCCCTTTTTTAGGTTGCAAAAACCCACGCCATTAAAAAACAGCGATTTTTTATCTAAAAAGAAAGAAATAATAGATTACGTGTCTTCGTCGATTGGACTTGCCTCAAACAAATCCTTCGTATTTGTATCACTTTGTAACAACGGTTTATTAATCCGCTTTACCTCCGGACGCTCATGATAAGTAGGCGTTTGCACCGTCACAATTTCGCTATAAATATGATGTTTAGTAGAACAACTATTACAAACCCAAATTGCCTCAATCACCAACATACCGACGGATTCAGAATGACGAACCCGCATACTATGACTACCGCAATTGGCACACTTATGATTCATATTTGCCATCTTTACGCTCCCAGCATTGCCGAATAACCTCCCAATCCACATCAGGGCGTAAATCCTCGGGCGTTACCTCGCCTTGCGTGGCGTTGATAATATGCGGTATATATTTCACGTCCATTTTTCCGCCGTTTAGCCATTTCAATACTGCACTTTGACTAACTCCGCAAATTCTGGCTACAGCAGATTGACTACCACAAATATTAATAACATTTGAAATTTTACTCATATAAACTAATTTCAATCCCAATTTCAACTAAAGTTGTTATTATATTACTACTAAAGTTGAAAACATTCAACTATTATTAACTTGTTTTTTTATAACTTAAGTTGTATTTTTATAACCAAAGGAGATTTTATGTCTAATTTAGCAACGAGACTTCAAGATACATTGTATGCACAACGTCTTTCCGTTAACTCTTTTGCAAAGAAAGTTGGTGTGTCACAGCAGGCTATTTCTAAAATTGTTCGTGGTGAAACTCGCTCCCCTAAAAATATAGTTGAAATAGCGACCGCACTTGGCGTTGATGTGCATTGGTTAAAGACAGGCGAAGGAGAACCCAATATTACGCCTCATTCTTCTATATTGGTGAGCAATGAACCCGACGAAAAGCATACTCACCGCATAAACCGATATGATTTTCACCTATCCGCCGGAGACGGAATCATTAACTCGGATTACCCGGAGACCATTTCGAGCATTTGGCTCACCCCTGAAGGTATGATGCAAATAATCGGACGTTATAGTGAAAAAGGGATCTGTATTTTTAAAGTCCCCACCGACAGCATGGAACCCACCATCTCATCAAAAGACCTCGTTTTTATTGATACCAATATTACCTATTTTGCCGGCGACGGAATTTATGCCTTTCGACTTAACGGCAAAGACTACATAAAACGCCTCCAACAACTCCCCACCGGCATAATCCGAGCCTTAAGCGACAACAAACTTTACGACCCTTTCGACATTACAGAAGAATTATTCGACACCGCAGAAATCGTCGGAAAATTTATCCGAGTCGTCCCCCTCAACCCAAAGGAGTTGTAGGGGATAGCCGGGCAAAAGGAAACTAAAAATGCGTTTTAATTATCTTGATTTAATTGAAAATTCAGAACATTTTGAAGAGTTTATTGTAGCTGTCTGTTCTGTTATTTTAGGTGAGGGTGTAACGGGGTTTGCTCTAGGAAAAGATGGAGGGCGTGATGCACGGTTTCATCATAAAACCAATAACTACCCAAGCAAACAAGAATGTTGGGAACCTAAAGGGCGTCAAGCTATTATTATCCAAGCAAAATTTACTTATGGTTATAACAAAACAACAGGGGAAAGAGAGTTTAATAATCTGATTGAAAAAGAATTGTCCAAATTGAAAAAGTTGAGGGAAGAAGGAGAATTGGGCTATTATATTCTCGCTACAAATCGCAAGCTGACGGCAAATTCCTTACCCAAACTGTTAAATAGATTATCTGATATGACAGGATTGCCTCACCAACATATCCAAATATGGGGAAAGGAAAAATTAGTACGTTTTTTACAAAGTAATGAACAAATATTGAAAAAATCGGGGTTAATAGAACTTGCCCGAAGACGATTTAATCTAGTTGATGATTCCTTGATTGCAAAAGTAATCAAAACTTGTGCCAAAAAATTAGACCATTCTGAAAAAAGTTTAAATGTAGTTGATAGAACAACGCTGGATGAGAAAAATAAACTGAATAATGCAAGTGATGAATTCACTCAATTTATCATCAGTCAATATGCTGACGAGTTCTTTAGAATAGATAAATTGTTAGCCAACCCTGATAATAGCGATTTAAAACGGGATTATACAAACCTCACTAAACATATTTCATTACAGCTACATCATTATAGAAATAAATTTGAATATTTAGACGAGAAACTTTATCAAATTATTCAAGATGAAGAAGAGCATGATAAAACCTTAAAAGCAGGAAATTCAAAAATTATCCTGCAAATCCTTATACATTATATGTATTGGCATTGTGATATTGGAAAAAATGTGGAATAGAAAATGTTAAGAATAACACCTGATAAACACACCGACCCTGACAAATCGATTATGTATACCACAGCGTTATTACTGGATGCATTAAGAACGAATAAACAGATGGATTTTTCCGCTTTACTTTCACTGGTAAAAGCAAAGACCGGTTCTGATTATGTATTATTTATGCCTGCAATAAATTTGCTATATTTGCTTGGTTTAATTGAGTATCATACTAAAACAGATCGCTTTGAATACATCGGTAAATAATAATGAAACTTTCAAGACTATACACTAATTATCCGCATATTTTTTCCACACTGGATTTTAACAGTGGTGTAAATGCTATTGTTGGAGAGGTTAAAAACGAAAAGTATTCGCTGAATGAGGAAAAAAAGCATTCTCATAATTTAGGAAAATCAACACTGGCACAAATCATTGATTTTTGTTTTATCAATGACCATAAAAATTCTTTTTTATTACAAAATAATCAATTCAAAAACTGGGAATTTTATTTAGAAATTCATTTAAATTCACATAAACCAACAGAAACCCCCGAATATGTCACTCTTTGCCGTTGTGTTAATACGCCCTCTAAAATAAGTTTTAAGCGACATACTGAGCCATTACAAAATTTTGTCGGTTTGTTAGAAAGTGAGTGGACAATTTTTAATGAAACAAAAGCAAATGCAATAAGTTATTTAGACAGCTTGCTAAATTTCTACTTTATCAAAGGCTATTCATATCGCAAATTTATAGGTTATTTGTTGCGTAATCAATCTGACTTTGGCAGTGTTTTCCAATTGGGAAAAAATTCAAAATCGAGCGATAAAGATTGGAAACCTTTACTTGCTCGATTACTAGGCTTTGATGATAAACTTTTAATTCAGTTATATGAAAAAGCGGAAGAACTGAAAACAGCGACAGCAGAAATTAAGCTGTTGAAAAAAATTAATAAAATTGATAAGAAAGGATTGTCTGAAATAGAATCGCAAATTGCATTTATTGAAGCTGAAATTGCTTCTTTTGAAAAAACATTATCCGAGTTGGATTTTGCCAATGAGGATAAGGAAGCTATCAAAATGTTAGTAGATAAAATTGACGATGATATAGTTTCATTAAACGACGAGCTTTACTACCTGAGCGGAAAAAAACAGCGTTTACATGAATCAACCAAGCCCAACAAAATTCTTTTTGATACTGAAGCGGCGTGGGCGTTATTTGAAGAAGCGGGCGTATTATTTAAAGATGGGCAATTAAAACATGATTTTGACCAGCTCAAACGGTTTAATAAAAAAATTAATGAAGAACGGATTGAATATTTAAAAGCGGATTTAAAAAAAGTTAATCAAAGAATTAGTGAAATCACACTGCTTCTTAAATCATTAAATACAGAAAGGGCTAATAAACTTGCGTTTCTTAATGAAAAAGATATTTTTGATAAATACAAAAAAATCTCCAAATATCTTGATAACAAAAAAGCAGAACTTGTTTTACTTAAACAACAAAAAGTATCTGTTGATGAAATTCTAGAACAGGAAAACAAACTGCTAGATATTAAACGAGAACAAGAAGATCTTATCCAAAAAATACAAAAAAATCTTACTCAAAATGTTTTAAACTCCTCTGAAAGTACCTTTATTAAAATAAGAAATTATTTTGTTGAGATTATCCGTGATGTATTGGGTGAACAAGCTATTATAAAAGTTGAACAGAATAAAAACGGTTTTTTGGAGTTTGATGCTTATTTTGAATCTGAAGGTACAAAAAACGAAAAAGGGAAAGGAAATTCTTATCGCCGTTTACTCTGCATTGCGTTTGATATGGCAATTGCCCGTTTTTACTCGGAAGAAAAATACCCACCGTTATTCATATATCACGATGGCATTTTTGAGGGGCTTGATTTCAATCCAAAAAATAATTTGATTGGAATTATTAGAGAATACTCAAATTATGGAATTCAACATTTTATTACATTGTTATCTGACGAGATGACAAATAATAATTTTATTTCAGAATCTGAATATCTCTTAAAACTGAATGATGCGGAAAATAATTTAGGTCGCCTGTTTAAAATGCAAACATGGTAGATATTTATTTCACCTCACCATTAATATCCAACTCCAATTCTAACGAGGTTGTAAATCCGCTTGTGGTGAGATTATGGGTAACTTTACTGATTATCCAATTGCTACTGTCGATTTGGTCTTTAAACCCTCGCACTTTTACACGCAATTCAGGCATAAGCCACGCATTCCCATCAGCTAAATTAATAGACAAACTCGCAATCCCCCTTCGCATTTTGTCAAAAGCAGCTTTAGCAGCATTGATAGCATAAGCTTCTGTTTTATAGGTATGTCTCAAGGTTTTCATCTTATTGCTATCGGTTTCCACCGGTTGAGTGTGAACAAGCGTAACTTTTTTCTTGGTTTTTGATGTTTCCGTGCTTGTTCCGCCTTCCTCTGTGGGGTGTGTCGGTTTTGCCAAGCGTTCTATTTTGGTATTTTCATCAATCACCACAACGCCCTTTTTGCCTGTGTCCATATTATGCCAATAAGCACGAACCGCTTTATAATTGTCGCTTTCTGTCAACGAAAAAGAAAAATTGTCGCCCATCTGCCTTGTAATCTCAATGGTCGGCAAGGCTTTACCGCTCACAGTCACCCCCATTCCCACAGGCATAAATAATAATTTACCGTTTTTCACCGTGGCAATGGCATCGTAATTTTCCGCTAAACGACTTAACAAATTAATATCGCTTTCATTGGTCTGATCTAAATGCGGAATCACTTTTTCTTTAAACGCCTCGGCACAAGCCCCCTCAAGTTGATTTTCTTTTGCAATCTGATTAATCAAATTTTCAAATGAAATATTATCAAAGGAACGTTCTTTTTTATCGCTAAGTGAGCCTCTCAAATCCGCACTTCTTGCACGAAGAGTAAGACTATCCGGACTACCGCTATATTGCAGTTCATCAACAATAAATTTACCTTTAGGGATTAATTGCTCCCCCTGCCAACCAATGGCTACTTCAAGCATTGCACCACGGCGAGGAAACGCCAATTTACCATCATGATCACTTAGCTGAATATCAATCTCATCCGCCTCAAATCCCCTGTTATCAGCAATCGTCATCGACATTAAGCGATGGCTAATTAGCGTAGTAATGTCTTTTTTGTTTTCATCTTGCGTTATCACCCTCAAGCGATAATGAGGAATCCGATGATGATTTGCTACAGTGCGGTCTAAAAATTCAGAATAGCTCATAGTTCAATTAAACTCTTTAACGTATCGCCAATATCTTTTAACAAACTTTCGTTTGTCCGTTTTAACTTCATTGAAAAATCAATGCGACGTGAAGCACCGTCCGCAAAAAAATAGGATTTCCCGACGCTAATTTCCTCAATGACAAACCAGCCTAAAACAAGAAAAGTACTCCCATCAATTAACGGCAAGGGCTCCCCCTGTTCCGCTAAGGTTTCAAGGGCAGTAATACTGAGAGTAGATCCCGTAATTTCAGGCATTAACACGCCATTAATGGTTAATGTTTCGCTATCCTTTCCTGTAAATTGTGTTTTGGGTAATTCCCCTATCACTGAATTTGTCGGATGTCGCCACGTAATAGTTCTTTGCGTCTCCTGATAGGGTATCGTTGACCGCATAAAAACAAAAAAACCATACGCCATCATTGCATTAGATTGAATCATTGCTTTTCCTTCCAAAGGGCTAATAAAAAGCGGTGAAATTCGTCAAATCTCACCGCACTTTTTACGTGTCTACTTGGCTTCTTTCTCTTGCTTTTTCACGCCACAACATCAATTCCGCTAAATCCATTTCATCAAATACAGCCGGCGACCAATGAAAAATAGTGGCAATATCCGCAATAGCGTCTTCTACGCAATGAGGAATAACTAAGCCTGTTGTGTCGCCGTTGTATTCTCCGTCGTATCGTTCGTTTCCGTTTTGACGAAAAAACCGATTACCTCCGAACAAAGGGCGGTAAAATCAATCGGATCAAGGTTTAAAATTTCCATTTTCCCTAAAGACGGTTGCGTTACACGTGGCAACAGTTGGCAATAAGCGTCAACGTCCATTTGCATTACATCAAACATCTTCAAGCCTTTAAGGGCATTAACATTCGGCTTAATTAAACGAATTTCATTGATTTCCGTTTCGCCACGTTTTAACGGCTGAATCAGTGTAACAGTTTTATTTTTCATCTTTTTTTCCTTACAATTCCTATACGATTATAAACCGATGGCTCGGCGATGTTCTTTTAAGCGATCTACACCATTGACAACAAAAACATGATTAATTAAATCAATTTCAATCAGCGTTTTACCGTTGACGATTTCTTTGTAATACGTGAGTGAAGCCTTAAAGGTTTCTTCCGTATCATCGCCCACTTTCGCATTACCCGGATCAATTTCCGTATAACGCCCACGCATAACTAATTCAACAGCGGTTACTTCGCCCGTGTCATCACGTTGATAAGCCTGCGACAAACGCAACAGTACACCGCTAATTTCTGCCGAACCGAATAAAGCACGCATATTCTCCATATGCCCACCGAATTTTAATTCAGCCTCTAATTTTTCTAAGCCTAAATTAATATCGACTTCGCCTAACATATCGCCTGCACGATAACTTTCCGCTTTAATGGCGAGTTTGGGGCGAGTAACCTCGTTGACTTGTCCTAAATAACTTTCGCCGTCTTGGTGTAAATTCATTAATTTTAATTTATTGGGTAAAGACATAGTTCATCTCCTAAGCAGCAGCGACTTTAGATGCAAATTCAGTTAAATAACGGTCGGTAATACGTTGACGGAAATTTAAATTTTCTAACGGCGGTACCGGTGTATAGTCATAGTCAATATACAAACGCCCCGCTTTTAACGTTTCTTTGCTATTAATCTCAGCGTCATACCAACAGCTGGCGTCAACAAGATAGCCTAATGCGACAAGTTCCCTAAATTTCGCATTCACACCCTCTATAATATCTTTCACTAAGGTTGGGGTCATCGGCTTATCAATTGCCCAGGCGTGAGCCTCCGCAATCGTATCACGCAAAATTTGAGCGGTACGTGTATAGTTTTCAAACTGGAATAACGGATCGGCAGAACAAGTACGAGACCCCCACAAACGATAACCATTAAAATTAATCGGTACAGTGACGTTATTTTCATTCAGGTAATTGGCGTCCGTGCTGGTATCTTGAATATCAAAGGTAATATCACGACTCACCCCGCTCACTCCCTCGACAACCACATTAGAAATCGTTTTATGCCAGCCCATAGTTTTATCTAAATACGCACGCAATCCTAACGCACGAGCAACCGCACTTTCATTTTCAACCTTCTTACTATTAACATCAAACGCCAAGAAATCACCATGAATAACCATAACTTCACGCTGTCCAAATCCTTTTTGATATTGAACCGCTTGCTCTTTGGTTTCGCAACCATGAGCGGATATATACGCAAACGCATTTAACTTTTTAGCGACGCTGGCTAATTCTGTGGCAACGGCTTTATTATCCAAGTAAGGCACACCCAAAATACGAGGTTTTACGCCGATTTTACTTTGGGCAACTAACAAGGCTTTCATACCCGTATACTGTCCTTTGTCTGTTACCGTACCGATAATATTTGCCGTGGTTTGTGCATTATCAGTTTCAGTGTCGCTGACGCTTTCGTCTTGGACATCGCTCTCACCATCGCTACCGCCTCTTCTCGTGGTTTTGGGTTTGCTTTTTTTGCCTTCTTCTACACGCACTACAACAGTCAACGTATTGACCTGATCACTAATTGCTTCAAGGGTTTTTGCCAACGTACCCGTCTTGCCCGCTTTAGCAATCGCAGTCAACGGATTCGTTAATAAAACAGGGGTATTAAGTGGAAACGCTTTTTCATCAGCATCATTTGCGGTACAAACAACACCGATAACTGCCGTTGCCACGGTTTTTATTGTGCGAGTACCTTCGTTAATCTCAATAACACGCACACCATGCAAATAATCCATATTAAAATCCTTTCGGTTAAGTTAAGGGAAATTTCAGAAATCTTGGATATTTTGCAAGCTCTAAAAAGTGCGGTCTAGTTATTGTAAATGTGAAAAATAAATCTACATTGTTAGCGAATGTCATTGGGCAAATGTGATTCGCCTCTACAGTAGGGGCGGATTACATCCGCCCTTTAATGTATTTTATTTTCTGTTTTAGTGGATACGTCAATCAACCATATCGCATTGACAACCATAAAGCGTACATTATAATGTACATAAAAATAAAATAGAGAGGTTCCTAGATGCTAAATACAAATATCACGAATTTTAGAAAAAATATTTTTTCACTGTTGGAGCAGACGATTAAATATAACGAACCGGTCAATGTGAGTACGAAAGACGGCAATGCTGTTATTATCAGTGAAGAAGATTATAACGATCTGATGGAAACACTGTATCTTTCTTCTATTCCAACGATGAAAGAAAACATCATAGAGGGATTACAAACGCCACTTGATGAATGCCTGTCAGAAAACGAGGTACAGTGGTAATGTATTCCATCGTTTATACGAAAAAAGCAGCTGATGATATACCTAAGCTCAAATCGGCAAAATTGGAGAAAAAAGCGAAGGCATTGATAGACCTTATCCGTGAAAATCCCTATCAGACACCCCCGCCTTATGAGAAACTGCTAGGCGATTTACAAGGGGCTTATTCACGGCGTATTAATATTAAACACCGCCTTGTTTATGCCGTTTTAGAGGAAAAACAAACGGTAAAAATAATTAGCTTGTGGACACATTATGAATTTTGAGAAATGAAGAAACCGCCCTTGTTGAGAGCGGTAACTAAAAGGAACTGGATTATGTATTTTAAGTTGTTAATCCTAGTAATCTTCTTATTAGTGAGCCTGCCAGCTTACTAAGGAAGTAATCTAAAAGTCCTGGCAGAGACTGCCATCTCTGCTAGGCAGTTCCTAAATATTACAACCACAGCTATTAAAAATCAACAATTTATTTAATCAAAGGAAAACACTATGGCAATGACAAAACAAGAAATTCAAGCAAAAAGCGATGCTAAGCGTGGTGTTCGGTTGCAATCCTACAAACTTCACGAAGATATTATTGCTCTACTTTCTGAACTGTCGGAGCAAACAGGACTTTCTAAAACCCAAATTGTCACACAAGGAATTAAACTGTTTGCCGAAACAAAAAAGGTCGCTTAGTGTTAAATCCGTTTAAAATCAGCCACTATTTGAGCCAACTGATTGGGATTAAACCGCCAGCCCTTTTCGCTTCTGAATATGGCATTAAAACACCATTCCGAGCAAAAGAATTTACTTTTCTTCTCACGAAAACCCAATACTAAGCCAAACACGCCTTGCCAATCATAGTTAGCCCCTTTTGTCTTCTTAAAATAGGCTTTCACTTGTTCTTCAGTGAGATTATCAAGCGGAATTAAATCCCATTTTTCTGTCTTAAGTGTCATCTCTTTTTTTCGCACACCGCCATCACGAGGACTTGAACTGTAGCAATCGTAGGTGATATACGGATAATAATCGCCACTTAAAAACGCCTGTTTTTCTACCGCAATTTCACAATGGCTATATTGACCCTTCGTGAAGTGACGAATAAACCCATCTGTAAATCGGTCATAGAGACTACCGCCTCGCCCCTTGTACAGAGCTAAATACACCTTACTCATCTTTCAACTCCTTCAAATACTCCCCATAACCGGTTGTCCACCCGCCGGAATAATCATATTCCGCCGGATTGTCCGATTGCTCCATAGCGGTTTTATGCTTCAAGGCATTCGCATGATTACTTGTTTTAGCATTCATTAACGCCTGCCAAATCAGCATTAATTTTTCTTTGTTAATCATCAATACAGAGTTATCCGCACAAGTCCACGCAATTTCCATATCACCGAATAAATCATAACTGGCTTTGACGGATAAAATATTCCGCTCCGCCGTAGCGTCCGTATCAATCCATTTGCCCACCGCTTCCACAAACACCCCGCCATTGATTTTTTCATCTCGCAAGGCATTGATTTTCTCTCGCATTTCCGCCCGCACTTGGGTTAAATGTGCGGTCATTTTCTCTTCATCAACGCCCCATTGCTTGCCGTTCCATTTCGTCATCGGGTCGGCGGATTTCTCGACCCATTGATACTCGCCGTTAAATTCCACCAATACATGCGTTTCCAGTTCCTTTTCGTCAACGTCTTTTTCAATCCAATTCTCTACATCCTGAGGGATTGGAAAAATTTGATAATTGCTTAATTGCTTTTTTTGAAAGTAAATGTTCATGTTGCTTTCCTGTTGTTTGGTTTTTTAATATAGATTTCTCGGAAATGATAATGAGTAATGCTTAAATTTATAAAATCGAGTCTTAATCCGTCTTTGCTGATATTTACATGTGTACTATTATAATTTGAATCTCTATCTCTTCTACTTTCTTTAAAGATTCCGGGTAAATTGATTTTCAAATTGCTAATCTCTGGAATAGATAAACGAAAATCAGTTAAATTTACTACATCAAATGTAATAACTTCTATTTTTTTATCATGATAAAAATCTCTATTTTGTCGGTAAATAAATGCGAAAACAGTCGTTCCAAAACAAGGTTCACTCAATGTTACAGAAATAGAACTATCTCTATACCCCAAACCTGTACTCCCCTCCCAAACCTTAACAAGGGAATAATCTGATTTTCCCATCTCCTCTTGTATAGCGTGCATAATCTCTTCTTTCTGCACTGTAATGGATTGTATTTTTTCCTCGGCTTGCTGTTTAAAATCCTGCATTTCTTGAACGATAGCAGAGGCGTCCAAAACACCTTGATTTTCCACCGCACCGAATGCTTTAATCCAAAATACCACCTCATCAAAACTGCTTTTCGCCTTGATACACAGTTTTAAAACAAGAGATTTCGGGCGAGTAACGCCGACAAAATGACCGTTGCCATTACTTTCATTTTTAATAGGGTCATTCAGGTCGGTATTTTTGTCCGTTCCTACCGACCACGAAAGCCCGGCGTTATATTGTTTTTTGGTTTCAGGTTGTCCGCCGTCCGGAGAATGTTCGTTATTGACAGCGGTTCTTCCGTTTCCAATGTCCTCTGTCAGCAACGGATCGAAGCCTACTTGGTCAACGGTTTCTTGGTAAGTGTTTTTAATAGCTTTCACATAAGGCGAAAATGCCCCGTTTCCGTCTGTCGAATCCGCACCGATTAAGGAACCGAGTTGTGTCATTCCTACTTTCAACTCACCATGAGCATTACGCAAAAAACGGTCTTCCGCTTTAGGAACGTTGTCTATACTGGTATATTTTTCAATCAAATACTGATACAACTCAGGGTAAGTATCTTCTTTTACCTTTTCCTTGATTTCATCAAACGCAATCCAGCCCTCAGGAATCTCATCTGTCGCAAAATACGCCGTCATACCGACATCTGAGCGAGTTAAATTGGGTAATCTTTTTTTATTACCTTCACCCCGAGTTTTTTCGCTTAAAGTGCGGTATAAATCCGGGTAGGTGCGTTGGTCAATAGTCGTTCCATCGCATTTTAAAAAGCCGGTGGGATGTTCAATTTCTTTGGGAAACGCCACAATCGCCCCCAAAGGCACACCATCACCGCCGATATCTTTCCATTCCGTCCATTTTGAGCCGTTAAAAAACCGTGTTTTGACTTTTGTATCATTGGCTTTGCGTGCAATTTGTCGCACGGCGGTAGCTTGCCCACCGCTCACCACTTCAACATGCCACTCTCCGTTGTTATCGGGCAAATTTTGACCGCTCGCAAAATAATAATGCCCATCGGTTTTGTAATTATCGACATCGTCCGAACCTGTTTTAACCTGAAAATCGGTAATGCCGTAGCCAGCTAATGTAGCTGCTGGGGATTGTTTTCTTTCAGCAAGTTTTCTTGCGTCTTCCGCTTTGTCGTAGGCAGTTTTAACCGCTTTTGATGTAGCGACAGTATCGGATGAGCTACTATCCGCTAAATCCGATTTTTGGTTTTTTGGGATATATTCCTCTATCTTTTGTGCTAACTCTTTCCCCGCTTTAGCGGTTAAGGCGAGTGTTTCGCTGTCTGAGGTTGTCTCGTTGGTCAGTTGCACAATACCTTGTTGGCTTGTACTCGCTTTGGTTATCTCGTGAGTATGACCGTCTTCATCAATTTTATTTTGACTGTTGCTATTAATGGTTTTGGGTTGTAGCTGTCCCGTTTTCGCAAAAATAACGTCATTATCTATTTTTAATTCAAAGGCGTCTGATGAAGATACCGCTAAAATTAAGCGGATAATTTGGACTTTTCCGCTACCGCTTGATAATTGAGGTTTAAAACTTTCAGGGCAATTGGCATAAGCAACCAATTTATCGTTATTGTCGAATAAGCCAATTTCTCTAATCCAAAAACCGCCCTCTGTTTCAGGGATCAGTAATTCAAAGATAACTTGCTGATGATTTCTTGGATCTACCGATATTGCACTTACATTATTGCTATAAACCTGTTTTGCTAATTTTGTTGCTTCACGTGTCGGCGTTACCGCTTGTCCGTTGCCGTCGCCGATTGCCATTTTTAAGAGTTGTAAGGGTTTTTTGTTGGCAATGGCTGAGGTAATGAGCTGTTCCCCATGTTGGGTTAATACGGAATAATAGGTTTTTGTCATTTCTTTTCCTTATTTGGTTTAATTGGGTTATTTAATTTAATCGGGTTATGGATAAACACTGATAATTTCGCCCATATATTGACCAATAAAATGATGTAATGGACATTTAGGCGATATAGAAATAGCTAACTGTGTTAAATGTCTTGATACCGGCTTTGCATCATCAACGAGACGGACTACTTCATTGTAGGTTTGTTCATTCAATCCGCTTTCAGCAACTTCAATCGTAATGCTGAATGTGCCTGGTGTGCCTTGTGGGTGCAGATCAAACCATTCTTTGACTTCCACCAAATAGCCGATAGGCTCAACCACTCGACGAATAGCACTAATCGTACCTTTGTATTTGTGGATTAAAAAAGCCTGTTGAATGGCAATACGTTTGACTTGTTCTGTCCAATGCTCATCCCATCTATCTACACTGAACGCCCACGCTAAATACGGCAACAGCTCAACGGGGCAACGCTGAGGATTGATTAAGTCTGCAATAATAATAGGATTGCGGACAGCAAACTGTAACACCTCTGACGCTTTACGCTCCAGCTCGCTACTGCCTAAAGGCAATAGTGCGGGGACGGTTGGGAACCTGTCATCAATAATCATCTGCTGTCACCAATTCAAGTGTAATTTTTTCACAAAAGCCGGCTTGATTATTCTGTAATACAATATCGGCTTGAGGTTGTAGTAATTCTACACGTTGCACCCCTTCAATATGCAAGGACGCATAAATACCGGATAAGGTAATATCTCGTCCTAATCGCTGTTTGTCTTCGGTGTATTTTTTGATTTTTTCCTGTGCCTGTTTGTTGATGGGTTCGTATTCCGGTCCTCTGTAGATGTGCAGTTTTGCATGAATTTGATACCGATGAATACTGGCACTTTGTACCGTTACTCTATCCGCTATTGGGCGGATATTTTCATCATTCAGTTTTTTGGTCACCGCATTTAAAACCGCCTCACCGGCTTGCCCGTCCCCTTTTTTGGCTAAAATAGTGACAGTCACATTCGCAGGTGAGGGCGATATCACAGAGACATCGGCAACCTCCGCATGTGCGGATAACGCATGGAATACATAAGCTGCACGAGGTCCCGCCACAGACAACCCCTCAAACGCTAATTGGCAACGCAAACGTAAATCTGTGTCGCTTTCTCGTTTTTCTTCTATTGGCGGATTTACGCTATAGTCCGCTTTTTGTATGATAAGACGCTGTACATTAAAATTAGCTGCTATCACATCAAGATCGCTCCCTGTTGCATAAGCTAACATTGTTGCTTTTGCTGCTTCGTTAATGCGTTTGCGTTCTAATAACTGCAAATAACAATTTTCTTGTAATAATTTGTTAATCGGTTCACTTTCTAATGCGAGTACGGTTTCCCAATAGGCTTGTTTTTCTTTAGGGTAGAGTGCTATAAATTGAGCTTTGCGTTGTTTTAATAACTGTTCAAAATCAAGGTGTTCTAATACCTTTGGGGCGTCTAATTTCGATAAATTAACTAATTCGCTCATGCCGTTTCCCTAATATGATTTGATTAAAATTTATTTTTTTGTTGTCTTTTTTGCGGATAAAGTCCATATTAGCGGTGATTTGTGCTTTCTCCGGCACGATATCCACTTTAAAACGTGTAATTTCAATTCTCGGCTCCCATTTTTTCAAGGCGATCACTGACGCCGTGGCAAGTTGTAACATCAGGGCTTTTGTGATGGGACGGTCGATCAGCTCAAAAATATAACTGCCATACTCTCGGCGTTGTATTCTCGTCCCAATCGGCGTTAATAAAATATCCGTGATAGATTGTTTTAAATGGGCGTTTTCGTTTTCGCAATATCTGCCTGTGTGTTTATCCATTAGTTAGGCACTCCTGTCGTTCCGCCACTGTCTCCTGCGTGTGTATGCGTTTGTAGCGATACACCGCCGGCGGTAACATCGCCTTGTGCGTTAATATTGCCTTTAACACGTATTGACCCTTGTACATCACTTGAGCCTTGCACACTGCTTGACCCTTTGATATTGACGTTACCGTCTATATGCATATCTTGCGTACAATGCACTAAGGGCGTGTTAAGCGTTACGCTGACATTAGCGTCAATAAGTGCGGTTTTAATACCGCTTACTTTTAATTCACTTGTTGCTTGGTTGTATTGGATAATGGCATTATCCGCAAATTGAATTACATGCTCATCAGGCGAATTGCTCGGGGTGTTAAATTCCAACGTGTAGAGGGCACTCAAAATAAAACCGCTGTTTATTTCACCCGCAGGGGAAATAAGAATACATTGTTCACCCGGTGTAATCGGCGACCAAATTTTGGTTGTACCGGCACGTGAAGCACACCACGGCAACCAATCCGTTAAGATATTACCTGTTTGTACTTTGGCACGGCGTTTTTCGTGGTTCACTTCTGCCACGACACCATACCGCACAATATTTTCTAATTTTCGGTTAAATTCTGCTTGCATTGCACATTCGCACATTCTTAAATAAAGTGCATTTTGAGAAATTTAACCGTGTTTGAGTAGTATGCCGGGTTGTTAAGCCGGAAATAACAAAAAATAAAATACATTAAAGGGCGGATATAATCCGCCCCTACAGTAGGGGCGAATCACATTCGCCAATCACATTCACCAAACAAAAGTAAGTTGATTAATTGTTATTTTAATCGTTGCAATAATGGATTAGGTATATCATTTTCTTTGGGAAAGGGTTGGTGTTGCGGTGAATAAGCTAATATAAAAATTTACGCTAATATCGCTTTTTTGAATTCATCAAAATTATGCTCAGCATTAAATCTATAACCGACACTTTTTTTCCCTTGATAAATTCGAGCAGAAATCACTTCATCCGATATAGCTTTATATTTTGCACTTTTAACAATTTGAGAGAATGTAATCATTTTTTCGTTAAGGTTGTCCAACTCTTTCGTCTTACGCTCAATAAGTTTGCGTGAGCTTTCTTTTGCCTGCGTTAAGCTCATGCCTAGCCCTGCATCTAATTTATTAGGTAGACAAATATTAAAGGGCGGATATAATCCGCCCCTACAGTAGGGGCGAATCACATTCGCCCCAAACATTAACCCGAAACATTCGCCCCCAATTAATCTCTGTCTCGTAATGCGGATCTCAAGCGTGCTTGTTTTTGTTGTTCTATTTTAACTAGGGCTTTCTCCACTTCTCTTGCAATCTCTTCCGCACGTTGTCCCGCCGTGGCATGAATATTGATTGTCACTTGCATAGGTTGAGGTGTTTCTTGCAGGTGATGTGTTGTTGGACTTAAGGGCGGTCGATTATCCATAACAAAAGGCTGTGCCGTGGCAACGCTTAATCCCATTCCTGCAGTCAACATGGCTTTTTTGCCGTAGTTGAGGGCATTGAGCAACGGTACGCCAAGGCGTGATGTTGCCTCTTTGGTCATAATATATTCCCCGCCGTGAAACACGCCCATTGGCTGATATTTTCCGCCGTTTCCGGCATATCCGCCTGACCATTTATTCACCGGCGGAACGTGATTGGTTGTTGTTTGTGTGGTGAAGGTGGCTTTTGTGTCGGTGTCTATGCCGATTTTTTCTTTAAACCACCCCCATACTGACGAACCTACATTGCTAATAGTGTCTTTTACTTTGCCGAGGGCGTTTACTATGCCTGAACTTAATTTTTCCATCAGCAAGCTACCAACATCAGAGAAATTGGCGGGCAGTTCAACACCAAAATAATTTAACACGGCGGAAAAAGCTTTGTAGAATAATCCGACAGGCGACCAATCTATAATCAACTTGCTCACGCCGCCAATTCCGCCGTTAAAGGCTTCTTTGATGTGTTCCCAAATGCCTCCCAAAAACTGAAAAATACCGTTCCATACGTGGAAAACAATATTTTTTATACTTTCCCATACCTCGCTACAAGCCGTTTTTAGCCATTGCCAGCCTGCAACAAGTGCAGCAATGACTTTATCCCAGTTTTTCCAAAGTAAATAGCCGGCTGCGATAATGAGCATGATTGCAGCAATAATAGGGTTGGTCAACATCATTTTTCCAGTGGCAAAAATTGCTATACCAATCGCTTTGATAAGAGGTAAAAATAAAGCTAATGAAAATAAGACGGGACCTAAGGCGACTAATAGACTGCCTAATACCGCTGACCATTTTATGGTTTGTGCAATGATGCCTTTATTTTCTCGTGTAAATGTAGCGACTGTTTTTATGCCGGAAAATAGCATTTCTCCAAACGCCCATAATCCTTGTGCAACTTCTTGAATAACGGTGCCTATATCTTCCGCCCACTTTTTTAATTCGCCGTTTGCTTGCATGTTGTCCAGTGTGTCTAATATGCCTTGTAATTTGTTTTTAATCCAATCAAACGCCCCCGAACTCATGATGTCTACTTGCAGAGTTGTCCAATGGTCTTCTATTTTCGACCAAATCCCCATTAAGGTTTTGGCTTGTTTTTCCATTGCACCGGCGTATTTATCATTAAATATTTTGCTGAGTGTTTTTTCTATTTGTTGACGATTATTTTTATTCACCCGTGCGATTTGTTGCTTACCATTTTTGTCGGTGTATTCATATTCAATAATATTTTTTCCAACTGCCCGCCCTTTAATGCCAAACTCTTTTAATCGTTCATTTTCACCTGTGACGGCATCAGCAATCGCTTCTACCGCTTGCATGACAGGTTTTCCCATTGCAGCGGATGTATCCCCTAATGTTTTGAGTAAACCGTTGGTAGGATCCATGCCATAAGCACGCAATCTGACAAACGCTTCCATGGCTTCATCAAGATTGCTCGGGGTGTCAACTGCAAATTTTTTCACCCATTCTAAACTCTCTTTTGCTTTTTCTGAGCTTCCTTCCGTCACCTCTAAAATTGATTGAAATTGTTCAAATTTCCCCGCTGTTTTTGCCATGCCTATAACGCCTTCTCCCATTTTTACAGTGGGATTTAATATTAATCTTCCTACTGTTTTTGTGGCAACGCCTGTTAATGCGATATTTCCGCCTAATTCAACGGATTTATTGAACTGTTTTTTTAAATTTGAAACTTTATTTTGAATATTTTGTAGACTTTTCAATTTATTCTTTTGTGTTTCAATAGACTGATTTGTTTTTTTAATGGCGTCGTTTAAGCGTATTTCTTCCGTTTTTAATTTACTTGTATTAATGCCCGCACTTTTTAATGCGTTTCTTTCAAGATGTAATACTTTTCTTTTTTTCTCTAATGTGTCTCTTAAGCGTGCTGCACTCTCTTTAGCCTTTGAAAATTTTCTTTTCATTTCTTCTGTAGGCGTTTTAATTTTTTTCATTTCTTCCGCTAAAATGCTTACTTTTTCCCTCGCTTTGACTAAGTCATTTTGAGAGGCTTTTAATTCTGAATTTAATTTATTGAAGCCGTCTATTTTTTTTAATTGTTCTTTCATTTTCTTAATTTCTACACTACTTCCCTGAATTTGTTTTGCTAAACGTTGGGAACCTTGGCAAATGGCTTTTATTGGGGTGCTTAATTTGTCCATTGCACTAAATGTAACTTGTAATGTTAAATTTTTATTGCTCATTTTTTTACCTATTGATTGACAATTTAAATGAAAATGAATATAAAAAGACAATAACGACAAAAACTACGGTGGTTCTATGAAAATTAAATTGACTGTTAATGATTTTATTGACCTTATTTTTGTGTTAATTGTCTCGTGTCCTTACCTTATTTGTTATTTTTATTTTGATTTAAGCGTTGGGCTGACATTTATTTTTGGCAGTGTTGCTTTATTTTTTATTTTTGTGTTGTTTTATGGTTTTGATTTTGATACGTCCAATTGTGATAAAAATTGTTGCCACTGCAAAAATAAGAATTTAGATGATGACATCTAATCAATATTTTCACTCAATGCCTTAATCACAAACGCTTCAATCATTTCTTTGTCCCGTTCCGTAAAGCCGAGCAATTCACGCTTGGCGTATTGTACTTTGTGTTCTTTGTGTCGTTCTACTCTTGCTCTTAATCCATATTGATGAATAGTGGCGATGTAGGCGGTATTTCCGCTAAACCCTAGTTCTATACCGTCTTTTTGGCGGCGTAGCTTCATGTGCCTTGCTTGGGTGATTTTTTTAAACATGGCTTGGGTTTTAATTCTGCCTTTTTTTGACCGCACTTTTTGCTTGCGTGGTTGATAGGCTGAACCGTCCGGATTTTGCTGTGCTTTAATTCGTTTGCGTTGACTGCGTGCGAGTTCTCGTCCGATTTGTTGGTAAAGCAGTCTTAGCCGTTTTGGTGAAACGTTTTTAAGCAGACGTTCAAAAGCGGTTTTTACCTGTAGCATTTCATCCATGTTGTAGCTCTTTTATTTTTCTGTCTTTTTTTCTATGATTTCTTGGTATTTTTGTGAGCTTGGTTCATCAAGATGTGTGATGATATTTTTTCCGTTCTCTTCTTTTACCGATATTCGTTCGGTGAGTTTTAGGAAGATGGATAGATCTATGCTGTCGTGGTTGTTGTGATCGGCGATAAAGCGGAATCCGTCTTTTCTTTTGTCCGGATTATGGATTAAATCAGGTTGGTTTTCTCGGATAAAGTCCATAATCGGGGCAAAAATCATATTGGGCGATCCGCTAAAATCACGTACGATAATATTTAAGGTGTATTGCAATTCATAGGAGGAAGATGTCGCACCGGCACTAACGACAACCCCTTCATCAATGAATAATTCCAATTTATCAGGGTTGGTATTGAGGTCTTTTGAGGTGCTTTGTAACAAACTGCGGATAAGCTCTGCTTTTAACATGTTCTCTTCCTTAACTGATTCTATAAATACGTTGGTGTTTTTCGATAATGCGTTGACAATCTATACAACGACAATAGCCGTTCTGTTGGCGTATCTCCGGTATTTCTTCTTGGCAATCTAGACAGTATTTCACTGTGCTTTTTTTCCGTGTTTTTTGTTGGTGTTTTTGGATGGCAAGTTGTTGCATTATTTCTGTGTATTCGTTGGCTCTGTCTACGTGATCAGTCATGTTTTTTTTCCTGTAATGTGCGGTTGTAGTTTTCTATGCACTGTGTAAGTGCTTGATTTATCAGCGTACATTTTTCTATTTCATTGAGTGTTTTATCCAAAGCAACGACGAGATCGCCGTTATTTTTTAGTGTTATTGTCGGTTTTTGGCATAGTTGATCTGTCGGGCAAAGTAGCGGTATCGGCTCTATTAATCTGATGTGTTCGTTCGTTGAACAGGCGGATAATGCGATTAGGCACAGGCTGACCGCTCCAGCTCTCATCTTGTAACGCTTGTTTAATTTCATCAGTCCGTTTCTCCGCTTGGTGTAAATGAGTTAAGAGGTTGTCATTCAGTTTTTTTACTTGTTCTTGATAGTCGTTGAGTTGTTTTTTTGCATGATCTAATTGAGCCTTTAGTTGTTTGGTCGTTTCCTTTTCTTGGTTGAGGATGTTGTTTGCGTTGATGAGCTTTTGTTCTTTTACTTGGTTGTTAAAATACAAATAGCCGTTGATGCTGATAAGTATAGCAACTGCAACGATGATGACTTTGTTTAATGTGGTGTTTAAAAATAATGCACGGTTAATCATGGTATTCACCTAAACAGAGGGCTTTTTCTTTTGCTCTGCGTGCTACTAAGCCGTTTAATTTTTTTCCGCCTGCGTAAATCCAGCGTTCAAACTGGTGACAGAGTTGAGGGCTAAAGCCTTGGTTTGCTTGTTTAAATAAGGTGCTTTTTTGCATTTTTCCACATCCTACATTAAAGGTAATGGAAACAAAGGCATCAAACGCCCCTTGCGGTAGATTTTCGCCGTTTCCATAGCGGTTTACGCATTGTTCCGCTCGGCGTAAATCGTTTGCCCAACGTTGGGCTATTTCTATGTCGCTGTAACGTTTTTTCGGGTCAATAGTTTGTCCGTCAGCCATGGTAGACCCAATACCGACAGTTAACACATCGGAAGGGCAGTGATAGGGGTCTCTTCTGCAACCTTCTACATTTCCTATAAGGGCTAATCCTTGTTGACTTATGCGTAACTCTTGATGGTTTGTTTTGACAAGGGCAATGATGGCAACTACGCTACAAATAGCCCCTGTTCCCCATTTTGTGAATTTATTCATGGTCGCCTTCCTTTAAGTCAATCTTTTGTTTGAGTGCGGTTTCTTTTAATTTGATTTCTTTGTTTTTGTAATACCAGTTAATCAGCATGGTAAATAAGCCGAATAAAATACCAAAGATAGCTGCCCAGTCTGCCAAGGTAAAGCCGCTATAAATGGCGATGGCAGATCCGACATACGCCCCTGTTGTTTCACTATTTTTTAACATGTTAAACCTCATTTAATCCCATAAACTCAATGTATTTTTGTTGGTGGTCGTTTGTATATCTTCACTATTAGGCAAGATAACGACGGTACCAATGGCGAGGATTGGTAAGTTGGCTAATGTTGGGTTTAGCTCCAATACGTGTTCTACTAAGCCAAGCGTTTTCCCAAAATAACGATAGACAATGCTATCTAGTGTGTCGTTTTGTTTTGCATAAACCATTCTTGCCATTAGATTAACTCTACTATCATTCTGTGTTGTCCTACTATATCGCGGATAGCAAAGCGTCCGTCACGTCTTAAATCATCTACGCTTTGTTCAAAGTCCTGTGCTTTTTCCGCCCCTTGTTTGGTGGTGTCGTATGAGCGATAGCGTTCGTTTAAATTGGCTAAGGCGAAACAATACACCGCTCTTTTGTAGCGTTGTATTACGATATTTTCGCCGTTGATTTTTTCGTCATCCATGTCTTCAAGGCGATGAATGTGTTTTTCTTTTAGGGTTTTTTGGTAATGTTTTAAGGCGTTGTTAGCGGTTGCCATGGCTTCGATGACTTCCATTTTCAACCGTTCATTCGTTACCGTTCCGTCTATTCGCATTGCATTTCTTACATCAAGTAAATGAATATCAGGGAAAAAGCCGTTGTTTTGGATTGTTTCGTTATCTGTTGCTTGTTCTTCCGCCTGTCGTTTTAAGTCGTCCATGGCGTAATTTTTGACTTTTTTGATGGCGATGCTGTTATGCATGATGTTCCTTTAACTGTAAAAAAGCGAGGTGAGGAAAGTGATGAGGCAAAAAACCTTTACTTTCCGCCTCGCTTGGCTTGGGCTAGGTTGCTCTGTTTCGTGTTCAGCGGGGATTTTCTTGCGTTAATTGTTTTCGCAATTTTTTTATATCCCCTTGAACGCCAATATTTAAATTCAGTTCTAATGCCTTTTCCAAGTAGGCTAAGGCGGTTTGCGGTGCTGATGTGAGCTTTAATAGTCCGATTTCTCTATAAAGTCTCGCTCTACTTTCATCCGGTATATCTTGGTCATCAGTGAGGTTCGCTACTCGTTCTAAATAAGCCACGTCAAAAGGGCGGTTAAGTTTTTGTGCAATTTTGGCTTTATCGGCAAATTCTTCCGCTAGGGCAGAACATAAGGTGCGGTTAAAGTTTTCGGGCAATACTAATCCTTGATGTATAGCATAGTCGGCAATTTGTAATGCGAGGTGATATTGCTCACAGTCTATTGACCAAATTAGCCATGTCATTAAGACGTTATCTTGTTTGCCACTTGCACTACTTAACGCTCCCTCTATCCAAGGTAAATAATCCGGTAAAATGTTCTTTTTGTAGTCCGCTTTTAACGCCATAGAATGAATTTGTTTTAAATCCTTTTTATGGCGTGCAAGAAGATACAACATTCTTTCGTATTCCGTCGCTTCGCTAAGTATGCGTTCTTCTTGCATATGTGCCTTTTTCGCTGAAACTTCTAGAAAATGCCTTCTTGTTGGACGCATTCACACTTTCCTTATTCAGCTTTTTTCGCTTTGATGTCTTCAGGGGCGTCTATCATGTTGATATTTTTTAACAATGCCACACTTTCATAGTTTTCGACGACAAAGTCATCATTAGAAGAGGTGTAATCTTCGTAGCGGTCATATTCTGCATTATCTTTTAATGTTCGACGCATTGCCCCTTCTTGGTAATAGATTGACAGGTTATCAAGTCGGGTAATTAAGATGGTGCCTTTTGGTACAAAAGGGGCTTGAACGGCTTGTAATCCGCCCACTCGTTTTGTACTCATAATAATATCACCGGCAACTTGTTCACTCGCCTTGCTTTGATTGAGCAGAGGGAAGTATTTATCAGCCAGCAAATCACGGCTCATAATGGCGACTAATTTCGTGTCATCTTGGAATTGAGGTGCGATTAAATCGCTGACGGCAGAAAACACAAGGGCATCTAAATTTTTGTATGTTTTTCCTTCCCCGACTTCAATTTTTCCGCTGCTCTTTTTGTCTTCTGTCATGACACGTTCAGGTGCATTGTCTTCAATTTTTTTCAACCAGCCTACAGCGACATCTTGTAATAATGGGTTTGTCTTTCTGTTAGAGGTTGCTGCACGACTTGTTCCGTTAAAACCGATCATAATTCTATCCAGTGCCATTCGTTCGGCTTTTAATGTGCCGATGCGTTTAGCGAAATCAGGGAATTTTGCCCACATATCCAAGATGGCATATTTGAGATGTGTATCATAGTTAATTTGTTGGCAGTGATACGGAATTTTGTTTAACGCATGAATGGCTTGCGTTTTACGTCCGGCAGAATTGGTATCTGTTGTTCCTGCAATGGTACCTGATACGCCTAACCCTAAGATTTCACCTTGTTGTTCATCTACCGGTACAATGTTGATCAGTTTTAGGAAATCCGAGCTCTCTTGTACTGCATTTTCAAGACGTTGCTGTACACTTGGCGTCACATTAA
Source organism: Histophilus somni (assembly GCF_014202395.1). GTDB lineage: Bacteria > Pseudomonadota > Gammaproteobacteria > Enterobacterales > Pasteurellaceae > Histophilus > Histophilus somni. The sequence continues at coordinate 38,382 of NZ_JACHGQ010000006.1, forward strand.
ATTTCGCCCCTCTTGCAATTCTTGAGAAATCCTCTTGGTTATCGTTTGAAATACCTTGAATGTAATTCATTAATGTTTGTGCGGTGGTTTTTTTCATCGTGTTTAAGTCCTGATAATTGATTAAAAGAAACGTCCATCATTCATACTATCGCCACTAATTAAAGGGCGTTCGGTATAGTTGGTATGCGGTTTTTTTTCTAACACGGCGAATTTTTCGCTGTGTTCGTTTGTTTTTTCTGTGTATTCATTTAGCGTTTGTTTTAGCGTTTGATTTTCCGTTTCAAGTGCGGTGGTTTTTTGATGGAGATGTTGTACTTCTTTTGAAAGTAACATGACCGCTTGATCTATATCGTTAAAACGTTGTTTATCTGTCCGCTCTTTTTGGCTAAACATCGCTGTAATGCGTTCAAAGAGAGTAGGTTTTTCCGGCTCCACGTCGTTAAATTCTAAGCAGACTTCTACGGCTTCAGTAAACAAATTTTCCGTTTTTAATTTGCGTGCATTAAGGGGGTTGGCTTGTGCCGATGAGGCAAACTGTAACATTTCCGTCCCTAAACTTGCCGGGTTATCCGTGACTGCAAGACCTACTAAATAGGCTTTTCCCGTGTCGCTGAAATTGGTATCGATTTCAATTGAGGTATACACTTTTTGACGTTTTTTGTTTAACGCAATGAGTTCTTCTGTGGGGTCAATTTGTGCTAAGAGTTGTAATTTTCCTTCGCTTTCTTGGGTTTTTAAGGCGATGACATCACCGTAAGCTTGAGCATGCGGTTCTTCTTCTCGGTAAAGATAAGATTTGATGTGATCTAAATTAATACGTGCTCCATAGGTTTTAGGATTATAGCTTTCTGCCATTTGTTCAATCCAAACTCGTGAAATATTACGTCCGTCTGTGGTCGCCCCCTCGGTTGCAACAACAAACCATTTTGATTTGTATTTTTTCATGGGTGTATTCCTATTTTTTCTTTTCAATTTGTTTTTATACTGGTTGATTTCTTTTTTCTTGTCATTTGCTTATCAATGTTAATTTTTTTTTGACAGTTTACAGGGGTCATGCATTTTCTTGGATTTCCTTATTATGCTGTGAGTGAGAATTAAGGATGGATAGATGATTGATATAACGTTAGACAGTAAGCGTGAAAGCCGTTTGCTTTATTTTTCAGGTTGGCGGATTACGGATATTGCCGACAAATTAGGGGTGCCTATTTCCACGATTTCAAGTTGGAAAGACAGGGAGAAATGGGACGATATAGCCCCTGTCGGTCGGGTTGAAAATACCTTAGAGGCGAGATTGAATTTACTTATTTTAAAAGAAGATAAAACCGGTCAGGATTTTAAAGAAATTGATTTGTTGGGTCGCCAAATGGAAAAAATGGCAAGAATTAAGAAATATTCCAACGGTGGCGGTAATGAGGTTGATTTAAACCCTAAATTAGAAAAACGATACAATGCACCCCGAAAATATAAAGACAAAAATCCGATTACTGCGGAACAGGAAGAATTACTGATTAACGGCTTTTTTGATGGTATTTTTCAGTATCAACGACATTGGTTTGATGCCGGCAAACATCGGATTAGAGAAATTTTAAAAAGTCGACAAATCGGAGCAACCTATTATTTCGCTCGTGAGGCGTTTGTTGATGCGTTAAAAACAGGGCGTAATCAGATTTTTTTGTCTGCCAGTAAAAAACAGGCTTTGCAATTTCGTTCTTATATTATGGCTTATGCTAAGGAAAAAGCGGATTTAGAACTGAAAGGCGAAACTATTTTATTACCCAATGGGGCGGAGTTAATTTTTTTGGGGACGAACTCGGCAACGGCTCAAAGTTATCATGGTAATTTGTATTTTGATGAATATTTTTGGGTGCCTAAATTCGGTGAACTGCGGAAAGTAGCAAGTGCTATGGCCTCACAAAAACAATATCGTCAAACTTACTTTTCTACACCGACAACGAAAGCGTCAGACGCCTTTAAATTTTGGTCAGGTGAGCTGTTTAATAAACGGCGAGCAGGTGAAGAAAAAGCGGAATTTAATATTAGTCATGATTATTTATGTAGCGGGCGACTTTGTGCGGATAGACATTGGAAGCAAATTGTGACGATTTATGATGCACAAAAGGGCGGTTGTAATTTGTTTGATATTGAACAATTACGCTTTGAAAATTCCACAGAGGAGTTTGAGCAGTTATTTTTATGCCAATTTGCGGATGATAACACGAGTATTTTTAAATTTGCCGATTTACAGGCTTGTCAAGTTGATAGCTATGAGGAATGGCAAGATTTTAAACCTTTTTATCCTCGCCCTTTTGGTCATCGTGAGGTTTGGATTGGGTACGATCCGGCGTTTACCGGCGACCGTGCTGCATTAGCTATTGTCGCACCGCCTAAAGTTGAGGGGGCGGATTTTCGTGTTTTGCACTATGAAACTTTTCATGGGCTGGATTATGAGCAACAAGCCGGCAAAATTGCCGATTATTGTAAAAATTATCATGTAACCAAAATCACCGTTGACAGAACGGGTATGGGGGAGGGGGTTTTTCAGTTGGTAAAAAAATTCTTTCCCTCTGCGGTGGGATTGACCTATGACGTGAATTTAAAAAATGAGATGGTGTTGAAGACGTTAAACTTGGTGCAAAAAAGACGGATTAAATGGGACGGTAAAGATATTATTAATAGTTTTATGACGATTAAACGTCAGGCAACTAAGACAGGTCGACAGATGACTTATGTATCCGATCGTTCGCAAGACGCAAGCCATGGTGATTTAGCTTGGGCAATTATGCACTGTATTTTAAATGAAAATTACGGCGGTGGTAATCATCGCAATCAATCTACTGTTTTTTCTTTTGAATAGGATCTAATGTAATATGAATAAGACAAAAAATACTGTTCACGCCTTTAGTTTTGGCGATCCTGTGCCGGTTTTAGAGGGTGGTTCAATGTTGAATTATTTTGAAAGTGTTTTACTTCACAATAAATATTATGCACCGCCGATTGATTTTGACGGACTTTCTCGTGCTTATCGCTGTTCTTCTCATCATCAGAGTGCTATTACGGTGAAGAAAAATATTTTGCTTTCTACCTGTAAAACGACCGCTCTTTTGCCTCGTACGACACTTGAAAAGTTTGTTAATGATTATTTGATTTTTGGAAATGCGTATTTAGAAAAAATGACGAATTCTTTTGGTCAGACAATCGCTCTTAATGTGCCGTTGGCTAAGTATATGCGGAAAGGGGCGGAACGAGGGCTTTTTTATTTGTTATACGGGGTGAAAGAATATGCCTTTGAGAAAGATACGGTCTTTCATTTGGTCAATCCTGATATTAATCAGGAGGTTTATGGGTTGCCTGATTATTTTTCTTCTTTGCAATCCGCTTTTTTGAATGAAAGTGCAACGTTGTTTAGACGTAAATATTATCAAAACGGGGCACATGCCGGGGCGATTTTGTATTTGACCGATCCGTTGCAAAAAGAAGAGGATATTTTAGCAATTAAGAAACAATTAAGTCAGGCAAAAGGAAAAGGTAATTTTAAGAATTTGTTCATTCATGCACCACATGGCAAGAAAGATGGGATTCAAGTTATTCCGCTTTCTGATATTGTCGCTAAAGATGAGTTTTTGAATATTAAAAATTCTAGCCGTGATGATATATTAGCAGCTCATCGTGTGCCTCCGCAATTAATGGGTGTTATTCCTACAAATGCGGCGGGGTTTGGTGATGTTGAAAAGGCGGGAAAGGTATTTTTCATTAATGAAATTAAGCCTCTGCAACAACGTTTAGAAGAACTGAATTATTGGCTTGGTGAAACTGTTATTACGTTTACGCCTTATGAGTTACTGTCTTGAAACCATATCTTTTAGGACAGGGAGGACGCCAAGAGTTACTTAGTTACTTAATGACAAAAACTAAGCCATGACTAAAATGTAAAAGTCTGCTTATGCAGGCTTTTTTTTTAACATAAAATTTAGCCTCTCTTTCCCCCTTAACCTCTCTCTCCCCCTAAAATAAAAACACCACCCCAAGCATATTATATAAAACCAACATATCACGAAAACTTAAAAAAACAATTTTAGCTTTTTTTTTAATCAATCATCACTCCCAAAAATCGCAGCAGACCCCACGCCACGCCCGCACATTAAAAGTATATGTTTCAACGCAAAATCAGATCCTAACAAATCCTTTTTCTCTACTACTATTAACATAATTTTAAATTTAGATCTTTAAAACGCAATACAACGCAAAAAAACGCAATTCAGATCTTTAAATTAGCAAATGATCCTCACTGTATCAAACAAAACGCAATCTTTTGTTTTTTTAGTTATTATGGTATCAATAGGGCGTGCCATTTCTTAAATTCCTCTAACAACCAACCAACTACAGCTCCAATGATCTAAACTAACAACAGCTTAAAAAACAAGTATTTTTTGCTATCTCAAAACAAAGTATTGTATTTATATACAGTATAAATTATGATCTAAAAGAACCGATTACAGAATTTAACTGTTACCAAAAACTGATCCAAAAACAAAAAAAGTGTACCAAACAGCAGAATTAAAACCCAAGCCATGTTTAAAAAAATCACCCAAGCAAGGCACATGAAGCTACGCCGCCAAAAAGACGGTATAGAACTAGGGTTTAGCGGAAATACCGCCTACATCGCCACTATTCATCAATATGGATTAAGAGCAAGAGTAGAACGACACAAAGAACACAAAGTACAATACGCCAAGCGTGAATTACTAGGCCTTACAGAGCAGGATTGAAGCGTTTGTGATCAACGCATTGAGTGAAAATATTGATTAGATGTCATCATCTAAATTCTTATTTTTGCAGTGGCAACAATTTTTATCACGATTGGACGTATCATAAAACAACACAAAGATAAAAAATAAAGCAACACTGCCAAAAATAAACGTCAGCCCAACGCTTAAATCAAAATAAAAATAACAAATAAGGTAAGGACACGCGACAATTAACACAAAAATAAGGTCGATAAAATCATTAACAGTCAATTTACTTTTCATAGAACCACCGTAGTTTTTGTCGTTATTGTCTTTTTATATTAAAAAATAGCAAATAACCGCAATAAGAATGATGGCACTTATGCCCCATTCAAGGCTAAATTGATAATCGACCTGTTCTTTAGCATGATAACGTCCGGATTTCTTTTGAATTGCCATTAGCACTGTATCCAAAAGTAACATCAAAGGCGTTAATGCAAACGTGAATAACACGCAACCTATACCGACAGGGATAGAAAGCAAAAAAACGGAAATAAGCAAGGAACTGAAAAAATGAATGACAGATAAGGTTTCCCAACTCATCCTTAGCGAAATACCAAACAACACAATAACGGTAAACATAGCACTGATGTAGTACAAATGAGTAACCCAAAAAAAAGTAAAATTTTCATACTTTAATTCATCGTGTCGCATAAAAACCCCTGTGTTTTTTGTGTATCTTTGTTTATTTTTTCTACGTTGTCAATCTTATTTCAACATATTAATAATTTGTTCTCGAGATCGGACCCATTCATAAATCACTGACAAAAATAGTTTTGGTCAGCATTGCCGGTTGATTATCATCCATATCAGCAAATAATGTGGCAAGTTTTTGCTGTGCTGTGTCATAATCATCTTGGTTTAATGCGTTGATCACCGGATTCAATATTGGGTTCATTAATTGTTGATATTTCTCCGGTGTCGGTTCTAATCCGTCTAACACTTCATCAGGATCATTTTGTACCGATAATAACGCTATTTTCCCTTTGCCTATCTTTTGAACCGACAAAAGTGCGGTCATATTTGGCGGTGTTTTACGCTCTAATACAGCTTCGTTTTCTGTTACGGTACTTGCAGTTTATTCGTATAAACTTTGTTGATGTTCATCAGGTCTGGTTTTAAATCGGCGATGTAACCACATATATTGTGTTACATCTTGCAATATTTCCTTTTCTACAATCTTATTCATTCGTGTTGCTATTGCCGTTTCATCATGGCGAATATCCGAAAAATCAATAGGTGCTGAAATGTTCAACGTATATCCAGAGTTATCTTTGTTACGAAGCGGTGTAAAAGGGATAACTTTGCTCTTAGGTGATGATTTTATTAAGTAGTAACTTCCGGTTGTTGTTGCCGCCTCCGGTACAGCAAAAAAAGGTACGAAAACAGCATTTTTTCTTCCATAATCATGATCCGGAGCGTACCAAATCATTTCACCATGACGAATAGCTTTAATCATTGCACGTAAATCTTTGCGATCCAATAAACCTTTATTTGATCTTGCACGTCCACGGCATTGTAACCAATCCATTAAAGGATTATCATGCGGTCGATAAATGCCAATGCCTGGATGAGATAGACCAATAATCCTTGCACCTAATTCTAAAGTGAGAAAATGAATACCTACAAGAATAATACCGTCTTGTTGATTTTCTTTTAAATATTCAAGCCCTTCAATTTTGCTCCATTTTTTTATTCGTTTATCTGACCAAAACCAAGCCATACCGGTTTCAATAATTGCCATGCCTGTTGCTTTAAGATTGGATTGTAATATATCGTTGATTTCCTGTTCAGAATAATGAGGAAAACAGAGCTGTAAATTTTGGCGAGCGATTTTTGTTCTGCGTTGACCGATTTTCAAACGAGAAAATAAAGAACCTAAACCGTTTCCAATTCTAAGCAAGATTGGGTAGGGGAGTAATAAAATCAGGCGGAAAAATAGAAATCCTAACCAGAATAGCCAATATTTGGGTTTAAGAAATTCAATATTAAATTGTGGAATTGATGTTTTTGCCATAATGTTACTTAATCTAATACAACTTTGATTTTGCGTCGTAGTTTAACGGAAATTTGACGAAATAGCATTTTTACTGTGGTAAAATCAGCGAAATTTTAGTGATTTTATGAGAGAAAAGAAAAATGATGCAATATTCAGCACAGTTTAATCAAGCTAAAGTAATGGTGCTCGGTGATGTCATGCTTGATCGTTATTGGTTTGGGGCAACCAATCGAATTTCACCTGAAGCTCCGGTTCCTGTGGTTAGAGTACAAGAAAATGAGGAAAGAGCAGGCGGTGCGGCTAATGTTGCTATGAATATTGCCTCGTTAAATGTACCTGTTCGGTTATTGGGTTTAACAGGAAAAGATGAAGCAGCTAGGGCATTAATGCAGCTATTGGAAAAACAAAGTATTCATTGCGACTTTACTCAACTTGACTCGCACCCAACTATTACTAAATTACGTATCCTATCACGTCATCAACAATTATTACGCCTTGATTTTGAAGAGGATTTCAACAATATAACAAGTGCGGATTTATTGTGTAAGCTTGAAAGTGCGGTACAAAAATATGGTGCATTAATTTTATCTGATTATGGCAAAGGGACATTAAATGATGTACAAAAAATGATCCAAATTGCTCGTAAAGTGAATATCCCTGTCCTGATCGATCCGAAAGGAACTGATTTTGCACGTTATCGTAGTGCGACGTTGTTGACGCCAAATATGTCGGAATTTGAGGCGGTTGTCGGAAAATGTCATAGTGAAGAAGAGATTGCAGAGAAGGGCTTGCAACTAATAAAAGATCTTGATTTATCTGCTTTGCTGGTTACTCGCTCAGAAAAAGGAATGACATTATTACGTCCAAACAATGCACCATTTCATTTGCCTACAGAAGCAAAAGAAGTGTTTGATGTTACCGGTGCGGGCGATACCGTAATTAGCGTATTAGCTACCGCACTTGCTGATGGGCGTAGTTATGAGGAGGCTTGTTATTTAGCGAATGTGGCGGCAGGGATTGTTGTTGGCAAATTAGGTACATCAACAGTTTCAACAGTTGAGTTAGAAAATGCCATTCATGGCAGAACTACGGCAGGTTTTGGCATTATGGAAGAAAGTCAATTAAAAGCGGCGGTGGAATTGGCAAAAGCACGAGGAGAAAAAATAGTGATGACAAACGGTTGCTTTGATATTTTACATCCGGGGCATGTGTCTTATTTAGAAAATGCACGTAAATTAGGTGATCGTTTAATTGTCGCTGTTAATACGGATAATTCTGTAAAACGTCTTAAAGGTGAAACTCGTCCGATTAATGATTTAGCGACTAGAATGGCTGTTTTGGCGGGATTATCTTCTGTGGATTGGCTTGTTGCGTTTGATGAAGATACACCTCAACGTTTAATTGCAGAAATATTACCTGATTTATTAGTCAAAGGTGGAGATTACAAGCCTGAGGAAATCGTTGGCAGCAAAGAAGTCTGGCTAAATGGTGGCGAGGTCAAGGTGTTAAATTTTGAAAATGGCTGTTCTACAACGAATGTGATTAAAAAAATTCAACAGTTAAAAGAGTAAGGGAACATTATGATTACGGTATATGGTATTAAAAATTGCGATACTGTTAAAAAAGCATTGAAATGGTTAGCAGATAACAATATTGAATACCAACTTCACGATTTTCGTGTAGACGGTTTACAACAATATTGGCTAGAACAAGCGGAACAGCAATTTGGCTGGGAAAATTTAGTCAACAAACGTAGTACGACATGGCGTAATTTAGATGAAGAAATCAAACAAAATCTGACTAAACAGACCGCACTTAAAACCTTACTTGCACAACCTACTTTAGTTAAACGTCCGATTATTTTACAAGACGGCAAAGCGTTGATTGGGTTTAGTGTAGAAGAATATGAACGTGTATTGAAATAAAAGATTAACAACGTTCTATTTAACGTATGGCATATTGCAATAGTGCAAAATGAAACTATGAATTGATAAAAGGACAGATGCTACGCAAACGTTCGTAAAAAAATAAAATCTTATGAAAAATAACATAATTACTCTCACTCAAAGTCTTATTCAACGTCCTTCAATTAGCCCTGATGATCAAGGCTGTCAACAACTTATTGCCGAACGTTTACAAGCGGTTGGTTTTAAGTTGGAGTGGTTACCTTTTGGTGATACCTTAAATTTATGGGCTACTCATGGTGAAGGAAAATGTATTGCTTTTGCGGGGCATACAGACGTTGTTCCGATTGGTAATGAAAGTCAATGGACTTATCCGCCTTTTGAAGCCCGAATTGTTGAAAATATGCTGTATGGGCGTGGTGCTGCGGATATGAAAGGTGCTTTGGCAGCAATGGTTATTGCGGCGGAAACTTTTGTGAAACACCTGCCAAATCATCAGGGAAAAATAGCCTTGTTGATTACCTCTGATGAAGAGGCAGCGGCTACCAATGGAACGGTAAAAGTAGTGGAAACGCTAATAAAACGTAACGAAAAGATTGACTATTGTGTAGTAGGTGAACCTTCCAGTGCAACGCAATTTGGCGACATTATTAAAAACGGACGACGTGGTTCTATTACAGGAAATTTGTATATTCAAGGTGTACAAGGTCATGTGGCTTATCCTCATTTAGCGGATAATCCTGTTCATAATGCCTTGAAATTCTTAGATGAATTAACTCATTATCAATGGGATAAAGGTAATGAATTTTTCCCGCCGACCAGTTTACAAATCGCCAATATTCATGCAGGGACAGGTAGTAATAATGTAATCCCCGGTGAACTTTATGTGCAATTTAACTTGCGTTATTGTACTGAGGTGACAGATGAAATTATTAAAACTAAAGTGACTGAGATGTTGGAAAAGCATAAGTTAACGTACCGTATAGACTGGAATTTATCGGGCAAACCGTTTTTAACACCTCAAGGAAAATTAGTAAATGCCACACTGGAAGCAGTAGAAAAATTTACTCAAATCAGACCGCACTTAGATACAGGAGGAGGTACTTCTGATGCTCGTTTTATTGCCACAATGGGAGCGGAAGTTGTAGAGTTTGGACCTCTCAATCAAACTATTCATAAAGTGAATGAGTGTGTGAATATTGATGATTTAGCCAAGTGCGGTGAGATTTATTATTATATTTTGGAAAAATTGTTTAATGAACAATAAGTTATCAAAAATCCTCACAGGAAAAAGTCGTGAACATTTAATTTCATTACCGAATACGCTTTCGGCTAATCATTTTTTGCAGATGGACGTTGTCGCTGCTTTTTTGCAGTTACAGCAAGCTGCAAAGCAAGCTGGCTTTAATTTACAGCCAGTAAGTAGTTTTCGTGATTTTGAACGTCAGCGTTTAATTTGGAATACAAAATTTTATGGAGAACGTAAAGTTCATGATGATCAAGGAAATCCGTTAGATTTAACCGCACTTGACGATTGGCAAAAAGCACAAGCGATTTTGCGTTGGTCTGCGATGCCGGGAGCAAGTCGCCATCATTGGGGAACGGAAATCGATATTTTTGATCCTGATTTATTGCCAAAAGGACAATCTTTACAACTTGAGCCTTGGGAATATCAAACTGGTGGTTATTTTCAACGCTTAACTAATTGGTTATTAGTTAATGCACAACAATTTGGTTTTTATTTTCCATTTTTTGAGTTAAAAGATAAAAAAGTGGGCAATGAACTTTGGCATTTAAGCTATTTTCCCATTGCAGATATATATCAACAACAATTTTGCCCTGAGTTGTTATCACAAGCGTGGTACGAGGAAAACGTTGCGGGTAGCGAGATATTATTGAAGCATCTTGATGAAATATTTAGGGATTTTTTGATTTAATGATTTAAGCTATTTTTAGCCAATCCAATTTTTAATAATTTTAGAGGTATATATGGAAGTTCAGCAATTTACTCAGCAAGATATTGAAATTCTTCATGAAGAAACATTGTACAAAGGTTTTTTTCAATTAAAACGCATTCAATTTAAGCATAAACTGTTTGCTGGTGGTGTTAGTGGAGTTGTAACTCGTGAATTACTTTATAAGGGGGCAGCATCAGCAGTTATTGCGTATGATCCATATTTAGATAAGGTGATTTTAGTCGAACAAGTTCGCATTGGTGCTTACGATCCCAAATTAACCACATCACCTTGGTTATTTGAATTAATTGCAGGTATGGTGGAAGAGGGAGAAAAGCCTGAAGAGGTTGCACTAAGAGAAAGTCAAGAAGAAGCAGGCGTTCAAGTAGATAATTTGCAGCATGTTTTAAGTGTGTGGGATAGTCCGGGCGGAGTGATTGAGCGTATCCATTTGTTTGCCGGAAAAGTTGATAGTACAAAAGCAAAAGGTATTCATGGCTTGGCGGAAGAAAATGAAGATATTCAGGTGCATGTTATTAGCAGAGAAATTGCCTATCAATGGGTCTGCGAGGGAAAAATTGATAATGGTATAGCGGTCATGGGATTGCAATGGTTACAACTCAATTATAAAACTTTGCAACAACAATGGTTATAAAATGTGATACAGATTATATTTTTTATAAAAAATTAGATAAAAATATGATCCTGTTAACATTTTCATTATTTTTTTAATGCAATTTTTTATTAAAACAGTAAGTTATAACCCGTTTGTTGTATATAAAGGGTGAATATTTTGATCAGTACATATCAATACCCTACTTCAGAGAAAGTAGTTCGTTTAATTCAGATTACCGATCCCCATTTATTTAAAGAAAAAAATGGAGAATTACTTGGCATTAATACGTATGATAGTTTTAATCAAGTATTAAGCGAGGTTTTACAAAGTAAATTTGATTATGAGCTTGTTTTAGCAACGGGAGATTTAGTACAAGATAGCAGTGAAGAAGGTTATCAATATTTTGCTGAATCGGTTAAGTTGTTGAATAAAAAAGTTTTTTGGATTCCGGGAAATCATGATTTTCAACCTAAAATGTTTGATGTTTTAAGTCAATATCAAGAATACATTTATCCGACAAAACATGTATTAGTGGGAAAAAATTGGCAAATTTTGATGTTGGACAGTCAAGTATCAGGCGTACCTCATGGGTATCTAGGACAATATCAATTGGATTGGTTGTCAGCAAAACTGAGAGATTATCCAAAACGCTATGCCTTAGTTGTTCTACATCATCATATTGTTTCCACTAATTCGGCTTGGTTGGATCAACATAATTTACGCAATTCCTTAGACTTAATGCAAGTGTTGTTACCTTTTAGAAAAGTGCGGGGCATTTTATATGGGCATATTCATCAAGCAATGGATACAAAATGGCAGGGATATAAAATTATGGCAACGCCTTCTACATGTATTCAATTTAAACCTGACAGTAATCATTTTTCTTTAGACACATTACAACCGGGGTGGCGTGAAATTGAGTTATATGATGACGGACGAATTGAAACAAGAGTTAAACGGATTCAACAGGCAAGTTTTCTGCCGAATATGTTGAGCGAGGGCTATTGATGAAAAGCGAAAAGTGCGGTGAAATTTTTGATTTTTTCACCGCACTTTGTCGTTCAAATCATAACAAATAACATTCGTTAAAATTTCATTTCTAATGATAAAGCAAAATTACGTCCGGCAGCAGTAAAGCGTTCTAACCCTTTTCCGTTGTTATATACGTCGCCCAATGCACCATTATATTTAATTTGTCGTAACGTATCCCAAGTGGTGTACTTGCGATTAAATAAATTAAAGATACCTGCGTTTAAGGCGAAATGGGAGTTTAGGCGATATTGTGCGGTTAAATCAAATACGACATAAGAACTGCTTAAAAAACGATAAGGTTTGGGTTGTCTAAAGTCGGATATTTTCCCTGTGTTTTTATCAACATTCAATTGCAAGCTATTTACATTCGGAATATCAATAGCATCTTTAGCTTTTTTAGCACTGACATATCGCCCGCTGAAGAGAACATTCCATTTGTCGTTATCCGCTTGGTAGCCTAATCCCAACGTCGCGCTAAAAGGCTGGATTGGTAACATCGCCGTGCCATTATTTTTACGCCCTTTTGCATAGCTGGCTTTTAATATGGCGTACCAAGATTTGGATAAGCCAACTATTTTCCCGTTAGCACGGGCATGGAAATCAAGACCGGTAACATCGGCTTTATCAATATTTATCTGCTGATAATTTACGCCATCTAAATAATATTCAGTATATGTCGTTTTTGGGCGTGTTTTCCAGTTAGTTCTTTGACGAGAGCCAATTTTTGGTTTTGTTTCGACATCAATAAAATCCCGATATTTTGTATAAAATACAGCCAAGCTTAATTGATAGTTGTCTCCTTCTGTGGTAAGAGAGAGTTCATGATTTTGTGCTTTTTCAGGTTTTAAATTGATATTAGGTAAATATTGGACATCACTTGCCCCTTTTAAATCAAAATACATTTCTTCTATTTTCGGTGCTTTAAAACCTGTGCTGAATTCATAGCTAAGTAACGTGGAATCGGTGAGCGAATAATTTAATCCCAACGAAAAATTGACCGCACTAAATTGTTTCTTGGGTAAAACTTCGACTTTTTGACTGGCAAGATCATATTTTAATGCACTTGTGGTGGGCTTATAGCGATAGTGATCGAAGCGTATTCCTGCATTTGCTCCCCATTTTTGATTAATACTGATTAAATCCTGCACATAGGCATACCAAGCCTGACGGGCAACAGGTTGCTGAATAGTGAATTCACGTTGTTTTATCCTTGAATAAGCACCATACTCTTGATTTCTATTTTCTAATTTACCCCAATGATAACCCAATCCACCTGATAATTGATGATGAGCAAACTTGCCGGCAATTTCATTGGCAATAAAAGAAACATCTAATTGATAATGCTTCTGTTCTGTTTTATATAAACGCTTGTCAGTAATAATATTATAATCTTGCGGAGAAACACCATATTGATTGGAATTAGCCTGTTGTGAGACTTTTTGTTGGGCTAATTGTACGCTAAATTTATTTAGCCAGCTTTCCGTTGGGGTATAATTATAGGAAAGACCAAATCGCTGATAAGGTGTTATATCGCCCGCTTCTTGACGATTTGAAGCATAAAAACTTTTTTCTAAAATTTTTCTGCTTTGCTCAAGATTTTCAAAAAAACCTTGCACAAAATGTTGTGGAGTAAAATGATATCCTAATTTTGCCAACCAAGATCGGCTGTGATAATCCACATTATCAGGTAATACACGACTACGCCCACATAATTGGGGAAAGATATCTCGCTGGTCTCCATTTGGTAAAATGCCACAATACGCAACGTCTTTTAGTTTGCCACTGTAGTAATTTTTGTTTTCATGTGCATGGCGATAGGTGTATTGCAACAATCCCTCGGCGTTACCCTGCTTGAACCCCCCCCCTATCACTTGGCGATATTCCGTATTACGTGAGCTATAGGCAGTTTTAGCATAAAATCCAACAGTTTTATTCGAGTCTACAAAATCATGCACATTTTTTGTTCGCATCGACACGCTACCGCCCAACGCACCGCTACCTTGTGTTAAAGAATTCGCTCCTTTATTAAATTCTACACTACTTAAGTTTTCAATTTCCGTGCTGTTGCGATTACCATTATAAAATCCTTTAATATAGTAAAAGCGAGGCATATAACTTTCGACCGCACTTATTCCATCAACACTCATCGCCACACGGTCGCTTTCTACACCACGCATAGTATAACCATTGGCACCGCCACGCCCTCCTTCTGTGACTGTAACACCTGTTTGCCAACGGACCAAATCCTGTTCGTTCCATACCAAACCTCGACTAATTTGTTGGCTATTTGTGCTTGAAGTTTTAGCCGATACTTGTTGCGTTTCAACAACAATCTGATCTAATGTAGCAGAATCATTAAATTGAGCGATTGCATTAAATGAAAATAAAGGCAACGTAACAGCAGAAAACCGCAGTAACGTTTGCTGACGATTTTTATTAAAAAACATAATACTCTCCATTGTAAATAAGAATTAATCTCATTAATAATAGCAGAGATATTGTTATATCTCTATTTATTCTTTGCCTAATTGGAGAAATAAAAATTTAAAAATTATCCCTTTTTCTTACTGACGGTATCTATCCATACTGCCAGTAATAAAATGCCACCTTTTACAATATATTGCCAAAAAGTCGGTACATCCAGCATACTCATTCCGTTATCCAATAAGGCGATGATAAATGCCCCGATTACTACGCCAAAAATACTGCCGATACCGCCGGCTAAACTGGCTCCACCGATAACACAAGCAGCAATGGCATCGAGTTCTGCATTTTGACCGGCAGATGGAGCTCCGGCTCCCAAACGGGAACTTAAAATTAAGCCGGCTATTGCCACTAATAAGCCGTTAAGAGCAAAAATGGTTAATTTAACTTTTTCCACGGCAATACCTGATAGGCGAGCTGCATCAATATTGCCACCAATTGCGTAAATATGTCGACCAAATGCTGTTTTTTTCGAAATGAATGTTCCTATAATGGCTAATCCACAGAGAATTAATACTGGAATTGGCATGCCTCGATAATCGTTAAGCAGATAAATTGCACCAAGAATAAGGATTGCTATCATGCCATATTTCACTGTTTCTTTGGGCATTTTGGCAACTGGTAAATTTAGGTTTTGTCTGGCTTTACGCTGATAACTTCCCCAAGCAATAAAGCAAAATATTATAATGCTCCCTAAAATTATCCCTATGGTGTCGGAAAGATAACCTTGACCGATGATTGTCATATCATTGCTGATAGGGGAAACGGTAGTACCATTCGTTAATCCGATCAAAATTCCCCGAAATGCAAGCATTCCTGCTAAGGTAACGATGAAAGATGGTACTTTTTGATAAGCAACCCACCAACCGCTCCACGCCCCGATTAGTAAACCTAAGAGCAATGTAACAAGGATAGTTAAAGGTAACGGCCAACCCCACCAAACATTACTAATTGCCGCAAAGCCACCGAGTAGCCCCATTAGTGAACCAACTGATAAGTCAATTTCTGCAGAGATAATCACAAACACCATACCAATAGCAAGAATACCGGTGATAGCAGTTTGACGTAATAAGTTAGAGATATTTCTTGCACTTAAATAAGCCCCTTCTGTTGCAATTGAGAAAAAAAACATAATCACCATAATGGCAATCAGCATAATATAGACTTGTAAATTGATTGATTTGAACTTATTCATAGCTTACTCCTTAAGTGCGGCTTCCATTATTTGTTCTTGAGTGAGATGATGGTTGATTAAATCCGCTTTAACTTTACCTTGGTGCATTACTAATACACGATCGCTTATTCCTAAAACCTCAGGTAGCTCTGAGGAAATTACAATAATTGACATTCCTTCCTGAGCTAGTTGGTTGATTAATTTATAGATTTCATATTTTGCACCGACATCAATACCTCGAGTCGGTTCATCTAAAATCAAAATGTTAGGATGTAATAATAGACATTTTGCTAAAATTGCTTTTTGCTGATTACCTCCACTTAGCCGGCCTATTGCGAGTTCAGGCGAGGAAGTTTTCACTTTCAGTTTGGCAATAGATTGATTGATAATGGTTTCTTCCAGCGGTTCGTTAATGACTTTTTTACCAAAGCAGAATTGAGACAAAGAAGATAAGGTAATATTTTTACCTACGCTCATAATAGGAATAATACCGTGTTTTTTACGATCTTCCGGTACCATGACAATATGATTTTCGATAGCTTCCGCACACTTGTTGATTTTAACTTTTTGGTTATTGAGAAAAATGTTACCTTGGTATTTTCCTACATAAGAACCAAAAATACATTGAGCCATTTCAGTTCGCCCTGAACCGACTAATCCTGCAACACCAAGAATTTCTCCTTTCCGTAATATGAAATTGGCATTATCAACGCGTTTAATATGTGTATTGGTTGGGTGCCACGCAGTTAAATTTTCTACGCGTAAAATTTCTTTGCCAATATCGTGTGGCTCGTGTGGATACAATGAGGTAATTTCACGTCCTACCATCATGGTAATAATGTCATCTTCGCTTATCCCTTGTGCTAATTGAGTGCCGATGTGTTCACCGTCTCGAATTACACAGATCTTATCAGAAATTGCTTTTACTTCATTTAATTTATGAGAAATATAGATACATGCGATATTGTGAGCTTGTAGACCTTTAATCAGATTAAGTAGAATGTCTGTTTCTTTTTCGGTTAATGAGGCGGTCGGTTCATCTAAAATCAATAAACGAACTTGTTTATTCAAGGCTTTAGCAATTTCAACTAATTGTTGTTGTCCTAATCCCAATGCACTCACTTTTGTATTTGGATCAATATCGAGCTGAACCTGCTCTAATAAGGTTTTACAACGCAGATACATTTTGTTGTCATTAGTAATACCGGCTTGGGTAATTTCATTCCCTAAAAACATATTTTCCAATACCGACATATTTTTCACTAAAGTCAGTTCTTGGTGAATAATCGAAATTCCTTTTTCTTCCGTATCTTTAATATTTTTAGCGGTTAATTTTTCACCGGAAAAATAAATTTCTCCCTCATAATCCCCTGAGGGATAAATACCACATAATACTTTCATTAAGGTTGATTTGCCTGAGCCATTTTCACCACATAGAGAGAGTATTTCGCCGGTTTCAAGGGAAATTGAAATATTATTTAATGCCACAACATCACCAAATTTTTTAGTGATATTCTTCATCTCTAATAATTTCGTCATAACTTCACCCCTTTTTTTAGTATGGCAAGACATAAAATCTTGCCACATAAAATATTCTATTATTTATAAACAGCCTCTTTGGTATGGAAACCATCTTTAATCACCGTGTCATCAATATTCTCTTTTGTAACGACGACAGGCTCTAATAGGAATGCAGGGACATTTTTCAATCCGTTATTTAATTGAGAGTTGGATTCCACTTTTCCACCTTTACCTAACGCGACTGAAATTTCGGCTGCTTTATCTGCTAAATTAGTGATTGGTTTGTATACGGTCATTGTTTGTGAACCGTCAAGAATGCGTTTGATTGCCGCTAAATCGGCATCTTGACCTGAAATCGCTACTTTGCCTGATAAGCCTTGAGCACTTAATGCTTGAATTGCACCACCGGCAGTTGCATCGTTAGAAGCAACTACCGCATCAATATTGTTTTTGTTTGCAGTTAACGCATTTTCCATAATTTGTAATGCTTTTTCAGCTAGCCAAGAATCAACCCATTGATCGCCTACCACGTTGATTTCACCACTGTCAATGTGCGGTTGTAATACTTTCATTTGACCTTTACGAAATAATTTTGCGTTATTATCAACAGGTGAACCGCCCATTAAGAAATAATTCCCTTTCGGTTTTTTCTCAATAATGCTTTGTGCTTGTAGTTCACCTACTTTTTCATTATCGAACGAAACATAGAAATCAATATCTGCGTTATTGATCAGACGGTCATAAGCTAAAACTTTAACCCCCTCTTTTTTGGCTTCAGCGATCACGTTTGACAATACTTCGCCATTGAATGGAATAATCACTAGCACATCAATATCTTTATTTAGCATATTCTCAATTTGAGAAATTTGAGCTGTCGCATCACCATTTGCAGATTGAACGAATACTTTTGCACCTAAAGCTTCTGCTTTTTTCACAAAAATATCTCGGTCTTTTTGCCATCTTTCTAAACGTAAATCATCAATTGACATGCCGATTTTCAGATCGTTTGCTAGCACTGAATGGCTAAAAACCATTAAAGTTGCTGTTGCGACCGCTAATAACTTAGATTTAAGTTTCATAAAATACCTCACTTGGTTGAGAGAATGATGTAAGGGTATAATGTAGTTGCCCCGAGTGAAGTCTGCGGAGATTTGGTAATAAGTGCAATTATCAGATTTATTAATGTAATTATGTTTTTTCGCTTTTGTGATCTGTTCGACATTAACCAATAATCTAAATCCAAAAACGAAATATCGTAATTGAGGGTTGTTTTCAATTTTAAGATGATGAGCCTTGTATTCATGTTTATCACATCTCAGAGGAGACTTGGCTATGTCTAATTATTTTGACAAAATTGCAAAGGTAAATTACGAAGGAGCAAATTCCACTAATCCTTTCGCTTTTAAACACTACAATCCAAATGAAGTTATTTTAGGTAAAACAGTAGAGGAACACTTGCGTCTGGCAGTCTGCTATTGGCACACGTTCTGCTGGACAGGTAACGATATGTTCGGTGCCGGTTCATTGGATCGTAGTTGGCAAAAAACAGGTGATTTGCTGGTTGGTGCAAAACAAAAAGCAGAAATTGCTTTTGAATTTTTCCAAAAATTAGGTGTGCCTTATTATAGTTTTCACGATGTAGATATTGCTCCTGAAAGCAATAATTTCAAAGAATATTTACATAACTTCAATACTATTGTGGATATTTTAGAGAAAAAACAATCAGAAACCGGTGTGAAGTTGTTATGGGGAACAGCAAACTGCTTTACTAATCCTCGTTATATGTCAGGGGCTTCTACCAACCCTAATCCGGAAGTATTTGCTTGGGCAGCAGCACAAGTTTTTACTGCAATGAATGCAACTCAACGCTTAGGGGGTGAAAACTATGTATTATGGGGCGGACGAGAAGGGTATGAAACATTGCTGAATACCGATCTCAAACGTGAACGTGAACAAATTGGCCGTTTTATGCAATTAGTGGTAGAACATAAATATAAAATCGGCTTTCAAGGTACATTACTAATTGAACCGAAACCACAAGAGCCAACTAAACATCAGTACGATTATGATGTTGCAACAGTTTATGGTTTTTTAAAACAATTCGGATTAGAAAATGAAATTAAAGTGAATATTGAAGCTAACCATGCAACCTTGGCAGGGCATACATTCCAACATGAAATTGCAACGGCAACTTCATTAGGCATTTTCGGTTCTATTGATGCTAACCGTGGCGATCCGCAATTAGGCTGGGATACCGACCAATTCCCGAACAGCGTGGAAGAAAATACGTTGGCAATGTATGAAATCCTAAAAGCGGGTGGTTTCACCACAGGCGGTTTCAACTTTGATGCGAAAATTCGTCGCCAAAGTACCGACCCGTATGATTTATTTCATGCCCATATCGGTGCAATGGATGTGTTAGCTTTGTCGCTCAAACGTGCTGCAAAAATGATTGAAGACCAAACGTTACAAAAAGTGGTCGATAACCGCTATGCTGGTTGGGATCAAGAGCTGGGTCAGAAAATTCTAAATGGCAAAGCGAGCTTGGAGGATCTTGCTAAAATAGTAGAAACTCAAGGGTTAGATCCAAAACCTGTTTCAGGGCAGCAAGAATATTTAGAAAATTTAGTGAATAGCTATCTTTATCGTTAATTCTGACAAGCGGTCATTTTTTGCAAAATTTTGCATAAAATGACCGCTCTTTAGATTAAGGAGTATTTATGTACATTGGAATTGATCTTGGTACTTCTGGGGTTAAAGTTGTTTTACTTGATGAAAATCAAAAAATTATTGCCATTACTCAAAAATCTCTTCCTATTTCTCGCCCTCAACCCTTATGGTCTGAACAAAATCCACAAGATTGGTGGAATGCCACTCACGAAGCAATGCTTGAATTAGCTGATAAGCAAAATTTAAGCCATGTAAAAGCTATTGGATTAACTGGGCAAATGCACGGTGCTACCTTACTGGATAAGGCAGATAACATACTTTCTCCGGCAATTTTATGGAACGATGGACGGAGCTTTGCTGAATGCGAAGAGTTGGAAAAATTAGTGTCAAATAGTCGTGAAATTACAGGTAATGTAATGATGCCAGGCTTTACTGCACCTAAATTATGTTGGCTTAAAAAACATCAGCCCGATATTGCCAAAAAAGTTAGTAAGGTTTTGTTACCAAAAGATTATTTACGATTTTTAATGACGGGAGAATACGCTTCTGATATGTCTGATGCCTCAGGCACAATGTGGCTGGACATAGGTAAACGGAGTTGGAATGAAGCACTTTTGAATGCTTGTGGACTTGATTTGAATAATATGCCGAAATTATTTGAAGGTAATCAAATCACAGGTTATTTACGCAAAGAAATTGCACAACAATGGAAAATAAATGCCGTACCTGTTGTGGCAGGTGGCGGTGATAATGCAGCCGGTGCCATTGGTATAGGACTTTACCAAGCAGAGCAAGCAATGTTGTCTCTTGGTACTTCGGGTGTGTACTTTGTGGTAAGTGATACATTCCGTGCCAATCCACAAAAAGCAGTTCATAGTTTTTGCCACGCACTGCCCGATCGCTGGCACTTAATGTCGGTGATGTTAAGTGCAGCCTCGGCTGTTGATTGGGCTGCAAAATCCCTAGGCTTTAAAGATGTACCAACCTTATTTCAACGAGTTGAAGCAAGCCAAACCGAGTCCAATGTCATTTTCCTGCCTTATTTATCAGGCGAACGTACACCGCATAATGATCCTTATGCGAAAGGTGTATTTTGGGGATTAAGCCATAGCGATAATCAAGTTACGATGGCAAAAGCCGTCATCGAAGGCGTGAGTTTTGCTATGGCAGAGAGTATTGATGTTTTACATGAAACAGGTGTTACTGCAAATAATATTGCTCTTATTGGTGGTGGAGCAAAAAGTGCTTATTGGCGACAATTACTTGCTGATATTAGCGGTAAAACATTTAAATATCGTACAGGTGGAGATGTTGGTCCGGCGTTAGGTGCGGCTAAATTAGCACAAATTGCATTAAATCCAGAACAAGATATTGCGAATTTCTGCCGACCATTACCATTGGAAAAAATCTATCAGCCCAATTCTGCTCGCTATGCAGAATATCAAGCTAAACGTGAGAAATTCGCAGAGCTTTATCAACGAGTAAAAGGTCTATCATTGTTTTCTTTGTAAATCAAAGATATATAAGGCTTTTCTTGATCTAAAAGTGCGGTGAGAATACCGCATT
The DNA here is from genome assembly GCF_014202395.1 of Histophilus somni. Classification (GTDB taxonomy): domain Bacteria; phylum Pseudomonadota; class Gammaproteobacteria; order Enterobacterales; family Pasteurellaceae; genus Histophilus; species Histophilus somni. Next base: position 60,087 of record NZ_JACHGQ010000006.1, read on the forward strand.
TTAGGGGTATATTTTGGATACAAAAAACCGGCGATAACAACACTGCTATCGCCGGTTTAGTTTTATATGATGAATTAGTTAAACACGCCGCTGACGCCGACACGGAAACCTATTCGACCACGGCTGTCGGAGGACATACCGCCGGAGACAGCCCATTTACCATCATTGGAAGTTCTACCGAGGTTTAAAGAGACCGCACTTTCGCTGCTATAATGAGCGGCACCGGCGGCATAAGACCATTTTCCCGGGACGAAAGGGACTTCTTTGAAAGCCATAGCGGCGGCGATACCGGCTTTAGCGTCTTTGTTGACTTCTTCAAGACGTTGGTTAGTGGCATGAAGCTGACTACCATTGACTGCATCAGTGGATTGATGAGAAAGCAAACCGGCAGCAACATTTTGAATACGACGTTCATTGCCTTTGTTTCCCACGGAAACGACACCTTTCGCATCAACGCCAGCGTAATTGCCGTCGACTTTGCCGATACCGCCGGTAGTCTCACCTTTTTCCACATAAGCGGAACTATCGCCTAGGAAGACGGAGTTTGCAGTAGTGGTTTTAATATTATTACCTACAACAACGGTGTTTTTAGAAGTTTGTTCTATTTGAATGTTATTACCCATAGAAAAAGAGCCCTCAGCGTAATTATTAATATTAGAGCCGATTGATACACCATTCTCAGCAGTTGTATTTATACCGCTACCAAAACTTAACGCACGTTTACCAGATGCCTTTGCTTGAGGACCGATCGCTTGAGCACGCCAGCCAGAGGCTTTTGTTCCCCAACCTATTGCTGTAGATAATTCATTGGTGCTACTGGATTGATAACCAAATGCATTACTATAAGTGCCAGAAGCTGTAGCACCTTGTCCAAGAGCCGAAGCAAATTTCGCAGTTGCTTTTGCCTCATCACCTACTGCTACTGCAAATTTTTCAGTTGCTTGAGAATTTTTACCTATAGAAACCGCTTGTACACCTGCTTCTGCTTTATGCCCCATTGCCACGGCATAAGCTTGAGTTTTAGTCCCACGCCCTACTGCAGTTGCACCTTCGAGATGAGCATCTGCCTCATAACCTACAGCAACAGCGGACTCGCCAACTTTTGAGCCTTTTCCAATAGCAACGGCTTTGTCTTCAACGCCAGGATTCAATCCGGTAACTTTTTGGGATACTTCACCAATATAAACCCCACCTTTTTCAATCTTAATATGATTATTACCATTACTTGATTGTTGAGCTTGAGCCATAACCGAATTAGCAGCTAAAACAAGCACTGCACCTAAAGAGAAATAACATTTTTTCACTTGAAATAAATCCTTAAAATAAATAGTTAACATAGAAAAATCATAAAAAAACAACCGCACTAAGAGGCGATAATTTATGACACGCCTTAAAAAGAGGTAGGGGACCTACCAAAGCGGGCGAAATTTTAAGCGGGGGGGGTACTGTCAATATATTTTTTACAAAATATTTACGTATTTAACAAAATTGAAACGGTAAAAAACATTTGTCGAACACGGAAAAAATATTCATTTGTTTTTGTGTTATGGAATGCAGTAGAAAGAAGAAAGAAAAAATGAAATGATAATTGGCGGAACGGACGGGACTCGAACCCGCGACCCCCTGCGTGACAGGCAGGTATTCTAACCAGCTGAACTACCGCTCCGCAATAAAAGAAATAATAAGGGAAAGCTTGGCGGAATGGACGGGACTCGAACCCGCGACCCCCTGCGTGACAGGCAGGTATTCTAACCAGCTGAACTACCACTCCGCAAAAGTGGAGTGCATAATAATAGTGAATAGATTTTTCGTCAAGTTATTTTTATTTATTATGCACTTATTTTTGCTAAGTGTTGATTAAGCAAACATTAATGCATCGTTTCTTTTGTATTTCGCTTAAACCATAAGCAATTTTTTTTGCTTTTTTGGTTTAGCAATTTTAGATAATCTTGGTGAGCCAGTTTTTCTTCTTCTGTGGGTAAAAGTAATTTGAAATTATGAGTATTGGTAGTATGTTGATGAATATTTTCTTCCATCGTTATAATCGGCGTATGTTCTTCATCACCAAATAAACTGGTTTGCCCCCCTGTCATGGCTAAATAAACATCACCTAAAATTTCAGCATCAAGTAATGCCCCGTGCAATGTTCGTTTACTGTTATCAATATTTAATCTGTCACAAAGTGCATCTAAACTATTACGCTTTCCTGGATACATTTGACGAGCCATTTGTAACGTATCTGTGATTAAGCAAATATCCGCTGTATTGATATTGAAATTGTGTTTTTTAAACTCATAATCCATAAAACCGATATCGAAAGGTGCATTGTGAATAATGAGTTCAGCCCCTTTGATAAAATCAATAAATTCCTGTGCAATAGCTGAAAAATCCGGTTTATCTGCCAGCATTTCATCAGTAATACCATGTACTTTAATTGCTTCAGGATCAACGAGGCGATCCGGTTTTATGTAAAGATGGAGTTTTCTTCCTGTGTAGCGACGATTGATCATTTCAACCGCACCGATTTCAATAATACAATGCCCCTCATAATGTGCACCGAATTCGTTCATTCCGGTCGTTTCCGTATCTAGGATAATTTGGCGATTTTGTGTGATTTCTAATGTCATACTATTTTGCTGTTGCTTGAAATGAATTTGCGGTATTATCACCCCATTTGAGAAAAATTAGTAGAGAATTATGTTAAAAAAAATTGAAATTTTTACCGATGGATCTTGTTTGGGAAATCCAGGGGCCGGTGGAATTGGGATTTTGTTGCGTTATAAGCAACATGAAAAAAAACTGTATCAAGGCTTTTTTCAAACTACGAATAATCGTATGGAGTTAAGAGCGGTGATTGTTGCTCTAAATAGTCTAAAAGAACCCTGTTCAGTGATTTTGTATAGTGATAGTCAGTATATGAAAAATGGGATTACAAAGTGGATTTTCAATTGGAAAAAAAATAATTGGAAAACCAGTTCAGGTAATGCGGTGAAAAATCAAGATTTGTGGTGTTCATTGGATCAAGCTATTCAAAAACATCAAATAGAATGGCGTTGGGTCAAAGGACATAATGGACATCGAGAAAATGAAATTTGTGATCAGCTTGCCAAACAAGGTGCGGAAAACCCAACGCTGGAAGATGTTGGGTATCAAACAGAATAGAACAGGCTAAATAAAATTGGAGAAAAAGAGTAGGCGAAATAAATGATTTGACTCCAAAATATTCGCCTTTATTTTTTAAGGTAATTTTGCAATGACTGCATAACCCTCTTTTAGACCTTCAATTTGATAATTAGCCTCGGCACAAATAAAAGCACTCTCTCCCTGTTTTAATTCAAGTGCGGTGTGATTTGCGGTTATTTTTAATGCACCTTGCATGACGAGTAAAATCTCTGCGTTACTTGAGGTTAGGGGGTGTTTTTGTTGCATGCTATAACGTACGTTTGTCATGGCAAAATCTTTAGCGGGCGTAGTGTAAGTAAAGATATCTTGATCTTGTGGTGCGGTAAGAATAATGTTAGGCGTAACCTCACTACAATCGACAATTTTTAGCAGTTCCTCAATATTTATGTGTTTCGGTGTTAATCCGCCACGAATGACATTGTCCGAACATGCCATTAACTCAATATTCTGACCTCGTAAATAAGCATGTGGGATACCTGCATCTTGATAAATTCCCTCGCCTGTATTGAGATGAACAATATTAAATAAATAGAAGCAAATTAACCCCGCATCCAGTTTGTCAGTCGGTATTTTCATTGCTTCGATTGTGTATAAAACCCAATAGTCGGGATTATTTAATTCCAGTTTTCCCTGTCTATAAGCAACCTGATTTTCAGTCATAATAGGGGATAGCCACGCAGAAAGTTGAGTTTGATCAGCTTGCATAATTGTTGCATAAAAACTGTGTAAGTCTTGATTTTCCAGCTGTTGGGCAAGTGCGGTCAAAGATGGACGAGCTTTGAAGGTTTCAAGAATTTTTGTTTTTTGTTTAAAGCCATGCAAAAGCCAGAAATCAGATAAGGCAATCATCATTTCAGGTTTATGGTTTCGATCTTTATAAGTTCTTTTCGGATCTTTTAAATCTATGGCTGCAAGATTCTCTTGTGCAAAACCTATTTCCGCTTGTTTTTTTGTTGGGTGAAGTTGAATTGAAAGCGGTTTTGCAACATCTAAAATTTTCAGCAAATAAGGTAATTCCTGTCCAAAATTCGTTAGGGTTGCTTTCCCTAAAACTTGTGGGTTTTGTAGTAAGAAATCTGTTAACAGCACTGATTTTTCCGACATATTTAATAGAGAAGGGGCGGAGGAATGAGCACCAAGCCACCATTCTGCATAATATTGGTTGTGTTGTTTTTCTATGTTTAACAACTCGGGAAGGTAATTTTGTCCACCCCAAACATAGTGTTGTAGACGACCTTGTAGCTGATAAATGGTATTCATTTTGCTGTCCTTTTATTTGATAATGACTTATAACCGCCGAAAAAATGAACTATTTTTTCTATATCTTGTAGGTTTTCTGGTGAAATCATGAGATGTTTTTTATTTTTTAACTCAATAATCAGAGTGTTATTTTCAAGCAGATTAATTTGCCGAATTTTAGCATAATCAATATAAATATTTTCAAAGAAGAAGCCTTGTTCTTTCAGTAATAAAACAGGAAAGCGAATAAAGGCAATATAAAGACTGAGAAGAATGGTCATTGCTAATAAATAGAGGGTTGTTGTATTAATTTGTCCTGAACTTTGATAGAGAATGATGGTAACGAGTACAATAAAAATAAGTGCATCTATTTTTGCTCGCTTTTTCAACCGCACTTTCAATTTCGTTGTTCCTTTAAGATAGTCCATCAGAAATTGATCGTAAAAGGCATAAAGAAAGAAGCAACAAATACCCACAATAAGAAAGGCATTAACCATATATTACATTCCTAAAATGAAAAACTTCTCCCGTGCAGGGAGAAGTTTTCGGATAAATTAAGCTAAGATACCTGTTGCGGCACCTAAAATACCGATAATAAAGATACCGGTAATAATCCATAATGCGTTAATACGGTTGCGTAATAACCACATACAGGCAAAAGTGAACAATAACGGTAATAATCCCGGCATCAAACTATCAAGAATATTTTGTACAGTCGTTGTTTCAATTGTGCCGTCTTGTTTTTCAATAACGGATACGACTAACGGTACATTAATACTGGTCCATTTCTGCACTAAAGCCCCCATAATGAACAAACCAAGAATTGATGCACCTTCCGTAAGTTTTTGCAACAATCCGCCACTCATATCCTGAACAACGTCCAAGCCTTTTTTATAGCCATAAGTAACACCATAGTAACGTGTTGCTAAACGAACTAAATTGAATAGCACGAAGAATAAAATAGGACCTAAAATACTTCCATTGATCGCTAAACCTGCACCCAAAGCAGCAAATACAGGTCTTGCAGTACCCCAATAAATTGGATCACCGACCCCTGCCAAAGGTCCCATTAAGCCTACTTTGATACCGTTGATTGCTGCATCATCAATTTCTTTACCGTTCGCACGTTCTTCTTCCATCGCAATAGTAACGCCCAATACCGGTGCAGCAACGAAAGGTTGCGTATTAAAGAATTCTAAATGACGTTTAATTGCATCTTTACGTTCTTGCGAATTTGGATCCGGATATAAACGTTTGATCACAGGAACCATAGAATAGGCAAAGCCTAATGACTGCATACGTTCGAAGTTCCATGAACCTTGGAAAATGTTTGAACGAAGAACAACGGCATTTAAATCACTTTGGGTTACTTTTTTCATTTCTGTTGTCATTTTTTGGATTCCCATTAATCTAATCTGTTATCTAAATCATTATTGTTATTTGCTACAACTTGTACCACTTTACTTTGATTGTATTTCGGGTGAAGCTGAATATAAAGTGCGGCCATGATTGCACCAAGTACACCAAGAGCAACAAGGTTGAAATCGGTAAATGCTGCAATAACAAAACCGGCATAGAAGAATGGCATTAAATGACCTGCACGCATCATATTGATCACCATGGCATAACCGACAACCGCAATAATACCACCGGCAATTTTTAGACCGTTTGTTACGACTGCTGGAATAGCATTTAACATATCTTGTACAACATCGGTTCCGGCTGTCAACGCAACGACAAGTGCAGGGATTGCAATACGCATTGCTTGTAATAATAGTGCACTACGATGAATCCAATCTAAGCGGGTTAAGTTACCGTCTTCAATTGATTTATCAGCAGCATGTTGGAAGCCGACAGTTAAAGCACGAACAACATAGGTTAATACTTGACCTGCTGCGGCTAACGGAATAGCAATTGCGATACCGGTGCTAATATCTTGTCCACCGACAATAACTAAGATTGTTGAAACAACGGAGGCTAAAGCGGCATCCGGTGCAAGAGCCGCACCGATATTCATCCAACCTAACGCCAAGAGTTCAAGTGAACCGCCCACGATAATCCCTGTTTTTATATCACCTAAGACTAAACCGATTAATGTACAAGCGATTAGTGGACGATGTGTTTGAAATTCATCAAGAATTGATCCCATACCAGAGATACAGGCAACAATAAAGACAAGTACGACTTGTAAAGTTGAAATTTCCATTTATGTCTTCCTTAAATTAAATTATTTTTTTTGAGTAAATCCATCATATATTGACGACTGTCGTTAGATACTTTACGAACATCTAATTCAATGCCCATCGCATCAATGGCTTTGAATGCGGCAATATCTTTATCATCAACAGCCACCGCACTCGTAATCATTTTTTTACCGTCTTTATATGCCATACCACCGACATTAATTGATTTCATATCAACACCGGCTTCTAACAATCTTAGAACATCGGTAGGATTAGTGAATAATAGCATCATACGTTCATTTGCATATTCAGGATTGTTATATACACGGATCATTTTTTCTATATTCACAACATGTGCGGTAACTCCTGGAGGTGCAACGCTTTTCAGCATGGTTGAGCGAACTTGATCTTTGGCAACATCATCATTGACTACAACAATACGTGTTACTCGACTTTCTTTTGTCCAGCGAGTGGCGACTTGTCCATGAATTAAACGGTCATCGATGCGAGCTAAACCCACAATGAGATTGCCTTCTTGTTGTTTGACTGCGATTTGAGGTTGTTCAGGGACAGGTTGTGAAAGTGCGGTAGTTTCAGCAGATTTTTCTTCATATTTTAAAGCACGAACACCAGCACGGCCGGTTTCTAACGCAATGCTCACTAATTCTTGTAAGCTAGGGTTATCGTCACGTGCCATAAAAGTTTCCACTAACATAGGCACATTTACACCGGTTACAATATCCATATTAGTGTTATCACCAATTACACGATTTGCCGCATTAAACGGACTGCCGCCCCAAGTATCCACTAAAAACAGGACTTCATCGCAATGTGCTAATGTTGTACTTAATTTTTCTTGATACTTCGTCATAATCGTTTCAGCGTTTTCGCCTGAAACAAAATCAATAGTTGCAACATTCTCTTGCTCACCAATCAACATTTCTGTTGTTTTAAGCAATTGTTCAGCCGCAACACCATGCGTTGCTATGATAATCGCAATGGACATTCGGACTCCTTCCTAAAAAGTATTAAATTGATTTAAAGGGCGGGTATTCTAAAGGAAGTTTTATTTTAATAATGTGATACAGATCACATTTTAAGATGTTTTTTGGGTTTAAAGTGTGATGTAAATCACGCTGATTGCAAAAAAAGTCAAATAAATGTGATTTAGTTCACTCTTTACTCGACTTATTCAAAAATGCACAAACAATCAATTTAACGTACTTTAGCAAGATTGTTTTTTTTGAGTTTTTAATAATTCAGCATGTGCTTTCTTTTGCTCTTTTATTTTATTGTTAATTTCTCTACGCTGTTTAGACAGTTCCGCATTACGAATTGTATAATCGTCAACCCGAGTTTCGTAATCATCACGCATACTTTCAATAATCGCACGCACATCAGCAATACTCATATCATTACGGATATATTGATTCAGATTATCCAATAGCAACACACGCTTTTGATTATCACGAATTTTACGATTATTGTCGTCTATGTCGCGTAAAAGTTTGTTTTTTAACCGATACATACGTACATACTCTAAAACTTCTTGGAAAGATTGTTTATTGATATTTTCCATTTTTTTCTTCTCTTTTATTAAATGAAACTTCGGCTAATTTAACTTTTTTTCCCTTATTCGTCAAAGTGTTCTCTAGGAATTTTCTTGAGCTATAAAAAATTCAGAAATTTATTAAAAGTTAGTTGATTAAGCTGTGACGAGATGATAGAAATTAAAAATTCTTTTTATAAAACCAATTAGGATAAAAATATGATGCAAGTATTTAATTTTAGTGCAGGACCTGCAATGATGCCAAAAGTTGTTTTGGAACAGGCACAACAAGAATTGTTGAATTGGCTGGATCAGGGTACTTCTGTGATGGAAGTCAGCCATCGTGGTAAATATTTTATGGAAATGATTACACAAGCTGAAAAAGATTTTCGTCAATTGTATAACATTCCGGAAAATTACAAAGTTTTATTTTTACAAGGTGGGGCAAGAGGGCAATTTGCTGCTATTCCTATGAATTTAGCTAATAAAAAAGGCAAAACACTTTATCTTACCAGCGGACATTGGTCGGCAACTGCGGCTAAAGAGGCTCGTTTGTTTACAGAGGTTGATGAAATTAATATTTTACTTGATGGGAAATTAGAAGTAGGGGAACTTGATTTTAGCCACATTGCTTCACAATATGATTATGTTCATTATTGTCCGAATGAAACTATTAGCGGCGTTGAGATTGTTGATGTACCAAATGTAGGTGAGGCGATATTGATTGCTGATATGTCTTCTAATATTCTATCCCGTGAAATTGATATGAGTAAATTCGGCGTCATTTATGCCGGTGCACAGAAAAATCTCGGTCCGGCAGGTATCACTATTGTGATTGTGCGTGAGGATTTAATTGGTCAGGCAAGAAAAGAAACACCGTCAATTTGGAATTATGAAGTCCAAAGCAAAAATAGTTCTATGATTAATACGCCGCCGACTTTTGCTTGGTATCTTTGTTCTCTTGTATTCAAGCATTTGCTTGCACTGGGTGGTGTCAAAGAAATGGAAAAACGTAATCAGGAAAAAGCAAAATTATTATATGATTTTCTTGATCAGAGTGATTTTTATCATAATGTTGTTGCACCTAAAAATCGCTCATTAATGAACGTAACATTTACCACAAATAATGATGAACTTAATGCGAAATTTGTTGCAGAAGCGACAGCTTGTGGATTGCAAGCTTTAAAAGGTCATAAGGTATTAGGTGGAATGCGAGCTTCAATTTATAACGCAATGCCGATTGAAGGCATTAAAGCATTAATTGAATTTATGCGTAAATTTGAAGCAGAAAATAACTAGAATTTTATAGCAAAAACGACCGCACTTTAACGGTTATTAATTTCAAATAAGGATTTTTATGCAATACATCAACATCGCCAACGAAGGCGTAAAATCCCTGTCTCCTTACCAGGCGGGAAAACCTATTGAAGAATTAGAACGTGAATTAGGGATTAGCAATATTGTTAAGCTTGCCTCAAATGAAAATCCTTTCGGTTTTCCTGAGAGTGCTAAACAAGCTATCCAAAAGCAGTTAAATGATCTCACACGCTATCCGGATTCCAATGGGTTTGAACTTAAGCAAGTGATTTCGAAAAAGTTCGGTTTGCAACCAGAACAAATTACTTTAGGTAACGGTTCAAATGATTTATTGGAATTAATTGCCCATACTTTTGCTTCGGAAACAGACGAAATTATTTATTCGCAATATGCTTTTATTGTCTATCCTTTGGTGACAAAAGCGATTAATGCTGTTGCACGAGAAATTCCGGCAAAAAATTGGGGACATGATTTAGACGCTTTTTTACAGGCGATTAATCATAAAACAAAGTTAATTTATATCGCTAACCCTAATAATCCGACAGGCAATTTTTTGACTGAACATGAAATAGATCATTTCCTTGCTCAAGTACCTGAAAAAGTGCTTGTTGTGCTGGACGAAGCCTATACAGAATTTACAGATGAAAAAGAGCGGTTAAATTCTTTTAAACTTTTACAAAAATATCCAAATTTAATTGTTTCTCGTTCATTATCCAAGGCGTATGGGTTGGCAGGCTTGCGTATCGGTTATGCGGTATCGAACCCTGAAATTGCGGATTTACTTAATCGTGTACGTCAGCCTTTTAATTGCAATGTTCTTGCTTTAGTTTCAGCGGTAGCCGTGATGCAAGATGATGCTTTTGTTGAAAAAGTGGCTGAAAATAATCGTATTGAAATGGTTCGTTACGAAAATTTTTGCCGACAACAAAAGTTAGATTATATTCCATCTAAAGGTAACTTTATTACTATTGATTTTAAACGTCCGGCAAATGAAATTTATCAAGCATTGCTACATAAAGGGGTTATTGTTCGCCCTATTGCCGGTTACGGTATGCCGAATCATCTTCGCGTCAGTATCGGGTTACCGAAAGAAAACGATAAGTTTTTTGATGCATTAGTAAAAGTGTTAGGCGAGGTCTTTGTTGGGTGAAGAAAAGTAATTTATACTTTTGCAATATCCCTATTTACAACTTAAGAAAGCAACATAATTTTATGGAAAAATTAACGTTATCTCCAATTAGTCGCATTGACGGCGAAATTAATTTACCAGGTTCAAAGAGCTTATCTAATCGAGCTCTGTTATTAGCCGCACTTGCAAAAGGAACGACACAGGTAACAAATTTATTGGATAGCGATGATATTCGATATATGTTGAATGCCCTGAAAGCATTGGGTGTGAATTACCAATTATCTGATGATAAAACGGTTTGTGTTGTTGAAGGTATTGGCGGTGCATTTCAATGGCAAAATGGATTATCTTTATTTTTAGGAAATGCAGGGACGGCAATGCGTCCTTTAGCAGCGGCACTTTGTCTAAAAGGTGATACGGAGTCTGAGGTTATTTTAACCGGTGAGCCTCGAATGAAAGAGCGTCCAATTAAACATTTAGTCGATGCGTTGCGGCAAACCGGAGCAAATATTCAATATTTGGAAAATGATGGTTATCCGCCTCTTGCTATTCGTAATCAAGGTATTTTCGGCGGTAAGGTACAGATTGACGGATCTATTTCTTCGCAATTTCTGACCGCACTTTTGATGGCTGCCCCTCTCGGTGAGGGGGATATGGAAATTGAAATTTTGGGGGAATTGGTTTCTAAGCCTTATATTGATATTACGCTGGCAATGATGAAAGATTTCGGAATCAATGTTGAGCATTATAATTATCAGCGTTTTTTGATTAAAGGTAAGCAATATTATATTTCTCCGCAGACTTATTTGGTTGAGGGGGATGCTTCTTCCGCTTCTTATTTTTTGGCGGCAGCAGCAATTAAAGGGAAGGTTAAAGTAACGGGAATTGGCAGAAATTCCATTCAAGGTGATCGTTTATTTGCAGATGTTTTGGCTCAAATGGGGGCAAAAGTAACTTGGGGAGAGGATTTTATTCAAGTTGAAAAATCAGAGCTAAAAGGGATTGATATGGATATGAATCACATTCCGGATGCGGCGATGACTATTGCAATCACCGCACTTTTTGCTCAGGGTGAAACGGTTATTCGTAATATTTACAATTGGCGTGTAAAAGAAACGGATCGACTAACGGCGATTGCAACTGAATTGCGTAAAATCGGTGCTGAGGTTGAAGAGGGGGAAGATTTTATCCGTATTCAGCCTCTTGCATTGGATAAATTTAAACATGCTGAAATTGCTACTTATAACGACCATCGGATTGCGATGTGTTTTTCGCTCATTGCATTATCAGATACATCGGTAACTATTTTAGATCCTGTATGTACTGCAAAGACTTTTCCTACCTATTTTTCCGAATTTGAGAAAATCAGCAAAAATCAATAGCTTAATGGGCTTATTGCCCGTTTTTTTATAATTAAATTCTATATTCAATTTGTGTAATAAGTAAAAAGTCATTAAAATGGGCGAGTGTTTATTCAATTCTTGTAATATTTTATTCGATTATCGAAAAATCCGCTTTGTGTAATTACTACGCCGGAGGCTGTAATTCAGTATGGTGATGAACATTTTTTAATGTTAAAGATTTTATTTTTTTTTCCGTTAGGAGTTAGTCCTCATGAGTATTCAAACTCACATAAAAGCAAAACGTTCTCATGTGTTTTTCTTAAAACTGTTTTTGGGCATCATTGTGCTTTTATTTGTCGTTATGATCGGTTTAAAAGTTGCTTCAAAAATGCTTATTGGCAAGATGATAGCCGGTATGCCCGAAAAAACGACACCGGTTACGGCAATTACAGTAGTACCAACCACCTGGATACCTGTTATCGAAACAACAGGCTTGGTGAGACCTAATCAAGGTGCGGTTTTGAGTGCACAAGCACCAGGGACTGTTGCAAATATATTTATCCAATCAGGACAACCTGTTAAAAAGGGAGATGTGTTGGTTGAGTTGGATATTTCTGTTGAACAAGCTAATTTACAGGCATCAGAAGCAAAATTAACCACAGCAAAACAAATCTATAAACGCTATCTGAATTTGTATAAAACGAAGAGTGTTTCTCAGCAAGAATTGGATAATGCAAAAGCCAATTATGAGTCGTTGGTAGCAAATATTAACGCCTTAAAAGCAGCAATTGAGCGTCGCAAAATTGTTGCACCTTTTGACGGTATTACAGGTATTGTTAAAGTGAATGTTGGGCAATATGTTAATGTGGGAACGCCTATTGTACGTGTTGAAGATACAAGTTCCATGAAAGTTGATTTTTCTATTGCACAAAATGAGTTGGAAAAGTTGTTTATTGGACAAAAAGTGACGGCAACAAGTGATGCACGTTTAGGTGAAACGTTTGGTGCAAAAATTACCGCACTTGAACCAGCAGTGAATGCAGCAACCGGTTTAATTGATGTGCAAGCAACTTTCGAGGATGAAGACAGTCGTAAGTTACTATCCGGTATGTTTATGAGATTGCGTGTTGCATTGACGACCGAAAAAGATCAAATTGTTATTCCGCAAGTAGGTATTAGCTACAATATGTATGGTGAAAGTGCCTATGTTTTGACCGCACTTTCTGAGGAAGACAAGAAAATATTACTTGATAACGAAAAATTTGCTTATAAAGACAGTATAGACAGGGTTTATCGAGTAAAACAAACTACTGTATTTACTAAAGAGCGTCAGGGGATTTATGCACAATTAAAAGGGCAAGATATTAAGCCGGGTGACCAAATTGTGGTTGGCGGTCAGCAAGCTATTACCAATGGTAGTTTAGTGGTGGTTGTTGATAAAGAAACAATAGGCACAAAACAACCTGCCAAGAAAACTAATCTTTAATTTTAGGTAGGAATATATCCAATGAAATTTACCGATATATTTATTCGTCGTCCCGTATTAGCTGTGTCAATCAGTTTGCTTATCATTATTTTAGGGTTGCAAGCAATTTCAAAATTGAGTGTACGTGAATATCCGAAAATGACGACAACGGTAATTACTGTAGCAACGGTATATCCGGGGGCAGATGCTAATTTGATGCAGGCATTTGTAACCTCTACCTTAGAAGAGGCTATTGCCCAAGCGGATAATATTGACTATATGTCATCAAGCAGTGCGGCTAATTCTTCGATAATTACAGTTAAAATGAAACTGAATACAGATCCTAACGGTGCTTTAGCTGATGTATTGGCGAAAGTGAATTCTGTGCGTTCAAGATTACCGCATAATATAGAAGATCCTGTGATTTCATCTTCAACAGGTGGTACAGGAATTATGTATATCAGTTTTTATTCTGATAAATTGGATTCCAGTCAAGTGACGGATTATATCGAAAGGGTTGTTAAGCCTCAGTTATTTACTGTTGAAGGGGTAGCGAAAGCTCAAATTTTCGGGGCGGCTCAATACGCATTGCGTATTTGGTTGGATCCCGAAAAAATGGCGGCACAAAATCTTTCCGCACTGGCTGTAATGTCAGCTTTATCGGCTAACAATGTGCAAACAGCGGCTGGAAGTGCGGATGGTTATTATACCGTTTATAAAAATAAAGTCGGGACAACCACTAATTCTGTTAAGGATTTAGAAAATTTAATTGTTTATTCAAAAGACGATAATCTTGTACGTTTGCGTGATATTGCTACTGTTGAGCTAAATAAAGAAAGTGATAGTACAAGAGCAACAGCAAACGGTGCTGATTCTGTCGTTTTAGCTATTGAACCGACTGCAACAGCCAATCCATTAACGGTAGCGGAAAATGTTCGTCCATTGTATGCACAAATTAAACAGAATTTACCAAGCAGTATGTATTCTGATTTGCTTTATGATCGTACTATCGCTATCAATAGTTCTATTAATGAAGTGATCAAAACTATTATTGAAGCTACTGTTATTGTTTTGGTTGTGATCTTACTATTTATTGGTTCTTTACGTGCAATTTTAATTCCTATTATTACTATTCCAATTTCATTAATTGGCGTAATCATGATTTTGCAATTATTTGATTTCTCCATTAATTTGATGACGCTATTGGCAATGATCTTAGCTATTGGGTTAGTGGTAGATGATGCGATTGTGGTATTGGAAAATGTGGATCGTCATATTAAAGCCGGTGAAACACCGTTTCGTGCCGCAATTATTGGTACTCGTGAAATTGCAATACCTGTTATCTCTATGACAATTGCATTGATTGCAGTGTATTCACCTATGGCACTAATGAGCGGAATTACGGGATCTTTATTTAAAGAGTTTGCTTTGACACTGGCAGGTGCGGTCTTTATTTCAGGCATTGTAGCATTAACTTTATCGCCAATGATGACAAGTAAGTTACTAAACAATAATGCAAAACCCAATCGTTTGGAACAGCAAATTGAAAAATCATTAACTCGATTAACCAATGGGTATGTTTATGTTTTAAATTTAGTTATGGATAACCGTAAGTGTATGCTTGCTTTTGCTGCTATTATTTTTGCCATGTTACCATTTTTGTTTACTTCCCTTTCCAGTGAATTGACACCAGCGGAAGATAAAAGGGCATTTATCGCTATTGGTTCCGCACCTTCCAATATGAATGTAGATTATGCTCAGGAGGCAACGAAACAGTATGTTGATCTGCTGAACAAAACCGAAGAAGTACAATTTACAATGTCTATTGCCGGTTTTCCAAGTTCTAGCGATACATTAAATGTTGTAACCTTGAAAGATTATAAAGAAGATGGTCGTAGTCAGTCAGAGATTATAGAAGAGTTGAATCGAAAGGCAACGCAAATTCCGGAAGTGAGTGTTTCTGCCTTTAATTTTCCTGAAATTGATACGGGAGAATCCGGAGCACCGATAGGCTTTGTTATTAGTACAGCAAATAACTATCGTGATTTAGCACCGGTTGCAGAAGCATTTTTAGCGAAAATGCGTGAATCAGGCAGATTTGTTTATACGAATCTCGACTTAAAGTTTGATACCGCTGAAATGCAAATTAGCATAGATAAAGAAAAAGCCGGAAGTTATGGTGTTTCTATGCAACAAATTAGTAGCACTTTAGGGAGCTATTTATCCGCAGCTACGGTAAGTCGTGTTGATATAGACGGGCGAGCTTATAAGGTTATAGCACAAGTCAAAAGAGCGGATCGTTTAACACCGGAAAGTTTGAAAAATTTCTATGTATCCGCAAGTAACGGAAAAAGTATTCCGTTGAGTAGCTTAATTAGCATGGAATTGGTAACACAACCGACATCATTGTCAAGATTTAGTCAGTTAAACTCGGCATTAATTCAAGCAGTTCCAATGCCGGGAGTTTCAGTAGGTGATGCGGTTCAATGGCTGAAAGATGCAGCGACGGAGTTACTGCCAAAAGGATATAACTACGATTTTCGTGGCGAAGCACGTCAGCTTGTACAAGAAGGGAATGCGTTAGTAATAACTTTCGTGTTAGCTGTTCTTATTATTTTCTTAGTATTGGCAATTCAGTTTGAATCTATTCGGGATCCATTGGTTATTATGGTTTCTGTGCCTTTGGCGGTAAGTGGAGCGTTACTGGTACTTAACTTCTTGAGCTTATTAACTGATATGAGAATTTTAGGGTTATCAGGAGTTACCCTGAATATTTACTCACAAGTAGGATTAATTACACTGGTTGGATTGATTACTAAACATGGTATTTTAATGTGTGAAGTAGCAAAAGAAGAGCAACTTTATTTGGGTAAATCACGAATTGATGCCATCACTGAAGCGGCAAGAGTGCGTTTACGCCCTATTTTAATGACAACAGCGGCAATGGTTGCTGGATTAATTCCGCTCTTGTTGGCATCGGGAGCCGGTGCGGCATCTCGTTTTAGTATTGCTATCGTATTAGTTGCAGGGCTTTCAATAGGCACTTTATTTACGTTGTTTGTATTGCCCGTAATTTATTCTTATATTGCCAGTGAACACAAACCTTTACCTGAGTTTGATGAAAGTATAAAACCATTGGCGACTGATCAGCATCATTAAATTCAAGCGATAAATAACCGCACTTTTAAGTGCGGTTTATTATTTCAACTATTTTATTTGCAAACGCAATTGGGTTTTCTAAATGAGCATTGTGTCCGGCACGTTCAATTAAAAATAAATTTAATTGATTTTCTTGTGCCATTTGCTTAAATTTTTCATCCTTTTCACCACAGAAATAATAAATGGGCAGAGAAAAAGACCGCACTTTTTGATGAAAAGATGGTTGTTTGGCAAGTGACGTTGCGATTAGCATTTTTGCAATATTTTGACCTGATTGATGTCTTCGTTGAGAAATTAATTGTTTTCGCTCTCGTGCAGATAGGTGAGCAAAAACAGGTTGCTGATACCAATCATTTAAAACCTTGGACATAGTTTCTTGGCTAAAACGTTTTGCCCAAGCCAAATCATTCTGCCAGCGTTCAAGGCGTTGTTGTTCATTTTCTACGCCTAAATTTGCACCTTCCAAGATAAGTGCAACAAGTTTACTTTGTGGATATTTAGATTGCAGTGCGTAATTTAAGGCAAGACGTCCCCCCAATGAGTAACCAACGAGAATATAAGGCTTATCGGCAATTTTTGCGGTAATTTGTCGGGATAGATATTGTGCACTTTGTTCAAAATCTTCTATGTGATAGTTTGTTTGTTCACCATGAAAGGGCAGATCTAAACATAGATAAGATTGTGAGGAAAAGTGCGGTAGATTTTTTTTAAGTTCTTCGATAATGTATTGCCAATCTTGTTTTGTTCCAAGTAATCCATGTAAAAA
Organism: Histophilus somni; assembly: GCF_014202395.1. Lineage (GTDB taxonomy): Bacteria > Pseudomonadota > Gammaproteobacteria > Enterobacterales > Pasteurellaceae > Histophilus > Histophilus somni. Next base: position 77,420 of record NZ_JACHGQ010000006.1, read on the forward strand.
AACTAAGATCGGCATCATACGCTATACCTCTTAAACACCGATTAATGCATGACCAATTTTGTCAATAAGATCTTTATAGATATTGCTACCGTCATTCGGATTGACTTTAATTTCGATGATGGTCGTTTCTCTGCGTGAGTAGGCTTGTTTAAGTACCGTAGCCAGATCAGCCCAAGTATAAGGGCGAGCATATTTGAGATCGAACATAGCCGCAATATGTGAAAACTCAAGATAGTGCGACATACGGTAATATTTTTCTTTCACTGCGATATCAACAGGAAGCATATCAAAGATTGCTCCACCATTGTTATTAATGACAAAGATAATTGCCGGTTGGTTTAGTTGTTTGAATAATGCAAAAGAGTTTAAGTCGTATAGCGTGGAAGTATCGCCAATCATTGCTACCAGTGTTTGTTCGGAACCAACAGCAATTCCTGCCGCAGTCGCAAGCAAACCATCAATTCCACTTGCTCCACGATTAGTGTAAATTGGATAATTGGCGGAAGGTTGGCTTAGTGCATCGGCAAGGCGTACAAATAAACTGTTCCCCAAAAAGAGAACGCTATTAGATTTTGGTAGTAATAATTCAATATTATGTGCCAATGAGGCCTCATTTAAATTTGAACCGACACGTTGTTTGATAAAGTCCGCACAGAATTTAGCCAATGCTAAAGGCTCAAGTAACCAAGGTTTTTTCCGCATTGGCGGATGGGCTCGTAACCAATGATGCGGTTTAGCATTGAAACGTGTATGAGCATGATGATAGGGATCAACAGCTTTTTGATTATTTTCAATAATCCAGTATTCACCTTTAAATTCTGCTAAGAATTGATTAATTCGCTTTCCAATAAATCCTGAGCCAAATTGAATGACGATTTCAGCTTGTAACAGTTTTTTTCTGACAGTTTGGTTTGCCAGCCAAATATCTGCATAAGGTAGGGTTGGTTTAACATGGGATTGAATGTCTGTAATCATTATCCAACCCATATTGTCTGCCCATTCAGCAATTCCCATTGCCTGTTCGGAAGGTAAGCGTCCAACAATAATTATGCCTTTTTTGGTTCGCCATTGATCCCAATATTTATGTGTAATAACTTCCGTGTGTTGTTCTTGATGTTGAATCCAATTTTTGTTTTGTGTTAGCCAAGATTGAATATTACTGAGCCAAGGATGAAGATCTATTTCATCATTATTGGCATTATAGAGCGGTTCAGCAAAAGGGACATTGATATGAATAACGCCCCCTTGCTTTTGTCGGAAACAAGCCTGATCTAAAACTGAAATTAGCCATTGAGCAGAATAGTTTTGACTTGGACGAGGCAGATTTATGCTGGCGATCGGGTATTGTGCAAACATATTTTGTTGCAAAATAGCTTGATTAGCACCGCACTCAAGCAATTCAGGAGGACGATCTGCAGTTAAGATAATTAATGGCACATCTGTTTGGCGTGCTTCAATAATTGCAGGGTAAAGATTAGCTGTTGCTGTACCGGATGTAACGATTACAGCAACCGGTTTTTTGCTCGCTTTAGCAATTCCCAATGCGAAAAATCCTAAGCCTCTTTCGTCGAAATGAGCATGACAGGTGCCACGTCCATTTTCCTGTAAACGGATAGCTTCTAGTGTAAGTGGTGTGGAGCGTGAACCCGGTGCAATGCAAAAATGAGAAACACCTTGACGGCTCAAGGTTTCCAAAATCACTTTTGACCAACAACGGTTAAAAACGCTGGCTGACATATTTTCTACTCCGTTTCTTTCTGTAATAGGGATATTAGCCCTAGTGCTTTACGTTCTATTTCTTGCCATTCTAATAAAGGAATAGAACCTTCAACAATACCGGCACCGGCAAATATACGAATATAATCTTGTTCAATAAATGAGCTACGAATAGTCACACAAAACTCAGATTCTGTTTCAGTCATTATTCCCAATGCACCTGCATACCAAGTGCGGTCAAAAGTTTCGGTATTTTGCAAGAACACTTTTGCTTCTTTTTGTGGTAAACCGGCAATAGCTGCGGTTGGATGTATTGCATTTAAACATACCGCATCAGTATTTCCTGCTTTAAGTCGGGCAGAAATTTCTCGTTTTAAATGTTGAACTTGGCGTAGTTGCTTAATTTCCAGTTCACTCACCGTAATTTCCTCAACATAGGGTATAAGATGTTGACAAATGCCCTCTACAACCAAGCTGTTTTCATAAATATTTTTCGGATCTTGTAATAACCACTGAGCTTGTTGCTGATTAATATGTTCATCATTTGTTATAAAAGCTGTCCCTGCCAATGCTTCAGTGATTAGGCGATTTTGTTTACGAACATATAATCTCTCAGGCGTGGAGCCTATAAATGCTTGTGTATTATTTTGAGCAAACAAAAAATGATAGCAACCTGTATTGTACTTCTCACTTTCGGCTAAGAAATCCTTAGCGTTTAATGGGCTATCAGTTTTAAAGTCGGTTTCATTTGCCAGCACAACTTTAGTCAGATTTTTTTGCTTAATTTCATGCAATGCTTTTTCTACCCAAAGACACCATTCCGTTTGATTTGCTTTTGTTGTTATCAATTGAATTGATTGATGGATTGGGTTTAATTGAACTTGTTTTTCCAAAGAATGAATAATATTCAACAGATCATATTTTTCTTGTTCCCAAGGTTTTTTATTATCAATAATGAGTTGAATAACAAGTTTTTGTTCTTGTATGAATGATAAACGTGGCAAAATAAATAGAGGTTCACCATTAAATTGACAGCCGCCGATAAGAGATAAATTAAATTGTTGCACAAACGTTAGTGCTGATTTAACTTGCGTAAAGCGACATACTTCTCCAAGCCCTAAGATTTTTTTATTGGTATCACGAAAATTAAGATAAAATTGCGGATAATGATGTTGAGCTTTTAACCAACCGAGTAAATTCAATTCTTCATTTAAATCCAAACGAAGAACGGAAAAGTCGTTTTTAGGGTCAAATTGGTATTGATTAATTAAGCGAATAAACTCAGCCTTAATCTCGTGCAAATTATCCATTTTGTATCGTATTAAGTTAAACATTCAGTTAAAAACAGCTCTTAATTCTACCGCACTTTAAAAATTTTTTTTATAAAATCTTTTCATCTTTTTAAAATAAGCGTAAAGTGTGGCTATATTTTGAGTGACATTATTATTAAAAGGATAGTCTATGCGAGTTTTCCCTAAATCCGATAAGTTAGAACATGTATGCTACGATATTCGTGGACCGGTACATCAAGAGGCGTTACGTTTGGAAGAAGAAGGCAAAAAGATCTTAAAATTAAATATTGGTAATCCAGCACCATTCGGTTTTGAAGCTCCTGATGAGATTTTGGTAGATATTTTGCGTAATTTGCCTGCCGCACAAGGATATTGTGATTCAAAAGGTCTATATTCTGCACGTAAAGCTATTGTTCAATATTACCAATCTAAGAATATTTTAAGTGCGACCGTAAATGATGTATACATCGGTAATGGTGTTTCTGAACTTATTACTATGTCATTACAAGCATTGTTGAATGATGGTGATGAGGTGTTAATCCCAATGCCTGATTACCCATTATGGACGGCAGCTGCAACGTTAGCCGGCGGAAAAGCGGTTCATTATTTATGTGATGAACAAGCTGATTGGTTTCCTGATGTGGCAGATATAAAAAGTAAGGTTACTTCTCGCACAAAAGCCATTGTTATTATTAATCCTAATAATCCAACGGGAGCTGTTTATAGTAAAGAATTATTATTAGATATAGTTGAAGTGGCCCGCCAAAATGGATTGATGATTTTTGCCGATGAAATTTACGATAAAATTTTATATGACAACGCTGTTCATCATCATATCGCCGCATTAGCGCCGGATTTGTTAACGGTTACTTTCAACGGCTTATCAAAATCTTATCGTGTAGCAGGATTTCGCCAAGGCTGGATGATTTTAAATGGACCGAAACAGCAAGCGAAAGGCTATATTGAAGGTCTGGATATGTTGGCCTCGATGCGTTTATGTGCCAATCATCCTATGCAACATGCTATACAAACAGCTTTGGGTGGGTATCAAAGTATCAATGAATTTATTTTGCCGGGTGGGCGTTTATTGGAACAGCGGAACAAGGCTTATGAGTTGATTAACCAAATTCCGGGGTTAAGTTGTACAAAGCCAATGGGAGCACTTTATATGTTTCCGAAAATTGATACTAAAAAATTCAATATCTATGATGATGAAAAAATGGTATTGGATTTATTGCGTCAAGAGAAAGTGTTATTAGTTCATGGACGTGGTTTTAACTGGCAACAACCGGATCATTTTAGAATTGTAACCTTGCCTTATGTGAATCAAATTGAAGACGCCTTAGGAAGATTAGCCAAATTTTTAACGCATTATCGTCAGTAGTTGTGAAACAAGAGAGAACATTTTGCTCTCTCTTGTTTTGTCTTTTAACCTTCTTCACAAAAATTTTCAGGTAAATTTGTCAGTATTCCTTTCCAAATAGCACTACTACGTTCACGATTTTCCACAAGATAAACACTGGCTTGTTGATAATCTCCATTTCGACAACATTCTTTCAATTGTTGATAGAAAGTGAGTTCAACTTGGCGTGATTGCGGATTAATAAAAAAAAGTGCGGCGACTTGATGATAAAGTGTTCTAAAACTGTTTAAAATCAAAGTATATACGGGCTTATCTGATATAAAGCTAAAACGATGATAGAGGTTATAGTCAAATTCCGCATAACTCTTTTCATCATCATCTAATTCATCTAAAGATTGGAAAAATTCAAACGTTTGTTGAGGATTAATTTTTATTGCTTCAGGAATAAATTGTTCACCCATCCGAGTACGTAAAGATACCACATTTGCAATGACGGTAGGTTTAAGAGTAGGCGATAATTGAATGAGTGTTTTTAAAATATTGGGGCCAGCTGTTTCCCAAATATTGTTTACTTTGGTTGGTTTACCATGTTGAATATTTAGCCAACCATCACGATTCAAACGCTGTAATACTTCACGTAATGTTGTTCTTGTTACACCGATTTTGTCTGCTAGTTCACGTTCTGCAGGTAAATCTGAGCCGGCAGGAAAATGATTATTCCAAATGCTTTTGACAATATATTCTTCGGCTAACGCAGCCGGACTTTGTGCTTTAAGAATATCCATACTTCTCTTTTTGTTAAACATACTGTAATAACTAGGTGGGCATTATCCTTGAAAGCGATTTATATTACAATCATTTAATTATGTTTTTTGCTTTCCTTTATAAGTGTTTTATTCTATATTACTCGTGCGTTTGTATTTTTGTGTTTTGAGTTTTTATGAAATTAATTTGATGACATTAAGGATCATAGGCATGCTCATCTTTTTTAAAAATTTATCAATGAAACGTAGTACTTGGATACTGCTGTTCATTTCAGCATTAGTGTTAGAAAGTACCGCACTTTATTTTCAGCATGGCATGGGGCTGAATCCTTGTGTGATGTGTATTTATGAACGTGTAGCTATTTTAGGTATCATGTTTTCAGGATTGATTGGATGTATTGCACCAAAATGGTTAGTTTTACGCATTTTAGCTTTACTTATTGGGTTAGGTAGTGCGGTAAAAGGATTATTATTAGCAATCAAACACTTAGATTATCAACTTAACGTATACCCTTGGAATCAATGTGCAATGGTTCCTGATTTTCCTCAAACCTTACCATTGGATAAATGGTTTCCTAATATATTTATGCCTTCAGGTTCTTGCAGTGATATTACATGGAGTTTTTTAGGATTTTCTATGGTGCAATGGATTATTGTTATTTTTGCATGTTATTTCCTATTTTTCATTATTCTCAGTATAAGCCAATTTAAAAAAGTCAGAAAAAACAGAATGCTGTTTAGATAGCTCTGCTCGTTGAAATTTTTCTCAAAGTGCGGTGTTAAAATAAATTATTTTTGTACCGCACTTATGTTATTAAAAAATCATTCCTTAAAGCTTACTTGTTCCTAGCGTGAATTCCTCTTCTTTAGGGGGATTAGACGTAGGGAAAATCAAGATTTAATAAATCTTATAGATTATTTTGTGTCTAAGATCTTTAGCAAAACGCTTTAACTTACGTATAAACGGTACGTTTTCAACTTTCCATTCTTTTGGTGGATTTTCAAGTTGCTGGAATAAATGACAAAATAAATTCGCTTTTAGCATTGAACATTTTTCATGCCATGATTTTTTTGGACCAACATAATGAATAATAGCAAGAGGCATAGTCGCTTCTTCATATTGATTCCGTTCTTTTTTACTTACCCTTTTTAGTCTATTTAACGCATTGGCAGTAAAATTATATCTTAAGTCTAAATATTTTACATTATTCGCAAAAATAGCATTTAAAATATCCTGATCTTGATATAAAAATTCAATATTATTACGTTTACAATATTCAATCCATTGTAATGATTTTTCAAAAACATGACATTTTTCCCATTCAACTACATTAATTAATAATACGCCGGCATTAAAATAAAAATGTGTATTAGGTAGATGAAGTTTTGTTTTATAATCTGACTGACTGACTGACTGACTGACTGACTGACTGACTGACTGACTGACTGACTGACTGACTGACTGACTGACTGACTGACTGACTGACTGACTGCTCATTCTTTTGCTTTTTTCTTGGGATTCAATAAAAGCATCATAACAAGCTCCGATTGCCTTGTTTCCTAAATCAGTATTCCACAACGGCAACAGACTATGATTGACCAATATGTCAATATCCAAATAAATAATTTTCGTTAAATTAAATTTTTTTAAATAACTTGCTAGATTTAACCTGGCGTAGGTTGATAAAGAAATATATTCTATTGTTCTAGGAAATTTTTCAAAATCACTTATATTAATAGGGGTAATATCCAAACGACAGTTGTTTTTATTGGCTAGTTCAATGCAATAATCCTTTGCAACAGTAGAAATACCCATATCCAACAAATAAAAATGAATAGTATAACACTCATTGTTTTTATCTCTAGCGTGAATAATACTTAACATAGTTACTGCTAAATATTTTGCATAATTGTCATCACATGAAAAGAGAATGTTCATTTGTTTCTTCTTCTTATTAAGGATTTTAATGTTTTACTCAGTATTTTTCTTTTTTGTAATAAATTTAAATGTTTATATTTTAAAATATATAAGAGAAATTCAATAGAGCCACAATTTTGATAAATTAAATTTAGTATCATATTGAAAAGAACAACATTAAGCGATTTAAAATCACTTGCTGGTAAAATATTTTTTTTAGATGAAATAAATTCGGCAAAATCAGATAAATCATTAAAACAATAGTTTTCTTGGAAAGAGTAGTTAATGCCTAATTTTTGTAAGAGAAAGTTGGTTGCTTCTATTCTTATTCTTCTAGCTGATTTTTCTTGTATATCACTATATTTTGAAGATATTTGATTATGGTGTACCCTATAGTAAGTAAATGATTGAGGGATATTTGCCATTTTTCCTCTTTTAAGTATTTCTAGCCATAATTTATAATCCTCTGCATGCGGATATTTTTCATCATAAAAGAGATTATATTTCTTAAAAACATCGTTTCGGATTACCATAGTGGGATGAGTAAATTGATTTTTAAATGGAAATTCTCTTAAAATTTCTTCATATTCTAAACAGCCTTTCCACACATCTTTATTTTTAGTATATTTTCCCACTTTTCCAAGTGGAACATCATTATCATGCAATATAGTAATAAATCCGCCAACAGCAAGCAAATCCGGTTCTCTTTCCATTTTTTCTACAATCGTTTCAATCCAAAAGGGTTCAACAATATCATCAGCATCAGTTCTTGCGACATATTTTCCATTACAATATGTTAAACCTTTATTAAGAGATTTAATAAGTCCTAAATTAGTTTCATTTTGTAATACTAATAATTCCCCCCCCCTAGCGTATTCATGTGATAATCTATTTAAAATTTCCTGAGTATTATCAGTAGATCCATCATTTACTACAATTACTTCAATATTATTATAAGATTGAAGCATAATTGCACGAATACATTCTTCTATATATTTTTCTGCATTATATGCTGAAATGAGTACAGAAACTAAGTTATTCATTATTTTTAACCTCTCTATAAGAATTTTACAATACGCCAACCATTCAATTTTCTTTTTAATCTTCTTCTAAATCGTCCTATTTCCTTCGAAATACTTCGCCATAAATTCCTTCTTGCTTTTTTATTATTTTTACTCTCTCTCTCTCTCTCTCTCTCTCTCTCTCTCTCTCTCTCTCTCTCTCTCTCTCTCTCTCTCTCTCTCTCTCTCTCTCTCTCTCTCTCTGCACGCTCTACTGAAATAACGCTGGTTAACTTGCAGTTGTTTTGATTTAAAACATTATCTTGAATAACAATTGCAGGAGAAATTTGATAAACGGGATATTGTTCTTCTTTTAATAATGATTCAAATAAAATAACATCAATTGGCTCAACTGAAAAATAAGGAGATTTAAATAAATCTAATAAATTTTTTGCGGCAATTTGTGAAATAATATATCCTGCAGTTCCCCATTGTTGAGACATTAATTGAGGAAAACAACGCTGTTGAAAAAATTTAATTTTAGTTTTGCGATATGCTGAATTCATTAAATAAGTTTCTAAACGAAGAATAAAATACTGATTCACATCAAACCGCTCTTTTAACCAATCATATTGACCAAGAAATTGATGGGCGACTGGACTGAGAATAATGTCATCTTCAAAAATAGCGATAAAAGGTAAATTTTCATCAATACATTTTTGCCATAATAACACATGGCTCATAAAACAGCCTTTTTCTCCTATTGTCAGATCGGTTTTATTTAAGGAAGGGACATATTGTTGAATAATATGTTCATTTTCTTCATTAGGTTGAAACGCATTAAAAAAGGAATATGGAATATTTTGTTCGCCAAAATATTTTTCAATATGTTGACGTCTTTCAACTGAACTTTTTAAACTGATAACATGATTAAACATTATATTTCCTAAAAATAAAATAACGTATTCTAACAATGATATGCTATGTGCAGAGATATTATTATAAGAATTTTATACGACGATAACCTTTCAATATCCCTCTTCTAAATCGCCCTATTTCCTTCGATATACTTCGCCATAAATTCTTTTTTGCTTTTTTATTATTTTTACTCTCTCTCTCTCTCTCTCTCTCTCTCTCTCTCTCTCTCTCGGGTGCAAGAGAACTGGTTAATGTGCAGTTATCTTTATTTAAAATACAATCCTGAATAATAATGGCAGGCTCACATTGATAAACCGGATATTGTTCATCTTTTAATAATTGCTTAAAAATAATTTGATCTATTTCTTCAATGAAAATATCCGTATTTTTAAATAACGCTAATAATTTTTTAGCTGCAACTTGAGAAAGAATATAGCCTCCCATTCCAAAATGTCCAGACATTAGCCGATTAAATTTACGGTTTTGGTAGTCGGGAATTTTTGTCTTGCAATATTCTGATTTCATATAAATTGTTTCTAAGCGGAGAATAAAATATTGATTAAAAGCGAACCGCTCTTTTAACCAATCATATTCACTCAAAAATTTATTGGCGACCGAACTGAGAAAAATATCATCTTCAAAAATGGCAATAAACGGTAGATTTTCATCCACACATTTTTGCCATAATAAAACATGACTCATAAAACAGCTCTTTAGTTTATTTGCGAGACTGCTTTTACTTAAAGCTGGGACATAGTGTTGAAGGATATTTTCGTTTTCTTCATTAAGTTGAAAAGCATCAAAAAAAGTATAGGGAATATGTTGTTGGCTAAATTCTTTTTCGATATGTTGACGTCGGTCGACCGCACTTTTTAGACTAATAACATAATTAAACATAGTTTACTCATTTTTTATATATAAAATGTAGTGGTTTGCTACCCAATTAAATTGACAGTATAAAAAATAATTTCTAAAATAGCCAATATTTTGTTGAGTTTACTGTGAATTATGTTAGATAATGCCAATCAATCAATCAATCAATCAATCAATCAATCAATCAATCAATCAATCAATCAATCAATCAATCAATCAATCAATCAATCAATCAGCGATTTTTGTCATAAATTTAGAAAAAGCAACTGAAAGAAAACATTTTATTTCCCACCAATTTACCGCACTTCAAGAACAGCATCCTGACATCGTAATAAATTATCAGTTTTTTACAGGGGTAAATGGAAACACCCAACCAAATCATCCTTTATTTGCTAAATACAATCAAAAGAAACGCTATCAGCGAAAGGGAAATGAAATAACTTTAGGGCAATTAGGTTGCTATGCAAGTCATTATTTACTATGGGAAAAATGCGTTCAATTACAACAACCTATTATTGTATTAGAAGATGATGCTATTTTGCAGCCCAATTTTTTAGCTGTTTATCAGTTCTGCTTTTCTGCGGAAAATCAATTTGAATTTTTTTGGTTAACGCACTCTAATAGTTCAAAAATTAGAACAAAATTAATTCACACGTTACCCGATAGTACAAAATTAGAACAACATTATTTCGGTTATAGTAACACGACAGGTTATTATCTTACTCCTCAAGCAGCACAGAAGTTTTTAGAGCATTCTCAAGAGTGGATCTACAATGTAGATATTTTTATGGATCGTTTTTATGAAAATCATGTTGCTTTATTGGGCGTGAATCCGCCTTGTGTCAAACCCGATTTTTCTAAGCAAAGCCAGATTACGATGAATAAAAACAACCGCACTTTTTGGGTTAAGTTAAGACGTGAATATTTTGCACTTCTTGAGCGTATCAAGCGTTTTGTTTATTGGACGTTTTATTGTTGATGATAGATATGGATAAAGTGCTAGGTTTACGAGCAGACAAAACTGGAAACAAAATAGGCAGGGAAATTATTAGAGTTTCCAGTTCAAATTGATCTGACAGTCAGCTGTTAAACAGAGACTGTCAGATTAGTTGCTTTTTATTCTTGTTTGTTTAGTAAAAATACGCCATTTTCACTAAAATGAACGTAGGCCTCGTGCATTTCTTGTGAAAAATTCTCTGGGTTAGTATTGATTAGTAAATCTTTACCGCCCCAATTAGCTATGATTTCCCAATAACTTCCCATATAGACCGCACTTTTTATGATGCAATGTTGTTGAGCAAGACCTTCTGATTTTAGTTTGACTGCCTCAGGACGAATACCCACTAAACATTCTCCATCGTTCAAAGCGAATTTATCCGCATCAGGTAAAACAAATTGATAGTCGTTAATGGTAATTTTGCCTTGTTCTAAATAGCCATTAAAAATACTACTTTCTCCCATAAAACTTGCTAAGAATAGTGAGTTAGGATATTTGTAAAGCTCTTTTGCCGGTGCTTTTTGCATGATTTTACCTTTATTCATCACGATGACTTCATCAGATACCGCAAAAGCTTCTGTTTGATCATGAGTTACATATAAAGAAGTAATATTTAAACGCTGTTGTAATTCACGAATTTTTTCACGCATTGAACGGCGTAAATTGGCATCTAAATTACTTAGAGGTTCATCAAATAATAACACTTTCGGCTTTAATACTAATGCTCTTGCCAGTGCTACTCGTTGTTGTTGTCCACCTGAAATTTGATCGACATAGCGATCTTCAAATCCTGCCAAGTCAACTAATTCTAGTGCCTCTTTTACTCTTTGTTTGCGTTCATCAGAACCCACACCTTGCATTTTTAAGCCATAGCCAACGTTATCGCCGATGGACATATGCGGAAACAGTGCATAAGACTGGAATACGATACAAATATCACGATTTTGGATGGAAGATTTTGTTACATCTTCACCATCAATAAAAATTTCTCCCTCGGTTGGACTTTCAAGTCCGGCGACTAAACGCAATACCGTTGTTTTACCACAACCTGACGGTCCTAATAAAGTTACCATTGAACCACGTTTTATGCTCAAGTTTAAATTATCTATTACTACAGATTTACCAAACGATTTGGTGATATTTTTGAGTACTAAAAAATCATTATTCATATTTATAGCCTTTCGTTAAAATTTTTTATTTTTCTACCGCACTTCGCTATTCAAGTGCGGTACCGATTAATTCATTTTTTTCGCTTTTGAACGGGAAATGCGAGTGTCACCAACGATCCAGTCAAAGAATAAAATAATTGCCATCATTACAACAATTAAAATTGAACCATAAGCAATGGCTATGCCATATTCGCCATCTTCAACTCGATTCAAAATATAGGCAGTAGCTACTCGTGTATCCGCTGTAACTAAAAAAACAATCGCACTGACGGTTGTCATTGCTCTAACAAAGCTGGTAACCAATGCGGAAAGTAATGCCGGTTTTAATAATGGAAAAACAATAAATAAAATAGTTTTTAATGAACTGCCTTTTAAAGAAAGTGAAGCTTCATCTAGAGATTTATCTAATTGTCCAAGTCCTGCAACCGCCGCTCGCATACCAACGGGCATGTTACGCATTACCATTGAAAGAATAATAATTAGTCCCGTACCTGTAAGGTAAATCGGTGCATCATTGAATGCAATGATATAAGAAACACCGGCAACGGTACCTGGTACAGCAAAGCAAAGTAAGGTTAAGAATTCTAAGGTTTTTTTGCCTTTAAAATCTCGTCTTACTGTAATATATGCGATGAGCAATCCGAAAATAGCCGTAATTGGAGCCGCACTTATCGCAAAAATAACCGTTTGAATTAATGACGGCCAAGCACCATCACTGAAACCTTGACCAAATAACGTTATGTAATTTTGTAGGGTGAACGTGTAATCAACGCCCCAGTTTTTTGTAAAGCTACCATAAAAAATACTGCCATATAAGACCGCATTAAAGAGGATCCAAAAACCTAACGTAAAGACAACGATATATTTTAAGGTCGTTGGTAATTCTTGTACGTCTCCTCGATAGGATTTTCCCGATACTGTTACATAAGAACGATTACCTATCCACCAATATTGAATGATAAAGATTGCAAGAGAAAATATGAGTAATATCGTACCTAACGTGCTGGCTGAAGCATAATCCAATTGAGAACCCGCAATGTAAAAATAAATTTGTGATGAAATCACATCAAAGCTACCGCCAAGAACTAATGGCGTACTAAAATCCGCCAATGATTGAATTGCCACAACTAAGAATGAATTTGCTAATGCTGGCTTTAACAACGGAAAAATAATATTAAAAAACGTTTGATAGCGATTTGCTCTTAATGTATAAGATGCCTCTTCAATAGATGGATGGATAGATTTTAGTGCACCTTCTAAAATCATAAATGACATGGGAGTAAGTGCTAAAGTATGAGCAATTACAATACCTGTAAAACCATATAGCCAGTTACTGCTAAACCCAAAATACTCAACTAAAAATGAAGTTACATAACCGGAACGTCCCAACATTAATGTTACCCCAAGACCGACTACAAAAGGTGGGGTAACAATAGGTAAAATAGAGAATATTTTACCTATTACCGCTGTTCGCTTAGCAACTCTGGTAGTATAAAGTGCAAAAATTAACCCAAATAATGTCGCTAGAGTTCCAATTGTAAATGCAACCGCTAATGAGTTTCCAATGATGCGTAAAACATAGGGTTTACTCACAATGTCCAACACTTGGCCAGGTACAAATGTCGAGCCATCGTAGAACATAGAAAGGAAAATGGCGAAAGTTGGATAAACAATAAAGAAAAATATAAGTAAAATGATACTTATTAGAGAAAATATAATGAACTTATCTCCTTGCATAAATTTCATTTTTGCCAATGCGTTGGTTGCTAATGCAACCAACGTAATAACCAAGATAAAAATGGAATATCCAAGACTGAACTTTTGCAAAATAGCAGACAAAAATACAAAAAAGAAGATTCCTACAACAGCAAAAAATTCAACTTTTCCTTGTTTTTGTTCCCCGCTATGTTGAAATAAATGAGAAAGTATTGGCACAATGAGTAATGAACCAAACCAAAGCCAACTTAAATTAAACTTAGTCCATCCCATTGCGTCATAAATTTCTTCAGATGTAGAATCTGTTATACCATAGTGTAATGTCATAGTTGGTAACACAAAAAATCCAATAAACGACAATAAAATCCATCCTAGGCTACCTTTGAATATTCGTGTCTGTTCACTCATAAAACCTCCGTGAAACAAAAATTACTTTGCTAATTTAACTTCTGTAACCCATTTATCAATAATCTTGCTGCGAACTTCATTTGATCCAAATCGATCAAAATCATAATCGATTAAGTTTAATTCCGTTGGCTTAAGTGAATAAGGCGATGGTTCAGCATTAGCATTAGTTGGAATATGATGGGATTGTGCCTTTTGCCAAGAAAGTTCTTGAGCTTCTTTTGACATTACCCAGTCAGCAAATAATTTTGCATTTTTCAAATTACGTGCATTTTTAATGATACTGATTCCGCCCAGTTCATAGCCCGTTCCTTCACAAGGAACAACAAGCTCAATAGGTGCTCCATTTGCTTTTTCAAAAGAGTAATTTTGTAAAAAGCCTACACCTATTGCTGTTTCTCCTCTTGCTGTATTTCTTGAAGGAGCTGTACCTGCTTTAGGATATTGGGATACATTTCGATGAAGTTTTTTCAAGTAATTAAACGCTGCATCTTCTCCCCATAATTGGATAAATGTTGCAATTGCCGTGTAAGCAGTACCTGAACTTTGAGGATCAGCTAATTGAATTTCGTTTTTTAGCCGTGGATCTAAGAGATCTTTCCAACATTTTGGAACTTCAGTAATACCTAATTTTTTTAACCTTTCGGTATTTACACCAAAGCCTAATACTCCCATGTATACAACAGAACTCTTTCCATTTCCTAATTTTTGGAACTGAGGAAGCACTTCTGCCAATTTCGGTGATGTGTAAGGTTCAATCAGACCTAGTTCCACCGCTTGTAAGTGCGTGTCGAATGGACCGCCAAACCACACATCAGCTTGAGGATTATTTTTTTCCGCTACCATTTTTGCTAAAGTGCTGCCTGAACTATTGCGAATAAATGATGCACTAACATTGTATTTCTCAGAAAAACCTTGAACGGCTTTTTCACATACTACATTTTGAGCACTACAATAAACCACTACTCTCCCTGCCGATTTTGCCAAGGTTTGAGCGTGAAATAAACTTGCAAAAAATAAAGCGGAAAGAGATAAAGCAAATTTTGATAACTTCATACTTATTCTCCTAAGTAAAAAATATTTTTATTTAGCCAATTTAACTTCATTAATCCATTTTGTAATTAAACGTTTACGTTCTGCAACGTCACCATATTTTTCAAAATTGTAATTAATAAGTTTTAATTTCTTAGGATCAAAAGCTACCGGTGATTGTTCTGCTGTCGTGTTAGTTAATGTTTGGAATGATTTTCCTTTTTTCCAAGCTAATTCTTGCCCTTCTTTTGATAACGCCCAATCTACAAACAATTTAGCATTTTCTAAGTTTCTTGCACCTTTAATAATACTGACACCTCCTAATTCATACCCTGTTCCTTCACAAGGCACAATCATTTCTATTGGTGCACCTTGTTGTTTTTGCAATGCATAATCATGTAAGAAACCTATTCCCACAGCTGTTTCACCACGAGCGGTATTATTAGAGGGGGTAATTCCCGATTTTGTGTACTGTGAAATATTTGGGTGTAACTGTTTAAAATAATCAAAAGCTTTATCTTCTCCCCAAATTTGAATAAAAGTTGCAATCGCTGTATAGGCAGTCCCTGAACTTTGTGGGTCAGCGATTTGGATTTCTCCCTTAAGACGAGGATCGGTTAAATCTTTCCAGCATTTTGGAATTTCAGTGATACCTAACTTTTTCAATCGTTCCGTATTAACACCAAAACCTAAAATTCCCATATAGATAGCAGAGGTATAATTACCTTTCACTTTAGCCGGATCTTGGAAACGTTCTACAATGTGATTAATATTGTCGGAACGATATGGCATTAATAATCCCATTTCTGCTGCTTGTGCTTGAGGATCAAGCGTACCGCCATACCATACATCGGCTTGCGGATTATTTTTTTCTGCTTCAATTTTTGCTAGAGTACTGCCCGAGCCGTTTCGAATGAAGGATGTTTTTACGTCATACTTTTCACCGAAAGCCTTGGTTTCAGCTTCACACATTTCATTAGTTGCACTACAGTAGACAACTAAACGCCCCTTTGCATTAACTTGAGTCGTTACCATTAATCCTGTTGCAAAAAGTGCGGTTGATATTGCCCAAGATATTTTTTTCATTTTCATATGGTTCTCCTTGTTTGAAAAATACCTGTTGTAAGACAGTGTAGGAATGATAACACAAGAAAAAATAGGATCATGTGAGGAAAGTCACACAATACAAAATAAAAGGGAGTGATACATAAATCTTCTGAGAATGACTGTCAATACAGGTAAATTTTCTTTATAATCGGCATAAATTTTCATTTAAATTAGGTGGAATATTATCCATGTCAGATCAGTCTTGTATTATTATTGCCATTGCTGGTGCGTCAGCATCGGGGAAAAGTTTAATTGCATCGACTATTCATGAGGAATTGTGTAATGAATTAGGCTGTGAGGAAATTGGGATTGTGACGGAAGACAGTTATTACAAAGACCAAACGCATCTTTCTTTTGAGGAACGTATTAAAACAAATTATGATCATCCAAATTCAATGGATCGTGATTTACTAATTCAACATTTATGCGATCTAAAAAAGGGTAAAGCCGTTGATATTCCAGTTTATAGCTATGTTGAACATACAAGAACCCAAGAAGTAACTCGGTTTGAGCCTAAAAAAGTAATTATTTTGGAGGGGATCTTGTTATTAACAGATGAGCGTATTCGTCAGGAGGTAAATATGTCGGTTTTTGTTGATACACCTTTGGATATTTGCTTTATTCGCCGTTTACAACGTGATATGGAAGAACGTGGTCGCTCATTACAGTCTGTCATTGATCAATATAAATCCACGGTTCGTCCAATGTTCTTACAATTTATTGAGCCATCAAAACAATATGCTGATATAGTTGTTCCTCGTGGTGGCAAGAATCGAGTTGCGATTAATATGTTAAAAGTGCAAATTCAACATTTGTTAAATAACAAATAAGGAACAAATATGAGATTATGTGATACAGATATTGAGCGATATTTGGATCAAGGTATTATTTCTTTAACACCTAGACCGAGCAACGAAAAAATTAATGGTGCAACTATTGATGTTCGTTTGGGAAATTCTTTTCGTGTTTTTCGTGAACATACTGCACCTTTCATTGATTTAAGCGGTCCTAAAGAAGAGGTAACCGCTCAACTTGATGCGGTAATGAGTGATGAAATTATTATTGGAGAGAATGAAGCTTTCTTTTTACATCCGGGTGAATTAGCCTTAGCCACAACATTAGAAGCAGTCAAATTACCTGCCAATATTATTGGTTGGTTAGATGGGCGATCTTCGCTGGCTCGTTTAGGGTTAATGGTTCATGTTACCGCACATCGTATCGATCCGGGTTGGGAGGGGAAAATTGTCTTAGAGTTTTTTAATTCTGGAAAATTGCCTTTGGCGTTACGTCCCAACATGGTGATTGGTGCATTAAGTTTTGAAGTATTAAGTGGTACTGCTGCGAGACCTTATACAAGTCGCAAAGACGCAAAATATAAACATCAGCAAAGTGCGGTTGCCAGTCGTATTAGTGAGGACAAGTAAGGGTATATCTGATTATGTGGAAAAAAATCTTCTTTTTTATTACCGCTTTTTTTGTCGGCATAGCAATTTTCACGTATGTGCAGATTGAAAAAATTCAATCAACGTTAGTCGCAAGATTAAATGCTAACCAAATAGCGGTTGACAACATTACTATTGATTTTTTCCCTACAAAGATAACGCTTACTAATCTCCAATATTCTAAACATCCTTCTCACATTAATATTGACACGGCAAATATTGAAATAAGCGTATTGAATTTATTAGCGGGTAATCTTGCTGTAAATAATATTGTTCTAAACAACATTTCCCACTCATATCCATCTTTCCCAGCTGTTCAGCACTTAACAATGATAGGGAAAATTACACAACAAAATAGCAACATTTTCTTTGATAATGTGCAGCTGGAACTGCAATTTGCTCAACCTGTTTATTTGGATAAAAGAACATTCAATTTTCATATTATTGAAGGATTTTTTAATCAAAATGAGATGGAGACTCCTAAATTTGAAGGAAATATCGTCATAAATCAGCAACCTGTGCTTATTAAAGCGGAGATCTATCAATCAAAAAACGAGGAAAAGGGACTAAAGATTTTGTTTAAAGCTAGGGATTGTGAGCAATGTGCGGCAGAGTTTGAATATAATTCAACTCGTGATCTTTCATCGGTGTTTACAGAAGGAACTTTGCAGTTTAGCAGTCATAATTTTCCCATTGAATATTGGCTTAAAATGGCAGATTTAGATCCACTTATAACAGGAAAAGCTGATATTGTTGCGAGTGGTGTAGTAAAAAATAATCGGTTACAAAAACTGGACATGCCAATTACGATTAAACAAGGATCTCTATCCGGCGTTAATTTGTTGGAGTTGGCGAGTGGGATTTTACCTATCAATTACGATAGAGAAAATGCACCGAGGGATATGGCTTTTGAACATCTTCAACTCAACGCAAATTGGGAGAATAACTTATTGTATTTAGAAGATATATTTATTTTGACTGAGAATATTATTATTGAAGGCAAGGGAATTTCCGATCTTGATCAGATGCAATGTGATATTAATTTAGTTATGCGACCGACCAATAAAAAATATCAAAATGTCAGTTTAACTGTACATTTCTTTGATCAGTGCAATCGCCCTCAGTATCAATTGAAAATCCGAGCAAAAGATTATTTAAAGCAATTACTAAAAAGAAAATTTTCCCATTAAGTCTCATGTTAATCATGCAGTCTTGTACTGTGCTGAAAAAATAAACTCAATTTTAAAATAAAGTGATATTTACTATACACTTTCTTTCTTACCTTTATAAAATTATTGCCAATAAATATCTTTTCAAGATAAAAATCTAAAAACAATTAAAAAATTGGAATTAAATAAATATTTAATTATATTTAAAAGAAAAAATTCAAATTAAAATGCTGAAAATGACATTGACTTAACCATAAAATTTCCTCATTATTGGGTAAGTAATTTATGAGGAAAAAAGTTATGTTTTTATTAAAAAAGTTCAGTCATCTTTTAGCAAAATACACCGCACTTGTTATCATTGCATTAGCTTGTGTTACTTTTTATTCCCCAAATCTTTTTACTTGGGTAAAAGGTGATGCACAAATTATTGTACTTGGTCTAATAATGCTATCAATGGGCATGACCTTAGGTAAAGAAGACTACCGTATTCTTGCAAAACGTCCTTTTGATATTTTAGTAGGAACTATCGCCCAGTATAGTATTATGCCTTTTGTTGCAATTTCTATTGCACAACTCTTTAATTTGTCTCTAGGGTTAACTTTGGGTTTAGTGTTGGTTGGTTGTTGTCCCGGTGGTGTTGCTTCAAATATCATGAGCTTTCTTTGTAAAGGCGATGTGGCTTACTCTGTGGGTATGACTACTGTTTCTACTATTTTAGCTCCAATAATGACCCCACTTTTATTGAATTATTTAGTAGGTGAAACGGTTGCAATGGACGGTTGGGCAATGTTTAAGTTTATGTTGTTAGTAACATTGGTTCCTGTTGGTATTGGCTCAATTATGAACATAACGTTTGAAAATAAAAAATGGTTTCAAGAGTTGCGTGAATTAATGCCGGGTGTTGCGGTTATTAACTTTGCTTTTATTGTTGGTGGCGTTGTTGCGGTACATGGAAATAAATTTTTAGAATCCGGTTTTATAATTTTTGTATGTATTGTTTTCCATAATGTTATTGGATACATCTTAGGTTTCTTTACAGGGCGTTTATTTGGAATGAGTACAGCTAAAAAACGCACTTTATCTATTGAAGTAGGAGTACAAAATGCTGGTTTGGCAACAGGATTAAGTTCAAAATTTTTCCCAACTAATGCGGAGTCTGCTATTGCTTGTGCAGTATCTTGCGTATGGCATTCTATTTCAGGCACAATTTTAGCAAATTTATTTTTATGGTGGGATAAACGCAAAAATACATCAACTCAAAAGAACAATCCTGCTAAAAATTTAATGAATAGCACGAAATAAAATAATAAAAATTTATACCGCACTTGAGTTTGTAAGCTAATCAAGGTAATGTATGCGAGTTTATTTTATTATTGTTTTATGAGGTTAATATGAAAATCATTCTTTTGGGGGCACCTGGTGCAGGCAAAGGTACTCAAGCACAATTTATTACAAATAAGTTTGGCATTCCTCAAATTTCTACTGGTGATATGCTACGTGCTGCAATTAAAGCTGGAAGTGAATTGGGACAAAAGGCTAAAATCTTAATGGATATGGGACAATTGGTACCTGATGATTTGATTATTTCTTTGGTGAAAGAACGTGTAGCACAAGAAGATTGCGAGAAAGGTTTTTTACTTGACGGTTTCCCACGTACAATTCCACAAGCAGACGCTTTAAAATCCGTTGGTATCAGTATTGATTATGTATTGGAATTTGATGTGCCGGATGAAGTTATTGTTGAGCGTATGAGTGGTCGTCGTGTTCACCCTGCTTCTGGACGGACTTATCACATTGTTTATAACCCGCCAAAAGTGGAAGATAAAGATGATATAACCGGTGAAGATTTAATTCTTCGTGCAGATGATAAACCTGAAACCGTTCTAGATCGTTTAAAAATTTATCATAATACCACTAAACTTTTGGTTGATTATTATCAAGCTGAAGCTGCACAAGGTAACACGAAATACTTTCGATTAGATGGTACACAAAAAGTTGAAGAAGTGAGTCAAGAATTGGACAAGATCTTGAGCTAAGTGCTTAAACAGTTCAGACCTCTATGACTACTTAATACTGAGAACATAGAGGTCTGCTTTTATTCATTGAATATAAATATGCTAATTATTGTGCAACCATTACCATGGCAGGTCTGATAACTCGCCCATTTAATAGATAGCCTTTTTGTAAAACTACTGTAATTTGATTACTTTCAAACCCTTCTGTTGGTTGCATGGAAATAGCTTGGTGTAATTCAGGGTTAAAAGTTTCGCCAATTACACCGACAGGTTCAACACCGAAGCGTGCAACAGTTGATAAAAGTCCTTTTAAAGTTAACTCAACACCATCGACTAAACTTTTGATGGTTTCATTTTCTACATTAGCAGGAGTAGACAGTGCACGTTCTAGATTGTCTATCGTTTCCAACAAATCTTTAGCAAATTTCTCTAAAGCAAATTTATGTGCTTTTTCAACATCTTGTTCAGCACGACGGCGTATATTATCAATTTCAGCACGTGTGCGTAACAAAATATCTTGTTCTTTTTTTACAGCTTGAATAAGCTGTTCCTCCAGTTCTTGCACACGAGCAATAGCATTTTCCAACGCATCTCCATTCTGTATTTCGGTTTCTTCCATTGGTTTTTCTTGCTCATTTTGAGTTTCAAGTTCAGCTGAAATTTCCTCTTGTTCGACTTTTTCTTGTTCTGACATTATTTTTTTACTCCATTTTTAGATTTGTATCATTGTATCAAAAAACATAGAAATTAACACCCGCACTTATTGGCAAGTAGAGTAGAATGTGTGTAATATAGTACTCCTTTTATTTAATTCAAGTGTTCTTTGTAGAAAGACCATGAC
Source organism: Histophilus somni (assembly GCF_014202395.1). Taxonomy (GTDB): domain Bacteria; phylum Pseudomonadota; class Gammaproteobacteria; order Enterobacterales; family Pasteurellaceae; genus Histophilus; species Histophilus somni. The sequence goes on from NZ_JACHGQ010000006.1 coordinate 99,158, forward strand.
ACCAGCAAATTTTATTGATAGTAAAAAATTAATTATTTCGTTTAAGACGATTGCCTTAGTAGGACGCCCTCGTCATGATGTGAATTTACAAATGCACAAAAATTTATTTCATTGGCTTTCTGAACGTGGTTATCAAGTTTTAGTTGAACGAGAAATTGGTGAACGTTTAGGATTGTCGGTAAATCATTTAGCGGATTTAGATGAAATAGGCTGTTTAGCCCATCTTGCCATTGTTATTGGTGGTGATGGTAACATGTTAGGACGGGCGAGAGTCCTAGCTAAGTATAATATTCCATTAATAGGTATTAATCGTGGTAACTTAGGGTTCTTAACTGATATTGATCCGAAAAATGCTTATGCTCAGTTAGAGGCTTGTTTGGAAAGAGGCGAGTTTTTTGTTGAGGAGCGTTTTTTACTTGAAGCAAGTATTGAGCGGAATGGAGAAGTTGTTGCACAAAGCAATGCAATAAATGAGACAGTTATTTATCCGGCTAAAATTGCTCATATGATAGATTTTCATGTATATATTAATGATAAATTCGCATTTTCGCAGCGTTCAGATGGGCTGATTATTTCCACACCAACAGGTTCAACTGCGTATTCTTTGTCAGCAGGAGGTCCAATTTTAACTCCGCAGCTTAATGCTATTGCCTTGGTGTCAATGTTTCCACATACGTTATCTTCTAGACCTTTGGTTATTGATGCTGACAGTAAGATTTCGGTGCGTTTTGCTGAATATAATACATCTCAATTGGAAGTTGGATGTGATAGTCAAGTAGCGCTTTCTTTTACCCCTGATGACATTGTACATGTCACAAAAAGCCAAGATAAATTACGCTTGTTACATCTAAAAAATTACAATTATTACAATGTATTAAGTACAAAATTAGGTTGGCTTAAAAATTTAGCTTAAAAAATTTTTATAAGTCTATTTACTGTATATAAAAACATATATATAATTGTATTTATATACAGTAAAGGATTCATGCTATGTTAGTTCAACTTACCATTAATAACTTTGCGATTGTTCATCATCTTGATATTGAATTTGCGAAAGGTATGTCAGTTATTACCGGCGAAACTGGAGCCGGAAAATCTATTGCTATTGATGCACTCGGACTTTGTTTAGGGCAAAGAACAGAGTTATCTATGTTACGTGACGGACAAGAGAGAGTGGATGTTTGTGCCACATTTCATATTGAGAGCATTAATCCTGCTTATCAATGGCTACAAGAGCAGGAGTTACAAGATTCTGACAACCCTGAATATTGCATTTTACGTCGAATTATTAATTCTGATGGACGGTCGAAGGCTTTTATTAATGGCGTTGCAGTATCAGCCTCACAACTCAAAGCTATTGGACAATATCTGATTCAGATTAATGGTCAACATGCTTCTCAACAATTGCTAAAAAGTGACTACCAGATTCATATTATTGATCAATTTTGTGGACATGAGGACTTATTGAAAAATATGCAAGAAAGTTACCGCACTTGGCGAGAGTTACAGGAAAAAGTAACGACATTTCATCAGAAATGTGCTGAAAATGAAGCAAAAAAACAGCTATTAGAATATCAAGTAGAAGAGTTAGATCAGTTTAATTTGAAAGAAAATGAGTATTTGGAGTTGGAAGAAGAGCATACTCGCTTATCAAATAGTGAAGAATTGATGTCTTTATCTCAGTCAACATTACAGTTATTAAGTGAAAATGAGAGTGTGAGTATTGATAGCCTGCTTTATAAAGCAACACAATATATTGATGAGCTTTGTCAATTGGATTCTAATTATTCTGATGTGCAAACAATGTTGCAAGAGGCACTTATTCAAATTCAGGAAGCCACGTCTGAAATGCAACATTTATCCTCAAATATTGATCAGGATCCAAAACTGTTACAGGCTGTTGAACAGCGTATGGGACAAGTGTTACAACTCGCTCGTAAGCATAATGTGAAACCACAGGATTTAGTTGAATTACATAAACAACTGAAAAATGAACTTGAGCAACTCGTTCACTTTTCTGAAAGTGAATCGCAATTGATACAACAAGAAGAACAGATGCGACAACATGTGCAAGAAATTGCAACGAAACTTAGCTTAAGTCGTCAGCAAGGGGCAATAAAATTATCAACACAAGTGACACAATCTATTAAATTACTTGCTATGGAAAATGCGGAGTTCTTAATTACTTTTGATGAGGATAAAAAACTCACAAGTAAAGGTTATGATCAACTCTGCTTTAATTTGAGAGCAAATCTAGGTCAATCAGTACAACCTTTAAATAAGGTTGCTTCCGGAGGGGAGCTTTCACGTATTGCATTGGCTATACAGGTTTTAACCTCTGATAAAGCAGCTGTTCCTACTTTAATTTTTGACGAAATTGATGTGGGAATTAGTGGTGCTACAGCCAGTGTTGTGGGCAAATTATTGCGACAATTGGGCGAAAAATGCCAAGTCATTTGTGTAACGCATTTACCTCAAGTAGCTTGCTGTGGACATAATCATTTTGCTGTAGAAAAACAGGTTATAGAAAATAAAACAATAACTAAAATGACCGCACTTACATCAGAACAGAGAGTTATTGCATTAGCAAAACTTTTGGGGGGACAAGGCATTGGTGAAATGGCATTAGCTAACGCACAAGAAATGTTGGATTTAGTCAATATAAATTAAATTTCATTTCGTGTATTTCACCAAAACGGATTATATTGTATCCGATTTTAGATCTGATCTATTAATAACAGACTCTAGCCTCAGTACATAAAAATGCTTATGAAGTAAATAGCTGATACTGTTTCACTTATATTAATTCTATTGTCTGAGGTAGAGAAAACCATACAGCACGGACTTCACATCGATGTTTTTAAGTCTGATTTTTTAACCCTATATAACCTCGTTTTTGCAAAGTTGCTTCTTTGGATTTTCTGATCATTGTTTCTATTGTCGTGCCTTGAATTAAAATTGAAAAGAGAACAACGCTGTAAGTAATAATAATAAATAAATCTCGCACATTCATACCGATATTTTCTAAAAATGCACTTGTTGCAGGAATAGAAAGTGCCATGGCAAGAGAGAGACCGCCTCGTAAGCCTCCCCAAGTTAAAATTCGTAAAGTATAAGGATTGTACACAGTTTTCATACTTAAGAATTTGAATGGGATCCATACGCTTGCATAACGACAAAATAAACATACCGGAATAGCGATTAGACTTAAGATGATCGCTTGTGAAGTAAAGTTCACCAATAACATCGCAGAGCCAATTAATAAGAATAAAAGTGAATTTAAGAAATGATCAATCATTTCCCAAAAGTGATCAAGATAGTGTTGACTTTGTTCTGAAAAACCGGAGTGTCTTGTCCAGTTGGAAATCATAATTCCGGCTACAACCATTGCCAAGGCACCAGAAACATGAAGCAAATTTGCTAACATAAAGCCAGCAGTAGGAATGGTTAAAGTGAGTAAGATTTCTAAACTTCCGTCATCGGTAGCTGAAATCAGAAAATGAGCAATAACACCTAAGATTAAGCCAAAGAAAATTCCACCAACAGCTTCAGCTAAGAAGAGTTTTGTAATCTCCATTGCAGTTGGCTCATGTCCACCAAATGCAACGGTAAAAATAGTTGTAAAAATAACTAATCCTACACCATCATTAAATAAAGATTCACCCTCTACTTTCATGGATAATTTTTTTGGTGCTTTTAAGTTTTTAATGATGGCCAATACAGCGATAGGGTCTGTCGGCGAAATGAGAGCGCCAAATAAAATACAATAAATAAAATCTATATGCAGCCTTAATAAGGCAGATATTCCGTAAAATAAAACTCCAATAAAGAGAGTTGATGCTATCGTTGAAAACAAAGCTAATATTGTGATCTCCAATTTTTGGCTTTTTAATACAGGTAATTTAATTCCCAATGCACCAGCAAAAAGTAAAAATCCCAAGATGCCATTTAATAGGAAATCTTTAAAATCAATGCGTTGCATAACGTTTTGAGCAATGTCGTCTAAATGGAATAAATTAGTGGATCCTGCGATTAGTAATATCAGTGAACCTACAGTTGCTGTTGCGGTGATTGCAATTGTGTATTGAATACGGTCACTGATTTTTTGAGTGACAAAACCGATTAAAATCGATATGGTAGAGAGAAAACAAATGTAAGTATAAATACTCATAAGAAGTACCTTCTAAAATTTAAAAATCTGTTTATATTTTATTAATTAATCAAATTAGTAAAATATAAACAGACTTGACTTGTTCTAATTGAGATAGTCAAGTAGCGATTGAGCATTAGAAAGTTAATAAAATGTAACAAGAAAAATTTTTGCCTAGTATAAGTAAAGTCCTACTTTTTATAAAGTTCATTTTTATAAAATAATTAGAAATAGTTAATTTATAGCGTTATTTTCGACCGCACTTTTGATATGAAAATGCTTGTTTAAGGATAGTAATGGCAGAATAAATTTTGTTTGTTCTGCCATTATATGTTGAAGAATGAAAAATTAATATTTTGCCACAATAACAATTTCCACTTTCCATTTCGGGTCAGCCAATTGACTTTGCACTGTGGCTCTGGTCGGTGCATTATGAGAATCAACCCATTCATCCCATGCCTTATTCATTTCTTGATAGTCTTGCATATCAGCTAAAAAAATTTGTGCATTGAGTATGTTGCTTTTATTTGAACCGATTTCTAGTAATAATTTATCAATTAGACCTAATACTTCTTTTGTTTGTAAATAGGCATCTACATCAGTATTTTCCGGTACTTGTCCGGCAAAATAAGCAGTATTATTGTGAATTGTTATTTCAGATAGCCGTCCGTTAGAATGAAAGCGTTGTATTTTTTCCATAATGTCTCCTTAGTGAATAATGAAATTATGTATAAAGATTATAGCGATTTTTGTAAAAATGGACTAGGATCTGCAAGTTTTTCTTGAATTATTGTAGTGGAAAATTTTGTGTGAAAATGCTGATTTCTAACCAACATGGTGCAACTTTAATGGCATTAATGCCATTTTTATATGGTATGCTTTTGGCTAAACCGACTTGGCAGCATTCCTTTTTATTTTTGGCTTGGTTTAGTCTATATTTAATGAGCTATCCTTTTTTTCATTTGTTCAAAGGTAAAAAATCGAATTTTATAAGATATCAAAAATATACATTGATTTATGGCACGACAAGTTTGATATTTGCACTACCTGTTTTTTACTACAATTGGCACATTTTATATTTTCTTATCGCAATGTTACCTTTTGGCTTCATCAATATTTATTTTGTAAAACAAAAAAATGAGCGAGCATTAATTAATGATTTGGCGGGGATAATTATCTTTGCTATTGCCGGTATGGCAAGCTATTATTTTTCTACTTTTACCTTTACTCAACAAATTTGGTTAGTTGCTTTATTGCCAAGTTTGTATTTCATCGGCACTACTTTGTATGTCAAATCTTGTTTGCGTGAACGAAAAAATCCTAAGTATTTATTGGCTTCTTACTTGTGGCATTTTGCTTGTGTTGTTCTTTTTGTTGCAATACAACAGTTTTATCTTGCATTTGCTTTTGTTATACCGGCAATACGTGCCTATTTTTTACCGAAGATGAAGATCTCGGCTAAACAACTCGGTTTAATTGAGATTGCGGTAGCCCTTGTATTTTTTATTCAACTTCTTTTTGCCACTTTATAGAGAAGAGGACTACTATGAAATTACTAATGTTATGTCGAGAACCTCGCCTTTACAGTTGTCAGCGTTTAAAAGAAAGTGCGGAAGATAATGGGCATCAGATAGATATTCTGGATCCTAATCGTTGCTTATTAAAACTCTCGAAAAATGCACCGCACTTTGAATTGTATTATCAAGTGAATAGTAAAAGCGAACCGTATTTATTACCGGATTATGATGCGATTATTCCTCGTTTTGGTTCTACAAGCACAAGAATGGGGTGTGCCGTGTTACGACATTTTCGTACAAAAAATGTATTTTGTTTAAATGATGATGTTGCGTTTTTAAAAGCTAGAGATAAATGGCTTAGTTTACAGTTATTGACTGAACAAGGTATTGCTGTCCCTAATTCAGCATTGTCAGGTGCAGAATTTTCTGCCACTCAAGCCATTTTGCAAATTCAATCGCCGACGATTTTGAAAACGTTACACGGATCACAAGGAATAGGCGTTATTTTGGCAGAAAATCGTAAAAGTGCGGTGAGTATTATGGAAACTTTAACTCAAGCAGACGTACCGTTATTAATGCAGGATTTTATTCAGGAAGCACAAGGAACGGATATTCGTTGTTTTGTTATTGGTGATAAAGTTGTTGCTACAATGCAACGTATTGGACAAGAAGATGAATTTCGTGCCAATTTTCATCGAGGGGGAAGTGCAGAGAAAATTCAGTTAACCGAACAAGAAAAAGTACTGGCTTTAAAAGCAACGAAATGTTTAGGGCTAGATGTTGCAGGTGTCGATTTGATCCGTTCTAAACAAGGGTTGTTAGTGCTAGAAGTCAATGCCAGTCCCGGATTGGAAATGATCGAAAAAACCAGTGGAATTGATATTGCCTTGCAAATGATAGTTCACATTGAAAAGCAGTTTAAGAGATAATGTTTTACTCGTAGTGCGGTAGAAAAATACCTTGTTTTTTGTTTTAATAATGAAATTTAAAAAATCCCGATATTTACAAAGGATTCACACCTTAACATACTGAATAAATAGGTTAATTATGTTCTTTTGGTATCAAAATCACGTTATAGCTAAGTTACTTGTTTGGCTGTTATTCCCATTTTCTTTGGTCTTTTGGTTTATTTCTGTTATTCGTCGGAGATTATTTCGATTAAACTGGCTGAAATCCTACCGCTCTCCTGTTCCTGTTTTGATTGTGGGTAACTTATCTGTGGGAGGAAATGGAAAAACACCTGTAACGATTTGGTTGGTAAAACAATTTCAGTCGAGAGGTATTAAAGTTGGCGTTATTTCACGTGGATACGGTAGCCGAGCAGAGTATTATCCATATTTAGTTAAAATTGATGATAATCCAACTATTTCCGGTGATGAACCTTTGTTAATCGCACAACGTACAGGCGTACCTGTTTGTATTTCCCCGAATAGACAACAAGCAATTGAGCTTTTACTGGCACAGTTTAATTGTGATTTAATCATTAGCGATGATGGGTTACAACATTATAAATTACAACGTGATTTTGAAATTGTAGTGATTGATGGCGAAAGGGTATTTGGCAATGGTTTTGTTATGCCGGCAGGACCTTTAAGAGAATTACCAAATCGTTTAGCGGAAGTGGATTTAATTATTAATAATGGAAAACTAACAGGTTATAGTAATACGTTAATGATCTTATTACCTAAATTCGCCGTTAATTTAGTCAGTGGTGAGAAAAAACTATTACGTGATTTTCAACGTATTCCTCTCAATGCAATAGCAGGTATTGGTTATCCGCAACGTTTTTTTAATATGTTACGAGATTTTGCGTTAACTCTTGAAAAAACGCAAAGTTTTCAAGACCATCAGGATTTTGAAGCAACACATTTCGCATATTTCTCTTCAAATCAACCGCTCTTTATGACGGAAAAAGATGCGGTTAAATGTCGTCCTTTTGCACAGGCGAATTGGTGGTATGTGCCGGTTGAGGCTGATATTCAGGGAGAAGAGGTAGAACGATTTATGCAAGTTGTTTCACAACAAATAAAGGAGAAAAAATGAACGGAAGATTATTAGAAATTGTCGCATGTCCAATTTGCCAAGGGCGATTGAAATACGACAGTGAAAATGAGCAACTTATTTGTCACTTTGATCATATTGCTTACCCTATTAAACAAGGTATTCCAATTTTACTTTCCGATCAGGCCATAAGTTTGTCTACATCTTTAACCAATCCTGAGCAACAAAATCAGTAATAAGGAGAATATTCATGAATTTCACGGTTATTATTCCCGCACGTTATGCGTCCAGTCGCTTACCGGGTAAACCTTTGGCTGACATTGCTGGAAAACCAATGATCCAACACGTTTGGGAAAAAGCACAACAATCCGGTGCAACAAGAGTGGTCGTTGCAACAGATTATGAGGAAGTTGCACGAGCAGTTCGTGGTTTTGATGGAGAAGTTTGTATAACTTCCTCTCAGCATAATTCAGGTACAGAACGTTTGGCGGAAGTGATAGAAAAATTAGCTATACCTGATGATGAAATTATTGTGAATATTCAAGGTGATGAGCCTCTTGTTCCCCCTGTTATTGTGAGTCAAGTTGCACAAAATCTACAAAAATATCAAGTGAATATGGCAACTCTTGCAGTAAAAATTGAATATGTGGAAGAGTTATTTAATCCAAATGTAGTGAAAGTTTTAACAGATAAAGATGGTTATGTTTTATATTTTTCTCGTGCAGTTATTCCATGGGATCGGGATCAGTTTGTTCAACTGGGTAAAGCAGATTTATCTCAATTGCAATTGCACCAACATTATTTCCGTCATATTGGTATTTATGCTTATCGTGCCGGCTTTATTAAACAATATGTACAATGGCAACCCACAACATTGGAACAAATTGAAAGACTTGAACAATTGCGTGTCCTTTGGAACGGTGAAAGAATTCATGTAGAATTAGCAAAACAAGCGCCTGCCGTTGGGGTAGATACGGTAGAAGATTTAGAAAAAGTGCGGTCTATTTTATCTCATGTTTGATGCCAAAAACTTTCTTGCCAATGTAACGCACCAGCCCGGTGTATACCGAATGTTTGATGAAAAAGGGCAGGTGATTTATGTTGGTAAGGCAAAAGATTTGAAAAAGCGTTTATCCAGCTATTTTCGCACTAATTTGAACAGTAAAAAAACTTCCGCACTGGTTTCGCATATTCATTCAATAGAAACAACAATCACCGCTTCAGAAACTGAAGCATTATTGCTTGAACATAATTATATTAAAGCTTTTCAGCCCCGTTACAATGTTTTATTACGTGATGATAAATCCTATCCCTATATTCTATTAACGAAAGAACGTCATCCTAGAATTACCTCGCATCGAGGTTCAAAAAAAGTACAAGGTGAGTATTTTGGCCCTTATCCCCATGCAGGATCGGTACGTGAAACTCTCTCTTTGTTGCAAAAATTATTTCCTATTCGGCAATGTGAAAACTCGGTATATAACAACCGCTCTCGCCCTTGTTTGCAGTATCAAATCGGGCGTTGCAGTGGCCCTTGTATTGATGGTTTAGTATCTGATGAAGAATATCAGCAACAGGTCGATTTTGCTCGGCTATTTTTACAAGGTAAAGATCAGCAAGTGTTGGAGCATTTGATCAAAAAAATGGAACAAGCGAGTATGCAACTTAATTTTGAGCAGGCAGCTTATTTCCGTGATCAAATTCAGGCGATTCGTGCGGTAATTGAAAAACAATTTGTTTCTAACGAACGTTTAGATGATATGGATATTATGGCAATTGCTTATCAGCTTGGTATTGCTTGTGTACAAGTTTTATTTATTCGTCAGGGAAAAGTATTAGGTAATCGCAGTTATTTTCCCAAAGTGCCGGCAAATACGGATTTAAGTGAATTAACCGAAACGTTTGTCGGACAGTTTTATTTACAGGGGCATCAAGGTCGGATTATACCAAGTACCATTATTGTTGATCATGTTTTGAATGAAAAACATGAACTTGAGGTTTTATTAACAGAACAAGCCGGACGTAAAGTAAATATTCAAGATAATGTGAAAGGCAATAAAAGCAAATTTTTACATCTGGCTCAAATGAATGCACAAGCCGCATTAGTAACACAGCTTAAACAAGCTAATTTAATACAAGAGCGTTATCAGGCATTACAAGAACTTTTGTCTTTAACTACCATTAAACGTATGGAATGTTTTGATATCAGTCATACTATGGGAGAGCAAACAATAGCTTCTTGCGTTGTTTTTGATACTGAAGGACCGTTGAAATCAGATTATCGTCGTTTCAACATAAGCGGAATTACTGCAGGCGATGATTATGCCGCTATGGAGCAGGCTTTGTTGAAACGTTATGATCGCCCATTAGAAAATGAGAAAATTCCAGATATTATTTTTATTGATGGGGGAAAGGGGCAATTAAACCGTGCTTTACAAGTTTTTGCACAATTAAATGTCTCTTGGGATAAAAATAAACCGCTCTTAATTGGGGTAGCAAAAGGGGTAGATCGTAAAGCAGGTTTAGAGACGTTAATTATTAGTAAACAAAATAAGGAAGTGAATTTACTGCCTGACAGCCTTGCCCTTCATCTTATTCAACATATTCGTGATGAAAGTCATCATCATGCCATTGGCGGTCATCGTAAAAAACGTCAACAGGCTTTTACTCAAAGCGGTCTAGAAGCCATTGAAGGTGTTGGAGCAAAACGAAGACAAGCTTTATTAAAATATTTAGGGGGCATGCAAGGTGTAAAAAATGCGACTTTAGCAGAAATTTCCTCCGTTCCGGGCATTTCTGCTGCGTTGGCGGAACGGATTTATGAAACGCTAAGAAGTGAATAAGCAGTAACAAAGCAAAAGGGGAAAATATTTAATTTCCCCTTGTTTTATCTATAAAATCAGCAAAATCAAAGAATGATGTTTCCATTATCATCTGCCGGTTTTGTTAGCCCGATAATAAATTCAATGAGTGCGATAAAACCGGGAATGAAAGTCCAACAGAATAAAAGATATAAAATACCTAATCCCGTTTTACCGGCATAAAATTTATGAATACCCAATCCACCCAAGAAAAATGCCAGTAAGCAATAAGCAATTTTATTCACCGCTTTGGCTGTTTGAGCATAGGTATTTTTTGTTTTTAAAATAACAGGTGCTTCATCAGTACCGAATACATCGACTTCATCTCTGACATGTGGCTCAAAATCAAGAGCTGTTCTGTGTACTACTTTGATTGAACCATCAGGCATACCAATAGACACCATATTATCTTCAATTTTTATAATTTTAGCCATAACATTCCCTCTTAGTGTTATTAGTTTTAATTAATTAAAATTTTTAAAAGCCAAGGAAGAAAAAGCTGAATAAGAGAATTTTTTCATTGGCTTAAAAGTGCGGTTTATTGTACTCAACCTAGAATTAGTTAGCAATATTTCCAATAATGCTTCTCGTTTCTTCTTTAACGTCCACAAGTTGAACATGAATTATATCGCCAATTTTGTATGTTTTTTCTCCTTTAATATAAAGTGCGATTTCCTCAGAATTTACCTGAAGTTCTTCTCTATTGCTATGTAAGGTTGATGCCGGAATAAAGACGGAAGCACCATTTTCCAATAGAAGTACACGTAATCCGCCACGCATGACATCTTGTATTTCTGCTTGAAATATTTGTTTTTGTTCTACTTTATCTGCTAAATAGCGACAATATAACCAATCTGCAATATCTCGCTCAACTAAACGGTTTTGACGACGAGCCTCTTGTAAACGTTGTAAGACACTATCTTGAGGGCGTTCATATTGTTGTGTTGTGAGACTCGCTTTAATTAGGCGATGATTAACTATATCCGAATATTTACGAATTGGAGATGTCCATGTGGCGTAACCTTGCAAACCTAAGCCAAAGTGCGGTGCTAATTCCGTTTTAAATTCTGCTGAGGTTAAGAAACGACGTAAACGCAATTCAAGATAATTATTTTCGCTTGCTCCAATATCATGACGCATATTGCAGTATCCACTTAAGGTTGCTAAATTTTCTACAGAATAGCGTTGTTTCAATTCTGCTTGATTTTGTTCGTTGGTTAAATTTGACAGCAGGAAATGATGTGCATTTTCCAAGAATTTTTTATCGAAACCACTATGAGTATTAAAAATCCCAAAACCAATTTTTTCATCCAGATATTGTGCCGCACAAATATTCGCAATAATCATTGCTTCTTCAACAATTTGGTTTGCAATGCGACGATATTCTGTTTTAATCTCTTGTACTTTACCATTTTCTGCCAGTACAAAAGAGTAGTCCGGTTTTTCTGTAAACAGTAAAGCATGAGTTTTACGCCATTGTGATCTGGCTAAGGTAAACTCATGTAACCACGCAATTTGTTGTTGAGTAACAGGATCTTGTGGTTGCCAACAGCCTGTTTTTTGTTCTAAATAATCAGACACTTTATCATAAGCTAGTTTAGCTTTCGACATTACATAAGCAGAGACAAAGTGCGGTGGTGCGGTAATTTCACCTTGTAAATCTGTTGTGATATAACAAACCAATGCGGCACGTTGAGCATTTTCGGAAAGAGAGCAAAGATCGTCGGATAACTCTCGAGGCAACATTGGAATATTAAATCCCGGCAAGTAATTAGTGAAACAACGTTGTCTGGCATCTTGTTCAATTTGTGAATTAACATCAATATAAGCTGTTGGATCGGCAATCGCAACGACTAATTTCCAACCGACTTGAGCTTCATTTTCGCTAATTGGCTCAATATATAAAGCATCATCTATATCTTTTGTTGTTTCACTATCAATAGTGATGAAGTGAAGTGCGGTGAGATCTTCACGTTCTTGTTGATCCAATAGAGGGTAACTTTCTTGTCCCTGTACAGGATAACGAGATTGTTCATGATGTGCCAAAGTTACCCACCAAGGTGCAAGTTCGTCACCAGCGTGACAAATAAATTCAGAAATGTGTGCAAAGAAAAAACGATCATCACGTAAAGGATGGTTTTTTAGCTGTGCCACAACCCAATCTCCATCTTGTAATTCTTCTTTAACGGCTTTTGTTTGTGTCGCTCCAATTGGCTGATTAATTTGGGGGTGATTGACTACAAGTTGTAATTTCTTGTCTTTATTGAACCGCACTTTGGCAATAAAGCGAGTTAGCATGGGTTCAATGAGTTCTTCCGGTTCAGCCTGTTCTTTATCGCCAATCGTTTCAATCACTGCTTTAATTTTGTCGCCATGCATAACTTTTTTCATTGCCATTGGCGGAATAAAATAACTTTTTTTATCACACTCAAGGAAACCGAAGGCTTTGTCAGAACTTCTTACAATACCTTCTACATGCGGTTTACTATCACGAATTTGTTGTTTGAGTTGGGAAAGTAGGGGATTATTTTGAAACATATTCTTACGCTATAAATGAAAACGGATGTTCAGTTGAACATCCCTAGAAAAGATTAAATGTAGATTATTCTGCACCTAAGTCGCCCATGGCAGTAATGCTAAAACCGGCATCAACATGCAATACTTCACCTGTTATACCTGAAGCCAATTCTGAGCATAAGAATGCGGCTGAATTGCCTACATCTTCAATAGTTACGGTACGACGTAGAGGGGCTGTGTTTTCAAAAGTGGCCAGCATTTTCTTGAAGTTTTTAATGCCTGATGCCGCTAAAGTGCGGATTGGACCGGCTGAAATAGCATTGACACGAATACCGTCTTTACCTAAGTCTGCCGCCATAACACGAGTTGCCGCTTCAAGAGAGGCTTTCGCTAAACACATCACATTATAGTTTGGAATGGCACGTTCAGCACCTAAATAAGTCAACGTTAATAAGCCGGCGTTTTGATTTAACATTGGACGGGCTGCTTGTGCCATTGCAACGAAACTGTATGCACTAATATCATGTGCAATGCGATAGCCTTCACGAGTTGCCGCATTGACATAGTCGCCGTCAAGCTGATCACCCGGAGCAAAAGCAATAGCATGCACAAAACCATCAAACTTGTCCCAATGCTGTTTTAATTGTGAAAAACATGCCTTGATGCTTTCATCTGTTGCAACATCCAAAGGTAAAACAATAGTAGAACCAAATTCTTGTGCAAATTCTTCTACACGTGCTTTTAATTTATCGTTTAAATAAGTGAACGCTAATTCAGCTCCTTCACGTTTCATTGCCGTTGCAATACCATAAGCAATAGAACGGTTGCTCGCCAAACCAGTGATTAAAATGCGTTTACCTGCTAAAAATCCCATAATAAAACCCTTTATTCGGTTAGTTAAAAAGTCGGCATAGTATAAGTCAAAATGAGAGAAAAAACAAAAGACGCAAGAGTACGCTGATCTTTAAGCTGGATTATCAATATCTTTAAATTCAACTTCAAAACCGTATTCTTGAGCTAGCCATTCGCCTAAGGCCTTAATACCATAACGCTCCGTTGCGTGATGACCGGCGGCAAAAAAATGAATGCCTTGTTCTCTGGCTGAATGGATCGTTTGTTCCGATACTTCGCCGGTAATAAAAGCATCTAATCCTTTTGTTGCAGCCAAATCAATATAACCTTGCCCGCCGCCGGTACAAATACCGACAGTTCGGATTAAGTGCGGTGCATTTTCACCACAAAATAAGGGTTTACGCCCTAATGCTTTTTCAATGCGTTGAGCCAATTCTTCACCGCTTACCGTCTCAACTAAATCACCATAAACAGGAATACTGAAACTACCATTTTCTAATGGGCGTAAATTTTCAATACCTAATAACTTCGCAAGTTGTGTATTGTTACCCAACTCTGCGTGTGTATCTAACGGTAGATGATATCCATACATATTGATGTCATTTTGCAACAAGGTTTTAATGCGTTTACCTTTCATCCCTCGGATGCAAGGATTTTCATTTTTCCAGAAATAGCCATGATGAACCAAAATTGCATCAGCTTGTTGTGCAACGGCATAATCAATTAACGCCTGGCTTGCGGTTACACCGGTAATAATTTTTTGCACATTGGATTTTCCTTCAATTTGTAAACCGTTGGGTGCATAATCGGATATATTGGCACTATTGAGTTTTTGGTTGATAAGTTGCTCCAGTTCAAGATTATTCATATTGTTATCCATCCAATTAAATTTTATTTAATTTCAGTTCCTTTTAATAACTTACGTATCCAACTGCGATTTGGGCTGAGATTATGTAGAATATCTTCGCTCAAAGGGAGTGGTTCTGCATAAATCAGAGAGGCAAGGGTTTCACCTAATAAAGCGGCTGAAGTTAACCCTCTTGAGCCTAACGCACCGATGAGATATAAATTTTTCCATTGTGCTGCATCAGGAATAGGCTGTTTACGACGACGTAAATTGAAGATGTTTCGGTAGTCTAAACATTGTTGCTCAAAATGAGGTACATTCCCCATAATCGGCACACGATCACGCACTGAACAACGAACACCTATTCTAGCTATATTGGCTGATATATCAATATCCTGCAACCAATCCATGTTTTTATCCGTATCGGTAGAAGCTAGATTTTGTTGAATTTTTTGCTGATTTTCCAGTTGTTCTTGATAGCTAAAATGGCGATCTTTGTTATTGCGAATATGACTTGCACCAAGGCAATGACTCTGTTTCATTTTATCCGCCGGAGTTAAATAGCCATCGTAACAAAGTACGGATTTAAGTTTCAGTAAATTTTCACTGGTCGGAATTTGGCTGACTTGACCTCGTACGGGATAAAGAGGAAGTTTAGCTGTTTGCACAAAATCTGTAATTTGATAACCATTGGCGAGTACAACAACTTGATGATTAAAGGTTTCATTTTGTTCATTGGTTAAAACCCATTGTAAATTTCGGTAGTCAAGTGCGGTAATTTTTTGTGAGGTTTTGATCTCTAATCCAAGTTGTTGTAAGTAAGAGAAAGTATTTTGCACAAATTGACGTGGAGCAAGCCAAGCTCCCTGCGGAATAAAACCTCCTGCACAATCTAAAGGAAGCCCTATTTTTTCACTTAACTGCTCTTTATTTAAATTCTGATACAAGCTTTTTGACCATTGATAAGAAGAAATTTTTGCCAATTTAACCGCACTTTTGTGATCGTAAGCACAAAGTGCTACACCACAAAATTCATGTTCAAATTCTATACCTTGTTTAATTGCCCACTGCAATTGTTGTAAAGCATAGAAAAAGGCATGAACATAAAAACGAATGTTGCGATCATCGTCATCACTTAATTGAGGATAAAAAGCACCTTGTTTGTTACCGGAGGCATTGAGGGCAAGTTGCTCATCTTCACAATAAAGAGTGATTTTTGCCCCCCTTTTTAATAGTGAAAGTGCGGTGAAAAGTGAAGCGATTCCGCCTCCGATAATTGCAATGTCTTCAGAAAGTAATGAGGCGGGCTGACTTAAGTACCAAGGGGATTTTGCATTTTGTTGTGGAATAGCGTTTTTAATACCACATAAACATTCCCGCTTTTTGCCGTAACCTTTTCGTTTTTGTACTTCGAATCCGGCAGAAACTAATCCTTTTCTGACCGCACTTGCAGCGGTAAATGTGGAAAATGTTCCTTGTGGCTTGCTGTAATAGAACATCTGTTGATAGAGTTCATCATTCCACATTTGTGGATTTTTACTGGGTGAGAAACCATCTAAAAACCAAGCATCAATGCGATTTTGCATATAATCACCCAGTTGGGGCAAATTATCGGCAATATCACCAAACCATAAATCCAATGTTGTTTCAGCAAAATGAAAACGCTGACAACCTTGTATCGCCTCTAAGCAATAATCGCATAATTGTTGTGATAAAGCAGAAAATTGTGGGTAAAATTGATGAATTTGTTGTAGTTGAACTTTGGGAAGAGGGTATTTCTCAAAGGAAATAAAAAATAGATGTTTAAGTGGGGAATGAGAATATTGTTGCCGAAATTGGCGAAATAAACTTGTTACGGCAAGAAAATTTAAACCTGTACCAAATCCTGTTTCTGCAATGACAAAATGTTTTTCTTGATAGACAATCCAGCGTTCCCATAAATGATTACCTTGCTGAAATACGTATTCGCTTTCTGCTAAACCGTCTTGGTTGGAAAAATAAACGTCATTAAATTGTTCTGATACCGGTGTTTTTTCTTGATTCAGGTAAATTTTGGCGGGCGTAACTGTAAACATAATATAGCTAATTTTTTTGTTGCATTCATGATTTTTGCTATAATAGCGAAAATTTTTTCACTGGTCGAACATTCGAAGAAAGACTTGAAATATTTTCATTTTATAGTAAGTTGGCGACCGATTATTTTATTCTTTAACGTAAAGGAATGTTTCTATGAGAAGAGCCGTGGTTACAGGTTTTGGTATTATTTCTAGTATTGGTAATAATAAACAAGAAGTGTTAGAAGCTTTAAAAAAAGGGAAATCAGGTATTGAAGTGATGCCGGATTTTGTCAAGATGGGCATGCGTAGTCATATAGCGGGAACAATTAAATTAAACCCTGCTGAATTAATTGAACGCAAAATTTTCCGTTTTATGGGAGATGCTGCTGCTTATGCTTATCTCTCAATGAAAGAGGCCATCGAAGATGCTGGATTGACGGAAGATCAAGTTTCCAATGATCGTACCGGACTTGTCATCGGAGCGGGAACAGGATCCGGTCATAACCAAATGGTTGCTTGTGATGCTGTAAGGGGTCCAAGAGGCGTTAAAGCTATTGGACCTTATGCAGTAACTAAAACGATGGCATCTAGTGTATCGGCTTGCTTAGCAACGCCTTATAAAATCCGTGGCGTGAATTATTCGATTAGTTCTGCTTGTGCTACTTCTGCACATTGTATTGGACATGCCGTAGAATTAATTCAATTAGGTAAGCAGGATGTGGTTTTTGCCGGTGGAGCGGAAGAGTTATCTTGGGAATGTGCAACTGAATTTGATGCAATGGGAGCGGTTTCAACTAAATACAATGAAACGCCTGAGAAAGCTTCACGTGCTTATGACGCTCATCGTGACGGATTTGTGATTGCCGGTGGCGGTGCGGTAGTCGTTGTTGAAGAATTAGAACATGCTTTAGCTCGTGGAGCTAAAATTTATGCGGAAATCGTTGGCTATGGTGCTACATCTGATGGATACGATATGGTTGCACCGAGTGGTGAAGGTGCGGAGCGTTGTATGAAGCAAGCACTGGCAACAGTATATACGCCAATTGATTATATTAACGTGCATGGTACTTCTACACCTGTAGGTGATGTAAAAGAGTTAGGTGCCATTCGCAACGTATTTGCTGATCAAAAACCTGCCATTTCTTCTACGAAGTCAATGACGGGGCATTCACTAGGTGCGGCAGGTGCTCATGAAGCGATT
The DNA here is from genome assembly GCF_014202395.1 of Histophilus somni. Taxonomy (GTDB): domain Bacteria; phylum Pseudomonadota; class Gammaproteobacteria; order Enterobacterales; family Pasteurellaceae; genus Histophilus; species Histophilus somni. The sequence goes on from NZ_JACHGQ010000006.1 coordinate 117,161, forward strand.
TATAGCTTATTGATGTTAGAACATGATTTTATTGCACCCAGCATTAATATTGAAACTTTAGATGAACAGGCGGTCGGTATGAATATTGTGACTGAAACAAAAGAGAATGCGGGACTCGAAACCGTGATGTCGAATAGTTTTGGTTTTGGTGGAACCAATGCCTGCTTGGTTTTCAAGCGTTATAAAAAATAGAGATAATTCTTTTATAGTGATCTATCTAATGATTTAGACAGATACTGTTCTTTTAGACCTTATTTTAAAGAACTATTTTAGATATTGAAGTGAGCTGCCTCTAAAAGTTGGACGGAATAACCAACTGATTAGAGGCAGATTTTTATGATTAAATGCAAAACAACAAACTACTGAGTAGTCTTTTTATATTTTTAGAATTTGTTTTATATTAAAATTCTCTCTTTATCTTTAAATAAAAATTTAATAAATATCAAGTTTAATGAATATAATTTTTAATAATTGTTATTTTGATAAATTTAATTTAATGATATTATCTTAATGCTTTAATATGGAAGGTTAAATCCTGAAAAGCAAAGTACTGAATACGATGTTGCTATTAAGCGAACTTTTATACGCATGAAACAGGTCGTGGCGTCTTTTGATTTTTTATTTTATTGATGTGGTTATTATGAAAAAATTTATTTTACTCGGATTATTACTTTCTTTTTCTTCATCAAGCATTGCTGAGTTATCTGATTGGATTAAGCCGATTTCGGATATCTCCTCCGGAGATACTGCATGGGTGATGATATCTGCAATCTTGGTTTTATTTATGACTATCCCAGGTTTGGCATTATTTTATGGGGGAATGGTTCGTAAAAAGAATGTGCTGTCGACAATGGCACAAAGTTTTGCGGTAAGCGGTTTGATAGCCGTTATTTGGTTGTGTTTCGGTTATAGTCTTTCATTTACACCAAATAATGCTTTTATTGGCGGAATGGATCGTTTTTTTCTGCAAGGTTTAAATGTGTTTACTGAACAGAAAATGCTTACTGTTTATCCTGGAGCTGGAACGATTCCGGAATCTGTTTTTATGATTTTTCAAATGACCTTTGCCATTATTGCCGGAGCGATCATTACAGGTGCGACTGTAGAGCGTATGAAATTTTCGGCATTATTGTTATTTGTTGGATTATGGTCACTTTTGATTTATGTTCCTACCGCACATTGGGTATGGGGAATAGGTGGTTGGTTAGTAAATGATGGGGTATTGGATTATGCCGGTGGTACCGTTATTCATATTAATGCAGGTGTAGCAGGATTAGTCGCTGCAATTGTCATTGGTAAACGGGTCGGTTACAGACATGAAGTGATGATGCCGCACAATTTAGTATTAACTCTTATAGGTACGGCAATGTTGCAGATTGGTTGGTTTGGGTTTAATGCGGGTTCGGCACTTGCTGCTGATGCAAGAGCGGGTATGGCATTAGCAACTACTCAGATTTCAGCCTCGGTCGGAGCATTAACTTGGATATTAGTCGAAGTATTTTGTAAACACAAGCCGTCTGCGTTGGGTTTGGCATCAGGAGCGGTAGCAGGGTTGGTTGGTATTACGCCCGCTGCTGGTTTTGTATCGGTACAAAGTGCTTTATTCATAGGTATGATAACAAGTGCGGTCTGTTTTGTCGGTGTAATGAAACTCAAATATTGGTTTCGATACGATGATACGCTCGATGCGTTTGGTATTCACGGTTTAGGCGGGATTGTCGGAGCGGTGTTGACAGGCATATTCGTATCTCCTGATATTTCAGCCACCGAAACCACACTTTGGACACAAATTGAGAGTGTATTAATTACTATCATTTTTAGTGCCTCAGGTAGTTTTGTTTTATTAAAAATAATTGACAAAACCGTAGGGTTACGAGTGGAGCGAGATGAAGAACGTCAAGGTTTGGATTTAAGTTGCCATGGTGAAAGAATAGAATAGTTAAAAAATGACCGCACTTTACGCTTTATAAAGTGCGGTCAGATTATAGTAGCTATATAGTTTGAAGATGAAATTCGAACACCTATTATTTGGCGTTAATTAAATAATTTTTCCCTCCAGTATCCAATTCATTCTTTTAACAATTGTGAGTTTATATTCAAAGAAATTGCTTGTATTTGTACTTAAATCGTGAAGTTAGTCGTTGATGGTTGTAGAAAAAATAAAAGTTACATTCTAAAAGAAGATCCAAAATTTAAACACGCAATAGATAGTTTTGAATGGACAGCTTAGCCTTGTGGTAGGGTGGATGCTTGCCCTCGTTCTCTGTTTTTTGCTATCAACCTATTTTCAGGTAAATACAGAGAACCCTTCTCGACTAGTTTGGATTTACCGAGTAATCAATAAGGGAATATGCCTGAAAAAATGGTTCATTTCTTAATTGTTAGCATACTATTATCAAGCTGCATGAGTACTGCTATAAAATTTTAGGATAATTTAGGATAATACTGGGGGAACTCTCTCAAACAGAAGCCAAAATTTTTGATCAATGCCAAGAGGGGGTAATCAATTAAAAAGTAATAACAGATTTAACCATTAACTTTTAATTTACGGAGATATATGATAAACAGCGTGAACAATTCAATTTTTTAACGAACTAACCCATTCGTCAAATGTAATATCACTCAAATTAAGAATTTTGAAAAAGATTTTTCAATCAAAAGCCCTGAAGATTATAGAAATTATTTATGCTATTTAATAATAGCGGAGCTAGTGTTCATCATATGTATGGATTGCATAATTATGAGACATGTAGATTTTGAATGGAAAAAGGCATATTGGAGTATGAACAGGGAACTTTATATCGGTTATTATGATTTGGAGCGGGAAACGAGGCTCGAACTCGCGACCCCGACCTTGGCAAGGTCGTGCTCTACCAACTGAGCTATTCCCGCTTATTCCTGAAGAACGGAGCGTATTATACAAATATTTTACTAAGAAGCAAGGTTAAAATTTAAAAAAAACGCAACCTTGCTTGATTATTGGTTGAATTATTTGGTTGTTAAGTTAATAAAGGTATTCCTATAATGAGCTAATTCAGCAATGGATTCACGAATATCATCTAACGCCAAATGTGTGTTCTTTTTTTCAAAGCTATTTAGAATTTCAGGTTTCCATCTTGATGCGAGTTCTTTTAGTGTGCTTACATCTAAATGACGATAGTGAAAGTATTCAGCTAATTCAGGCATATAGTTGACTAAAAAACGTTTGTCTTGAGCTACACTGTTTCCACAAATAGGAGAAACACCTTTAGGAACCCATTTTTTTAGAAAATCCAAGGTTTGTAATTCTGCAGCCCGTTCTGTTAATTTGCTGTTTTTTACCCGTTCGATTAAGCCGTTAGATGTATGAGTTTTCACGCACCATTCATTCATGTTATTGAGAAGTTCGTTTGATTGATGAATGGCTAAAACAGGACCTTCAGCTAAAATATTGAGATCTTTATCTGTTACAATTGTTGCGATTTCAATAATCCGTTCTTTATCAGGATCTAAGCCTGTCATTTCCAAATCAATCCAAATAAGATTTTGTTTATCTAATTGCATAATAAGAGTATCCTATACAAAATTTCTTATATTCTAACTGAAAAATGACCGCACTTTAAGGATTTCTCTTTGAGCAAACGTAAATTAACCCAAAATCAACAACGTCGAATTCAATCTAATAATGCAAAAACATTACATCGTAATCAACATCGGCACAAATCAGATATTGATTGGCAAGATGATATGCTTGGTGATTTTCAAGATGGAACGGTTGTGACAAGATATGCTGTTCATGCTGATGTAGAAAATGAACAAGGTGAAATTGTTCGTTGTAATTTACGCCGTACATTGAAAAGTGTCGTTGTGGGCGATCGTGTTGTTTGGCGTAAAGGAAAGACACAACTACAAGGTGTAAGAGGGGTCATTGAAGCGGTTCAACCACGACATAATCAGATTGTACGCCCAGATTATTATGATGGCTTAAAATCGATTGCGGCTAATATTGATCGAATTATTATTGTTTCCGCCGTATTACCAAATTTATCTCTCAATATTATTGATCGTTATTTAGTTGTTTGTGAAAGTTCGAATATTCCTGCCGTTATTGTTGTAAATAAAGCAGATTTATTGAGTAGTGAAGCTCGAACAGAAGTTAGCTTACAACTCGAAATTTATCAGAAAATAGGTTATGAAACGTTATTAATCTCTGCCAAGAGCGGTGAAAATATGGATAAGCTAACCGCACTTTTGTCTGAGGGAACGTCTATTTTTGTTGGGCAATCAGGTGTGGGTAAATCAAGTTTAATTAATTATATTTTGCCTGAAGTGAATGCACAAACTGGTAAGCTCAGTCAAGTATCTGGTCTAGGTCAGCATACCACAACATCTTCTCGTCTATATCACTTATCACAAGGAGGAAATTTGATAGATTCTCCCGGTATTAGAGAGTTTGGTTTGTGGCATTTAGAGCGAGATCAAATCACGAACGGTTACCGAGAATTTCAGTATTTTTTGGGAACTTGTAAGTTTCGAGACTGTAAACATTTGCATGATCCGGGGTGTGCTATTCAGCTTGCAGTGAAAGAAGGAAAAATCGATCCTTTACGTTTTGAAAATTATCATAGACTAATTACAAGTTTGTCCGAAACTAAATCTCAACGGCATTTTATATCGGCGAATTAAGTTAAAGAAGATATTTTGTATACTTAATAAACAACTTGGAGCTTTTTTTGTGATGTAGTTCAAATTTTAATGTGGTTTACCTTGATTATTCTGATTTGAAACTTGATACTATGCGTCCGATTTATTTTTTTATTTAAAATAAATATGAACTGACACTAACGAATTGTTTTTGAAGCGTTAGGATACTACATGTAGAATGATTTAAATTAAGAGGATACAGTTATGTACTCAAAAGATGTTGAAATTACTGCACCAAATGGTTTACACACTCGTCCAGCTGCACAGTTTGTAAAAGAAGCCAAAGCGTTCGTTTCTGATATTACAGTAACTTCAGCGGGCAAAAGTGCTAGTGCAAAGAGTCTATTTAAGTTACAAACCTTGGGATTGACTCAAGGTACAGTTATTACGATTTCTGCTGATGGTGAAGATGAACAAAAAGCGGTTGAACACTTAGTTGCATTAATTCCTACTCTAGAATAATCAATATATTTATTAGCCATAACTTAATGTTTTCATAAATAATAAGTTTATGGCTATTGTGTTATTTAGCGTATTGTAATTTAAAATTATTTTGGAAGGTTAATATGATTTCAGGTATTACAGCATCACCAGGTATTGTATTTGGTAAGGCACTGGTGCTTAAAGAAGAAAAGATTGTTCTTGATACGCAAAAAATAAAAGATGAGCAAATAGACATTGAAGTTGCTCGTTTTTATAGCGGGCGTACGGCAGCTATAGAGCAATTGATTGCGATTAAAGATTGTGCTTTAGTCTCTTTAGGTGAGGAAAAAGCTGCAATTTTTGAAGGACATTTAATGATCCTTGAAGATGAAGAACTGGAAGAAGAAATTTTAGATTACTTACGTTCAAATAAGGTCAATGCAGGCGTTGCTGCAAGTAAGATTATTGATCAACAAGTTGCTATGTTGTCTGAAATTGACGATGAATACCTACAAGAGCGTGCCGGAGACATTCGTGATATTGGTAATCGTTTGATTAAAAATATTTTAGGTATGAAAATCGTTGATTTAGGGGATATTAATGAAGAGGCTATTTTGGTTGCTTATGATTTAACCCCTTCTGAAACAGCACAATTAAATTTGGATAAAGTATTAGGCTTCATTACAGACATTGGTGGGCGAACATCACATACTTCTATTATGGCTCGTTCTCTTGAATTGCCGGCTATTGTAGGAACCAATGATATCACTTCAAAAGTCAATACCGGTGATTATCTCGTTCTTGATGCGGTTAATAATGCGATTTATGTTAATCCGACACAAGAAGAAATTGAGCGTTTGAAAGCTTTAGAACGACAATTAGCCGAAGAAAAAGCGGAATTAGCTAAATTGAAAGATTTGCCAGCATTGACTTTAGACGGACATCAAGTAGATGTGGTAGCTAATATTGGCACTATTCGTGATTGTGAGGGGGCTGATCGTAATGGTGCTGAAGGCGTCGGATTATATCGGACAGAATTCTTATTTATGGATCGTGATCAGTTACCAACAGAAGAAGAACAATTTATTGCTTATAAAGAAGTTGTTGAAGCAATGAATGGTCGTTTAGTTGTGTTACGTACAATGGATATTGGTGGAGATAAAGATTTACCGTATTTGAATTTACCTAAAGAAATGAATCCTTTCTTAGGGTGGCGTGCGATTCGAATTGGTATGGATCGTCGTGAAATTTTACATGCTCAATTACGTGCAGTATTGCGTGCGTCAGCTTTTGGTAAATTAGCTGTTATGTTCCCGATGATTATTTCTGTTGAAGAAATTCGAGAATTGAAATCTGTGATTGAAAGTTTGAAACAAGAATTACGTGATGAGGGTAAGGCTTTTGATGAGAATCTTCAAGTTGGGGTAATGGTTGAAACACCGGCGGCAGCAATAAATGCAAAATTTTTAGCAAAAGAAGTCGATTTTTTTAGTATCGGGACGAATGATTTAACCCAATATACTTTAGCGGTTGATCGTGGGAATGAATTAATTTCACATTTATACAATCCGATGACACCGGCTGTATTAAACTTAATTAAGCATGTGATAGATGCATCTCATGAGGAAGGTAAATGGACTGGAATGTGCGGTGAGTTAGCAGGCGATGAAAATGCCACATTGTTATTGTTAGGTATGGGATTAGATGAATTTAGTATGAGTGCAATTTCGATACCTCGTATTAAAAAATTGATTCGCAATGTGAATTATCAGGATGCTAAATTACTTGCTGAGCAAGCATTACAGCAACCAACTGCGGCAGGTATTTTGAGCTTAGTTAATGATTTTTTAGTGGAAAAAGCACTTAATTAATATCATTTGATAAAAAATTACGCTAGAATAGTGCAATTATTCATGAGTAGGAGAAAGTTTAAATGGCTTTTTTTGATAAATTATTTGGTTCAAAGGAAAGCAAATCTATTGATGTTGAAATTTATGCACCTATATCAGGTACAATTGTAAATATTGAGGATGTACCGGATGTGGTTTTCTCTGAGAAAATAGTAGGTGATGGCATAGCAATTCGTCCTACGGGGAATAAGATTGTTGCACCTGTAGATGGAGTAATCGGTAGAATATTTGAAACTAACCATGCATTTTCAATAGAGTCCAAAGATGGCGTTGAGTTATTTGTTCACTTTGGTATTGATACAGTAGAATTGAAAGGTGAAGGTTTTACTCGTATTGTTCAGGAAGGTCAACAAGTAAAACGTGGTGAAACAATTATTGAATTTGATTTGGCTTCGTTGGAAGCAAAGGCAAAATCAGTATTAACTCCGCTGGTAATTTCAAATATGGATGAAATTAATAGTATGGATAAAATGTCTGGCGAGGTCGTGGCTGGCGAGTCAGTTGTACTCTTGTTGAAAAAATAATGAATAGTGTTATTTAAAACGGATTGGTAGTGGCTAATCCGTTTTTTTATATCAATAAATTTTTAAGGAAGAACAGCATGTGTTTTTTCTATTTTCATATAAAAACTACTATCTTTATTTCAAAAAATCTAATAACATTTACGAAATTTGTTAAGATTTGTGGCGTAAACTAGATTTGATTAGTTTCGTTGTGAGTTTTGCTAACATTATCAGAATTTTAGTTATCAATCCGTTGTTTAATTTAGTGTTATAAATTAAACGTACCTTTTAACTTAACACAATAAGGAAAAGACTATGTCAGATATATTGAAAAATGACGTAGATCCGGTCGAAACCAATGATTGGTTATTAGCGATCGATTCAGTAATTCGTGAAGAAGGTATTGAGCGTGCTCAATATATTATAGAACAATTGATGCAACATGCCCGTGCAAATTCTGTGTCATTACCAACGGGTGTAAGCACAGATTACATTAACACAATTCCTCCATCAGAAGAGCCTAATTACCCTGGTAATTTAGACTTGGAGCGTCGTATTCGTAGTGCAATTCGTTGGAATTCGATAATGATGGTATTGCGTGCTTCGAAAAAAGATTTGGATTTAGGTGGACATATGTCTTCTTTCCAATCTTCAGCAACTATTTATGAAGTTTGTTTTAACCATTTCTTTAAAGCTCGTACAGAAAAAAATGGTGGTGATTTAGTTTTTTTCCAAGGTCATATTTCTCCGGGAATTTATGCCCGTGCATTCTTAGAAGGTCGTGTAACAGAAGAGCAATTAGATAATTTCCGTCAAGAAGTTGAAGGCAAAGGGTTACCTTCTTATCCACACCCTAAATTAATGCCTGAATTCTGGCAATTTCCAACTGTATCAATGGGACTTGGACCATTGAATGCAATCTATCAGGCACGTTTCTTAAAATATTTACATAATCGTGGCTTGAAAGACACTTCAGAGCAAACTGTTTATGCGTTTTTGGGCGATGGTGAGATGGATGAAGTAGAATCTCGTGGTGCAATTGCGTTTGCTGCTCGTGAGAAATTAGATAACTTAGTTTTTGTTATCAACTGTAACTTACAACGTTTAGACGGTCCGGTAACCGGTAACGGTAAAATCATTCAAGAACTTGAAGCTCAATTCAATGGTTCTGGTTGGGAAGTTATTAAAGTTATTTGGGGACGCCGTTGGGATCGTTTATTACAACGTGATACATCAGGTAAATTATTACAATTAATGATGGAAGTTGTTGATGGCGATTATCAAACTTTCAAATCTAAAGATGGTGCTTATGTTCGTAAACACTTCTTTGGTCGTTATCCTGAAACAGAAGCATTAGTTGCGGAAATGACAGACGATGAAATTTTTGCACTTAATCGTGGTGGACATGATCCATTAAAAGTATTTGCAGCATTTAATAAAGCAAAACAAGTTAAAGATAAACCGGTTGTATTGTTGGTTAAAACAATCAAAGGTTATGGCATGGGAGAAGCAGCCGAAGGTCGTAATATAGCTCATCAAGTGAAAAAAATGGATATGTCAGGCGTTAAGCATGTACGAGATCGTTTCAATGTTCCGGTATCTGATGCAGAAATTGATAACTTACCTTATGTTAAATTTGCAGAAGGAACAGAAGAATATAAATATCTTCATGAACGTCGTCAAGCATTGAACGGTTATTTACCGACTCGTTTACCTCGCTTTACACAACAAATGGATGTTCCTGCATTAGAAGAATTTGCACAATTATTTGAAGAACAAAGTCGTCCTATTTCCACTACAATGGCATTTGTTCGTTCATTGAATGTATTACTGAAAAATAAATCTGTAGGTAAACATATTGTTCCGATTATTGCCGATGAAGCCCGCACTTTTGGTATGGAAGGTTTGTTCCGTCAAATCGGTATTTATAACCCGCATGGACAAAATTATACTCCGCAAGATCGTGAACAGGTATCTTACTATCGTGAAGCAATTGATGGACAAGTATTGCAAGAAGGTATCAATGAACAAGGTGCAACAGCATCTTGGTTGGCTGCAGCAACGTCATATTCAACAAATGATATGCCAATGATTCCATTCTTTGTGTATTATTCTATTTTTGGTTTCCAACGTGTAGGTGATTTAATGTGGTTAGCAGGCGATCAACGTGCTCGTGGGTTCATGATTGGTGGTACTTCGGGACGTACAACCTTAAATGGTGAGGGATTACAACATGAAGATGGTCATAGCCATATTCAATCTTCTATTGTTCCAAATTGTATTTCTTATGATCCTGCTTTTGCTTACGAAGTCGCTGTCATTATACAAGATGGTGTGCGTCGTATGTATGGGCCTGAACAAGAAGATGTGTATTACTATATCACCACACTGAATGAAACTTATGATCAACCTGCAATGCCTAAAGGTGCAGAAGAAGGTATTCGTAAAGGTATCTATAAATTTGAAACAGTAACTGGTCAAGGCAAAGGTAAGGTTCAGTTATTAGGTTCAGGGTCAATTTTACGTCATGTTCGTGAAGCGGCTAAATTACTTGCTGACGATTTCGGCGTTACATCTGATGTGTACAGTGTTACTTCATTTACTGAGCTTGCTCGTGATGGTGCGAATGCGGATCGTTGGAACTTATTACATCCAAAAGAAGAAGCTAAAGTACCTTATATTGCTCAAGTAATGAATGACGCTCCGGCAATTGCTTCAACAGATTATGTTAAACTATTTGCAGAACAGGTTCGTCCATATATACCTGCACAAAGTTATCGTGTATTAGGTACTGATGGTTTTGGTCGTTCAGATAGTCGTGAAAATTTACGTAAACATTTCGAAGTAAATGCACATTATGTTGTTATTGCTGCGTTAACCGAGTTGGCACAGCAAGGTACTATCAGCAAAGATGTAGTTGCTCAAGCAATTAGTAAATATGGTATTGATGCAGATAAAATCAATCCTTTATATGCATAATCAATATTTGAACTGAGCGGATATAATCCGCTCATAAAAAAAGGATAAGATAAAATGGCTAAAGAAATTCAAATTCCAGATATTGGTGGAGATGAAGTTACTGTTACTGAAGTTATGGTTAAAGCTGGAGATACTATTATAGTTGATCAATCTGTGATTAACGTTGAAGGCGATAAGGCATCAATGGAAGTTCCATCACCGGAAGCGGGTGTCATTAAGGAAGTATTAGTAAAAGTAGGCGACAAAGTTTCTACTGGAACTCCTATGTTTGTATTAGAGAATGCAGAATTAGCATCTACCGAGACAGCATCTGAAAGTATGCAAACCGAAAAAACACAAAGTGCGGTAGCGTCTATCATTGAAATTTATGTACCTGACATTGGTGGTGATGAAGTCAATGTAACTGATATTATGGTTTCTGTAGGTGAGACAGTTGCAGAAGAGCAGTCTATTTTAAATGTTGAGGGTGATAAAGCCTCAATGGAAGTGCCTGCCCCTACTGCTGGTATAGTAAAAGAAATTTTAATCAAAGTGGGAGATAAAGTTTCGACCGGTTCTCTTGTGATGAAATTTGAAGTTGCAGGTGTTGTATCTGCAGCCGAAACAGCTCAAGTTTCTTCTTCAGCTCAAGTAACAGGTGAAAGTGCGGTGCAAGATGTACACGTTCCTGATATCGGTGGTGATGAAGTCAATGTGACAGAAATTATGGTTGCAGTGGGCGATAGTGTTACAGAGGAACAATCTTTAATTACTGTTGAAGGTGATAAAGCTTCAATGGAAGTGCCTGCTCCTTTTGCTGGTGTAGTGAAAGAAATTTTGGTGAAATCAGGGGATAAAGTTTCAACTGGTTCATTAATTATGCGTTTTGAAGTGCAAGGAAAAGCCCCTACTCCAGAAGCATCATCGGCGGTGACAGAGGCTAAAGTGGCTCCATCTCCAGCTGCACAAGAAAATCAAATGACGCCAGTGTCTCAAGCTGATGTGACTGCAAGTGCGGTGTTTGCTCATGCAACTCCGGTTGTTCGTCGTCTAGCTAGAGAGTTCGGCGTGAACTTAGACAAGGTAAAAGGAACGGGTCGTAAAGGTCGCATCTTAAAAGAAGATGTTCAGGCTTATGTAAAAGCGGCAATTAAAGCGGTTGAAAGTGGCAATGTTTCTCCTACATCAGCAGGTAATGGTGCTGTCAATGGAGCAGGACTAGGCTTGTTACCTTGGCCGAAAGTCGACTTCAGTAAATTTGGTGATATTGAGCAAGTTGAGTTGGGTCGTATTCAGAAAATCTCCGGTGCAAATTTACATCGTAACTGGGTAATGATTCCTCATGTTACGCAATGGGATAAAGCAGACATTACGGAACTGGAAAAATTCCGCAAAGAACAAAATGTGTTGGCGGAAAAACAAAAACTTGATGTAAAAATTACGCCATTAGTATTTATTATGAAGGCCGTTGCTAAAGCGTTAGAAAATTACCCACGCTTTAATAGTTCATTATCAGAAGATGCTCAAAGCCTGATTCTGAAAAAATACATTAATATTGGAGTGGCGGTTGATACACCTAACGGTTTGGTTGTACCTGTGTTTAAAGATGTGAATAAAAAAGGCATTATTGAATTATCTCGTGAATTAGCGGAAATTTCTAAGAAGGCTCGAGCTGGTAAATTAACCGCATCGGATATGCAAGGTGGTTGTTTTACTATTTCAAGTCTAGGAGGAATTGGCGGTACACACTTTACGCCAATTGTCAATGCTCCGGAAGTCGCAATTTTGGGCGTATCTAAATCTGAAATGACACCGGTATGGAATGGCAAAGATTTTACTCCTCGCTTAATGCTTCCGTTATCTTTGTCTTATGATCATCGTGTAATTGACGGTGCTGATGGAGCAAGATTTATTACTTTCATTAATAGTGTATTAAGCGATCTTCGTCGTTTAGTTATGTAAATACTACGCCTCTAAATCTTATTAGGGGGCGTTAAAACTGTTAAAGTGCGGTTGAAAACCGCCAACTTTTAACGAGGTAAAAAATGAATAAAGAGATTAAAACACAAGTTGTCGTCTTGGGAGCAGGTCCGGCTGGTTACTCAGCGGCTTTCCGTTGTGCAGATTTAGGCTTAGAAACTGTTATTGTAGAGCGATTTTCGACGCTTGGTGGAGTATGTTTAAATGTAGGCTGTATTCCGTCCAAAGCGTTATTGCATGTAGCTAAAGTGATTGAAGAAGCTAAGTCCTTATCCGCTCATGGTATTGTTTTTGGTGAACCAACAACGGATATTGATAAAATTCGTGGTTGGAAAGAAAAAGTAATTAATCAATTGACTAGCGGTTTAGCCGGTATGGCTAAACAGCGTAAAGTACAGGTAGTTAATGGTTATGGTAAATTCTCAGGACCAAATGCAATTATTGTGGCTGGTGATGAAGGTGAAACGAAAATTACTTTTGATAATGCAATTATTGCTGCCGGCTCTCGCCCTATTCAGTTACCATTTATTCCACATGAAGATCCTCGTATTTGGGATTCTACTGATGCGTTAAAGTTAAAAGAAGTACCTGAAAATCTCTTAATTATGGGGGGCGGTATCATCGGTCTTGAAATGGGAACGGTTTATCATGCTTTAGGTTCTAAAATTGATGTGGTTGAAATGTTTGATCAAGTTATCCCTGCAGCGGATAAAGATATGGTTCAAATTTATACTAAACGCATTGAAAAAAAATTCAATTTGTTACTGGAAACTAAAGTAACTGCCGTTGAAGCAAAAGAAGATGGTATCTATGTATCAATGGAGGGCAAGGCAGCAAGTGAAACTCGTCGTTATGATGCAGTATTAGTTGCAATTGGTCGTGTACCAAATGGTAAATTAATTGATGCAGGTATTGCTGGCGTCGAAGTTGATGATCGTGGCTTTATTCGCACTGATAAACAAATGCGTACTAATGTACCTCATATTTTTGCTATTGGTGATGTTGTTGGTCAGCCGATGCTAGCACATAAAGGCGTACATGAAGGTCATGTAGCTGCAGAAGTAATTGCAGGACAAAAACATTATTTTGATCCGAAAGTTATTCCATCTATTGCTTATACCGAACCGGAAGTAGCTTGGGTGGGGAAAACTGAAAAAGAATGTAAAGCTGAAGGGATTAATTACGAAGTTGCTAAGTTCCCTTGGGCAGCGTCTGGACGTGCAATTGCATCCGACTGTGCTGATGGTATGACGAAATTGATTTTCGATAAAGATACACATCGTGTTATTGGGGGAGCAATTGTCGGTACTAACGGTGGTGAATTGCTAGGTGAAATTGGCTTGGCAATTGAAATGGGGTGTGATGCTGAAGATTTAGCACTAACAATCCATGCTCATCCAACTTTACATGAATCTGTTGGGCTAGCCGCTGAAGTTTTTGAAGGCTCTATCACAGATTTACCTAACCCAAAAGCGAAGAAGAAAAAATAATAATCTAGCTCGCTAGACAATAAGGCGATCTTTTATGAGATCGCCTTATTTTTTTGCAAAAAAATGCGGTAAAAAATACGGCACTTTTTAGGCGGCAAATTTTATTTGATTTTCTTTTGGTTTTATTTGATGGATTGTATTGGTTACTGTACCAATAATAGGCAAAGTTTGCCAATTAGATGTTCTTATTGAATGTACTTTATTATCTAGTGGGAAAAAAATAAATTCATTATTTTCATGCATCATGAATTCATAAATTTGAAATTGGTTATTAAGATCTAAAACGACAAGATCATTCATTGAAAGGTAATTTTGTTTTTCTACAATAAGAATATCACCTTGCTCAATATTCCAAGCGAGCAGATTAGGATTGTTAACTTGAATAAAACAAGTTTGTTGTGGGTGTTTAATACAGTAAAGATTGAGATCTAGTTTTTTGTGTGAACTTCTATTACGTTCCTCAATATCAATGAAGAATGGCATAGGTTGGTAAGAAAGTGTAGTGTTTATATTGCTGATATTCTGATTTGCGTAACCCATCTTTTTCTCCAATCTAAGTATGTTATATATTAACTGATTATTTATACAGTTATATATTACTGTTTTTATATACATATAGTCAATAGCATAATAGAAATTTTTAGAAATTTGCAGATTAATAAATGTATTTTATTTTATAAAAATTCAAAAAATGTTTATTTTAATATTTTCTTTATAATCAATTTACGTTATCTTTACTAAACCTTGGTGGATCTATAGATCTGTATTTTTAACTCAAAAAACACAACATTTATTATTATGAATAAGTCATATTTATACTCGTTCTTTTTTCATGGAAGTTTGGTCAAGCGAATTTCTGTTGGTCTTTTATTGGGATTGCTGTTAGCATTAATCGCTCCATCATTGCAAGGTGTATTAGGTTTTAATCTTGCAGAAAAAGCCGGTTTTTTAGGAAAAATATTTGTGCGTTCATTGCGTGCAGTTGCCCCAATTTTAGTTTTTTTATTGGTTATTTCTGCAATTGCTAATAAGCAATTAGGCACAAAAAGCAATATGAAATCTATTGTTGTCTTATATTTGCTAGGAACTTTCTTAGCTGCATTGACATCAGTATTATTTAGTTTTGCATTGCCGACAGAAATTGCTTTAAAAACGCAAGAAGGCTCTCTTTCTCCGCCAAACGAAGTATCTGAAGTTTTAAGTACTTTAGTACTGAACGTGGTAGATAATCCAATTAATGCTTTATTTAACGCAAACTTTATTGGTATCTTATTTTGGGCAATAGGTTTGGGGATAGCCTTACGCTATGCGTCAGATACGACTAAAAATGTCATGAATGATTTTTCAGAGGCTGTATCTAGAATTGTTCATTTTATTATTAGTTTTGCACCTATCGGTGTTTTTGGTTTGGTAGCTGAAACTTTAACTGATAAAGGTTTGGGTGCATTGCTTGATTATATGCAATTACTAGTTGTTTTAATTGGGTCTATGCTATTTACTGCATTTGTTATTAATCCAATTTTAGTTTTTTGGAAAATTCGTCGTAATCCATATCCCCTAGTATGGACTTGTGTACGAGAAAGTGGATTAACGGCATTCCTTACACGTAGTTCTGCAGCAAACATTCCTGTAAATATGGAATTGTCAAAACGCTTAAAATTAGATGAGGAAACTTATTCAGTTTCAATACCGTTAGGTGCTAATATCAATATGGCAGGTGCGGCGATTACTATTACGGTATTAACGTTAGCTGCTGTACATACCTTAGGTATTGAGGTCTCTTTCCCTACGGCTGTATTGTTAAGTGTAGTGGCTAGTATTTGTGCTTGTGGTGCTTCTGGTGTTGCTGGCGGATCATTATTATTGATTCCATTAGCTTGTAGTTTATTTGGTATTCCTAATGATATTGCAGCACAAGTAATCGGCGTCGGTTTCGTCATTGGCGTATTACAAGATTCAACGGAAACTGCATTAAACTCTTCAACGGATGTTATTTTTACAGCTGCGGTATGCTGGAGTGAAGAAAATAAAAATTCATAGAGTTTATCTAATGTGAAATATAGCGGGTATGGGTACATATCCGCTTTTTCATTATACTTGATAGCCTTCTGCATGAAGTGATAAAGTAGAAAAAATTTCATCTACGATGAGAATGCTTTAGCATCACTGTACTTTTTGCTTTGAAATGGAGATATCCCTCTCATAAAAACACTATAGTTTTCATAAGAATAAGTTATTTTCAAAATATACTAGTAATCCATATGGTTATTAATTTTTACAAAAACTTTCTGTTCAATAATTTAAAAAAGAGGAATATAATAGGATACACTAGTTTAATAGTCAGGAGAGAAATATGTATATCAGTCGGAATATGGAACAATGGAATGAATTTCTTGATTTAATGAGAAAAGCATTTGAACAAGGCAAAGAACAAGAACTACTTACCTTGCTACTTACTGCTGATGAGCGAGATGCAGTTGCACTACGCGTTCAAATTGTATCCCAATTACTGGATAAATCTTTGGCACAACGAGAGATACAACAAATTTTGAATACAAGTGCGGCAACAATTACCAGAGGTTCAAATATGATTAAAATTATGCCACCTGAATTTATGGACTGGGTTAAACAGCAACTAAACCATAACAATAAAAACGAATTAGGTAGTGATTAATAAAAGGGTAGTAAGAGTGAGACCTTAAGTCATTTTTGTTTACTATTTTCCTGTACAAATGCACTTCTAAACAGAAAACAGTCTTTACTATAAAAAATTTACGTCAAAAAAATCTGACAGTTTCATACTTAAAGAGAACGCTGCCAGATTTAATTTACTGTATAGTATGATGATTATGCGTTATTACCAGTGATTTTAGCCACTTCCGCTGCAAAATCTTCTTCAACTTTTTCAATACCTTCACCAACTTCTAAACGAATAAAGTTTGTTACTGAAGTATTAACTGATTTTAAGTAATCACCGACAGAAACTGAAGGATCCATAACGAATGCTTGACCGGTTAAAGACACTTCACCAGTGAATTTCTTCATACGACCTTCAACCATTTTTTCAGCGATTTCTTTTGGTTTGCCTGAGTTGATTGCAATATCAATTTGAATTTGACGCTCATGTTCTACAACTTCAGCGGAAACATCTTCTGGATTTACGAATTCAGGTTTAGAAGCTGCAACGTGCATTGCTACTTTTCTTAATTCTTCTTCTGAACCGGATCCCGCTACTAACACACCAATTTTTGCACCATGTAAGTATTGAGCAATTACATCACCCTCTAAATACTGAACACGACGAATCGTCATATTTTCACCAATTTTAGCAACTAATGCAGCACGTTTATCTTCAAAATGAGTTGCTAAGGTATCAATCGTTGTTCCTTTGTTTGCTAAAGCGTAATCAGCAACTTCATCAGCTAAACCTAAGAAGCCGGTATCTTTTGCTACAAAGTCTGTTTCACAGTTCAGTTCAACTAGAACACCAAAACCGGAACCAATGCGTACACGAATAACACCTTCAGCAGCTATACGACCTGCTTTTTTTGCAGCTTTTGCCTGTCCCGATTTACGCATATTGTCGATAGCCAGCTCAATATCACCATTTGCTTCAACTAATGCTTTTTTACACTCCATCATACCTGCACCGGTACGTTCACGAAGTTCTTTAACTAATGCTGCTGTAATTTCAGCCATCTTAAATTCCTCTATCCATTTGATTAAATAGTATCGGTTTTAGACCGCACTTTATCGATATAAAAAGCAGGGAACTAAAAGCCCCCTGCGTTTAATTAATAAGGGCTTACGCCTTTACTGAATTATTCTGCTGCTGCAAAAACTTCTTCAGTTACCGTTTCTTGATTACGACCTTCTTTTACTGCTGTGGTAGCTGCAGAAAGATATAATTGAATTGCACGTGACGCATCATCGTTACCTGGAATAACAAAATCTACGCCATCTGGGCTTGAGTTAGTATCAACAATTGCAAATACAGGGATTCCTAGATTATTTGCTTCTTTGATTGCGATATGTTCATGATCTGCACCGATCACAAAAATTGCATCAGGAAGACCGCCCATATCTTTGATACCGCCAAGACTTAATTCAAGTTTTTCCATCTCACGAGTACGTACTAACGCTTCTTTTTTCGTTAATTTATCAAAAGTACCATCTTGAGATTGGGTTTCTAAATCTTTTAAACGTTTGATTGATTGACGCACTGTTTTCCAGTTTGTCAACATCCCGCCTAACCAACGGTGATTTACATAATATTGCTGACAGTCTAACGCTGCTGCTTTAACAACTTCAGAAGCTGCACGTTTTGTACCAACAAATAAAATTCTGCCGTTATTACTCGCAATACGAGTTAATTCAACTAACGCTTCATTAAACATTGGGACAGTTTTTTCTAAGTTGATGATGTGAACACCATTACGAGGTCCGAAAATGAACGGTTTCATTTTTGGGTTCCAGTAACGAGTTTGGTGACCGAAGTGAACGCCAGCTTGCAGCATATCACGCATTGAAACTTGTGCCATAAGATAATTTTCCTTTTGTTTGGGGTTTAGCCTCCACATATCAAGCAAATCGACCGTTTGGCACCCCGATTTACTTCTCATGATACGTGTGTGATTTCGTAAGTTAATTGTTAAATTGACAACTCAAAATAACGTCGCACTTTATACCACAAAGTGCGGTTAAAAACTAGAAGAAACTCTTAAATTTTGCAAAAAAATAATGCCCGATAACCTCAGGCACTATTTTTACAATTCGAAGAAATGTAAACCTGCTTTTACTCTTCATTAATGAATTTTGTATTAATTTCAATACTGGCTTTTTCTCTTAAGGCTTGAATAAGCAAATTGCTTAAACTAAATTGCTTAATTTCTGCTATTTGAACGCCAAATAATTGTTTTTGCTCAGGCGTTAATTGGCTATCTTCTACGTTCATTAACTCAACAAAAACAATATCTCCAAACATATTTTTCGCTACAGATATGGTTGTTTTGCCCGGGTCAGGTTTTTTCATTGAGAATATCACTTTGCCTAAAACAGGATCTTTATTATCTGCATCTCTATAAACCCACGTTTCTTTTTCTGAAAAATGAATATAAGACGGTAATTTGAAATCAGTTATTGTATTCATCTCTGCAACGATTTTCTCTGCCATATTAAACAACGTAGTTTCGGCTTTCTGACGTTTTAAATAAGTTTCAATATCTGCTGTTGCCTCAGCTAGTGTACGAATACCCTCAGGTTTATAATCAACTACACGCAGAAGCACGGAATGTTGATCGCCAACATTGATTGCCTCTGAGTTTATACCGCCTTGCATAAGATCAGAATTAAAAATGGCGGTAGCAATATGACTATAATTTAATTCTGGCGGTAAATCTTGACGAGAAAAATAATCTGTTTCTTTGATGTCAAGCCCAGCTACTTTAGCTGCTTCTTCTAATGATTGCGGATTTTCAAACGCCTTTTCATTCATTTGTTTTTCTAATGAATAAAAAGCATTTGTTACTAAATCATTACGCAATTTAGTTGCAATTTCCTCTCTAACATCATTTAATTCACGGGTTTTCATATCCAATACTTTAATGATATGGTACGCATTATCCACTTTCACAGGTTGGCTATACTCACCAACATTTAATAACGTCACAGCACTTTCAAAAGCAAGAGGCATCATTCCATTCACAACCCAATCCAAATCTCCACCTTTTGGGGCTGACAATGTGTCCATTGAATATAATTTTGCTAAAGCAGCAAAATCTTCGCCATTTTGTAAATTAGCATAAACTGATTGTGCTTCTTGTTCAGTCGGTAATTGAATATGAGCTAAATGTTTTGTTATATATTGAGCTTTATTATCTTGATAATATTGTGCAATTTCTATATCGGAGATTTTTACTTTCTGATCCGCAATCGCACGAGTTAAGTCTAGATATTGCACTTTAACTCTTTCAGGTACAGCAAAGTTAGCTTTGTTAGCTTGATAATATTGTTCGATTTCTTGCTCCGTTACAGTTTGTTTTTGCATTTCGTCATCTAAAGATAGAACAGCTAAACGAACATCACGACGTTGGAAAAAATTCTTTGCTAATTCATTGAGTTGTATAGGAACCTGAAAATCACTATTTGCAATACCTTGCTGCAATTGCTCTAATACCAAGCCTTCACGCACATATGCAGCATAAGTATCAGAACTAATACCACTTGAAGCTAATATCTGCTGATAAATTTTATTGTCAAATTTGCCCTCATTTTGAAACATAGGTGAGTTCACAATAGCTAAACTTACTTGCTTATCGCTAATTCCTAACTTAAGTTCTTGTGCATATTGACGTAATAATTCTTGATTGATTAAACGATCGAGAACTTCATGTCTTAGATGTTTAGCTGCCGAATCTGCAACTTCAGCAAATTTAGCTCCTAAATTTTCACTTAAACGTTGATATTCATTGTTATATTGCTGTAGAAAAACTTGTTGAGAAATTTCTTCGCCATTTACTTTTGCTACAGATGTATCTGTCCGTATAAACATATAACCTGCTACGCCACTGAGTACAAAAGAAACCCCGATTAAGCCAAAAATAATTTTAGAAACTATACCGCTAGAGGCATTGTTCAATTTTTCCATTAACATTGAAGAAATCCTATAAATGTTAGATTAAAAAGAAATGCGTAAAATTATAATCGAAAGTAACTCAATTCGCACGATTAAAATAATAATTCATCAACAAAACACCTTATTTTATAGATTGAATTAATTCTGTGGCAGTGCATAAGATACGGTATCTTAGAATTATGATAAAAATATTTAACTGATCTAAAGTAGTTTAAAAGTGCGGTGCTAATTCATGACTTTTACGAGTCATACATAAAAAAAGAGTGGATTTCCCACTCTTTTAAAAAAAACAAAGTCTTATCTTTTTATCATTCAACCACTAAAGCACGGCAAGTACTCGTACCATTTGATGTTAAGTGGTCTCCTTGAGTTAATAAAACCAAATCACCGGAAACTAAATAACCTTTATCTTTTAGCGATTGTATGGCAGCTTTTAATCCTTCAAGCGTACGACTATCCTGATCAAAATGAATTGGAATAACACCACGATACAATGCACATAAATTTAATGTACTTTCATTTCGAGAAAGGGCAAAAATTGGTAGTCCGGAACTAATGCGAGACATCAATTTTGCAGTATGACCACTACTTGTCATTGCGATAATGGCTGCAACACCTTTCATATGGTTGGCTGCAAACATCGTAGACATCGCAATAGTTTCTTCAATCGTATCAAATTCTTTATCTAAGCGATGCCGAGAAATATTTACACTAGGCATTTTTTCAGCACCTAAACAAACTTTAGCCATTGCTGAAACAGTTTCTGAAGGGTATTGACCTGCTGCTGTTTCCGCAGAAAGCATGACGGCATCAGTGCCATCTAATACAGCATTGGCAACATCCATCACCTCGGCACGAGTTGGCATAGGATTGCTAATCATAGATTCCATCATTTGTGTTGCGGTAATCACTACACGATTTAGCTGACGTGAACGACGAATTAATTTTTTCTGTATTCCGACTAATTCCGGATCACCAATTTCAACACCCAAATCACCACGAGCAACCATAATTACATCAGAAGCTAAAATAATATCGTCCATTGCCTCCTCGTCAATAACAGTCTCCGCTCTTTCAACTTTAGCCACAATTTTGGCTTTTAAACCTGCTTGTTGAGCTAATTCACGAGCATAATTTAAATCAGCACTGGAACGAGGGAAAGAAACAGCAAGATAATCAACACCAATACGTGCAGCTAAAATAATGTCTTCTTTGTCTTTTTCTGTCAGTGCGTTAGCAGATAGCCCACCACCTAATTTATTGATACCTTTATTATTTGATAATGGACCGCCAACAATTACTTCTGTAAATACTTTAGTATTGTCTGTCGATAACACTTTTAATTGAACACGTCCGTCATCCAATAATAAAATATCGCCCGGAACAACATCTTGCGGTAATGTTTTATAATCCAGTCCTACGGCTTCTTGATTACCTTCACCTTTGGGTAAATCAGCATCTAAAGTAAAATTATCACCAATATTTAAGAAAATTTTACCCTCTTTAAAAGTAGATACCCGAATTTTTGGACCTTGTAGATCTCCTAAAATTGCAACAGTTTTACCTAATTTTTTAGCAATTTCACGAACTTTTTCAGCACGAGCAAGATGATCTTCTGGTGTACCATGAGAAAAATTCATACGAACAACATTTGCACCGGCTACAATAATTTTTTCTAAATTATTACCTCGATCTGTGGATGGTCCCAGTGTACATACTATTTTTGTTCTTCTTAGTCTTCTAGACATTCGTTACTCCGTTTAATTATTTTGAATAATATAAGATTATTAATTTAGTAAAACCCGCTCATTATATGCTTAAAATAAAATTAGATCGAGATCACATTTTGGAAAAATTCTTATCATAACTGGATAATGGAAATGAATATTCAGATTTTTTTCTTTTCATAAATGTTAATAAAGTAAGGCTTTTATATATTCTTGAAAAAATTTGTTAATCATCAACCGCACCAACACACAAAAAAGCAGTGATTGCTCACTGCTTTTTCACGGTCATTGAATGAAACCTACCAGGTCCAGCCAACCCCTACACCACCGCCGAAATCACCGGCAGAGTTTCTGCTACCATGTAATTTCAGCATTATTTTACCATTATCGCTCAAACGCGAATAACCTAATGCCACCGCATTGTTTCCTTTATAGGTACCTGCAGATAAAGCAAGGCTCGATTTGCCCGGCATCGTTACTGTAGGCAATGCGGCAGCAGCATGTGCTCCAGCAACCCCGGCTCTCAAGTCTTTATTGAATATCTCAATTTTATTGTCGAGATGGTTGAATTTTTGGTCAGTATGTGTCTGCAATCTCTCGACATATCCCTTGTTGACCACGGCATTCGGCGATGAGTTCGGTGTTAAATCAGGCACACGGATTTCGCCTTTTGCACCGTCAATCTCAACTTTCTGACCTTGTCCGTTTGTGAACGTTAATGCACTTGATGTCAAAGTAGCCTTGTTATTACCTTCTTTGAGAGTGATCTCCCCCGAACCATAATGTGCAGACTGATTGTTTTTACCTGTCACTGTCAATCCGTTGCCGTCAAGACGGGATTTATTCCCCTCTGCGGTTTCTTTGGTTTCAAAAGAGGTCATATTTTTCAAGGTATCGGACAACTTCACTTCCATACCGCTGTCAGAAGCAGTCACTTTAATATTGCCGGCAGCGGTTGTTGCACTGTTAAACTCACCCTCGCCTTTGATGGTCAATTTCTCGCCTAAATTTTTATGGACAGGCACGCCGTCATTGCCCTCAAAATTTAAGCCCGCTTGTCCTAAGGCTTGTAAGTCTTGCAGATTGGCAGCACGCTTAACATCAATTAAGGACTTATCTGACAACAACTTATTGACTGCGTCATCTTTTGTGGCTAATGCGATTTGATACGCTTTTTGCTTATCTTTCAAGGATTTTTGCAACGGTTCAATTTCGGCTTGCAACGCTTTAACTGCTTCATTAGCTTTTGTCAATTCATTTCCAAGCTCTGCCAATTTGGTTTTTTCGGCGTCAAGGTTAGCTTTAGCTTTCTCTTTCGCCACCTTTTCTTCCTCCGTGCTGTCAGGCATCAAGTTCCACGCCGTTTCAAGGGCGTTAATCGCAGAATCTTGGGCATTTTTCGCCGTTTCAAGGGCATTCGCTTCTTGACGTTTGCTCAACATCTCGCCCACTTTCGCTGTCACCTTTTTAGCCTCATCTTTCACTGCTTCGCCTGCATTTTTCACGTTTTTAGCTTGCTCTTTTGCTTTATCGGCATCAATACCCAAACCGCTCGCCACGTTGCCCAGCACTACAGAGTTATCGGTTTTACTATTGGTTTCACCATCGGTATTGACCAGAGAAAGTTGCGGATTATTTACCGCACTTTTATCCGCTTTCGGTGTAGCGTTATCCTCAACATCTTCGGCTTTATAGTATTTACCATCATTAGCTTTGACCAGACGATTACCGTCTTTATCGGTAAACACCACCGCTCCCGCTTCGCCGTTACGCAAAGCGTTCGCTTTGTCGTTGGCATTTTTGCCATTTAAACCGTCTTTGCCGGTTAAGCCTTTCGCCGCCATCGATTCTTTGCCGTCTGATTTTTTTTCAAGACCTGACAATCCATCTTTACCGTCCGCAAAGACCATTATCTTCGGTTTTGGAGCGGTTTCAGAAGAATTTGGATCATCAATCCATTTCGCCCCAGTGGCTTTCACCAATTGCGAACCGTTAACCGCATCCGTTGATTTATCGGTTAAATCCCCGTCTTTCACATTGGTGATTTTCATTGGACCTGTTTTTGGTTCCGCTTTTATTACTACATCGTCCTGTTTTACTGTAGTTTTAACCTCTTGACCGCCTTTTTTATACTTGCCGCCTTCAAACTTAGCGTCTTTAATTTCATCAGGTTTATAGAACTGACCGTCTTGTCCTTTGACGACTTTCTCTTCCCCTGCATAATAATCAAACGGTCTATTGGAATTTGCAGACGCTATTTTTTCGTCCAGTTTCTTATCGACTTCGCCAAATTTCTCGTCTACATAGTTTTTATTGGCTGCCATATCGCCTGTTGATTTCTCATCAAAATCTTTTAAGCCCGTAATGGCTCCTGTGCCTTTCTCACCGTCTTTCGCAAACTCAAGGGTAGCAGTACCTTTAACGTTTTCATTTTTGACTTTCAAACTGACCGCACTTTGACCGTCTTTGCCATGGACAGTTAAGCCGTCCTTATCATAAACAGCATGGGTTTTATCGCCATTAGTTGCGTCTTTATCACCCACGGTTAAACCTTTATCGTTCAAGGTCGCAATGGTTGTTTTACCGTCTTTATCTTTCAAGGCGATTTCATCACCTTGAATATTTACTGTGCCTTTGTCGTTCTTAAACTCGGCAGACTTCAAGCCTTTTAACTCCTCATTGAGAGAAATTTCTAGCTTGCTCTTAGCACTATCCGTTTTCACCGCAATATTGCCGTCGGTGCCTTTGAAATCAGCGGCTTTAGCTTTATCTAAGCCTTGACCTACAATTTCCAGTTTTTCACCAAGGTTTTTATGCACAATGCTGTCGCTGTCATTGCCGGCAAAATCCAGTCCTGCTTGTGCGACAGCTTTTAAGTCGGCAACATTCACGGCTTTATGCGATGAATCTTTATCAAACTCGCCTGACACGAGTTTTTTCACCAACTCACGTTGTTTGCCTTGTGCAGCTGAAGCAATGCCACTGTCTTTAATATCATCAATACCCAAACCGGATTTAAGGTTATCAATCGCAACAGGGGATGACTTAGTGCCATTGGTGCCTTTACCGCCTAGAGTGATGGATGTTTTTGTGTCATCATCATATTTCACCGCCACTTTCTCTGCTTCGGAGTGTTGTGCGGTGACTTTCCCTACAATAGCCTTGGCAACCGCAGACAAGTCTTGAACATTGACAGCGTTTGTCTTATTCATATCAGGGTTTCCGGCAAGTACCTTGTCAAGGATAGCTTGGTTGGCTTCTTCGGCTTTTTTCTTCGCCTCTTCATTATTGGTACTTTGTCCATCGGCTACGGCTTGCAAGCCCAGCCCACTCGCAAGTCCTTTAATTTGTTTGGTATTTAAGGTTAATCCGGTTCTGTCAAAGACAAAGGTTCCACCATTGGATTCAATGACAACATTAGTTTTTGGTTTTGTACCATTCGCTCCTTGTTTGTTAAATTCAATGCTAGAAGCGATTTTTTTACCTTTGCCAGCTCCGATTTCTCGACCTCCAATAGACTTAATGCCTTTCAAATCAGAATTGAGAGCAATTTCTAGCGTAGAGGAATCTTTCTTCGCTGTGGTAGTGATATTTTGATGTGTTTTAGCCGAACCTGAACCCACCTTACCTTTAATTTTCAAGCTGTCATTAACGGTAAATTTAGAGCCTTTATTCCCCTCAACTTCAAATTTTGTTGCATAGTTCATTAATTTCTCTGCCACCGCTTTTGATGTAACCACTCGTTCATCATCTGCTTTTACGCTTGTCGCTTTATTTAACTCTAATGTTAATGTGACGTCTTTACTATTGCTAGCATCTTTTGGTTTGGCTGATATTTTTATATCATTTTCTTTCCTATCAAAAAGTTGTCCTCTTGAATCTTTTGATTTTCCGTTTACACTTTCTGAACTCTCTATAGCGACCGTTCCGCCTAACTGCAATGTCGCTTCTTGCAGTTTTTGTGGTTGCCCTTGTTCTGTTAATTCATTGCCTTTAAATGTAAGCCCTTTGCCGATAATAGCCTTAGCGACATCGGATAAATCTTTTACATTTACTGCATTGTTTTTTATACTCTCTATAGAAGTTCCAGTTAATACATTACTAACATTACTTGTAGTAGCTCCGCTATCGCTTGGTGTAGTTGAATCTATACCACTTGCAATATTTTTAATTTGCTTATTACCTAAATCTAATCCTGCTTCGCTGAATGTAAATTTAGTAGCAACACCTCCATTAGTATTTCCTAATGTAAATTCTATTTGATTTTTAGTAGCACTGTGACCACCGCTATTATGGCTACTATTATTTGTGAAAGAGATTTTCGCTCCACTTTCATCTTTGCCGCTTTTAATACTATCTATTTCTTTAAGATTATTAGCCAGCTTGTGTTGAATTTTACCATTTTCTTTAACGGTTACAGATATATTATCATTTTCATCTTTTAAGAAATCAAAACCTTCTGATAATTTAACAGTATATTCATTAATTTCTTTATTATCTGCTTTAACTTTTTGACCGCCACCATTTGATTTATAAGTAATCGTTTGATTACCTATATTCTTTTCGGTAATAATTTTATTTTCAACATCTTGCTTTTTACCATTCTCTTCTCTGACAACTAAGTCCCCTTTATTATTTATCGCTATAGTTTTTGAATGAATTCCCTTATCATCTTTTAATTCTATAGTCTTAATACCGGTTAAAGCCTCTTTTAATTTTACAGTGATTGTATTTTTATCTTTTTCAACAGAAGTTGTTATATTACTATCCCCTGCAATTTTGAGTTTTTGGGTTTTCAACTCCACTTTACCAATTGGATCAGCCGGTTGACTATCATTTTTGGTATTATCCGCCTCTAACCATAAAGTCGTACTCATTCCATTAATTTTCGAATTCAGGTAGGTTTTCACCGCACTTTCAGTAACAAGTTTGTTGCTTGGTGTGCCTACACCGCTTGTGTCGTCAGTAATGTTATCCGTTGCCTCTACGTTAAAGGAAATTTCCCCTTTTGAACTATCAAGGCTTGCCGTGAGATGTTTTCCGCCTTTAAAAGTCAACGTTTCGCCAAGTTTTTTGGTTGTTTCAGTATCAGAACCGCTCGTACTTGTGCCGTTTGCGACTTTAAACGTCAAGCCTCTATCCACTAAGCCTTGAGCGATATCAAGTAAATCTTCTACATTTACGGCTCTATTTAATTTTTCTTGATTTGTTTGTGTTCCACTTGATTGTGGTTTTAGTTTTAATAACTCATCTAATTTGTTATTACTAGTTCCAGTATCAGTAGAAGACACAACATCAGTTAATCCGCTTGATAATCCTGAAATTTGGACTTTATCTCCTGATTTTTTAAGTGTTAATGTCGCTCCACTTTCAGGGCTTAACTCAATTTTCTTATCACCGTTATTGGTAATGTTAATACTTCCGGCATCAGTTCCTGCAGTGATGGTCGTCTCATTCTCTTTTAATTCAAGTTTTGACTTACCTGTACCTAATTCTAAACTTGTATTTTGATCATTAAGTGTTAACTTAGCGTTTCCCTTGCTAATTTCAGAAACACCACTAAATTTATCTCCGGTTAGCGTTACAGATTTACTGTTATCACCAGCTGTGAAAACGATAGATTTTGTATTACTTCCACTAGTTCCAGTAGTTTTTAATTCAATTTTTATATCGTCTCCATTAGCAACTGATCCAATACCTTTTAAATTTTTAGACAATTTAATCTCTAAGGTGTCAGCTTCATTAGTCGTGCCATTTTTCTTAGCGACGGTAATGTTACCAGCTGCAGTTTCTGTTGTTTGTGTGCTACCTGTTGACGATGTTTCTCCAACTATTTTTAAGGTTTCGCCCAATTTTCTAGTAACTTTGTCATCATCACTATTTCCTTGGAATGACAGCCCTTTATTTTTCAATTCATTAGCAACATGAAGCAAATCGCCTGCATTGATGGCTTTCTTTAATTTGCCATCATTTGATGTTCCACCATTTTGCGGTTGTCCTGTGGCAACAAGTTTTAACAACTCGTCTAAATCTTGTCTGCCACTAGCACCATTATCCATTTTTTGCTCTAAACCGCTTGTAATGCCTGTGATTTGTTTGCTGTTTAAGTTCAATTCGTCTTTACCAAAGGTAAATTCTCCGCCATCTGCGGTGATTTTGACCGTTGGGCTGGTTGAAGTACCACTACCAGTATCACCATTTGTAAACTCAATTTTTGTTACCGCACTTCCGCCATTGCCATTTTTACCGGTAATCGAGGTAATGTCTGTTAAAGCCTCTTTAAGTGATATGGTTAAGGCTTTGTTGCTATCATCAACCGCTGTGGTAATATTGTTTCCGCCTTTAATGTTTAAAGTCGTATTCGTTTTATTGATTTCTAAACTCGCATCACTACCAGAACTCGGAGTATCTCCCTTAACCGTGAAACTTGAGGCGACGTTTGCTAATGCACCCTCTAAATAGCCTTTAGTAATTAAATCGTTTTTACCGACCGTATTTGTTTGTGAATCAGAAGGATAGGTTTGTTCTTCTGACAATGTAACCTTTTTAAAGGTAGGATTTTCTTTTATGCCTATTAAAAGTGTTTTGTTCTTCGATTGATACGCTGTTTTAATATTATCAGGAACGTATCCTCCATCTTGAGTAGTAGATGGTTTATCTACAGCTCCCGCTTTGATGATTAATTTATCGCCTAGATAATGTGTTCCTTGTTCACCACTTTCATCTCCACTGCCAAAAACAAAGCCACTATTAAGCTTAGCGATGTTAGCCTCGATAGCATCTTTAAATGTCATTGCTGTTTTTTGTGTTTGTCCTTGTGGTTGAGGAGGATTTGTACTTGGTGAGCTTAATAATGCTGTAAATTCCGATTTTTTAAATCCCGTTTTATTAGCGTCTTCAACTTCCGCACCCAATACATTCACCGCTAATTTTGAAAATTCATCGGCGACGGCGTAAAGTTGGCTTCCGTTGATAGCGTCGGTTGAATCTGACGTTACCGCACCAGCAGCGACGTGTTTAATGATACGCTCATTATTTTTCTTACCTATGCTTAACACGGATTTTTTATTATTTTCTTGACCATTAGCACTCACTCCACTTTTGAAATTAAATTTAACATTAATAGCCTCTATTTTAGCTTCATTAAGTGCGGTTTCTTTTTTAGTCGCTTCTGACCCTTGTCCCAACGCAATGGAGTTGCCGGCGGCGGTTTCTACTGTTGCACCTTGTCCAAGTGCAACCGCTCCAGTTGCTTTTACAACCGCTGCTTGGCCTATACTTACTGCCTTTTCAACTTTTTCATAAGCATGATTTTTTTCATCTCCAGTTAATGCTTTTGCTCCAGAACCTATAACGACACTATCTTTAGCACGGGCTGCTTTTGCTTTATTTCCTATTATCACTAAATTATCATTAGCATTTTTATCGGTATCAAAATCTGCTTTATTTACATTTACTTCAATATTATTCGCTAATGCAATGATATCAGTTCCGTTATACACCTTACTTTTATTACCAATAACAGTTGCCCATGGTGCATTTTCTATATATGCTCCAGTTATAGGGGTTCCATTTTTAATATGTTTACCATTAGAAGCTTTTACTGCACCTATAGCTGTAGTTGCCCATGAGTTTTTAATTGTTGTACCACTACCCATTACTACAACTGCATCATTTGTTCTCCTTTTATCAGCAGTAGTTTCAACCTTATTATCAGATCCCAACACAAAAGAATTAGGTACATCAACACTGACATTTGTCCCTATGACGATAGCGTTTTGAGCTTTTGAACTTGCCCCTTTTCCTATCGCTATACCAGCACTAGCATTTTTATCAGTACCAGCATCTACACCTATGGCTACAGAATTGCTTCCTTTGGCACCATCATTGTCATAATTTGAACCTTTTGAAGTAGGATTATTCACCGACAAATAATGCAAAGTTCCTACATTTTTTACGCCTTTCATCGCTTCTTTTAATTGAGCAAGGATAACAACGTCTGTGTCCTTTGTACCTGGTGCGACGTTGGTAATTTTTCTTAAGGCAAGTTTTTTCAAAGTTGCTTCTTTTTCAGCTTTTTCTTTTGTATATTTTTCTTGATCAGGGCTGCTTTTATTTGCTTGAACCCACTTATCAAATTCTTTTTTTGCTTTGACAATTTCTTGAATTTCACTAATATTTCCACCGTTTTTACCTACAGAAACAGCAGCATAAGTTTCACCACCTATAGCTTTTGCTAACTCATCATTTATATAAGCTTCAGGTTCGGCTTGTGTAAATTTTTCAGCAGGTCTATCCGCAACAGAATAGTTACCAAGTGCAACAGCATTAGCAAAATTTGATGATGTATTATTACCCAATAATACCGTATTATGGGCTTTATCATTTTCAATCTTAGCATTTTGTCCTATAACAATAGAGTTGTCAGAATTTGCTAAAGCTCCTACACCAATTGCCATCGAACCTGATTTTTTTGCTCTATCGCTATTAAAATTGGAATTTTTTATTTTTTCTTTTTCTGCCATAGTTAATACACTAACTTTTTCATCATCAGCATATGCTTTCTCTATTTCATCTATTTTGGATTTTAAACGGTCTTTTCTTTTCCTTTTTTTATCTTCTTCAGTATCGCTACTAGGGAATAATAAACTATAGGCAGGGTTATCATATTCCTGTTGTAACTTTGATGATTTAGCAGAAAAATCAGAATATCTAGTTTCATATTTTTTCAATTTTGCATCTAATTCATCTGTATTAATTGTTTCCTCACCAATCTCTTTTCTCGCTTTAAGTTTTAAATATTCTCTTTTAATTTTAATATAGTTTTTATAATCCTGTTCTTTTGTGACTAATAACTTTAAGTCATCTAAGCCTTTGACAGAGACATATTTCACGCCGGAATTAATATTATCTTCTTCTAACGTATTTCCATACAGGATAGCTTCTTCTAAGGCTCTTAATTGAGATACGTTGACCGCATCGGTATCGCTCGCACCCGGTGCAACATTGACGATACGTCTTTCCGCATTCTTTCCACCCACTGACAAATAGCCGATTCTTTCTGATGAAGGTATTGATATGGCATTTTTAGGTGCCCATCCGCCTTGTGCCATTTCAGTTTGAGTATAATCAGTTTTTGCATTGACGCCCAATGCGATGGAATCTGAAAAAGAGGCTTCCGCACCATTACCAATTGCCATTGCATTTTTAATGGTAAAATCTGGTTTGCTATTTTTCTTATTTTTTTCACTTCGAAGTGCGGTTGGCATTTCAGCTAAAACTTTAGCTTTTATACCTAATGCCATAGAATCATCAGCTTTTACTAATGAATGAGTACCAAAAGCAACTGATTGTTTACCTAATGCTCTTGTGAAATTTCCTATTGAAAATGAAGATTCTTTTTGTGCAAACGCAAATCTACCGAGTGCAACCGTACTATCTTCTTTCGCATAGGCATATCTACCTAATGAGATTGCATTATCCCCCAATGCAACAGAGTATGAACCTATGGCAATAGCACCTTGATTATGTCTTCCCAACTTATCTTTAGATTGCTCTGCTTTTTCTTCGCCCGTTCCTTCTTGGACGGTTGTGTGGGCATTAATATGCTCTTTCATTATATCTTGTATCGCTGCTGTATCACCGATACGATATAAATCTTCGATGGTTATTTTGTTATTTTGTAATCCTTGTGTGTCATTAGCGTATTCAGGGTATTTTTTATCTTTTGCTAATAAGTTATATCGATCAATACCAAGCCCTTCACCATTAAATAGGTTACCCATCTTCACATTGGCAAAGGTGTGATCACCAATCGCTAACGATCCTAAGCCCCCTGCAAAAGAGTCTTTACCATATACCATAGATCCGGCACCGATGGCTTGTACTTTATTCCCGATACCTACAGATCCATCTGCATAGACATAGCTGTTATTACCCATCACCAATGAACCTTTACCAAAGGCGACGGTGTTTGAGCCGATAGCGGTTGAATAATCCTTAGCCGCTACAGCAAATGTCCCTAAAGCGGTTGAATTATCTCCATAGGCAATTGAACGTGCCCCAATAGCAATGGCATTATTTCCTCTTGCCCAAGTATGTGTTTTGGTATTTCTATGATCTGCTAAATATTTTTGATAAGCCTCTCCTTCTTTTTTTAGATAGAGTTCATATCTTTTATAATCGCTTAGGGACTTTATCTCTTTTATTTTAGCCTCATACCCTGGGGTGTTAGGATCTATTTCAGTTAGGTATTGTGCGTTCGGTGCTGAGAAATAAAATTTGCCATCTTGTATACGGTAATATCCCTTCTTATCATAGGTTTTATTATCTGCTCTCACAAAATATACGCCGTTTCTCGATATTGTTTCGTTATCTTCAGCTAATAACTGCCCTTTATCATTAAGCATAGGCTGACCTCTATCATCTTTCATAATCTCAAAATCAACGGCAGCATATTCTTTGGTATAGTTAAAATCATCTCTTACATTATAAAAAAGTCTAAACATCTCTTTAGAAAGCGGTTTGGCATCCTGCCCTGCGACATTATCGCTTCCGATAGAAATGGAGGAATCTCCCCATGCCATCACATCGTTACCCAAAGCGGTCGCTTCTTCGCCTCGTGCAAAAGATCGATAACCGACAGCCGTACCTTCTTTATTTAAAGCTATTCTAGGATCTTTTTTGCGTTTCTCTTTCTCCATTGTTATCACTTGGTTAATAATGTTTCGTTTTTTTTCTTCTTCTGTAAGTTTCCACTTAGGATTATTGGCAAAATTAAAATACTTTTCCCGTAAGTCTTTATACGAATCATCGTCGCCTCTGAGCAGAATAGATTTAGCTTCTTCATACGTAACGATTG
This sequence comes from Histophilus somni, assembly GCF_014202395.1. Classification (GTDB taxonomy): domain Bacteria; phylum Pseudomonadota; class Gammaproteobacteria; order Enterobacterales; family Pasteurellaceae; genus Histophilus; species Histophilus somni. The sequence goes on from NZ_JACHGQ010000006.1 coordinate 150,330, forward strand.
GATTGCTAGTTGAAGTCGCTGTATTTTCTCCGGTAGCGGCTCCAAAACCGATAGCGGTTCCTTTATCACCGCCCACGACTGCTCGAGACCCTATCACAACAGTTTGATTAAAGTCTTTATTGCTATACGAAGCATTTTTTCCTGTTTTATTAGCATAATCCGAGAGGATAACCGCTTCATCGGGAATATCAGATTGTCTATATGGTTTATTCCAAGATCCATACATAATTTGCGTTTTACGGTTTAGGGTGCTTTTTTGGGGGGATGCTGAGCTTCCCTCCATAACATCAGCACTATGAACCCAAACATCATACCCATACGCCGCACTCGATAACAGCCCACTCATCACCAACGCCAACGGCAGAACCTTAAACGCCCCTAACATACCGCCGAAAAACACACCGCACTTCGGCTGACCCACACTGACCGACGCCGCCTCAACACGGCTCGCCACTTGGCGGTTATTCGCTAATTCAGACACTACTTTAGTTTGACCGGTTGTTACATCGTATTTGGTTTTGAAGATTTTGTTCATAAATTCACTCTCTTTAAGCTTTTAAAATTAGGTTTTTTATTGATTTAT
>NZ_JACHGQ010000007.1:0-121344 GCF_014202395.1 Histophilus somni
CTCAGGGTTTTTTGTTATTTGGGATAAGGCGGGGAAGAGAGAAGAGGGAAGAGGAAACTGGGAGAAAAAAAGTAATAAGGTGATAACAAGGTAGTCATAAAAAGTAGGGTAATGAAGCAGCGTGAAGAGGTGCGGTAGGAAAATTGTTTTTTTATCGCTCTTTTTTTAGGTGATTTATTTTTAGCGATTTGCTTGACGATAAATGATGATCAGCCACTGAACGAGAAGTTACTTCTAGCACAACATTTCAAACAGAATTTTCTCTATAGATTTCATTGATAATATTTCATACCCCGACAAAAAGTCGGGGTATTACGTTTTAAATCAGCAAAGTAGCTGCTTTTATAGCAATTTCAATAGCTTTTTGTTCAGTTTTATGAATGGTTTGTTCGTTTGGAATTTCTTGTTGAGTACGGTTTACGATTACACCTGATACCATACCTGCACGCAGTCCCAAAGCTGAACACATTGTAAATAATGTTGCACTTTCCATTTCATAGTTCATGACATTCAATGCTTGCCATTGTTTTAATGAACCTTGATAATGGCGACAAACTTTTCCGCTATAGGTATCGTAACGTTCTTGTCCTGGATAGAAGGTGTCTGATGAGGCGGTAATGCCGATGTGAACACTATCTCTAGGTTCATTTGAAACAGCATGATGTAAAGCGGACATGCAATCAAAATGGGCAACAGCAGGATATTCTAGTGGAGCAAAATGACGGCTTGCACCATCAAGACGTACCGCTCCTGTGGTAATAAGAATATCTCCTACGTTGATGTGCGGTTGAATTGCACCCGTTGTACCGATTCTGAGGAAAGTTCGGATCCCCAGTTGTGCTAATTCTTCTACCGCAATAGAAACGGAAGGACCACCAATTCCAGTTGAGCAAACAACGACGGCTTTTTGACCTATATAACCCAACCAAGAAGTAAATTCTCGAGTTGAAGCTAAAAATTTCGGATTATCCAATAGACGAGCAATACGTTCTACCCTTTCAGGTGCACCTGGTACGATGGCTAACTCTGCTCCATCCAATAAGGCTTTTGTTAAGCCAAGATGAAAGACATCAGACATAAAATATTCCTTTTGTTTGTTGTAATATCTCTCAGTATAAAGCACCTCTGCAATTTCATCAATTCTTTCCTGTTGGTATAAAATATGGGAAGGTACAATATGAGTGTTAAGGTTGGACTCTAATCTTCTATAAGATTAGAATATTCCTTGAAATATAATTCCACCTGTTGGTAGAAAAATTGATTTTTTCACTGCTCTTTTTATTAGTATTTATTTTTAAAATATCGGTAAATGAGTATATCATTAGAGTATGTTTTTATATATTTTTCATATTATTTTGGACTATGGATATAAAATTACATTTAAATGCAACTACGACACCAAAAATTCGAGCTTATTTACAAAAATCAGATAAATCAGATCTTGAGTTAGCAGAACAGTTAGGCATTTCGGTTCAAACGGTACGTCGTTGGAGAAATAGGCAAGATGTTAATGATCGTTCTCATAGACCGAAAAAAATTAATAGAACTCTTTCTTTTGAACAGGAATATTTGATTTGCTACCTACGAAAATATTTCGCTTTATCTTTAGATGAACTTCTTGAAGCTGGAAGAAATCTAATCAATCAAAGAGTATCTCGAGCAGTTATTAGTCGTTGTTTAAAAAAATATGGTCTAAATATTGCTAATAAGAAAGATTTACCATCTCAAGTTGGTTGTACTTTTTTGGCAATGTTTCCCCTGCCTAAAGAGATTTCTAAAGAGGAAGATTATCTTTTTATTCTAATAGAGAAATTGACAGGATATATCAGTTGTGCTTGCTTGGACAGAAAACTACAGCGTCAACAAAGTATTATCAATTACTTTAAATCTAGTTTACCTTATGAAATTCAAGAAATTGAGTTAGCCGAAGATATTACTCATCATGCCATAGTACAGGCTTTTGCCAAAAAGACTAAAGTAGTTACGTCTACCTTAATTTTGCAAAGTGCGGTGAATTTTGAACAAGATTTTATACGGTTAGTATCAGGTTATTACACTGATAGCAGATTAGGATTTGATGCACAACTATTAAGATATGAAGAGTATCTGAATAAGCATCTTAAACGAAATCGCTTAAAAAAACTGTCCCCTTATGATTATCTTATGAAATATCGCCGGTAGGACAGTTAGTTTTTTTATTTTTTTCGATATAGCTCAATAAATTCTTTGATGATGTCCATTAACAAAACAGCATTCATTACATGATCTTGTGCATGCACCATAATAATAGTGACGGGTAGTTTCCCCTTACCTTCATCCTGTCCGATGAGTTCTGTTTGAGCGTGATGTGCTGCTAACAAAGCATCATCCGCCTGTTTAAGTAATCTATCTACTTCCTCAAACTGCTGTTTTTTAGCATGTTGTAGTGCTTCCATTAAAGCACTACGACATATTCCCGCTTGAAGAATTAAATTCATCAATTGCATTTCAAGTTGCTCACTCATTTTTCCTCCAATAAAGATAGTGCTTGTGCTAAAATTTTTTCTCCATCGGTCATGCCATAACTCATCATATCAATACAAGCGACAGGTTTGCCGAATTCTGCACCAATAGTTTGGCATTCTTGCAGCTTATAGGAAATTTGAGGACCTAATAGGACACAGTCAAAATCTTGTATTAATGAACGAAAGCTTTGCATACCCTTAGCTTCAATTTCAACGGGTAAACCCTGTGCTTCAGCTGCTTGTTTCATACGTTTAACTACTAAGCTGGTGGACATGCCTAAATCACAAATAAGTAAAATTCTTTTCATTTTTTCTCCCTATTTTGAAACATTATTTTTCAGAAATTGATAAAGTAGATGTAATGGTTTACCGCTTGAATAGATTCCTTGATCTCTAAATAAGGTTGTGCCGCTAATATCTAAATGAGCCCAAGTGCAGTCATTAACAAACCGACTAAGGAAATATCCTGCGGAAACACAAATCGCCGCATTATTTGGCGGAGTGTTGCAATAATCTGCAATATGGCTTTCCACTTGGCCGAGAAATCTATCATCACAAGGTAGTTGCCATATCGCCTCTTGTGTTTGTATTGCGGCTAAATTAAGTTGATGTAGAATTTCTGTATTATTTGTCATCACACCGGAAATATCATAACCAAGTGCTTTTACAACAGCTCCTGTTAAAGTTGCAACATCAATAATTACTGAGGGTTTTTGTTCAGCTGCGAATGATAATAAATCAGCTAAAATTAACCGCCCTTCTGCGTCTGTATTAATAATTTCAATAGTTTTTCCTGAATAAGATCGGACAATCTCTCCGGGGCGCATCGCTTTTTCATTTATCATATTTTCTGCTACACCGACAATAATACGTATGTTAATAGGCAATGAATTTTCTACAACGGTTTCAAGTAAGCCAATTAATAAGGCAGCACCACACATATCATATTTCATGGTTTTCATACCATTGCCTGTTTTTAACCATAATCCTCCTGTATCAAAAGTGATACCTTTACCAACGAAACAATAGGTCTGATTACAATCAGGGGAGCCTTGGTAATCGACTTGAATTAAAAAAGGGGGATGTAAACCGCTTTTACCTACCGCATATAGAGTATTCAAGCCGTAGTTTTGCAGATCTTCTGCATCTAAGCATCGTATGGAAAGTTGAGATTTATATGCATAACTGCTTAATTTTGTTGCAATATATTCAGGTGTCGCAATATCGCTGGGCAGATCTGAAATTTTCCTGGCTGTTAGCATACCTAATACTATTTTGCATAGTTCTAAATAATTATTCGATAGTTGCCGCTTTTGCTCCGGTGTTTCCACTATAACACCAAATTCAGGCGATGTGGCGGTCTCTTTAAAACCTAAATATTTTGGAAAGTAAGAAAGGTTGAGATAACTAATAATCAATTGTTCATTGATCTGCCGTTCTAATTTTACGGTTTCTTTTCCCCAATGTAATAAGATTCTTTGTGCATCTGAGTGTGCCATTTTTTCCATCAAAAAATGACGTATTTTCCCCATTAAGTGTGGGTTTTCAGCCACTTCTTTTTTAGAAAAAGGTAAGCTATATAAGCCGGCATTCGATATATTTCTGCCTATCTCGATTTTGCTTTCCATGTCCAGTATAGAAAGCAGAGGTTTCAAGCAGGGTTGTTGCTGTAAAAAATCTCGATCTTCTTTCCAAAAAAACAACAAAGCGTTTTTTATCTCTAATTGGGTTTGCCAATCATAAAGCGGAAATTCAATGTTCATTTTAACTCTCCATGAATGCGGTCAAGATAAGCTTGTAGCCAACTTTCTGAGGCCGGTTCATATTGTGTAATTCCATTTTCTCGTTTAGCCAGATAAATGATAGGGTTATATTGCTCTGTTGATACGACAAAGGAAAAATTATCAATATTAGTTGATACACCGAACTCTCCTTGCATATTCATACATACAACCGACAAATCTCCTGCTGTTCCGTAACGTTCTAATAATCGTATTTCTAATTCATTGATTGTCGTATCAGCAGCTTGTTGTGGTGTCATCCCCTCTTTCATTTTTCGTACAATTTCATAACTGGTGCAGCCTTTCATTAAGTCTTCCCCCAGACCTGTAGCTGTTGCCGCACCTATATGGGAATCAGCATAGAACCCTGAACCTGAGATAGGCGAATCTCCAACTCGCCCATGACGTTTCATAAATAACCCACTGGTAGAGGTACCCACACAAATATTATTATTTTTATCAAGTGCAATAATGCCCACTGTATCATGCCCGGAATATGGACTTAATCCACGACCGAGAGTCTCTTGATAGCGTTTTTCATAAAATGTTTTAACACGGGGCGTTAGCATATCTTTAGCAGGAAAGCCTTTCTTTAATGCCCATTTTTCAGCACCGTGACCTACCAAAAAACTATTAAAACGTTCATGACTTAATGCTTCGGCAACGAGAATTGGATTTGCGATATTACGCAAGCCGGCTACAGCTCCCAATGCCAGAGAAGTTCCATCCATAAAGGCAGCGTCCAATTCGACATCTCCCTCTTCATTGGGTAACCCGCCATAACCAACAGATTTATATAGAGGGTAATTTTCTACTTGTGTAACCGCAGTTAAAATTGCATCTCTTGCACTTCCTTTGTTTTTAAGTAATTCAACTGCCTGACAAAGTCCTTCAAATGCCATACGCCAAGTTGCAATCATCCCCCATCTTGAATTATTCATTTATACTTGTCCTTCTTTCATTCGATATTGCTTATCAATAATACGGAAGAATGGTAAATAAATCATTGCAGCAATGAATAAGTTGATTACTTGTATAAGTGCGCCGGAAATATGCCCAGTTACAATAAAACCACTTAAAACAGGCGGTAATGTCCAAGGGATATAAACTCCGGTTGTCGTCGCAACAATATCCAAATACATTGCAACATACTGTACTGTAGTAATAACTAAAGGTGCAAGATTGAATGGGATAAGCATAATTGGATTTAAAATAACGGGCAGACCAAATAAGACAGGTTCGTTGATGTTAAATACCGATGAGCCGGCAGCTAAACGTGACACTTTTTTAGCATGTTGGCTACGGGCAAAAATAAGCATTGCCAAGACTAAGGCGAGAGTTGAACCTGAACCTCCCATAAAGATCATATCAAAGAATTGTTCGGTAATCACATGAGGAGGTGTTAATCCATTTTGCATTGCTGCCAGGTTTTCAGCTTGATTATCTAACCAGAACGGTCGTAAGATTCCATTAACCATTGAACCTGAATTGATTCCTACTGACCATAAAATATCAATCATGAATACGGTCAGTAATGCACCGATATAAGAAGTACCAAAATGGCGAATTGGTGTAGCCAGCACGGTATATACAAATTCATGAATAGTATTATATTCAGTTTTCGAGAATAAAATCCGAATGCCTAATACTAAAATCATAATCAATAAAGCCGGTATGAGAGCTGAGAATGACTGTTGTACTGCCGGCGGTACGCCGTCAGGCATTTTGATCACAATATTTTTGCGAATGAGAAAGGCGAATAATTCGGTCCAAATGATTGCCCCAAGCATAGCAATAAATAACCCTTTTGATCCTAACCATTGTGTTGAAATAACTGAACCGATGTTTTCAACTTTAACAAAAGGAGTCAAAATAAGGAAAGCTGAGAGAGATAATATACCGGAGGAAAGTTTATCTATATTTAGACGTTCAGCGAGTCTATAGGCAACCAGAAAAGCAATAAATATAGACATTGTAGAAAAAACAGCATTAAAGGGAATTTCTATGATATTATCCCAACCCTTTCCAAAGGTTGCGCTCATGAAATCTTTATAGCTTTGAGATGGAAATGAACTAATTACCAGTAAAATAGAACCAACAATGATAAAAGGCATAAACGAAATATAAGCATCTCGAATTGCTCCTAAATGACGCTGTTGGGCTAATTTACCGGCAGTCGCCATCAATTTATTTTCAATTTGTTTAAACAAGGACATAATAACCTCCAGTAAGTAAGAAATTACAAAACTTATTGTAGGTGATTTTTGTTTGAAAAAAGTTGATAAAGATCACAAAATTAAAAAAGTATCATATGATTAATTTTATTTTAATGTAAATATTATTAGAATATATTTAATTTTTTAAATGTTTAATGATGTGATACATTTTTTGAGGTTTGTATGGATATAGAAATATGTATTGATAATATTGAGTCAGCATTAATTGCACAAAATTCAGGTGCGGATCGTTTAGAAGTATGTGGATGTTTAGCGTTAGGAGGGGTAACTCCTCCTTATAGCTTAATCAAAGAAGTATTGAGTTTATGTAAAATTCCTTGTTATGTAATGATTCGTCCCAGATCCGGAGATTTTTTATTTAATGCACATGAAATAAAAATGATGGAGCAGGACATCCACATTGCGAAACAGTTAGGAGCTCAAGGTGTTGTTATTGGAGCATTAACCGAAAACGGTGAAATTGATTTATCAATTTGCCATCGTCTAATAAGTGCGGCTGAAGGTTTGGGGGTTACTTTTCATCGTGCGTTTGATCTTTGTAGCGATCCTTATCATGGTTTAGAACAGCTTATTGAATTGGGGTGTGAGCGAGTTTTAACTTCAGGACAGCAAAGGACGGCATTTGAGGGGAGATATGTTTTAAAGACCTTGGTACAACAGGCAAAAGGACGAATTAAGATTATGGCTGGTGCCGGCGTTAATCCAAATAATGCCTTGGAATTGGTAAAAATCAGTAAAGTTGATGAATTACATTTATCAGCCAAAACTTTTCGTCAGAGTTCAATGAAAGGTAATTCCAGTGTGACGATGGGAAATAAAGCAGAAGATGATTACAAAATTTGGACAACAGATCGAAATCAAATTATTGCCATAAAGAAACTTTTCCAAGAATAGAGGGGCATAAATTTTATCTGGAGAGCGGTGAAAAAAACAAAATTTTCACCGCTCTTTTTTCATTATTCAACCAACTAATTTTGCCGTGAAAATATTACTAATAACCACAACATTTTTAGAGAAATAAGGTAGAATACGCCCCTATTTATTTTTATAAAGAGCTTTGTTTTATTTATGTTATTTGCAATTGGTCAGCGTTGGATAAGTGAAAGTGAGAATAGTCTTGGTTTGGGTATTATTACGGGACAAGATAATCGTACCGTTACCATTTCTTTTCCCGCCTCGGATGAAATGCGTATTTATGCTTTAGCAAGTGCCCCTTTAACTCGAGTATTGTTTCAAAAAGGTGATGAGATTACACACCAATTAGGTTGGAAAGCAAAAGTTGTTGATGTCATGATTCGCAATGAGTTGGCTTTTTATCTTGTGCAACGACTTGATAATAACGAAGAGATTGCCGTACAAGAAATGGAATTAGCTCACCAAATTTCTTTTAGTAAACCGCAGGATCGCTTATTTAGTACACAAATTGACCGCAATGAGCATTTTGTATTGCGTTACAAGGCACTAAAACACCAACAAGAACAATTTCAGTCCTCTTTAAGAGGATTAAGAGGAAATCGAGCCGGTCTGATTCCTCATCAATTACATATTGCACAAGAGGTAGGGCGACGTATCGCACCGAGGGTATTATTAGCCGATGAAGTCGGTTTGGGTAAAACGATTGAAGCGGGTATGATTTTACAGCAACAATTGCTTGCTGAAAAAGTTCAGCGAGTGCTAATTTTGGTGCCTGAAACTTTACAGCATCAGTGGCTTGTTGAAATGCTACGTCGTTTTAACTTGCATTTCTCTTTATTTGATGAAGAACGGTGTGCTGATTTTGATAATCCGGAAGATCATGTTGAAGCAAATCCTTTTGTTGCTGAAAACCTAATTATTTGTGCTTTAGATTGGCTTGTTCAACAACCGAAACGTGCAAAACAAGCCTTGGCGGGTGAGTTTGATTTATTGATTGTTGATGAGGCTCATCATCTCACTTGGTCGGAAGATTCGCCAAGCGTAGCTTATGAATTGGTTATGCAATTAAGTGCGGTGATTCCTGCCGTATTATTATTAACGGCGACACCAGAGCAATTGGGGCAACAAAGTCATTTTGCCCGTTTGCATTTATTGGATCCTAATCGTTTTTATAGTTATCGGGCTTTTGAAAAAGAACAGCAACAATATCAACCTGTTGCTAAAGCAGTACAAAGTCTGTTATCAGAGCATATTTTAACAGTTGAAGAACAAAATCATTTAGCAGAATTACTTAGCGAGCAAGATATCGAGCCAATGCTCAAAGTGATTAATTCTCAAGCTGATACGGAACAAAAGCAGGTTGCTCGAGGAGAATTAATGAGTAATCTAATTGATCGTCATGGAACCGGTCGCTTGTTATTTCGCAATACAAGACAAGGTGTGCAAGGGTTTCCTCATCGTATTTATCATCAAATCAAATTAGATTTACCAACACAATATCAAAATGCGATTAATGTGTTGAAGATGTTGGGGGAAATAAAAGATCCTGAGTTATTTTATCCTGAGCAAATTTTCCAAAAAATGAATGCGGATGCAACTTGGTGGCGTTTTGATCCTAGAGTGGATTGGTTAATTCATTTAGTTAAGAGTTTACGTGAAGAAAAAATCTTAGTGATTTGTCAAGATGCGATAACAGCCATACAATTGGAGCAGGCATTGCGAGAGAAGGAAGGAATTCGTAGTGCGGTATTTCATGAGAATATGTCGATTATTGAACGAGATCGTGCCTCTGCATATTTTGCACAGCAAGAAGAGGGTGCACAGGTATTACTAACTTCTTCAATCGGTTCGGAAGGTCGAAATTTTCAGTTTGCTTGTCATTTAGTGTTATTCCATTTGCCGAATAATCCCGATTTATTGGAACAATGTATTGGGCGGTTGGATCGTATAGGTCAACGTCGAGATATTCAAATTTATGTCCCTTGTTTTGCTGATACACCGCAAATTCGCTTGGCTCAATGGTACCATGAAGGTTTGAACGCATTTGAGGAAACCTGTCCAATGGGGGCTATTTTGCATGAAAAGTGCGGTGAAAAATTGACAGAATTTTTAACTTCGGACACAACGGACGATTTTCAGGCTTTTATTCAACAGACTCATCAGCAACAATTACAGCTAAAATCCGAATTGGAGCAAGGTCGAGATCGTTTATTGGAACTTAATTCCAATGGCGGTGAGCAGGCTCAACAATTAGCGAATGACATTGCGATACAAGACGGTTCAACAGAGCTCATTGATTTCACATTGAACTTATTCGATATTATTGGTGTTGAGCAAGAAGATCTTGGCGAAAAATCTATTGTCATTAGCCCGACAGGAACGATGCTTGTCCCTGATTTTCCGGGTTTAAAAGAAGAAGGGGTTACTGTTACTTTTGATCGTGATTTAGCGTTGGCTCGTGAAGATCTTGAGTTTCTTACTTGGGATCACCCAATTGTGCGTAATGGGATTGATTTAATCGTCAGTGGTGATATAGGTAAAAGTGCGGTAGCTTTATTGGTAAATAAACAATTACCTACCGGTACATTGCTACTTGAATTAGTTTATATAATTGAGAGCCAATCACCACGTGGATTACAGTTGACTCGCTTTTTACCTCCAACACCGCTACGTTTACTTCTTGATATTAAAGGGAATGATTTAAGTCATCAAATTTCTTTTCAGGGCTTGCAAAAACAACTGAAACCAATGGGTAAAAATATGGCAACAAAAGTCATTAAAATAATGCGTCCAGCGATTGAGCAATTAATTAAGCAAAGTGCAAAAAATGTAGTTGAGCAAGCTAAAATGATAATTGAACAAGCTAAACAACTGGCGGATCAATCATTGAGTGCGGAAATAAATCGATTATATGCGTTGCAGGCGGTCAATAAAAATATTCGTCCAGAGGAAATTGAACAGTTAGAAAATCAGCGTACGTTATCTCTTGAATTGCTTAATCAAGCAAATTGGCGTTTAGACAGTTTACGGGTAATTGTGAGTAATAAGGAATAACATGGCATTAATTGATTATCGTCCCCCTTTAGAACCTTATTTGGACATTGTATATCGTGATGATCATATTCTCGTGGTGAATAAACCGAGCGGCTTGCTTTCTGTATCCGGTAATCAACCGCAATATTATGATAGTGCAATGTCGAGGGTGAAAGAAAAATATGGGTTTTGTGAGCCGGCACATCGTCTAGATATGGCAACAAGCGGCATTTTGCTTTTTGCAATGAGTAAAATGGCAGATCGAGAGCTAAAACGCCAATTTCGTGAGCGTGAGCCTAAAAAACATTATCAAGCATTGATTTGGGGACATTTAGCACAAGATACCGGCTCAGTGAATTTGCCGTTGATTTGTGATTGGGAGAATCGCCCAAGACAAAAAATTTGTTTTGTTCATGGAAAAAGTGCGGTAACAAATTTTGAGGTTTTACAAAGATTCAAAAATAATATCACTCAAGTCAGATTAACGCCTATTACCGGAAGATCACATCAATTACGCTTACATATGCTTGCATTAGGACATCCAATTTTAGGCGATAAATTCTATGCACCCCCACAAGCAAAATCGCTTGCTCCACGTTTGTGTTTGCATGCGGAATTTTTACAAATAACTCACCCGCTGACAAAAGAAGTGATGCAATTTAGCACACCGGCGGATTTTCCGATTTGAGTTGCTAGCATAAATAATCAGCCCTTAATCTATATGATTACGGGCTGATTATTTGTGTTTATAAGGAACTATTGTCTATTTTTATAATACTCAATAGCTTGTGGCATTAATTTTAATAAATTCGCTTGGCGAGCATCATCGGTGGGGTGAGTTGAGATGAGCTTATCCAGCAAACCTTTTGAACCCCCGGAGGCTTTTTTCATTTTTTCCCACAATTGTGGTGCTGCTTTAGGATTGTAGCCTGATTTTGCCATCAGGAATAAGCCTACTTCATCCGCCTCTTCTTCGGCACTACGTGAATAAGGTTTATTTAAGCCCCAATCCGCAGCAAGTCCGACAATCAGTCCACTTGCGTCAGTGCCAAATTTTGTTGATAAAGCAACATGAGCAACTTGTGCAACTACATTAGTGAACGTACCCAAATTCGCTTTTTTCTTACCATGTTCTTTTAACGCATGTGCCATTTCATGCCCCATTACTGTAGCAATTTCATCATCAGTTAATTTTAAGTTGTCAACTAACCCCGTATAAAACACCATTTTGCCTCCCGGCATCGCCCAAGCATTCATTTCTTTTGATTTGATAACATTTAATTGCCATGTAAAAACTTGCCCGGTGTTGTTTTCTTTATCTGCATAAGGGCGCATTTTTTTAAAAATTTTATGTATACGTTTTGCCGTCGGTGAGCTTTTATCAACCACTCCTTTTGCTTCAGCTTGCCCGATTATCTGCACATAACTTGAGGCAGACTGTTGATTAATTGAAGATGAATCTGCACAAGCATTGAGCAGTAACACAGTAAATATGACAAAAATAATTTTTTTAATCGACATAATGATATTTAAACTATTAATAAAAAACCGCTCTTTGAGTAAGAGCGGTTTTTAGAGATTATTTTTTAGCGCGCTCGAATGATTCTAAAATTTCTTGGCGAGCCGATTCAACACCTTCCCAACCGTCAACTTTAACCCATTTACCTGCTTCCAATGCTTTATAGCTTTCAAAGAAGTGCTGGATTTGTGCTTTTAATAAAGCCGGTAGATCATCAACATCTTTAATATGATCATATTCTTTACTTAATTTTGTGTGTGGAACAGCTACAACTTTCGCATCGCCTCCCGCCTCATCTGTCATTTTTAATACACCAACTGGACGACAACGGATTACAGAACCCGGTTGTAACGGATATGGCGTTGGTACTAATACATCCACAGGATCACCATCAGAAGAAAGTGTATTATTTACATAACCATAGTTCGCCGGATAGAACATAGCGGTCGCCATAAAACGATCGACAAATAATGCCCCACTTTCTTTATCTACTTCGTACTTGATTGGATCTGAGTTTGCCGGAATTTCAATGACAACATAAATATCATCCGGTAACGCTTTACCGGCAGGTACATTTTCTAAACCCATTTTTCTTTTCCTTTTACATGTTATTGATGAATCAGATTGCGGAATTATAGCGTTATTTCTAGGGAATTGTCGAGTTATCAACAAAGAATCTTCTTACTGAAAAAAGTATTGTAAAAAAGTTTTGAACTATTATAATAGTGCAAAATTCAATTTTCAAAATGAGGATCTATTATGACAAAAAAAATCCCTTCTTTATTTGGTGGTGCAATGATTATTGCCGGAGGAACTATCGGTGCAGGAATGTTAGCCAATCCTACTTCAACTGCGGGTGTATGGTTTTTAGGTTCAACATTAATCTTAATTTATACTTGGTTTTGTATGACAACATCAGGATTGATGTTACTTGAGGCAAATCTACATTATCCTACGGGTGCCAGTTTTGATACTATTGTCAAAGATTTATTAGGGAAAGGTTGGAATTTGATTAATGGTGTGTCTGTCGCATTTGTACTTTATATTTTAACCTATGCTTATATCACTTCAGGCGGTGGGATTACGCAAGGTTTTTTTAATCAATTGTTAAGTAGTACAGAAAGTGCGGTAGATATTGGGCGTAGTTCCGGATCGCTTATCTTTTGTATTGTGCTGGCAGGGTTTGTATGGTTTTCCACGAAAGCTGTTGATCGTTTCAGTGTGGTATTAATTGCAGGAATGGTCATTTCCTTTTTCCTCTCTATAACCAATCTGGTCGGTTCGGTAAATACAGAAGTATTGCTAAATGCTGTACAAGGTGAACAACAATATTTGCCTTATGCGTTGGTGGCGTTACCTGTTTGTTTGGTTTCTTTTGGCTTTCATCAAAATGTTCCCAGTTTGGTGAAGTATTATGATCGCAATGCAAGTCAGGTTTTAAAAGCGATTTTCATAGGTACAGGCATTGCATTAGTGATTTATATCTTGTGGCAGTTGGCTATTCAGGGAAATTTACCAAGAGCTGAATTTATGCCAGTCATTGAAAAGGGCGGTGATATTTCAGCATTATTAGACGCATTAAGTAAATACTTACAAACAGATTATATAGCACTTACACTGAAATTTTTTGCTTATATGGCAATTGCAAGTTCATTCTTAGGTGTAACGTTAGGGTTATTTGATTATATCGCTGATTTATTTAAATTTGATGATAGTGTTGCTGGACGCACTAAAACAGCGTTAATTACGTTTTTACCGCCATTATTATTGAGCTTACAATTTCCTTACGGCTTTGTATTAGCCATTGGTTATGCTGGTTTAGCAGCAACAATCTGGGCGGTAATTGTACCGGCTTTATTAGCGAAAGCCAGTCGTAAGAAATTCAAAAGTAGCAGTTTTACCGCTTACGGTGGAAATTTTATGATATATTTCGTCATCGCATTTGGTTTATTAAATATCTTCGCACAACTTGCAATGCAGTTCGGTTTTTTACCGGAGTTTAGAGGCTAAATAGCTTGAAAAAGTAAGAAAAATAATTATCTTGTTAATGTATGCTTTATTTGGCACCCACTGTAGATACGTGGGTGCTTTTCTGTAAATTTTCCTAGTATTAGCTTTGATTTGTTTGCTATAGTAGGCACAATTTTTAGGGAGTATTGTAGGATAAAAATGGCAGAAAAAATCATTATTGCTGAACATCAGTTTATGCGTACGATTTCTCGTATTTCCCATGAGATTATCGAAAAACATCAGTCGCTTGATGATATTGTGATTGTTGGCATTAAACGCCGAGGTGCTGAACTTGCCGAGTTAATAAAGCGAAAAATTATAGAGTTCAGTGGAATTGAATTGCCCTCTATTGATTTAGATATCACTTTTTACCGTGATGATTTAGAGTATGTGGATCAACAGCACCAGTTGCCTGTTTATAGTGGAGCATCCAATTATATTAATATCCAGAATAAAACGGTGATTTTAGTTGATGATGTATTGTTTACTGGTCGTACCATTCGAGCCGCACTTGATGCTTTAGTTGATTTTGGTCGAGCGGCTAAAGTGGAATTAGTGATTTTTGTCGATCGTGGGCATAGAGAATTACCAATTCGTGCCGATTACGTCGGGAAAAATATTCCCACAAGTCGTAGTGAGCAAGTTCAGGTTCGCACAATGCAATTTGATGATCGTTATGAAGTTGCCTTGGTCACAAAATAACATTTGTGAACCTTTTGCAAAATTGCTACTCTAATGAACAAATTTACAAACGTCTTACAGAATGAAAAAGCGGAATAAAAAAATGAAAGTATTTAATTTCAAAGCAGTGTTGTTTTCAATAATTGGTCTACTTAGCATTACGATAACAGCACAGGCGGCTGAAAGGGTAGTGGCTACCGTTGATGGGAATCCTATTTTAGAAAGCCAAGTAAAAAAGGTGTTGGGAAAACGAGCAAATAATGAGGAAAATCGTCAAATAGCTTTGAATAGTATTATTGATGATTTACTAGTACAAAAAGCTATTCAAGAGTTAGGAATCAAGGTTGCTCCAGCACATGTAGATAGTGTTATCGAAAATATTGCCGCACAAAATGGATTAACCTTTGGACAGTTTCTTGATGTCTTAGATTATCAGGGCATTAATTATCAGGCGTATCGTCAACAGATTGCCTATCAGATTTTAATATCTGAAGTGCGTAATCAAGCCATTGGCAGTAGTGTGAATGTTACTCGTGAAGAAATTCAAGACTTAGGACTAAAACTATTTAAACAAGCGAAAAAACAAGGAAAAGAGAAAAAAGTAACCGCACCTGAATATAATGTACGGCATATTTTGTTAAAATTGAATCCTCTGCTGAATGATGCACAAGCCAAAGCAAAATTAACTCAAATTCGTGCAGATATTTTGGCGAATAAGATAACTTTTGCGGATGCCGCCTTGAAATATTCTAAAGATTATCTTTCCGGTGCAGATGGTGGAAGTTTAGGTTTTATGTTCCCTGAAGCCTATGTTCCAGAGTTTGCCAAGGTTATCAGAACATCTAAAAAAGGTGTGATTTCGACACCATTCAAAACAGAGTTTGGTTGGCATATTTTAGAAGTAACGGATATTCGCAATGCGGATATAACGAGAGAAGCTTATATGCAAGAAGCATATCAACAAATTGTGAATCAACAATTGCAAGAGGCATCAGGCGACTGGATAAAGGCTTTGCGTAAACGAGCACATATTCAATATTTTAATTAATTATGAGATCCCGACGCAAAGTCGGGATTTTTGTTTTATAATACCGCCAATTTTTTAGCATTCACACTTTCACTTATGAAGTCAAAAACACATTTAGGACATACTGCTCGTAAACGTTTTGGGCAAAATTTCTTGCATGACAATAATATTATTCAAAATATTGTGATGGCAATTTATCCACAAAAAGAACAATTTCTTGTTGAGATTGGTCCCGGTTTAGGTGCGTTGACTGAACCGGTTGCCGAAAAAGTAGAGCGTTTAACGGTTATTGAGTTGGATCGTGATCTTGCTGAACGTTTACGCCATCATCCATTTTTACATCAAAAATTAAATGTGATTGAATATGATGCAATGCAATTTAATTTTGAACAGCTTTATATTGATGAAAACTTGGCTGAGAAAAATCAGAAGTTACGTGTATTTGGTAACTTACCTTACAATATTTCAACACCTTTGATGTTTCATCTTTTCAAATATCATGCAATTATTCAAGATATGCACTTTATGTTGCAAAAAGAGGTCGTTAAACGTCTTTGTGCAGCACCAAACAGTAAAGCTTATGGTCGTTTAACTATCATGGCACAATATTTTTGCCAAGTATTACCGGTTTTAGAAGTTCCTCCGACCGCATTTAAACCTGCACCTAAAGTTGAATCGGCTGTTGTGCGTTTAATACCACATAAAGAATTACCTTATCCGGTGAAAGATTTGTACTGGTTAAATCGTGTGACTACACAAGCCTTTAACCAGCGTCGTAAAACTTTACGTAATGCTTTATCAACCTTATTTTCGGCGGAAAAATTAACCGCACTTGCAATTGATTTAGAGGCACGAGCCGAAAATTTATCTATTGCTGATTATGCAAGATTGGCAAATTATTTAGCGGATAATCCGCCAACAGAAGATCTGCAATCGGAGTAAAAATCCAAGACAAAACTGCAAGAGTTAAGATAATAATCAATGACAACATTATGGCAACTTATTTAGTCGGTGATTTACAAGGCTGTTATGACGAATTACAGCTTTTGTTAGAGACGGTTCAATTTAATCCTGTACAAGATAAACTTTATCTTGTTGGTGACTTAGTAGCACGAGGCGATAAATCCTTAGAATGTTTGCGTTTTGTAAAATCTTTAGGGGCGGCGGCACAAATGGTGTTGGGCAATCACGATTTGCATCTGATTTCAACCGCACTTGGTATTAAAAAAGTAAGTTTACAAGACCATGTCGAAGCGATTTTTACAGCACCGGATTTTGTTGAATTAATTGATTGGTTGCGACATCAGCCTTTGCTTGTCCATGATGAAAAATGTGATTTTGTCATGAGTCATGCGGGCATTTCGCCTGACTGGGATTTGGATACCGCAAAATCTTGTGCAAGAGAAGTTGAAAATGAATTACAACATGGTGATTACCATTATTTAATCAGCAATATGTATGATAACCAACCTGATCGTTGGTCTGCCGATCTGCAAGGTTTGCAACGTTTACGTTATAGTATCAATGTATTTACTCGAATGCGTTTTTGCTACAGGGATCATCGCTTAGATTTCGCTTGTAAAGCGTCAGTAGAAAAAGCACCGCAAGAACTTATCCCTTGGTTTAACTTGAATAATCCGTTGTTTAAAGTACAAAATTTGGTTTTCGGACATTGGGCAAGTTTAGTGGATACACCGACACCGGCGAATATTTATGCCCTTGATACAGGTTGTGTTTGGGGTAACCGTATGACGATGTTACGATGGGAAGATAAACAGTATTTTGTTCAAGGAGCATTGAAAGATTATTTTTAGAGTGGCAACAGTGCAATATTATGTCGTGTGCAATAATCTGAATAACAGAGAACTGTAGTGCGGTGCGGTTCATATAACAATATATGCTAAGTGTGCGGTTGTATTGTGAGTAACGATTTTTCCTTGTCGCCGCTCAAGAATTTCCCTGTTCATTTCTCCGGTTTTAGGCTATCCTATAGCACATTTTCTATATCCAATTTGCACCGCACTTTCCATTATGAATAAGTCTTTTAGTAAGGGGTTTAGCGGAAAAAGTGCGGTAATTTTTCATATAAAAGGTAATATTATGCAAGAACAATATCGTCCTGATCTTATCGAAGCAGACGTACAGAAATATTGGGCTGAAAAGAAAACATTCAAAGCCGTTAAAGATCCTTCCAAAGAAAAATATTATTGTCTTTCCATGTTTCCTTATCCTTCCGGTCGTTTACACATGGGGCATGTTCGTAACTATACCATTGGCGATGTTATCTCCCGTTATCAACGAATGAACGGTAAAAATGTTTTACAGCCTATGGGCTGGGATGCTTTTGGGTTGCCAGCAGAAGGTGCGGCAATTAAAAATAAAACCGCACCGGCAAAATGGACTTATGAAAATATCGAATACATGAAAAATCAGCTTAAAGTGTTGGGCTTCGGATTTGACTGGGATCGTGAAATTACCACTTGTAAACCTGAATATTATAAATGGGAGCAATGGTTTTTTACTGAGTTGTACAAAAAAGGATTGGTTTATAAAAAAACCTCAACAGTAAACTGGTGTCCGAATGATGAAACCGTTTTGGCAAATGAGCAAGTACATGAGGGGTGTTGTTGGCGTTGCGATACCCCTGTGGAGCAAAAAGAAATTCCGCAATGGTTTATTAAAATTACGGACTATGCTGAACAATTATTAAGTGATTTAGATCAGCTTCCTGAATGGCCGGATATGGTAAAAACTATGCAACGTAACTGGATAGGTCGCTCCGAAGGGGTTGAAATTACCTTTAACGTTGATCATTCAGATCAAACCTTAACAGTTTATACAACCCGCCCGGATACTTTCTATGGTGTTTCTTATTTAGCGGTTGCGGCGGCACATCCGTTAGCTGAAAGTGCGGCAAAAAATAATCCTGAATTGGCTGCTTTTATTCACGAGGCAAAAAATACCAAAGTGGCTGAAGCGGAACTTGCCACAATGGAGAAAAAAGGCATGGCAACAGGATTGTATGCCGTTCATCCGATGACAGGTAAACAGTTACCGATTTGGGTAGCAAATTTTGTGTTAATGCACTACGGTACAGGTGCGGTTATGGCAGTTCCTGCACATGATCAACGTGATTATGAATTTGCACAAAAATATCAATTGCCTTTATTCCCCGTGATTAAGCCGGCGGATAATTCTGCATGGGATTTTTCAAAACAGGCTTATACTGAGCATGGTATCACTATTAATTCTGCTGAGTTTGACGGTTTGGATTTTGAGGCAACCTTTAACGGTATTGCGGATAAACTTGAAAAAATCGGTGTAGGAAAACGTCAAGTAAACTATCGTTTACGTGACTGGGGAGTTTCCCGTCAACGTTATTGGGGAGCACCAATTCCAATGCTGACACTGGAAAATGGTGATGTCGTAGTTGCCCCATTACAGGACTTACCAATTGTTTTGCCGGAAGATGTAGTCATGGACGGAGTAAAAAGTCCGATTAAGGCTGATCCTGAATGGGCAAAAACCACTTATAACGGACAAGTAGCATTAAAAGAAACGGATACCTTTGATACTTTCATGGAATCTTCTTGGTACTATGCACGCTATACCTCTCCACAATATCAACAAGCGATGTTAGATGCAGATGAAGCGAATTATTGGCTACCGGTGGATCAATATATTGGTGGCATTGAACATGCAACCATGCACCTATTATATTTCCGTTTCTTTCACAAATTGTTGCGAGATGCCGGTTTCGTAACTTCTGATGAGCCAAGCAAAAAATTACTGTGTCAAGGTATGGTACTTGCAGACGCATTTTATTACACCAGCCCAACCAATGAGCGTATTTGGGTATCGCCGACAAAAGTAACGTTAGAGCGTGATGAGAAAGGTCGTATTATCAAAGCTGTTGATGATGAAGGTCACGAGCTTGTTCACAGCGGTATGACCAAAATGTCTAAGTCCAAAAATAATGGTATTGATCCGCAAGAAATGGTGGAGAAATACGGTGCAGATACAGTCCGTTTATTTATGATGTTTGCTTCACCGGCAGAAATGACACTCGAATGGCAAGAGTCAGGAGTAGAGGGGGCAAATCGTTTCTTACGCCGCCTATGGAATTTAGTTTTTGAATACAATCAAAATCCGGCACAAACCGCATTAGATCCTACCGCTCTTTCAGTCGAGCAAAAAGCATTGCGTCGTGATGTACATAAAACTATTGCAAAAGTGAGCGATGATATTGGTCGTCGCCAAACATTCAATACTGCAATTGCGGCAATCATGGAATTAATGAATAAACTCACCAAAGCATCATTATCCAATGAGCAAGATCGTGCAGTAATGGCAGAAGCATTGAATGCCGTTGTGCGTATGCTTTATCCGATTACACCACATATTTGTTTCCAACTTTGGCAAGACTTAGGTAACGAAAGTGCGATTGATTTTGCACCTTGGGTGATAGCCGATGCTGAAGCTATGGTTGAAGATGAAAAATTGGTTGTGATACAAGTAAATGGTAAAGTTCGTGCTAAAGTAACCGTTCCTGCTGATATGTCGGAAGATGAAATTAAACAAGTTGCTTTAGCAGAAGAAAATGTACAAAAATTCTTGAATGGTTTAACTGTAGTTAAGACCATTTATGTACCGGGTAAATTATTTAGCTTTGTAGCAAAATAAGAAAACATAACCGCACGTGAAAGTGCGGTTCAATTTAGGGGAGTTTTTATGTTCAAAAAAATTAAAATAGCATTACTGGGCGTTGGCATTTTGCTTATTAGTGCTTGTGGATTTCATTTTCAAAATGGTGAATTAATTCCATATGAATTAAGAACATTGGTACTGGAAAGCAACGACCCTCACAGTAAAATGTCAATTGCACTACGTCGTCAATTACAAGCTAACAATGTGAGTATCGTTGATAATCAAAATAATGTCACTGTTTTGCGTCTAAATAGCACAAAAAATACTGAGCAGGTAGCCTCAGTTTTCAAGCGAGGTTATGAAGCAGAGAAAATTTTAACCTTAGAAGTATGGGCAACAGTGAGTTTACCGAATAAACAAAGCTATCCGATTTTTGCTAATGTCAACCGCACTTTCTTTGATAATTCTCGTGCCGCATTAGCAAAATCAGCAGAGAAGGAGATTATTTGGAATGATATGCGTGAACAGGCAGCCCGCCAATTAATTGGCAAAATGATTGCATTACAAACGCAACTTCAAGGTAAATAATGAACCGCATCTTTTCCGAACAGCTCCAATTATCACTCAATAAACGGTTGTCCACTGTGTATTATTTGGTTGGACAAGATCCTTTATTGCTGACTGAGAGCCGAGATGCAATTGTACAGACTGCGATATTACAAGGGTTTGATGAAAAGTTAGAAATTACTGTAGATAATACCACTAACTGGCGTTCTATTTTGGAACAGGCTCAATCTATCGGGTTATTCTTTAAGCGTCAAATGCTGATTTTAACTTTACCTGAAAATCCGACCGCACTTATACAGCGGAATTTACAAGAACTGATAACGTTACTTCATACCGATATCTTACTGATTTTACAGATGGCGAAACTTACTAAGCCAATGGAAAAACAAACGTGGTTTGAATTAGCAGGACAAAAAGAGCCTCAAGCTGTGTTAGTGAATTGCCAAACACCGACTGTCGACCAATTGCCTCGTTGGATCAGTCAGCGTGCATACAGTATGAAATTAGAGATTGTGCCGGAGGCGATAAATCTGCTTTGTTATAGCTATGAGAACAATTTACTTGCTTTAAAGCAGGTTTTACAATTGCTTGATTTGCTTTATCCGGATCATAAATTGACCTTTAATCGAGTGAATTCGGTCATAGAGCAATCTTCCGTATTTACCGTATTTCAATGGATTGATACGTTGTTAGAGGGAAAATTAGAGCGGGCAGTGCGAATTTTACAAGGGTTAAAAGCAGAAGATGTACAACCGATAATTTTGTTACGTGCTTTACAACGAGAGCTACTCACGATTTTACAATTGACCCAACCACAACAGCATATCGCTAATATTGACATTCCGCTGGTGAGTTCACAATTAAAAGAACGGTTTGATCGCTTAAAAGTATGGCAAAATCGACGTCCTTTTTTTATCCAAGCGATACAACGTATGACTTACCGAAAGTTGTATATGATAATTCAGCAACTTGCTGATTTAGAAAGAAAAACCAAGGCGGATTTTAGTCATGATATTTGGAATGAATTAGATAATTTATCTGCAAAAATTTGCTGTTTTTAGTTGAATTCACAAAAAATTTAGGTTTATTCCATATCTCTACTAACGCTTTTTCTTGGATTCATCATTTTTTGTACAAAATATCCGTTATAATTCGTCAATTAAAAAAGTTAATACATAGGAAGAAAAATGATACGTTTTGAAAATGTGAGTAAAGCCTATTTGGGCGGTAATCCTGCTTTGCAAGGACTCAATTTTCATTTACCTATAGGGAGCATGACTTACGTTGTGGGGCATTCCGGTGCAGGGAAAAGTACCCTATTAAAGTTAATTATGGGCATGGAACGAGCAAATGGCGGTAAAATTTGGTTCAATGGGCATAATATTACACGTTTATCTAAATATGAAATTCCTTTTCTACGCCGTCAAATTGGCATGGTTCATCAGGATTATCGTTTAATCACGGAGTATACCATTGCTGAAAATGTTGCACTTCCTTTAATTATTAGTGGTATTCATCCTAAAGAGGCTGAAACTCGAGCATTGGCTGCTTTAGATCGTGTTGGTTTGCGTGAGCGTGCGAAACATTACCCTGTTTATTTATCGGGTGGTGAACAGCAACGAGTGGATATTGCTCGTGCTATTGTGCATAAACCTCAATTATTATTAGCCGATGAACCGACGGGAAATTTAGATATCAAATTATCGCTGGGTATTTTTAATTTATTTGAAGAACTTAATCAATTAGGCATGACGGTGTTAATTGCTACTCATGATTTAACACTTGTCCAGCAGAAACCGAAGCCTTGTTTGGTTTTGGAAAATGGTTATTTACGTTAAGGAAAGGTTATGGCTCATCGTCCTATTTATGCCTCTTGGTGCGTGCAGGTACATTATGTACTGAAAGCAGTGTTGGCAGGGTTAATCAAGAAAAAGTATTCAACTTTAATGACTATTTTAGTTATTGCGGTTTCGTTAACTATTCCAACCGTTAGCTATTTGTTGTGGAAAAATTTATATCATGCAACGACAAAATTTTCTCCTAAAACTGAATTCACGCTATTTTTGCATAAAAATCTATCGGAAACAGATGCCAATATTGTTGTAGAGAAAATACGTCAGCAAGAGGGCGTAGAAAGTTTAAATTATATTTCTCGAAAGGAAAGTTTAAACGAATTTCGTCATTTTTCCGGCTTTTCTGAAGGATTGGATATTCTGGATGATAACCCGCTTCCTGCTGTTGTAATGATTAAACTTACTCAAGAATACAATGAAAATACTAAACGCCATCAACTGCGTGAAAATCTTTTTAAGATTAAGGGAGTGGATGATATACGTTTAGATAATGAATGGTTAGAAAAATTGACCGCACTTTCTTGGCTAATCGCACATATTGCGATATTTTGTGCCGTATTGATGGTGTGTTCAGTATTTTTAGTAATTGGAAATAGTATCCGATCTGATGTATATAGCAGCCAAGCGAATATTGAAATTATGAAATTACTAGGTGCAACAGATCAGTTTATTTTACGTCCTTATCTTTACACCGGCATGATTTATGCAATATTAGGTGCGTTATTTGCCGGTATATTTAGTGCCGCACTCATTGGTTATTTTACAAGTGCGGTTAAATATGTCACTGATATTTTTGCAGTCAGTTTTACGTTGCAAGGAATTACTATCATTGAGTTATTGTTTTTATTTGTTTGCTGTACATTAATGGGCTATTTAAGTGCTTGGCTCTCAGCAAGTCGTTATATGAATTTGTTACATAAAAATATTAGATAAAAAGCAGAAAATTTAAAATTCTTCGCTTTTTTATTAAAAAAACTTGATTTTATCTTAAATGTTCTGTAATTAACTGAGATATTCTTTTTACAATTCAACACAACATTAACTAATAAGGGAGATTATATGAAAAATGTAGGTTTTATCGGTTGGCGTGGTATGGTTGGCTCTGTACTCATGGATCGCATGGTACAAGAAAATGACTTTACGAATATTAATCCAGTATTTTTTACCACTTCTCAGGTAGGACAAAAAGCCCCTGTTTTTGCGGGTAAAGATGCAGGTGAATTAAAAAATGCGTTTGATATTGCAGAGTTACAAAAACTCGACATTATCGTTACTTGTCAAGGCGGTGATTATACCAATGAAGTTTATCCGAAATTAAAAGCAACAGGTTGGAATGGCTATTGGGTTGATGCGGCATCGGCATTACGCATGAAAGATGATGCGATTATTGTATTAGATCCGGTAAACCAACATGTGATTAGTGAAGGCTTACAGAAAGGGATCAAAACCTTTGTTGGAGGAAATTGTACTGTTAGCTTAATGTTGATGGCAATTGGGGGGCTGTTTGAACGTGATTTAGTGGAATGGGTTTCTGTTGCAACTTATCAGGCTGCTTCCGGAGCAGGTGCAAAGAATATGCACGAGTTATTAGTACAAATGGGACAGCTGGAAGATAGTGTCAAGGACGAATTGGCAAATCCTGCCACATCAATTCTTGATATTGAACGTAAAGTTACCGCCAAAATGCGTGCAGAGGACTTCTCAACAACCAATTTTGGTGCTGCATTAGCAGGCAGCTTAATTCCTTGGATTGATAAATTATTACCGGAAACAGGACAAACTAAAGAAGAATGGAAAGGCTATGCAGAAACCAACAAAATCTTAGGACTAAGTAATAATCCAATTCCAGTTGACGGTTTATGTGTACGTATCGGTGCATTACGTTGCCACAGTCAAGCTTTCACGATCAAACTGAAAAAAGATTTACCTTTAGATGAAATTGAACAGATTATTGCAAGTCACAATGAATGGGTAAAAGTTATCCCTAATGATAAAGAAGTAACCTTGCGTGAATTAACGCCGGCGAAAGTAACAGGCACATTAAGTATTCCTGTAGGACGATTACGCAAATTAGCAATGGGACCTGAATACTTAGCGGCATTTACAGTTGGAGATCAATTATTATGGGGGGCAGCTGAACCGGTTCGCCGTATTTTGAAACAGTTAGTGGCTTAATTTAATAGCAGATTAGGGTATCGATATTAATATTGATACTCTTTTTAATGACGTTTGATTTTTGAAAAAGAGGTATAATTCATGAAAAAATTAACTAAATTTATATTTTTTATTGGTCTATTAAATGTTTTAACAACTGTTAAAGCTATTGATATTCAGGATCAAAAAGGCAAATTTTCTATTAGCTACATTCCTAATCGTATTGTAGCATTAGAATATTCTTATGTTGATGCCTTGGCTCAAATTGGCGTAAGTCCCATAGGTGTAGCTGATGATAATGATCCTAGTCGAATTTTGCAGCAAGTGAGAGATAAAGTTAAACCTTGGCAATCTGTAGGAACACGTGCTCAACCAAGTTTGGAAGCAATTGCAGCATTGAAACCAGACTTAATTATTGCTGATAATAATCGTCATTCATCAGTTTATGAGGAGCTGAAAAAAATTGCACCAACAGTAGTATTCAATTCCCGTAACGAAAATTATCAAGAAAATCTAGAAACTGCACAAAAAATCGGAGATCTTTTAGGCAAATCTGTTGAAATGCAAAATCGTATTAAGGCACACAACAAAAAAATAGAAGATATTGCTCAATTTTTTAAGAAAAAAGAGCAAAAAGTTGTTTTTGGCGTTTCAAGAGAGAACCAATTTAATCTCTACAATAATGAGTCTTATGCCGGCGGGCTATTGGAAACTTTGGGATTCAACGTCACGAAAGCGACATCACCTAACAAACCGAAGACAACTATTGGCTTAGAACAATTGGTTGCCGAAAAGCCTGATTTTATGATTTTGACGCATTATCGTGAAGAAAGTATTGCTCGAAAATGGGAAAATGAAGTGCTTTGGAAGATTATTCCAGCTGTGAAGTCTAATTTGATTTTAAATGTAGACAGTAACCTTTGGGCAAGAGCAAGAGGAATGGAAGCAGCAGAAATAATGGCACAACAAGTCCAAGACTTTATTTTACAAAACGAAAAATAATGACCGCACTTTTTCGCCGGATAATACTAATATTAGTTTTATTATTTCTATTTTTGGGGAGTTTGTTTCTATTTTATCCCATTACTTTCTCCCCATTTGAAATCCTACAAACTATTATTACCGGAGAAAATGAATTAGTAAAAACAGTTATTCAGTTACGCTTGCCTCGAACGCTGATTGCGACCATGATGGGAGCAAATCTTGCCGTTGCCGGTTATATACTACAATGTATTACACGAAATCCCCTTGCTTCTCCTACTTTGTTGAGCGTAAATGCTGGTGCCGGATTAGCTATGGTAATCGCAACTGCAATCCTGCCTACTTTTTTCTCAAATTACAGCATTACAATAGTAGCTTCAATTGGTGGAGGATTAAGTTGGCTATTGGTGGTAATAATCAGCGGTCAAAGAGCGGTTCAAGATCGTAATAGATTAATTTTAGCGGGACTTGCCGTTTCGTTATTTTGCACAGCCTTAACCAAATTGGTGATTTTGCTTGCTGAAGAGCATACAGCAAACATTGTAAATTGGTTAGCGGGAGGTATTTCACATACAAATTGGTTAGATTTACAAATAATTTTTCCTTTTTTTATTTTAAGTCTCCTATTTTGTCTATTCTATGCAAGAAAATTCAATTTACTGGCTTTAAACGATGAATCAGTACGATCCTTAGGTGTAAACCTTATCACTCTTCGCCGTGTAGGAACTTTAACCACACTTTTAATTGTCGGCTCAAGTGTTAGCGTTGCAGGCCCCATTTCATTTATTGGCTTGCTTGTACCGCACTTTGCTCGCTATATGGTTGGTTATGATTTGCGTAAATCATTGCCGATAGCGATGCTATTAGGGGCTTGTCTAATGTTAATCGCAGATATTTTATCTCGTGCGGCAGATTTTCCAAACGAAATTCCAGCAGGTGCAGTACTTGCTTTAATTGGTTCACCGATATTTATTTTGCTTGCTATAGGAAAACGTTGATGAAACAATTGGGAAAACGACTTTTCTTAAAAGTATCGCATAATTTCACTGTATTTATTTTGTTTTGTGCATTATGTTTGCTGTTTTTTATTAGTTTAAATTTAGGAACTTATTCACTCTCTTGGTTGCAAATTCAGCAGACTTTCGCAAATCCGCATAGTGAACATTATTTTACATTGGTAGAATATCGTCTTCCTCGAGCATTGCTTGCAATTTTAATTGGAGGTGCGTTAGCTGTTTCAGGTGTGTTGGTTCAAACTCTAGTGAAGAATCCTCTTTCCTCTCCTGATATTTTGGGGATTAATAATGCTGCTGGATTAGCGTCCATCATCTGTGTTATTTTTTTACCCAATTTAACATTTTATTGGTTACCATTATTTGCTTTTATTGGAGGATTGCTTTCATTTATTATTTTATGGTTACTGTGTGGATTGCATTTCCATCGAATAAAAATAGCTATTGTTGGCATCGCACTTTCAACATTTTGGGCAGCACTAAGTCACTATATAATGCTGTCTAATCCAATTAACATCAATTCGGCAATATTATGGCTTACCGGAAGTCTATGGGGTAGAAGTTGGTCTTATTTAACGGTAGCTTTCCCCTATCTAGTTACGTTACTTATCTTATCTCTTTTATTATGTCGTCAACTTGACGCATTAGCATTAGGTGAACCTAAAGCGATAACTTTAGGCATACCCACTACAAAAATTCAAATTATCGTACTATTCATTGCAGTGGCACTTTCATCAATTGCTGTTGCAATTTGTGGTCCAATTTCCTTTTTAGGTTTGATGTCGCCACATTTAGCGAGACATTTAGTTGGAGGTAAGCATCGTATTTTATTACCGACTGCATTTTTGATTGGTGCATTATTGCTGTTATTGTCGGACATCTTAGCAAGAGCATTTGCACCGCCATTAGAACTTCCAGCAGGTTTACTTACCGCAATATTAGGAGCACCTTATTTCTTCTATTTATTAATGAGAACAAAATCATGACATTGGTAACTCAAAATCTTCATTTAGCTTATCAAAAAAAAATTGTTGTGGAAAATTTAACCCTCACAATTCCACATAATAAGATCATCGCACTTATTGGTCCCAATGGTTGTGGCAAATCAACTTTATTAAAATCATTAGCTCGTCTGCATAAACCTAAAATAGGTAAAATTACTTACCAACAGACTGATATTTGGCAAAAAAATGCAAAAGATTATGCCCAAATATTGTCTTTTCTTCCTCAACAGCATTTTATTCCGGAAGGTATCCGTGTAAAAGAATTAGTTGCTTATGGTCGCACACCTTACCTTAATTTATGGGGTGGTTTAAGCTCAAAAGACAAGAAAATTATTGCTCAGGCGATGGAAATAACAAAAATAACATCGTTAGCGGATTGCTTTGTGACAGACCTTTCTGGAGGGCAACAACAGCGAGTATTTCTTGCAATGACGTTAACACAGAACACAGAAATAGTCTTACTTGATGAGCCTACAACTTATTTAGATCTTAGTTATCAAGCAGAATTAATGTTAATTATGCGGAAATTGCAACAACAAGGTAAAACATTGATCACGGTTTTGCATGATCTTAACCAAGCTTGTCGTTATTGTGATCATCTCATTGTTTTAAAACAAGGCAAATATGTTACACAAGGCTCCCCAAAAGAAGTAATGACCTCTGATTTATTGCAACAGGTTTTTGACTTAAATGCAGAAATTCACCTCGATCCTATCAGTAAAACGCCTATGTTTATTTTGAGGTAGGAAAAAGCTTTTAATATTTAATACCAACTTAGCTTAAAAATAGTGATAGATTACCTTTCGTAAAAAAGTGCGGTGTTTTAAAACATTGCAACAAACACCACCAATGACTTGCCTGTGTGCCGATAAGAATGGAGCATTCGAAAATCACAAAAAACATCTGCCCCAAAAAATGCCTTGATTGAATCAAGTTACAAGTCGGTTTTTTGGGCAGATCATTTCATCAACAAATCACAACTTTTTCTTCATCAGCATTCGCATGTTCGATTTTACCGATTACCCATGCTTTTTCGCCGACTTGTTGTAATAATGCCAATGCGGTTTCCACATCTTCCTGTGGGAGAGCGATAATCATGCCTACGCCACAGTTAAAGGTTCTATACATTTCATAGCGATCAATATTTCCTTGTTCTTGTAACCATTTGAAAATAGGATGCCATTCCCAACTCTTTTCATTAATTACCGCTTTAACGGAAGACGGTAAAACACGCGGAATATTTTCCCAAAAACCGCCGCCTGTTAAATGGCAAATAGCATGAACGTCAGTATGTTTAATTAATTGCAACACCGGTTTTACATAAATTTTTGTCGGTGCAAGAACTTGTTCAGCGAATGAATGCTCGGCTAATTGTGCTGTTGTCGGATCAATACCTGAAACTTCAATGACTTTGCGAATTAATGAATATCCATTTGAATGAGGACCGCTTGAAGCTAAGGCAAGTAATGCATCGCCTGCTTTAACGTTGGAACCGTCAATAATTTCCGATTTCTCAACTACACCCACACAAAAACCTGCCAAATCATAATCACCGGTATGATACATTCCCGGCATTTCTGCGGTTTCACCCCCTACTAAAGCACAACCGGCTTGCACACAACCATCAGCAATACCTTTGATGACATCTGCTGCAACGTCCACATCCAATTTACCTGTTGCATAATAGTCGAGAAAAAATAACGGTTCTGCACCTTGCACTACAAGATCATTGACACACATTGCGACCAAATCAACACCAATTGTGTCATGTTTTTTTAGGTCAATCGCAAGGCGTAACTTAGTCCCAACACCATCAGTTCCGGATACAAGAATAGGATCCTTATATTTACTTGGCAATGCACATAGTGCACCGAAGCCCCCTAACCCACCAATAACCTCGGGTCTGGTTGTACGTTTTACATCAGATTTAATACGTTCTACTAATGTATTCCCCGCATTAATATCTACACCTGCGTCTTTATAACTTAATGATTGTTTACTCACAATTGAATCCTAAAATTAGTATCGTTATTAAAATAAGCGATATTGTAACACGCTCAGGCAATCGTTTTCGATGAATTTTGTAAAGAAATTTTATCTTTTATTCAGCAAAGCGTGTTGAAAAATAACCGCACTTTTCCTCGTCTAAAAACGCAGAAATGATTATCTAACGAATTTTCCTGAAAATGATTTAATCCATTAGAAAATCATGCAAAATCTCTGCGGTAAATTCTTTCCGCAAATAAAATCCTAAAGGCAAAGTATCGATTATTTCGCCATTTTTACCGATTCCTTTGGTTAACGCTCGACTATTTGCCCCTTTGGGACGGAGTTGCAGGACCTCACCAATACGGGCTGTAATTTCTGTGAGCTTACCCAGCACAATATAATCCATCAATTCTTCCCAATCTTGACGCAGACGTTGTTCTTGAGAACTTGATGGCTGCCACAAAATTGGTACACCGACATGGCGTTCAGCAAGCGGAATTTGACGTTCACCCTCAATAGGAATCCAAAGCACTTTGGATAATTTATATCTGACATGAGAAGAGTGCCACGTTACACCGCTATTTTGGGCTAAAGGTGCCAAACTTACAAAAGTGGTTTCCAGAGGATAACCTTGTTGATTAACAGGAATTGTTTTTAGCTCAATACCTAAATGGCTAAAATCTTGTTCCGCTTTGCTTCCGGCAGTTGCACCCAGTGCGGTTTCAATAAGCATTCCGACCCAGCCTTTATCTCGCTTCAAATCGGGAGGCACAACCAAATTTAACTCTTCTGCTAATTCAGCAAAGGTTAAACCTGCAATAGATTTTGCACGTTGTAACAGTTCAGCTTCGTGTTGAGGGGGAGTAAGTGCGGTCATGATTGATGATATTTTTGTAATAACTTTGGTTTCACGTATTCAATGCCTCGATCAATATAATCAATTTTTTCCAATTGCAATAAATAGCGTTTTGCCGGCAAGCCTCCGCCAAAACCGGTAAGTTGCTTTTGTTTTCCTAAAATACGATGGCAAGGAATAATAATGCTAATCGGATTACGTCCTACGGCACCGCCCACTGCTCTTACGGCTTTCGGATGATCAATGAAACGTGCCAATTCTCCGTAACTGGCGGAATGCCCATATGGAATTTGGCGTAAAGCCTGCCATATTTTTTGTTGAAATTCCGTGCCTTGCGGATGTAAAGGAAGATCGGAAAAATCTTCCGCTTCCCCGTTAAAATAACGATCTAATGCCGATGTTACCTGCAAAAAGAGCGGTAGATTTTGATTAAAAATCCAACGGGAATTTGGCTCAATTTGTTCTAATTCAAAATCAAGATTTGTCAGCTGATTATTTTGCGACAACATCAGCAATCGTCCAATTGGCGAATGATAATAACAATAAAAAGTAGGTTGCATAAAAGAAAAAAGGCGTATTAACAAAATACGCCTGATTATAACGAATAGCCGTTAGAAACGGTAGCTAAGATTTAAACCGTACAAATTGGCACGTGCTGTTGATTTATAGTTTGCATCTATACTGCCGAACTCAATACCTGTACTTCCAATCTTATGCTTTTCCTTAAATTGCTGTTTTTTACCACGTAAATGAGCAAAACCTACATCAACAGAAAGATTAGGCGTAAAGTTATAGGTTGCACCCAAGCTATACCAAGTGCGGTCGGTATCGGGGATTGAAGCACTCGGATGGTCGGCAGACTCATCATAAGCAATACCTGCACGCAGGGTTAATTTATCATTCACATTATAAGTCGCCCCTAGAGCTACACGTGAACTGTCATGAAATTTTTCATCTTTATGGAAAGCGACCTTACCGTTATCATAAGTGGCATGTAAACTTTGTAAACGGCTCCATTTAGTATATTTATAGCTGTAGTGCATGGCGAATTTTTCCGTTAATTGGTGGAAACCGGAAATTTCGAAATAATCCGGCAAATGTAGCGTTAACCCACCTTTCTCTTTAACAGGACTAATTTTTCCTGCTTCAAATTGATAACTCAACGCATCATCATCTTTAAAATTAATATCTACTTTAGAATGGTAGGCAATACCGATACGGTTACCTTGATTAAATTCATAAACCGCACCGATATTCCAACCGAATCCCCATGCATTATTATCTTGTAATTGTGTTAAGAGAGTATCCGTATTCACTCTATCTTTTAACTGGGAGAAAATTGGGACTAACGATGTTAATGAAGGAATATTGATACTCCCAGCCATTCCCTTAGAATCGGCAATAGTATCAATTGCCTTATCTAGAACCCCCGCATGACGCTCAATTTTTGCTTTAGCATAAACCGCATTTAACCCCGCACCAACGCTTAATCCTTTGCTGACACGATATGAACCGCTTAAATTTAAATTAATGGAATTCAGCTCAGTAGTCCCGCCAAAAACACCGGCATCATAATCCTTTTTATATTTGCTTTGTAATCCAAAGTTGACATTCATACCCGCACCGATAGCAAATTTGTCATTAATAGGTGCCACAAAATACAAATTGGGAACTAATGCACCGGGTACAACCTTTTTCTGATCTGCTTTTTCATCTGCAACTTGTACAATTCCCTTCCCTACATTAACATTAACCTCACCATTTATATTAATTCTAGATTGAACGTATACCCCCCCCATTGAGAATTGTTTCGTTTTAAACAAACTCATTAACGCTGGGTTGGTTGCCACAACAGCGGCATTATCAGCAATCGCTGCCTCACCCGCATAAGCTCGTCCTAAACCGGAACTGGACACCTCGGCGAGTTGGAAAGCTGCCGCATTGGCATAAGTTGTGGATAATGCTAGTGCTGACGCAATAAGCGTTGGCGTAAAAAAGTTTTTTGTGAATTTCATTTTTTTCATAAGCAATATAGATAATCTTAGTTGTTAAAAGTCCATCGAATTCTAAAACATGGTTATGACATGAGCAAATAAGTTTACGCCATTAGGTAAGAGGTCAGATCAGTTAAATAGGGTTTATCTTTTTTAACCTGTTACATTTTATGACAAAAAGAGCGGTCCAAATTGGCTTGGAAGTTGGAGCAAAATTAAAATGATGTTAAAATTTCACCAATTTTTTAATTTTAAATCAAGGAAATAACGATGTCAGAAAATGTATTGAAATGTACTCCGGAGGAAACTAAGGCTTGTTGTTGTGCAGATGTGGGAACGATTATAGATAATTCGGAACTCAGCGTAGACTTTTCTCAAGTCTATGAAAATGAAACAACAGCTCAAGAGGCATTGGCATATTTAACGGAAAAAGCCAGAAAAGCGGAAACGGAATCTTGTGACATTCGTAGCGAGATTAAGGAAGTAAACGGCAATTATCAGCTTAATGCAACGTTTACTTTTAGCTGTCAAGCAGAAACGCTGATTTTTCAATTATCTATAAGATGATTGAACAATAATGAGGAATCGAAAAAGGATCATGTTGCCCGTAGCACGAGTTAAGGCAATATGTAACGGTCAAGAATTGTAACTTGTTGAGAACGTGTTCAGAATAGGAAAATGTTCAAATAATGAACACCCCATATTATGTCGAGGAAAATAAATGTTTTATATTAGAAAATCCAATGAACGTGGTCATGCCAATCATGGTTGGCTAGACAGTTACCATACTTTTTCATTCGCCGGCTACTATGATCCTACATTTATGGGATTTTCATCATTGCGGGTCATTAATGAAGATCGAGTCAAAGCAGGGTTCGGTTTTGGTACACACCCACATAAAAATATGGAAATTCTTTCTTATGTTTTGGAGGGAACGATTGCACATCAAGATAGTATGGGAAATGTGCAAACAATTTCAGCAGGTGAATGTCAAATTATGTCTGCGGGTACGGGCATAACGCATTCAGAATTTAATCCAAGCAGTACGGAAAATTTACATTTTTACCAAATTTGGATTCAGCCGAATGAGTTAAATATTGCTCCACGTTATGAACAAAAAGCGTTTGCTCATCACGAAGGTGCAACTTTGATTTTGTCACCTCATGCGGAAAATGGGGCATTCAAAATTTATCAAGATATGAAATTATGGCGTTATCAATTAAGAGCAGGTACTCAAACTGATATTACGTTGGATAGTAACCGCTCTTATTGGATACAAGTTGTTAAAGGCACTTTCTTTATTAATGGTCAAACAGTTTCAACAAGTGATGGTGTGGCAATTAACCAAGAACGTTTAGCGAAGATTGAGACGGAAAATGATATTGAGTTTTTGATATTTGATTTGGCTTAAAAATTTTTGGGATTCAATGTTGAGCAAATTCAATGTTCAAGCAAAATAAAAATGCCTGTCTTTGATATAATTTCAAAAGCAGGCATTTCCACAATGTTCGAGTAATGCTTAAAAACTCACCGCACTTTTCAGTTTTTTCAACGCATTTGTTTCAAGCTGACGTACACGTTCAGCAGAAATGTTATATTTTGCTGCAAGATCATGTAGTGTTGCTTTTTCATCATCTAACCAGCGTGATTTAATAATATCTTGACTACGTTCATCCAGTTCAGCTAAGGCGTTGGCAACCTGATCTGCTGCTTGTGTCTCAAAATTTTCGTTTTCTAGCTCAGCCGCAAAATTTGAGCTTTTATCTTCTAAATAGAGTGCTGGTGCGTAACTTTCATCATCATCAACGGGTAAATCAAAACCGACGTCAGATCCTGTCATTCGACTTTCCATCTCAAGGACATCTTCTTTGGAAACGCCCAATTCATTTGCAACCATATCAACTTCTTTATCACTGAACCAACCTAAGCGTTGTTTAGTTTTACGTAGATTAAAGAATAATTTACGTTGTGCTTTAGTTGTTGCGACTTTAACAATACGCCAATTACGTAATACATATTCATGGATTTCAGCCTTAATCCAATGTACTGCAAAAGAAACCAGACGAACACCAACTTCAGGATTAAAACGTTTCACCGCTTTCATCAAGCCGATATTACCCTCTTGAATAAGATCGGCTTGCGGTAAACCATAACCGGAATATCCACGTGCGACATGAATAACAAAACGTAAATGGGACAAAATCAATGTTTTTGCCGCATCTAAATCTTGGTGATAGTACAAACGTTCCGCCAATTCCTTTTCTTCTTCTGCAGTCAACATTGGGTAATCATAGGCTGCGTGGATATAACCTTCGATACTGCCTTGCGGAACTAACATCATTGCTTGTGTTTCTTTATTCATTCTATTCCTTTTTGTTTATAAAAGACTTATTTTCTCTATACTTTAAGACTTTTAATTGTTTTAATCAATTAATATCTTAAATTCTAATAGTTAGACCATAAATACATTAAAAAGTTTTCGTGTTATTTTAAAATTGGCACAAGAACATATTCTACATTTTGTTCAATTACTTGCAATAATAAATCAATATTTGGGTGCTTCCCCGGATTTTCTTTAGCATCTAAAACATGTTCGGCAAATAGTTGCACGCCTTTTTCCGCACAAGTGCGGTCTAATTTACCGTTAAATTTTTGAGCCAACGCATTATAAACACGCAAAGAACCTAATTTTCCCTGCTCGGCAGGAATATGATGCACGACTTGATCGTTTGCTAATATATCTAAACCGGACAAGTGTTCAATACTGGGTAAGCTCGTTAAAATTGTTTGGAAATCCATTTTATTTCTCCATTATTATGAAATATAAGCAGTACTATCCACTTCACCGTTTTCCCCAATAAAGCGTACTTCCGGTCGTAAATAGACGTTAAATTTTAGTATTACCGTTTGGTGAATATGCTGTGCTAATTTAACCACATCCGCACTACTTGCATTATCTTTATTAATAATGACGAGTGCTTGTTGCTGATGAACAGCGGCACCGCCGATTTGATAGCCTTTAAGTCCGGCTTGGTCAATTAACCAACCTGCTGCTAACTTAATTGTGCCGTCCGGCTGTGGAAAAAAAGGTATAGTTGGGTAATCTTGTTGTAAAAGCGAAAATGCTTGTGCTGAAATAATCGGATTTTTAAAAAAACTACCGCTATTACCAAACTCATCGGGATTGGGTAATTTGCTTTGGCGAA
Organism: Histophilus somni; assembly: GCF_014202395.1. Lineage (GTDB taxonomy): Bacteria > Pseudomonadota > Gammaproteobacteria > Enterobacterales > Pasteurellaceae > Histophilus > Histophilus somni. Next base: position 35,972 of record NZ_JACHGQ010000007.1, read on the forward strand.
TATGACAAATTTCAGTAAAAATTTCTTGTGCATTGACTTGATGTGTATCGAATTCAGTTAATGTGCCGTATTTTAATACCGGTTGCCAATTTTTTGCTAATTTTAGACCAACTGCGGTAATAAAATACCCTTCTCTGTATTGCCTTTTAAAAATACTTTCTCGATAAGCAAACGCACATTCTTCATTGCTTAAACGAAATATTGTATTTTTTTGTAAATCCAATACGTCCACATAATCACAAACATCTTTAAATTCTACGCCATAAGCACCGATATTTTGAATGGGTGCTGATCCTGCACAACCCGGAATCAAAGCGAGGTTTTCTAAACCATAAATGCCTTGTGTTAAGGACCATTGCACTAAATTATGCCAATTTTCTCCGCCATTAACATGTAAATAATGAAAGTTTGCATCTTGCTTATGTTCAATCCCCATAAGCTGATTAATAAATACAATGCCTTTAAAATCGTCCACAAATAAAACGTTACTTCCTTGTCCCAAAAATAAGATCGGCAAAGCGTTCTTTTTCGCTAATTTCCATTGCTCAATTAACTCGGAAAGTGCGGTGATTTTTATAATTTTTTTTGCTTTAGACGGAAGATGAAATGTATGAAAGTCTTGTAAATTTTCCATTAATATTCCTTAAAATGTATTCGGTAAAGTTAATTTCACTTCGGTACCGCCTGTCGAATGATTTTGAATAGACAAGCGTGCATTTAATTGGTTACTGCGTTCTAACATAATATTTAATCCATAATGCCCGGTTGGTTCCTTTAAACTTGGAATACCAATGCCATTATCACGCACAGCCAATTCATATTCACCATCATCATTAGTATAAGCCAGCACTTCAATTTCTGTGCCTTGTGAATGTTTAATCGCATTTAATGTCGCCTCTCGCACAATTTGTAACGCATGAACTAGTTGTTGGGCGTTAAATATTTGTGAAGGCAAAGAACAATCCACTCGCATTCTCATTGAGGTTTGATTGCGTAATGAATCTATCACTTGTTCTAAAGCAACCTGTAAATTTGCCTCTTGTATGGTTAAACGGAATGTGGCGAGAAGTTCACGCAACTGTAGATAACCGCCGGTAACTGCTTGCTCAAAATCTTGAATAATTTCTTGGCTTTTGGCTTTGGCATCTTGAGTTTCTTGTTGTAGGGTATGTTTTAATAAAGTGAGTTGAATTTTCAAATAAGACAATACTTGAGCCAAAGAATCATGTAATTCTCTTGCGATAATTGACCGCTCTTCCATAAGTAATAAATGCTGTTGTTGTCGTTGCATTTGGTAAAAATATAGCGTGCGACTGAGCATTTGCGAGACATTGTGCATTGTGCGTAAATCCGGACAAGGTAAGCCGGCTTGCCAACGCATAATCCCAAGTTGATTATTTTCGATTTCTAAATCCATACTTTGTAAATCAACGGGGTCTTGTTTTGTTCCTAAAGAAATATGCCAATGCTCTGCACCATGAACAATTAATTCTAAATACCGCAAATGTTCATTAATCATCACTTGTTTTAGCATTTGTTGAAATAGTTTAGGTTCAATGGCTTTTGTAGTAACAAGTTGAGAACAATGATAAAGCATGGTTAAAGAGCGGTTAGCTTGACTTAACTTTTGTGTTTTCTCATTCACTTTTTCCTCCAACGTGGCATAAAGTTTTTTTAACTCGGCTGCCATTTGGGTAAAAACTAAAGCTAATCGACCAATTTCATCATCACTTTTGGTGTCTAACGGAATATGGTTAAATTGTCCAATTTGAACTTGAGAACTTGCCAACGCTAATTTTTCCAATGGGGTAACAACTCTTTTGCGTGTAAAATAAATGACATAGGATACCATAGCTAAAATCACAATCATTGCTACTAAAATACTGAGTACGGCGATTTTAAGTTTCAGCTCCGCAAAATACTGTAAAGTATTTACAAATTGATCTACTTGATCGACATAGCTGGCGATTTCTGCACGGTAAGCATCCTTGTTGTTTTCTTTTGCATGCTTTTCCATGATCTCCCAACGCTTGATTAAATTACGATAGGATTGCCTTACATCATTAGGTACAAGAAAATGCCGACTGATTTTGAGTAATGGTTCTGAATGCAAACTTAAACGATATTGACGTAATGCCCTCTCTACATTGTCCGGTTCATATTCCATTTCATAAAAAAGTCGGTAACTTTGCATACGTAATGAGCTGGAAACATTGATTAACTCTGCATCAGATTTATTACTTTGCATAATAGCTAAACTCATTATGCTAATTAACGATACAAAAATAATGATGAGCAATAAATAGTTGGCAATTTTAGTTGAAACAGAATGATTTTTTATATTCATATAAACGTTTTTAAGCAAAAATCTCACCCTATCATACAACAGAATGTATTGAATACCGCTATACTTTATTATTTATCAACTACTATTGTGTTGATGAACGCTGTAAGCACAGAGAAACCTATAGTTCCACGTTTATTAACTTTCTCATCTTGTGTATAAATTTGATCTACCTCAACAAACTTGCATTTTGTCGAGCAAATACTCATTTTTGGTTATTAAAAATCAGCGGTAAGGTTTGGACAATAAAAATCTATAAAAGAATAGTGTGGTTTTTAGGCATAACGTTGGTGGAAGAACAGTTATCCGGCAACGATAACAACCTCAAAATAAGAAAGAATATGAAAGAAAATAAAAACGCAAAAAATCATGCTGAGGAGTGGCATGTTTGTGGCTTGATTATTCAAGTAAACCCACAAAAAATAGCACAAGTTAAGACCGCTCTTTTGACGATTCCGCATACGGAAATTCCAGCAGAGGATGAAAAAGGAAAATTGGTTGTGGTTATGCAATCGGACGATCCACAGGTTTTACTGAATCATATGGAAAATTCACGCAATATTGATGGCGTGATTGATTTGTCGCTGATTTATCATCAACAAGATGACAATGTTGAGCAATAATTTAAAAATGAATAGTGGGGGAGACTATGAATTTAAGTCGTCGTGATTTTATGAAAGCAAATGCTGCTTTAGCTGCCGCTTCAGTGGCTGGCTTAATTATTCCGGTAAAAAATGTAAATGCAGCTGACACAAGTATTACTTGGGATAAAGCCGTATGTCGCTTTTGCGGTACAGGATGTGCGGTATTAGTGGGGACAAAAGATGGACGTGTTGTTGCTTCGCAAGGTGATCCTGATGCAGAAGTTAATCGAGGGTTAAACTGTATTAAAGGTTATTTCCTACCCAAAATTATGTATGGGAAAGACCGTTTAACGCACCCTATGTTACGTATGAAAAACGGTCAATATGACAAAGAAGGGGAATTTACCCCCGTAACTTGGGATTTTGCCTTTAAAACAATGGCGGAAAAATTTAAGTCTGCATTAAAAGCAAAAGGACCGAACGGTGTAGGTATGTTCACTTCCGGACAATCCACTATTTTTGAAGGTGTGGCAAAATCGAAATTATTCAAAGCAGGATTACTTTCAAACAATATTGATCCGAATGCTCGTCACTGCATGGCATCGGCAGCTGTTGCTTTTGTACGTACCTTTGGTATAGATGAACCCATGGGCTGTTATGATGATATTGAGCATGCCGATGCTTTCGTGCTTTGGGGTTCAAATATGGCGGAAATGCATCCGATTTTATGGTCTCGTATCTCGGATCGCCGGTTAGCTAATCCTGATATGGTTAGTGTAAATGTCCTTTCTACCTTTGAGCACCGCTCTTTTGAACTTGCCGATTTAGGTATTCTTCTCAAACCTCAGTCTGATTTGGCTATTTTGAACTATATTGCAAATTATCTCATTGAAAATAATGCAATTAATCGAGAGTTCATCGAAAAACATACCAAATTTAAACGTGGCGAAACTGATATTGGTTATGGCTTACGTCCACAAGATCCTCGTGAGCAAATAGCGAAAAATGTTAAAACTGCGGGCAAGATGTATGATAGTTCTTTTGAGGAATTCAAAAAATTAGTTGCACCGTACACCTTAGAAAAAGCACATGAAATTTCCGGAGTACCGAAGGAGCAATTAGAAAAACTGGCAAAACTTTATGCCGATCCAAATAAAAAAGTTGTTTCTTATTGGACAATGGGCATAAACCAACACACACGTGGTGTATGGGCAAACCATTTAATTTATAACATTCATTTATTAACCGGAAAAATTTCATTACCGGGGTGTGGTCCTTTCTCATTAACAGGTCAACCCTCTGCTTGTGGTACTGCACGTGAGGTGGGTACTTTTATTCATCGGTTACCGGCGGACTTAGTAGTTATTAAACCGGAACATCGTAAAATCGCAGAAAAAATTTGGAAACTACCGGAAGGTTTGATTTCAGATAAATTAGGCTTCCACGCTGTTGCACAAAGTCGTGCATTAAAAGACGGCAAAATGCAGGTGTTATGGCAAATGTGTAATAACAATATGCAGGCAGGTCCAAATATCAATGAGGAAACTTACCCAGGGTGGCGTAATCCGGATAACTTTATTGTCGTTTCAGATCCCTATCCAACCGTATCCGCACTTTCAGCCGATTTGATCTTACCAACAGCAATGTGGGTTGAAAAAGAAGGGGCTTATGGAAATGCGGAACGTCGCACTCAATTTTGGCGTCAACAAGTGAAAGCACCGGGTGAAGCAAAATCTGATTTATGGCAATTAGTTGAATTTTCTAAATATTTTACGACTGATGAAGTATGGCCGGCAGAAATTTTAGCGAAAAATCCGGCATACCAAGGTAAAACACTTTATGAGGTGCTTTATCTCAATGGACAAGTAAATCAATACTCAAATGATGAACTGAAAGGTCGCCTAAATGATGAGGCTTACCATTTTGGTTTCTATATACAAAAAGGGTTATTTGAAGAATACGCAAGTTTTGGTCGAGGACATGGTCATGATTTAGCTGATTTTGACACTTACCATAAAGCTCGAGGCTTGCGTTGGCCTGTAGTTGACGGTAAAGAAACTTTATGGCGTTATCGTGAAGGTTATGATCCTTATGTAAAAGCAGGGGAGGGTGTTTCTTTTTATGGTCAGGCGGATAAAAGAGCGGTGATTTTAGCGGTACCATATGAACCGCCGGCAGAGGTTCCGGATAGAGAATATGATTTATGGCTGACCACAGGTCGCATTCTTGAGCATTGGCATACAGGCTCCATGACACGTCGTGTACCAGAATTACACCGTTCTTTCCCGAATAACCTTGTTTGGATGAATCCGAATGATGCGAAAAAACGTGGTTTGAAACATGGGGATAAGATTAAGGTTATTTCTCGCCGAGGTGAAATAACGTCTTATATAGATACTCGTGGACGTAATAAATGTCCTGAAGGTTTGATTTATACGACTTTCTTTGATGCCGGACAGCTGGCAAATAAACTGATATTAGATGCAACAGATCCGATTTCGAAAGAAACTGACTTCAAAAAATGTGCAGTAAAAGTGGTGAAAGCGTAACAATCAACAAAAGGCACCGCACTTTACTTGCTAAAGTGCGATGAATACTCATGAAGAAAATTGCTTTTACACCGGAACGCCGAAAATTTTTAAGAGATACCGTCCGAACCTGTGGCGGACTTGCCGGATTAGGCGTATTACTTGGCTTACAACAACATCAAAGTCTGGCTAGACAGGGTGTGGCATTACGTCCGCCCGGTGCTTTGGCTAATGACCAAGATTTTACAGCGGCTTGTATTCGTTGCGGTCAATGTGTACAGGCTTGTCCTTATAAAATGCTGCATTTAGCCTCATTATTATCTTCCATAGAGGCTGGAACTCCCTATTTTATTGCGAGAGAGAAGGCTTGTGAAATGTGTGAGGATATTCCTTGTGTTAAGGCTTGTCCGAGCGGTGCATTGGATAATCAACTTGATGATATTAGTAAAGCAACAATGGGATTAGCCGTTTTGCTTGATCACGAAACCTGTTTAAACTGGCAGGGTTTACGTTGTGATGTTTGTTATCGTGTTTGCCCTTTAATTGATAAAGCGATTACGTTGGAAACTCATCGCAATGAGAGAACAGGAAAGCATGCTGTGTTTATTCCAACTGTTCACTCCAATGCTTGTACAGGATGTGGTAAATGTGAAGAGGCTTGTGTATTGGAAGAAGCCGCTATCAAGGTTCTTCCTAATACATTAGCAAAAGGTATGTTGGGAGAACATTATCGTTTGGGCTGGCAAGAGAAAGATAAAGTAGGGCATTCTCTTGCACCAAAAGACTTAATATCCTTACCAATTCGTCAACCGGAGAGTAAATAATGGCAAATTCTCCTAAACACAGCGGTAAAGAATCAAGAGAAAAATTAGGTTTTTGGCGTGCAAACCGGTTCCTCATTTTACGTCGAGTAACTCAATTCAGCATTCTCACCATGTTCTTGAGCGGACCTTATTTAAACTTTTGGATTCTAAAGGGTAATTATAGTGGTGGTTTATTATTCGACACTATCCCATTAACCGATCCGCTTATTGTCGCCGAAAGCCTTGCAACAGGTTATTTACCGAACAGTTCAACGATTATTGGAACAATTATTGTTGTATCAATATATGCTTTACTTGGTAGCAAAGTTTTTTGTGGCTGGGTTTGTCCTCTTAATGTTGTAACGGATTGTGCCGCTTGGTTACGTCGAAAATTAGGTATTCGTCAAAGTGCCAAACTTCCTCGTGGCTTGCGTTATGGTATTTTGCTGATGATTTTAATGGGGAGTGCAGTAAGTGGCGTATTGTTATGGGAATGGATAAATCCTGTTTCCGCTTTGGGACGTGCGTTAATTTATGGGGTTGGTGCAACAACTTTGTTGATATTGGCAGTTTTCTTATTTGACTTATTTATTGTGGAACATGGCTGGTGCGGTCATCTTTGTCCTATTGGTGCAATTTATGGTGTGATTGGGGCAAAAAGTTTATTGCGTATTAAAGTAGTTGAGCAACAAAAATGTGATCACTGTATGGATTGTTACCATATTTGTCCGGAGCCGCAAGTTTTACGTGCACCGCTACACGGTAAAAATAATGAAAGTCGGTTTGTACTTTCAAAAGATTGTATCAGTTGCGGACGTTGTATTGATGTCTGTGCTGAAAAAGTATTTATATTTAGCAATAGATTTAATTATTCTGGGAGTGATCAAAAATGATGAAAAAAACACTATTATTTATTACCGCACTTTTTGTGTCTTCTGCTTTTGCAACGCAGAAAGTGGGAAAAAACTACCAAGATGCTGTTGAAAATGTGCCAGCTGCATTTCATAACCATATAAAAGAAAGTACAACGCCCGCATTAAACTATGTAAATCAACCACCTATGATCCCGCATAGCGTTGCAAATTATCAAGTAACAAAAAATACAAACCAGTGTTTAAATTGCCATAGTCCGGAAAACTCGAGAATTACCGGAGCAACAAGAATTAGTCCAACGCATTTTACAGATCGTGACGGCAATGTTACCGGTCAAACTGCACCACGACGCTATTTCTGTTTACATTGCCACGTATCGCAAGCAGATGTTGCTCCTATTGTGCCAAATGAATTTAAGCCAATGAAAGGCTATGGTAACTAGATGAGGATAGATGTATGGCAAATGAAAAATCAAATATCATCGTTCGTTTAAGTAAAAGCGGTTGGAAATGGTTTAGGAAGCCAAGTCGTGCTGTCAGTGTATTGATTTTATTATCATTTATTGCAGGTATTATTTTTTGGGGAGGGTTTAACACCGCATTTGAATACACGAATACGGAAGAATTTTGTTCCAGTTGTCATATGAATGACGTTGTACCTGAATATCGTCATTCTGTTCACTATATGAATCGCAGTGGAGTAAAAGCCGACTGTGCCGACTGTCATTTACCGCACGAATTTATTCCGAAATGGACACGTAAAATCGGAGCGGCAAAAGAAGTTTATGCGTATATTACAGGCAAGGTAGATACCAAAGAGAAATTTGAGGCACATCGCTTAGAAATGGCACAACGTGAATGGGCTAGAATGAAAGCCAATGACTCACAAGAATGTCGTCATTGCCATAATTTCAATGATATGGATACTACTCAGCAAAAAAATGTCGCACAAAAAATGCACAGAATGGCACAAGAACAAGGAAAAACCTGTATTGATTGTCATAAAGGTATTGCTCACCAATTACCGAATATGAAAGACGTGCAATCCGGTTTTTTACCTGAGCAATAGTGAAAAAATTGACCGCACGTTGAGTTGCACCTCCAACGTTGGATACATCCGACTGATTGAGGTGCAACATTGTGACTATTTGATTTTAAATTATTTATCCTAATGCAACTCTCGCATTTTGGAATAAACGCATCCAAGCCCCGTCTTCTTGCCAATTTTCAGGATACCAAGAATTGTTTACTGCTCTAAATACACGCTCAGGGTGTGGCATCATAATAGCGACTCGTCCGTTGGAATTAGAAAGTGCGGTAATTCCCTCCACAGATCCGTTCGGATTTGCCGGATACATTTCTGTCGGATTTAACTGACTATCGATATATTGTGCAGCAATCAAATTCTGTGCTTTTAATGCTTGCAACTGCTGATCATGCTTAAATTCAATTCGTCCTTCACCATGAGAAACCGCAATCGGCATATGTGATCCCGACATTCCGTTAAACCATACGGAATGAGTATCGTTAATGCGAACCATTGCAACACGAGCTTCAAAACGTTCTGATTTATTTCGTACAAATCGTCCCCAGTTTTCCGTACCGGGTATAATTTCTGCTAAATTGGATAACATTTGACAACCGTTACAAACACCTAAGGCTAATGTGTCCTGACGATGGAAAAATGCACTGAATTGATCACGAAGTGCAGTGTTAAACAGAATAGATTTAGCCCAACCGCCACCGGCTCCCAAGACATCGCCATAAGAAAATCCACCGCAAGCAACGAGTGCGTTGAAATCCTGAAGATGATGACGTCCTTTTTGCAAATCATTCATATGAACATCAATGGCATTAAATCCGGCACGATCAAAAGCTGCCGCCATTTCATAATGGCTGTTTACCCCTTGTTCACGTAAAATAGCAATACGAGGTTTTGTTCCTTTTTGGATATAAGGTGCGGTGATTTTTTCATTTAGATCATAGGTCAAATAAGCGGAAAGTCCTTTATCATTCGGATCTTTTTTCATCTCAAATTCTTGATCGGCACAATCCGGATTATCACGTAAACGTTGCATTTGATGTGTTAATTCAGCCCAAATCCCACGTAATACGGAACGTTTTTCACTCAATAAGACTCTGGTACTGCGAGTAATCTCGATATGATCATCTGCGGTAACAATACCGAGTTCTTTGGTTAAATGAATTAATCCATGTTCGGTCAATACGGCACGCACCGCTTTAAGGTCACTTTCTTTGACTTGAATTACGGCACCTAATTCTTCATTGAATAAAACACCGAGATCATTGTCACCCAATGCACTGATGTCTATGGAAATACCGCAATGACCGGCAAAAGCCATTTCCGCAAGCGTAACAATCAAACCACCGTCCGAACGATCATGATAGGCCAGCAATTTCTCTTGTTTCACGAGAGCTTGCATTGCATTAAAAAAGCCTTTCAGCAAAGACACATTTACTACATCTGCCGGTACATCGCCCAATTGCTTATACACTTGAGCAAGTGCGGTTGCACCTAAACGATTTTTTCCCTCACCTAAATCAATTAATAGTAATCGGCTATCTCCTTTGTCCATACGTAATTGAGGTGTAACCGTCTTACGCACATCTTCTACACGAGCAAACGCACTGATAATTACGGAAAGCGGTGCGGTTACGGATTTTTGATATCCTTCTTCCTGCCAAGTGGTTTTCATAGACATGGAATCTTTTCCAACCGGAATGGTTAAACCTAATTGAGGGCATAATTCCTCACCGATTGCTTTTACAGCCTCATAAAGTCCGGCATCTTCGCCGCCATGACCTGCGGCAGCCATCCAGTTAGCGGATAATTTAATCCGTCTAATATCGCCGATATCCGTTGCGGCAATATTGGTAATGCTTTCTGCGACAGCTAAACGTGCAGAGGCGGCAAAATCCAACAAGGCAACAGGAGTTCGTTCTCCGATAGACATTGCTTCACCGTGATAACTGTCTAAACTTGCTGTTGTTACCGCACAATCCGCCACAGGTACTTGCCACGGACCGACCATTTGATCCCGTGCTACCATACCTGTTACTGAGCGGTCGCCGATAGTGATTAAAAATGTTTTCTCTGCTACGGCAGGTAACCGCAATACCCTGAACAATGCTTCTTTAATTTGGATCATAGACTGATCCAATTGGGGATTATTGACTTTTGCGGATTTCACATTACGTATCATTTTAGGGGTTTTACCTAACAAGATGTTCATTGGTAAATCAATAGGATTGTTATTAAAATGGCTATCTTGCAAAGTTAACTGCTGTTGTTCCGTTGCCTCACCAATCACCGCAAAAGATGCTCGCTCACGCTGACAAATCGCTTCAAAGAGCGGTAATTTTTCTGGTGAAACGGCTAAAACATAACGTTCTTGTGATTCATTGCACCAAATTTCTAACGGCGACATTCCTTTTTCATCGCATAAAATTTTTCGCAACTCGAATCGACCACCTCGACCACCATCATGAACTAATTCAGGCATCGCATTAGATAACCCGCCGGCACCGACATCATGAATAAAAAGAATGGGGTTTTCTGAACCTAATTGCCAACAACGGTCTATTACTTCCTGACAGCGACGCTCCATTTCCGGATTATCCCGTTGTACAGAAGCAAAATCCAAATCTTCTTTTGACTTTCCTGATGCCATAGACGAGGCTGCACCACCGCCCAGACCAATATTCATTGCCGCTCCGCCTAACACAATTAATTTCGCACCAACAGGAATTTCGCCTTTTTGCACATGTTCATGACGAATATTACCTATCCCGCCTGCCAGCATAATCGGCTTATGATAGCCCCGCACTTCTTCGCCGTTAAAACTGTTGACTTTTTCTTCATAAGTACGGAAATAACCCAATAAAGCAGGACGCCCGAATTCATTATTGAAAGCAGCACCGCCAAGCGGACCTTCAATCATAATATCCAGTGCGGAGGCAATACGGCTCGGTTTACTCAACGCATTTTCCCAAGGTTGCGGAAAATTCGGAATACAAAGATTAGACACGGAGAAACCGACTAAACCGGCTTTCGGTTTTGCACCACGTCCCGTGGCTCCCTCATCACGAATTTCGCCACCTGAACCGGTTGCAGCTCCGGGGAAAGGCGAAATGGCGGTAGGGTGATTATGGGTTTCCACTTTCATCAAAATATGCGTGTCTTCTTGATGATAACGATATTGCCCGTCTTGGTCAGGGAAAAAGCGTCCGACTTTTGAACCTTCCATCACCGCAGCATTATCTTTATAAGCTGACAATACATAATCAGGCGTTTTCTCAAAGGTGTTTTTAATCATTTTAAACAGCGATTTATCCTGTTTTTTTCCATCAATAATCCAATCTGCATTAAAAATCTTATGACGACAATGTTCTGAGTTCGCTTGTGCAAACATATAAAGTTCAACATCCGTAGGATTGCGACCGAGTGCGGTGAAATTTTCCACTAAATAATCAATTTCATCTTTTGCTAATGCCAATCCTAAAGTAACATTCGCCTTTTCCAATGCAACATGCCCACCGGTTAAAATATCTACCGTGGTGAAAGGTTTTGGGTCATGCTGTTCAAATAAAACAGCTGCTTCTTGTGGAGAACGGACAATACTTTCCATCATAGGGTCGTAGATACGGAATACTAATTGTTGTTCTTCTTCAGCCGTTAAAGTGCGGTTAAATTTGAAATAATAAGCGATACCACGTTCCAGACGAAGTACCTTATTTAAATCACAATTATGTGCAATATCAGTTGCTTTTGATGCCCAAGAAGAAATCGTACCTATACGTGGAATCACCACAAAACATTCCCCATAAGGCTCTTGCGATTTCTGAGTCGGACCATAACGCAAAAGCTCCTCTAATTTTTCTCTTTCTATCTCAGTTAATGCTTCACTTAAATGGGCAAAATGCAAAAACTCTGCATAACAAGACACAATGGGTAAATTATCTTGCTGAAAACCACTGAATAACTGATTTAAACGAAAATTGGATAATGCGGGCGTACCACGAAAAATGTGTAACATAGAAAAGATCCATCAAAAAAATAAAAAACGACCACATTATAAAGGAATTTTTATCGGAACGAAAACGTTTGCCTAATGCAATTTTCAAAAAATAGTTAATAAAAAGCTGATAACTGAAATGATCTGCACCCCAAAAGTTGGACTAAACAACTAACTGATGAAGGTGCAGATTTTTTTAGGATTAATTTTTTGGTAAATATCTCATTGGATCTACTGATTGACCTTTATAACGAATTTCAAAATGGAGTTTGATTGTGTTTGTTCCAGAACTTCCCATTTTAGCAATTTGTTGACCCGCTTTAACTTCTTGCTGATCTTTGACGAGTATAGTTTCATTATGTGCATAAGCACTTAAATAACTGTCATTATGTTTAATAATAATTAAATTACCATATCCACGTAAAGCGTCTCCGGCATATACAACTCGTCCAGCAGCAGCTGCATTAACAGCTTGTCCACGAGAACCGCTAATATCAATACCTTTATTGCCTCCATCAGCACTGGAAAATCCTTGAATAATTTTTCCATTTGTTGGCCAAATCCAAGCTATATTTGAGGTGGCTGGAGGTGTTTTATTGATTGGCATTGTTGAATGTGTTGGTGTAGCAACGGGGTTCATTTGTTCATTTGTTGGTTTATTAGCATTCCATGTCTCATTGACTGTATTTTGTGTCACCTCTGATTCATTTATTGTCTGTGTTGGTATCATATTGCTATCGGGAATATTATTTGCAATTTTCAATATTTGTCCAATACTCAGATGATATGGCTCAGACATATTATTTAGTGTGGCCAATTCTTTTATATCCATGCCTGAAATATAAGCAATAAGAAACATGGTATCGCCTTTGCGTACTTTGTAAGTATCACCTTTGTAAAAACCCTTATCAATTTTGCTATAAACAGGCACATTAGTTTTAGGATCTCTTGGAATTTCAAAATTTTGTAGAGCCTGTTTTTTTGCTATCGATTCTGTTTTTTGTTGATTTTGTTGAATGATTTCAGGTTGATAAGTGGAATTTGTTGCTTTCGGCACTCTCATACTTTCGGGCATCTTTTGTTGAATAACTTGAGGTTCCCAAGCGGTTGAGTTTGTACCATTAATCGGTTTGATAATACTTGGTGCTAAATCCTTAGCATTTTCTACCGGAGCCGGAGTGTGTGAACTACAAGCAGCTAGTACAGTGATACTAATAGATAAAGGTAAAAATTTTTTCATGTAAATTCTCCGTTACTTTATATTCATTTTTTATCTTAGATTATTTCAAGACAAGATATACAACTATAGCAATAATGACAACTGACCAACCGATAAATTCAATAGATTGACGTAATTTCGCAGCAAATTTTTTTCCGCTCCAAGCCGCTAAATGGGTAACGAGCAAAAATCTTGCAATACGAGAAATAAAGGCAGTAAGTAAGAAAGGCAAAAATGCCATTTGCATGACGCCTGCACAAATCGTAAAAATTTTATAAGGAATAGGTGAAAAACCTGCAACGAAAACTACCCAAATACCCCATTCTTTGAACCAAGAAAGAGCAGTTTCCCAATGTTGTTGATAACCCCATTGTTGAATATAACTTTGTATGAAATCAAAAGCGTAATAACCTAATCCATAACCAATTGCCCCACCAATGGCTGAAGCCATTGCTGCATAAAATGCAAATTTAGTAGCACATTTAGGTTTATTTATTGACATCGGAATAAGCATGACATCAGGTGGTATCGGGAAGAAAATAGCCTCAATAAAACTAACAAAAGTTAGCCAAAATGTAGCAAAACGGTGATTTGCCCATTGCATAGTTTTATCATATAGCGTACCGAAAATTTTCATGTTTTATTCCTTCGATGAAAAGATTATCGTTATTCCTTATCTAACCATTGTTGTAAAGCTGTCATTGAATGATATGCCGTCATATCCGTTTGAATGGGTGTAATTGACACATAGCCGTTTTTAACGGCATGGAAGTCCGTTCCTTCCGATTCATTTTCTGCCAGTCCTATTGGTCCAATCCAATAAATCTCTTCACCTCTTGGATCTTTTTGTTTGATAATATCCGCTGCAGCTGCACGATACCCAAGATGACAAACTTTAATACCTTTTATTTCTGAATAGGGGAGATCCGGCACATTAATATTAATAATTTCTCGGCTTTTTAATAATCGTCCATATAGTTTAGGAATAAGTTGACTCACAATTATTGCTGCACTTTCATAATGTTGTCGTCCATCTAAAGAAACTGCGATTGCAGGTAAGCTTAAATGGCGCCCTTCCAGTGCAGCTGCAACAGTTCCCGAATAAATAACGTCATCACCTAAATTGACTCCTGCATTAATACCTGAAACGACAAGGTCGATCTGACCGGATAAAAAACCGTTGAGTGCTAAATGTACACAATCTGCGGGAGTGCCATTGATACTATAATCACCATTATCCAATTTCATTGGTCGTAAAGGCTCAACGAGTGTGAGTGAGCTTGAAGCGGCACTACGATTACGGTCTGGTGCAACAACAGTGACTTGTGCAAATTTACGTAATTCTTTAGCAAGAGTTTTGATTCCCTCTGCCTGTATGCCATCATCATTAGAAAGCAGAATATGCATATTGTTTCCTATGTTTTAAATTATTATTCATTAATATTAACCAGTTCTCTTACGAGGGCTGTCGCATAACTTCCTGCTGGTAAATAAAAAGTCAGTTTTAATCCCTCAGGTATAAATGACCAGCTTAAGTGTTGAGCTTGCATAAGTATTGGACGACGTGCCGATTTCATTTTTTCCTGGTGCATTAAGTACAGGAGTTCTTGATGTTTAGCGATAATTTCATTTTCTACATCACTGGCAATTTGTACGTTTTCACCAATTAATGGTGCAGTGATTTGAATATCCTGTTGTGCTAAACGTTGTTGTAATAAATTAAAATCTTCTTTTTGATCAGCATGGAACCAACTGTGTGAGCCGGATAACTGCAAAATATCATTTACTAAGATTTTATGGTGTAGACCTTGTTGAATACGAGCGGATACAATCAAGTTAAAAATTTCACTACGAGCAGCGGAGAGATAAAAACTACGCTTTTTGCGATCTTTAACTTTAATTTCACCTTTAGCCCAGCGTAAAGCCTGAGTTAAATTGTGTCCATCTCGTCCGAAACGTTGCTCGGTAAAATAATTTGGGAACCCATTTTTCTTGATATTTTCTAACCGCACTTTGAGATCTGCATCTTCTTGTGCTTCACGCAGTAAAATTTCAAAATGGTTTCCGTCTAAGCTTCCTGTGCGAATTTTTCGATTGTGACGTGTTACCTCAAGGATTTCCACACCATCAAGTTGAAATTGATTAAAGTCAGGTGTGGGTTGCCCCGGCATCTGTAAACAAAACCATTGTTCTGTAATCGCTTTACGATCTTTGAGTCCTGCATATCCCATATTTTTAGCAGGTATACCGGCAAATTGTGCCAATTTCTCTGCAACAAATAAAGTATTGCAGTCTGTTTTGCGTACCTTAACAGCAACAAATTCGCCATCACCGGACATTTCATAGCCCAGTTGTTCTTTCACAACAAAATCAGCACAGTGTGTTTTTAAAAGTGCGGTCTGTTTTGGCATTGTTTGTAAATAAGCGAGTTCGTTCATTACTTTGTGCCATTTTGTTTTATTAATAGGGCAACAGCTTCACAAGCAATGCCTTCACCACGTCCGGTGAAACCTAATTTTTCTGTTGTAGTTGCTTTTACATTAACCTGTTCAATATCACAATGTAAGTCCTGTGCAATCACAGTACGCATTGAGTCAATATATGGACGCATCTTGGGAGCCTGTGCAATGATAGTTATATCAACATTACCGACTTGATAGCCTTTGTCTAAAATTGCTTGGTAGGCTGTTCTTAATAACCTGCGACTATCAGCACCTTTATATTGTATATCAGTATCTGGGAATAATTTTCCTATATCTCCTAAAGCCATTGCACCCAGTAAAGCATCTGTTAATGCGTGTAATGCCACGTCGCCATCACTATGTGCAACTAAACCTTTTTCATAAGGGATAGCGACACCTCCAATGATAATAGGACCTTCACCACCAAAGGCATGTACATCAAAGCCATGACCAATTCTTATCATATTTTTTCCTAATTAATGCTCTTTTTTCATAATTTGTTGGATTTCAGCCATCATTTCTTGGTCGACATCTAAGGCTATTTGAATTAATTCTTTATTTTCAAAGCGAGAGAGTTTTGGATCATAAACCTCTGCCATCAGTTTCACGCTATGACAATCTTTTCTAAAATACACATCACCAATTTCTGCCACTATATCTTCGTTCATACCTAAAGAGAGTAAGGCTTGTTTACTTGTTCTTAATGCCGAATCAAAGGTTTCACGAATTTGAATATTGGCACCTGCACCATACAGATTGTAAACATGAATACGGTCGTGAGCACGTGCAATAATTTTAATTTGTGGGTTCATTTTACGAGCTTGCTCAACAATTTGTAGAGTTTGTTCGCTGTTATCAATTGCTACAATCAATAATTCGGCATTTTCGACACCGGCAGCATGTAATAGCTCAGGACGAGCAGCATCTCCATAGTAGCATTTAATGCCTAATTTTTTCATACCGGCAATTAGGTTTGCGTCTTTATCAATAATAGTTGGGTGGTGCCCTGTCATCACTAACATTCTATTTACAACCTGTCCAAAACGTCCCAGACCAATTAGTATAGTTGGATGTTGTTCATCAATATGATCCGCTTTTCTTTCCGGTTGAGTCGGTTTGAGACGAGGAATAATGTATTTCTTTTGAGCAATAATAAAGAGCGGTGTTAAAATCATTGAAAGTACAACAATGGCTGTCATATTCGCTTGCATTTCTTTACTAATCACATTTTGGCTGGCTGCTGAAGAAAATAATACAAAGGCGAATTCCCCACCCTGTGCCATAATAAATGCTCGGTCAATAGAATTAGCATTACCGGTTTTTGTGATTAAAGCGATTAAATAAATTATAAATCCTTTCACTAACATGAAAACTAGTACACCAAAAATAATTAAGAACCAATTTTCAGCAACGACGGAAAGGTCGAGTGACATACCGACACCTAGAAAGAACAAGCCTAATAGCAACCCTCTGAAAGGCTCAATATCAGCTTCGAGTTGATGACGAAAACTGGATTCTGAAAGTAGCACTCCGGCTAAAAAAGCACCCATAGCCATAGAGAATCCCCCCTCTTCCATAAGTAAAGCAGAGCCTAGAACAACGAGAAGAGCGGCTGCAGTCATTACTTCTCGAGTTTTGGTTTTAGCTAAAATTTTGAACAATGGATTTAAGAGCCAAAGTCCGGCGGCAACTAAAACAGCGAAAGCACCGCCGGATATAGCAATTTTATGCCAAAGCGGATCAGTTGAAGTAACTTTATCCGGTGATAAAAAAGCCACAAAAGCAAGTAATGGAACAATGAGTAAATCTTCAAAGAGTAAAATCGAAATAATACGCTGTCCTCTTGGAGAGGTCAGATCATTACGCTCACTCAGTTCTTGCATTACAATTGCAGTAGAGGTCAATACAAAACCGGAGGCGGCAACAAAAGCAACTTTCCAATCAAAGCCAAATAAAGTAGCAATATAAGTTAAAGCACTGGTACAAAGGGTAATTTGAAATGCACCTAAGAGAAAGATATGGTTACGTAGTCCCCAGATATGAGAGGGTTTCATTTCGAGTCCAATGATGAATAAAAACATCACCACACCTAATTCTGCTATATGGATTATTCCCTCTGGATCTGTAAAGAGACCGAACCCAAAGGGACCAATAACTAAACCGGCGGCTAAATAGCCCAATACTGAACCTAGTCCTAAGCGTTTGAATAGAGGAACCGCAACTACGGCCGCCGCTAAAAGCGTAACAACGCTAACAAGTGGGTTTGCCCCTTCTGCTACCATAATAATTACCTTTGTTTTCTAGTTAAAAAAAATTCTGCCAATGCCAAGTCTTCAGGACGTGTTACTTTAATATTATCACTATGACCTGCTACTAAGTGCGGTCTAAATCCGGCAAGTTCCATCGCTAATGCTTCATCTGTGACGATAATACCTCGTTTTGCTGCTTGCTCTAGAGCGTGTTGCAATAAGTGTACAGGGAAAAATTGCGGTGTTTGTGCCAACCATAATTGATTACGGTCTTCTGTACATTGAATTTGCAATACTGAATTTGATCGTTTAATAGTATCTACCGCAGGAATAGCTAAAATAGCACCATTTTGATCTTCAACTTGTAGTAATGTATCTAAATCTTCATTGCGTAAACAAGGACGTGCTGCATCATGAACAAGTACCCAGGCTTTTTTATTTTTAATGTGACGTAGGCCGTTTAGCACGGATTCCGCACGATTCTTTCCGCCAATAACCATATTGATACGAGGATTTCGCAATAACTCAATATCAATTAAATAAGGATCATTTTCAGCGACAGATAAAACAATTTGGCTAATTTTTTCGCAACTCAAAAAAATACTTAATGTATGCTCTAAAATTGTTTTGCCCAGTATCTTTAAATATTGTTTTGGGCGATCTGCTTGCATACGGCAACCAATGCCAGCAGCAGGTATTATAGCAACAATTTCTCTATCCATTTATCTATTCTTATTTTTTACTATACGATAAAAAACTTCATTTTGCTTGATCATTTCATGTTCCATTCTGGCTCTTTCCTCGATTGCTTCTATACCATTCTTCAGATCCTGAATTTCAGCAAAAATAGTTTGATTACGTTGTGACAGCTTTTTGTTTTCTTGTTTACGTTGGATAATTTCTGCTTTGATATCTTGATAATCGAGATAGCCATTTTTTCCAAACCAAAAATCATACTGAAACATAACTAACAAAGCGAAAAGACTTAAAATAAATAAACGCATTTTTATCTCTTATTTTTCATACCAAATTTTATTTATGTACAAAGAAACTATACCTGAGGGAGTGGCTACTTTGATTTCGTCATCGACTTCTTTGCCAATTAATGCTCGTGCTACAGGGCTATCAATGGAGATCCAATTCTTTGCGGGATCAAATTCATCACAACCTACAATGCGATATTGTTTTTCCTCTCCTTGCTCATCTTCTAAGGCAACCCATGCACCAAAAAAGACTTTACCTTCTTGCTTTGGGTTATAGTCCACGATTTGCAATACTTCCAAACGTTTCATTAGAAAACGAACTCGGCGATCAATTTCTCTTAAACGACGCTTGCCGTAAATATATTCTGCATTTTCACTACGATCACCCAAGGCGGCTGCATCGGAAACAGCTTGCGTGATTTTAGGTCGTTCGTCTTTCCATAAATATTTTAGCTCTTGATCTAGAATATTCCAGCCGGAACGAGTGATATAATTAGATTTAGGCATTGTATCTTTCCTTTCAAAGAGAGCAAAATTGTAACATAAGATCAATAATAAATATGTGAAGAATAGTTAAAATTACAGTTAATTTTACAATTTTTTCCAATAATTGTTTGAACTATTACGTTAAACTCAGTATGCTACCGCGAATTTTTTAAACAGAATATAATAGAAATAGAGACAAGATGTTAAATCAACAAATCGCCGGTATTATTGCGAAAGAACTAACTGTTCTGCCAAGTCAA
Organism: Histophilus somni; assembly: GCF_014202395.1. Classification (GTDB taxonomy): domain Bacteria; phylum Pseudomonadota; class Gammaproteobacteria; order Enterobacterales; family Pasteurellaceae; genus Histophilus; species Histophilus somni. The sequence goes on from NZ_JACHGQ010000007.1 coordinate 55,798, forward strand.
ATTTTATCGGCTATCCAATTATTAGATGATGGCAATACAATTCCTTTCATTGCTCGTTATCGTAAAGAAATGACCGGTGGATTAGATGATACCCAATTACGTCATTTTGAAACACGTTTAATTTATTTACGTGAGTTAGAAGATCGTCGCCAAACGATTCTCAACTCTATTGAAGAACAAGGGAAATTGACAGATGAATTGCGTAGTCAAATTGAACAAACGCAAAGTAAAACTGAATTAGAAGATCTTTATTTACCGTATAAACCGAAACGTCGCACGAAAGGGCAAATCGCAATTGAGGCAGGAATTGAACCTTTAGCTGATTTGCTTTGGAATGCACCTGAGAATGAACCGGAAATCGTTGCGGCAGATTATATCAATGCGGAACAAGGGTTTGCGGATATAAAATCTGTGCTTGATGGTGCTCGTTATATTTTAATGGAGCGTTTTGCCGAAGATGCACAATTGTTAGCGAAAATCCGCCAATATTTACAGAAAAGTGCGGTACTGGTTTCCAATGTTTTAGAAGGCAAAGAGGCTGAGGGAGAAAAGTTCCGAGATTATTTTGAACATCAGGAATTACTCCGCAATGTTCCTTCTCATCGTGCTTTAGCTATGTTCCGAGGGCGTAATGAAGGCTTTTTGCAATTAAGGTTGAATGCGGATCCTGAGCAAGAAGAAGGTGTTCGTCATAGTTATTGTGAAGAAATTATTCGAGAGCATTTGGGTATTCATTTAACTCAGCAACCAGCGGATAAGTGGCGTGAGCAGGTTATCTCGTGGACTTGGCGGATTAAAATCTCTTTACATCTTGAAACTGAACTGATGAGCAGTTTACGTGAGAAAGCTGAAGATGAGGCAATTGATGTTTTTGCCCAAAATCTAACTTCATTATTAATGGCAGCACCTGCCGGAGCGAAAAATACTATGGGGCTAGATCCCGGTTTAAGGACAGGTGTAAAAGTCGCTGTTGTTGATAATACGGGAAAATTAGTGGCAACAGAGATAGTTTATCCACATACCGGACAAATGAATACGGCAATGTCAGTTATTTATCAATTAATTAAGCAACATAATGTTGAGTTAATTGCCATTGGTAACGGCACAGCTTCAAGAGAAACTGAACGATTTGCTAAAGATGTTATTAAGAAAATTGAGCAAAATAAACCACAAACAGTTGTGGTCAGTGAAGCAGGTGCATCTGTTTATTCCGCATCAGAATTGGCGGCACAAGAGTTTCCTGAACTGGATGTGTCTTTGCGAGGTGCAGTTTCTATTGCTCGCCGTTTACAAGATCCACTGGCGGAGTTAGTGAAAATTGAACCGAAAGCAATTGGCGTTGGGCAATATCAACATGATGTAAACCAAACTCAGCTTGCTCGTAAGCTAGATGCGGTAGTAGAAGATTGTGTAAATGCCGTTGGGGTTGATTTAAATACGGCATCAGCACCTTTACTTGCTAGAGTTGCGGGTATGACTAAACATCTTGCACAAAATATTGTGGCATATCGTGATGAAAATGGGCGTTTTGAAAGCCGTAATCAGTTAAAAAAAGTACCGCGTTTGGGTCCCAAAGCCTTTGAACAATGTGCCGGTTTTATGCGTATTGCACAAGGTAAAAATCCGCTTGATGCCTCCGGTGTTCACCCTGAGGCTTATCCTGTTGTTGAAAAGATTTTACAGGCTACGGAAAAATCTATTCAAGATTTAATGGGAAATGTGAGTGCTGTTCGACAATTAGATGCAAAACAATTTACTGATGAGCAATTTGGAATGCCAACAGTTTTAGACATTTTCAAAGAGTTGGAAAAACCCGGAAGGGATCCTCGAGGTCAATTTAAAACGGCAGTATTTATGGACGGTGTTGAAGAAATCACTGACTTAAAAGCAGGTATGATTTTAGAAGGATCTGTAACTAACGTAACGAATTTTGGGGCATTTGTTGATATCGGTGTGCATCAAGACGGTTTAGTTCATATTTCATCTCTTTCCGACAAATTTGTGGAGAACCCTCATGAAGTTGTGAAAACAGGCGATATTGTGAAAGTCAAAGTGTTGGAAGTTGATGTTGCCCGTAAGCGTATTGGACTAACCATGCGTTTAGATGAGAATCCGCCCAAAACCGACCGCACTTCAGTCAAAACGACCTCAGTCCATGTAAAAGAAGTGAATAAAAATCGGAAAAGTAGCAATAATGTTATGGGAAATGCGTTTGCCGATGCGTTAAAAAATTGGAAAAAATAGTTTTAGTACAGGGTATTTGGGTATTAAGTTATGATGGGTTTAATTGTATAACACAGGAAATTTTATATGAATAAAAACACTTTTTTTGTAGGCTTTATGCTGTTTGCTATCTTTTTTGGTGCAGGGAACTTAATTTTTCCTCCCAAGTTGGGATTTGATAGCGGATCTGAATTTATTCCTTCTATTTTAGGCTTTGTATTAACAGGGGTTGGCTTACCGCTATTGGGCATCGTTGTTAGTGCATTTTATAATGGGGGATACAAAGAGGCACTTAAACAAATTCATCCTGCATTTTCATTAATTTTTTTAATTGCGATTTATTTATCTATCGGCCCTTTTTTTGCCGGACCAAGAACCGGTGCAACAGCTTACGAATTTGTGATTCTACCTTTTATGGGGGAAGCAACATCAATTTCTAAACTGGTATTCTTTGCGGTCTATTTTTCATTGACTTTATGGCTAAGTTTAAATCCGACGAAATTAGTCGATCGTATCGGCTCTATTTTAACGCCTATTTTATTGGTAGCGATTATCGCATTAGTTATCCGTTCTGTTTTTTTATTAAGCGGACATGATATTCCAAGTGTAACGGTGAATACATCAGGTAGCTTTTTTAATGGCGTGATTGAGGGCTACTTTACTATGGATGCCCTAGCATCCGTTGCTTTTTCTGTGGTTGTGTTAAATGCTATACGAAATAAAACCGACCTAAGTGTTTCATTAAAACAGCAAACAATTTTTGCTGCATTTATTGCTGCCATTGCCTTGGGTTTAATTTATGTAGCATTAGGATGGATTGGTAACAATATTTCAATTAATGCGGATGTATTAGCTGATTTGCAAGCGAAAAAACAAGACCTTGGTACTTACATTCTAAACGATGTAACTACATTAGCTTTTGGTGAGTTAGGTCGTACGTTGTTAGGAATTATCGTTTCTCTTGCTTGTTTAACAACTGCGGTAGGATTAGCGGTTGCTGTGAGCGAATATTTTAATGAGATTTATCCGAAGATTTCTTACAAAACCTATGTTGTTTTATTTTGTTTAGTGAGTTTTGTAATTGCAAATTTAGGCTTAAAAGAAGTTATTAGTTTATCATTACCTGTATTGCTAATCCTTTATCCTATTGCAATGACAGTGATTTTGTTGCTTTTTGTTAATATTATTTTCCCGACGCCAATTTTAGCTCATCGCTTATCTTTAGGATTGGTGACTGTCGTGTCTGTTTTATCGGTATTTGGGGTTGGAAAAATTGAGTTTATCGAGCAACTTCCACTAAAACCTTACTCTATGGAATGGCTACCTTTTGCATTGGTTGGATTTATTTTAGGATGTTTTTTACACATATTCTTCAGTAAAGAAAAATCAGTGTTAAAAAGATAAGATATAAAAATGAGGGCATATTCAATGCCCTTATTTTCTAGTAGTAAGAGTGTTCACCCCGCTGGTGTTCAGTTACGTCTTTTACACCTGTCAATTCATCGGCAAACATTGCTAATAATTGTTTTTCAATGCCGTCTTTTAGGGTGACATCTACCATTGAACAGCCATTACACCCCCCGCCAAATTGTAAAATAGCCTTGCCATCTTTGGTAATTTCAATCAAGGTAATATGCCCGCCATGTCCTGCCAATTGAGGATTGATTTGCGTTTGGATAGCATATTCCACACGTTCAATCAATGGTGCATCATCAGCTACTTTACGCATTTTAGCATTAGGTGCTTTTAAGGTTAATTGAGACCCCATTTCTTCAGTTATATAATCAATTTCAGCATCTTCTAAAAAAGGGAAACTGACTTCATCTATGAAAGCAGAAAACTCACTGTATTTTATTTCATGATCTGTTGTTTCTACGGCATTTTTAGGGCAATAAGACACACCGCATTCTGCATTAGGAGAGCCTGGATTAACGACAAAAATTCGGATATTTGTACCTTCTTCTTGTTGATCTAAAAGACGACGAAAATGTGCTTGTGCAGCCTCTGAAATGGTAATTTGCATAAATTAATATTCCTAGCAATACTTGAGTAAAATTATCAGGAATGATACTCCTAGACCGCTCTTTTTTCCAGTAATATTACTTAGTTTTTATGTTAAGTTTTTGCCAGTCCCCATACATGAATAACGTTAATTCCTGCTTGTTTTAATAGTTTTGCTATTTCATTTAATGTTGAGCCTGTTGTAATAACATCATCAATTAAAGCGATGGAATGATATTGTTTTGCTCGCTTAATATTCACGCTAAAAGCGTTGTGTAAATTAGATCGTCTTGCTTTTTCATTTAGTCCTCGTTGCATTTTTGTGTATTTTTGGCGGACAACCAGTTTATTATCCAGTGGAATCGAAAGTTGGCGTGAAAGTTGTTTAGCAATTAAGTACGCTTGATTATACCCCCTGTACCATTGACGAAAATGATGTAACGGAACAGGAATGATGACTTCAGGCAAACTGAATAAATACTCTCTTCTTGCATCGTAAATTGCTAACAACATTAACTGTGCCAAAGTGCGGTCTAAATAATAGCGATTTTGAAATTTGAATTGATGAATAAGTGTGGATAAAGGTGGTTGGTAGCGTCCAATGACTACCATTTGTTGCCAATTCGGTGGTTGTTTTGCACAATTACCGCAAAACATCTGCCCTCTAAAGGCTTGATTTTTTGATAAAACAGCACCACAACGTCCACAATAATTTAAGCGAGAAATTTGCTTATCACATTGATAACACAAATAACGGTGTGCAAAATTTAACGGTTTTTGACAATGGACACAGCTAAAATTAAACCAGTTCACTTAAGTTATAACCTCCAGAGTGGAAAAAAGTGCAGTATTCCATTCAGGAAAATATAGATCAAAAGATTAGGGATAATTTCTCGATCTTAATCACAAAAATGCTAGAATTAGCCAAGCTAAACTAATCATTTTATGAAGGAAAATTTATGTCTTTAACTGACTATCGTGAAAAAATTAGCATGGTATTTTTTGATATTGACGAAACCTTATTTTCAAAAGAAAAAGATCATTTACCGGCAAGCACTTATTTTGCATTAAAATCTTTGCGTGAAAAAGGTGTTTTGGTAGGTATTGCGACAGGGCGTGCACGCTGTACTTTTCCTGCCAAAATCAATCAAATGATTGATGAATTAGGGATTGATATTTTTGTTACTGCCAATGGGCAACATGTTGAGTATCAGGGGCGGACATTAGCTCGTTATGCAATTGACAAAAATAAATTGTACAAACTGGTTGAGTTTTTTGATCAATATGGCATTGATTATGTTCAAGTAGCGAACACCGAGATTAAAATTTCCAGCCTCAATCCAATACTCACTGATGCTTTTAATCCAATTAGTACGAATTATCAAGTAGATCCTCGTTATTTTGAACGGCATGATGTATTACAAATTTTGTCATTCTATGAGGATAAAAGCTACGATGAATTAATTGCTCAATCTAATATTTTAGAAGGGTTAAAAACAGTGCGTTGGCATCCTAATTCAGTGGATATATTTGATAAAGACGGTTCAAAAGCACGGGGAATCCAAGTTGTTGTTGAGCATTTAGGGTTGAATATGGAAAATGTGATGGCATTTGGTGATGGGCTTAATGACATAGAAATGCTAAGTGCGGTCGGTGTTGGCGTTGCTATGGGAAATGGTCATGAATTGTTAAAACAACAAGCGAATTATGTTACTGATCATATTGAAGAAAATGGCATTTATAATTTTTTACATAAAGTTGGTTTGGTGTAATTTTAACAAGGTTAAATAACTTATAGGTCGCTTTTTATTTTCTCGGCATCATTATCCTCAGTAAGAATTCACCGCACTTTTCTATTAGCTATGATAAACTTATTGCCCTTTTAGGTTGATGATGAGTGTTTATGAAGAAAATTTTATTCATTGTATTGTTGTTTTTGTGTGGTGCAGGCGGTAGCGTTTTTTGGGCATATTGGCAAATAACTGACTTTGTAAAACAACCTGTTAAAGTCAAAGAAGAGCAACTTTTAACTGTTGTGCGAGGAACGACCGGCAATAAATTGGCAATATTATTAGAAAATGAAGGGTTAATCGAAAATGGGAAATGGTTGCCTTGGCTGCTTAAATTAAAACCCGAATTGAATAAAATTAAAGCCGGTACTTATTCCCTCGTTAATGTAGAAAATATTCAAGATCTTCTTGATGTACTTAATCAGGGCAAAGAGGTGCAATTTAATTTGCAATTGATTGAAGGGCAACGTTTTAAAACTTGGCGTAAAATTTTAGAAAATGCACCGCACTTGCGGCAAACATTACAAGGAAAATCGGAGAAAGAGATTTTTACTTTGCTGGAGTTACCGGCTTATTCAAAAGCTGTTTATGAATGGAAAACGATTGATGGTTGGTTATATCCGGATACTTATAGTTACACGCCTAACTCTAGCGATTTGGCACTGTTAAAACGTGCGGCTTCCCGTACCATAAAAGCGTTGGAGCGAGCTTGGCAACAAAGAAATGTAAATTTGCCATTGAAAAATCCCTATGAAATGTTAATTCTTGCTTCTATTGTGGAAAAGGAAACAGCATTGACTGAGGAGAGAGCGAAAGTAGCGGGTGTTTTTGTGAATCGTTTAAATAAGCAAATGAAATTACAAACAGATCCAACGGTGATCTATGGTATGGGTGATGATTATAAAGGTAATATTCGGAAAAAAGATTTATTGACACCAACCCCTTATAATACCTATGTGATTGATGGTTTACCGCCGACGCCGATTGCTATGGTAAGCGAGGAAAGTTTACAGGCTGTTGCTAAACCGGAACAGCATGATTATTTATATTTTGTCGCAGATGGAAGCGGTGGACACAAGTTTAGTAAAACATTGGCAGAACATAACCGTGCTGTGCAAGAATATTTGCGTTGGTACCGTTCTCAATCAAAATAGTGAAATAAAATGAAAACAGGAAAGTTTATTGTTATTGAAGGCTTAGAAGGTGCAGGTAAAAGTAGTACACATCAAGTTGTGGTAAATACATTGAAGGAGTTTGGTATTCATGAAGTTGTTTTTACTCGGGAGCCTGGCGGAACGCCTTTAGCGGAAAAATTACGTTATCTTATTAAACATGAAGCCGAGGAACTTGTCACGGCTAAAGCAGAATTGCTCATGTTGTATGCTGCTCGAGTTCAGCTCGTAGAGAATGTTATAAAGCCGGCTTTAGCAAGAGGCAAATGGGTAGTGGGAGATCGTCATGATTTATCTTCACAGGCTTATCAAGGAGGCGGTCGAGGTTTGGATCGGCATTTGATGACAACGTTAAAAAATGCTGTGTTGGGCGATTTTAAGCCCGATTTTACGTTGTATCTTGATATTGAACCAGAAATTGGTTTAGCAAGAGCAAAAGGAAGAGGGGAATTAGATCGTATTGAACAACAAAATTTAGATTTTTTTCACCGTACTCGAGCAAGGTATTTACAGTTAGTGCAACAAGATCCTAATGCAGTGCTAATTAATGCGGGGCAACCTATTGAGCTTGTGCAGCAAGATATTCGTAAAGCTGTGCAAAAATTTATTGAAGAAAATGTGTAATTTATATCCTTGGTTACAACCTTATTATCAACGAATTATCCAACCTTTTTTACAAGAGAAAGGGCATCATGCTTTGTTATTTAAAGCTGAACAAGGAATAGGTATCGAGCAATTGATTGAAAATATCGCAGGTTGGTTAATGTGCCGGCAAAAAGATGCCCTACAATCTTGCCGACAATGCCAAAGTTGTGCATTATTCAGAGCAGGAAATCATCCTGATTTTTATCGACTTGAATCTCTTGACAATAAGGATATTGGTGTCGAGCAAGTGCGAGAAATGAATGAAAAAGTTAGTCAGTTTGCAAAACAAGGCGGAAATAAAGTTGTGTTTATTAGTCAAGCTGAACGTTTAACTGAAAGTGCGGCGAATGCGTTACTAAAAACGTTGGAAGAGCCTAGACCGCATACTTATTTTTTATTACAAATGGACTTTTCGGCTGGGTTGTTAGCGACAATTTATAGTCGTTGTCAAGCTTGGGTTATTAATACGCCAACAGAGCAACAAGGTCTTGTATGGTTGCAACAGCAGCGTCAGGAAAAAATCGCAGATTTACAAACCGCACTTTGTATTAATTATAATCGTCCATTGCTGGCATTGGATTGTTTGGAAAAGGGGTTATTAGAACAACGAACGACATTTTTACGTCAGTTTTGGTTGTTTTATATTCGACGTTCTCCCTTGGAGTTATTACCGCACTTTACGAAAGAAAATGTTTTATTACAACTGGACTGGATGAGTGCATTTTTACATGATGCACTCAAAGAAAAATTAGGTGTTCGGCAAGGTTGGATCAGCCAAGATTTAGCTCGTGGCATTTTGCAATTTAATGAAAAGCAAAATGTGGAAGAGTTGTTAAAAGCAATTCAAATTATCCAAAAAATGCGTTTGAATCTAACGCAAATCAATGGGGTTAACCAAGAGTTAATTTTATTAGAGGGATTGACTCGTTTGGTAACCGATGTATTTGAAAGGAAAGAATAGGAAAAGAAATGTTTATTGTGGATAGTCATTGTCATCTTGATGCCTTGGATTATGAAAACTTACATACAGATATTGCCGATGTGGTGGATAAAGCAAAACAGCGTGATGTTAAACATTTATTGGCAGTAGGGGTAACTTTGAAGCGTTTTGAGCAGGCTTATGCACAATTAGCCTTATTTAAGGAAGTTTCCCTCGCTTGTGGTGTTCATCCTTTGGATTTGGCGGAAGAACCTTTTGATTATCAGCGTTTATTGAGGTTGGCACAAGATGAAAAGGTAGTTGCGATAGGCGAAACCGGATTGGATTATTATTACAGCATTGAAAATAAATCTTTGCAGCAATCTGTTTTTGCACAACAAATAGAGATTGCAAATCAACTGAGTAAGCCCGTGATTGTACACACTCGATCCGCCCGAGACGATACCATTGCCATTTTGCGAGAAAATAATGCACAAAAGTGCGGTGGTGTTTTACATTGTTTTACAGAAAATTGGGGAATGGCAAAACAAGCACTTGATTTAGGGTTTTATATTTCGATTTCAGGTATTATTACCTTTAAAAATGCACAAGAGTTACGTGATGTAGTACGTCAAGTACCATTAGAGCGTTTGTTAGTGGAAACTGATAGCCCTTATTTAGCACCAGTCCCGTATCGAGGTAAACAAAATCAGCCGGCTTATACACGTGAAGTTTGTGAATATGTTGCAACATTGAAGGGATTATCAGCGGAAGACTTTGCACAAATTACTACGCAAAATTTTGAGCGTTTATTTAAGATTAATGTACAATAAAGCAACAATTTACAGGGGGAGTTATTTATGAGAAAAATATTTAAAAAGGTAGTGTTGGGGTTACTATTCTTATTCCATGTTTTTTTATTTTCTGTGGTGCATTATGTTACGCCACATTATGATGTTACCAAAGTTACCGGTGTAGAAGTAAAGAGAGTTGATAAAGATGGACCTATTACTAAAGCTAATCCGGCTGACGGTCCGACTCGTGATGTGTATTATATTTACACGCAAAAACCGAATGAGGAAAACGTGATGGTGTATCGTAATGAAGATACACGTTGGAGTTTTCCATTTTATTTTAAATTCGGTTCCGCCGATTTACAGGCAAAAGCCCAAAGTTTTTCAGTGGATCATAAGTTAGTGGAAATTAAGTATTATGGTTGGCGTTTGGTTATGTTTGATGAATTCCGTAATGCAGTGTCAGTCAAAGAGGTGAGTGCGGATACAGAAGCTTCTCATTCCATTTTAGCTTATGTTTTTTACGCATTTTTATTGATTACGTTATTTTTCTCTATCCAATTTGTGCGTGGTTGGTTTGATAGTGAAGACTAACTTTTTGGTTTGATATGCTTCTATTCTCATCAGAAGCTACTTTGTTAGGCATTGAATATTATGAGTTTATTACAGGCAATATTAGTCATTATTGGCTTAATTATTATTAGTGCGGTCGTTTCTTCCGCTGAAATTTCGTTAGCCGGTTCACGTAAATTGAAATTGCAAATGTTAGCGAATGAGGGTGATAAACGAGCTGTGCAAGTATTAAAATTACAAGAGCAACCGGGACGTTTTATCACAGTTGTCCAAATTGGACTAAACATGGTGGCAATTTTTGGAGGGATTGTGGGTGAAAGTGCCATTCGCCCTTTTTTACAGGAGATTTTAAGTGCTTATACGCAATCTTTTTGGGTAGAAAGTGCAGCTTCTTGGCTGGCTTTTATTATTGTCACTGTTTCTTTTGTTCTCTTCGCTGATTTAATGCCCAAACGTTTAGCGATGACAAGTCCGGAAAAAGTAGCATTGTCAACAGTAGGAATAATGTCTTTTTGCATTGTTATTTTTAAACCAGTGGTCTTAATTTTTGATACTATTGCGAACGGAATTTTTCGCTTATTGGGAATTTCTACCATGCGGGAAGAGAGTATGACGCCAGCGGATATTGTTGCAATTGTAGATGCCGGTGCTGAAGCAGGCGTATTAAAAGCACAAGAGCATTATCTGATTGAAAATATTTTTGAAATGCAAGAGCGTACAGTTACGTCAACTATGACGACTCGTGAAAATATTGTGTTTTTAGACCGCTCTTTTGAGCGTGAGCAAGTCATCACCACAATTAAAAATAATCCACATTCAAAACTACTTATTTGTGATCACGGTTTAGATAAAATTTTGGGTTATGTGGAAAGTCATAATTTATTAACTTTATATTTGCAAGAACAACAAGTTTCTTTAACCGAGCCTAGAATTTTACGAAAGGCATTATTTATTCCTGATACGCTTTCCTTATATGAAGTATTGGAGTTGTTCAAGTCTTCCGGTGAAGATTTTGCTGTTATTGTAAATGAATATGCTCTTGTTGTGGGGATTGTAACTTTAAATGATGTAATGAGTATTGTAATGGGCGAATTAGTTTCTAATGAGGAAGAACAAATTGTTCGCCGTGATGAAACATCTTGGTTGATTGATGGTGCAACTCCCTTAGAGGATGTAGCACGGGCATTGGAAATTAATGAGTTTCCGGATGAAGAAAATTACGAAACCATAGGGGGATTTATGATGTATATGCTACGTAAAATTCCGAAAAAAACAGATTTCGTATTATATGATAGATATAAATTTGAGATTATTGATACCGAGAATTTTAAGATTGATCAGTTGATGGTATCCTTAAGAAAGGATATTTAGAGATTCAAAAGAGAGTAAACCACATCTTCGCTTTTTTTAGATATTATCAGTCAAATGCAATTAATGGGATTTTTCTTATAAAAATAGAAGGTTATGTAAAAGAGATAAAAAGCAATCCGAAGATTGCTTTTTTGTTCCGCTTATTGAGCAAGTGCACGTTTTAATTTTAGGATAGTCGCCTTCCCTTTATCTTCATCGACTTGTTTAAGATTGGCTCCGCCAACAAATGCACCGGGTTTAATATATTGGCGAATAAAATAATTTTTTCCGCCATCTGTCGTAATATCAAGGTGATTATCACTAAACTCTGATTCTGTTGAGAGCCTATGATTACCCGGGATTACACGCTTGTAAAAATATGTTTTGGGTGCGGATTCACCAATAAGTTTGCCATCGATATAAAGATTCTTCTTCAACGCAGCTCCAAATATTGAATCACGATAAATATAAATCCCTGATTCATCCTTTGATGGAAGCAAAAACTGTTTAGCCAAAGCATCATTTTCAGGGGTATCCATCACCGTTCTGGCACAACCGGTAAGTCCCAAAGTGATTGCCAGCAAGAGAGTTGAAAAAAATTTCATTTGATGTCTAGCCCATACGACTTAGAAGTAATAACTTGCACTCAATGACAAGCTTTGTGGCTTGAAGCGAATATCGCCTTCTATATTGCGGAGGAAGACTTTTTGATATTCAACACCCACATCAAATTTATCCGTTACGGCATATTTTACCCCTACAGCAGCACCAATACCGACAACAGAGTTTCCTTTTATGGTGCAACTATCACAAATTTTATTGGCATTAAGATCATAAAAATGACTATTTAAACTCACTTTAAGATACGGCATGAAATTGTTACTAATGCGATAGCCTTGAAGATAGCCAACACTGAAAGAAAATTTTTCTTTGGATAGTAGTTCGTTATTAGAAGTGATTTTTGAACCGCCGGTACGTAATTTTACTTCTGCCTGACCTACAAAATTACTGTCACCAAAATTAAAGCCGTAACCACCGAATAAACCAAAGCCTATTTTTCCTGATTTTTTTTGGGCTTCGTTTTTTGCTGCGTTATAAAGCGTACCCTTATAACCATGTTTTGAATGATGAACTTCTCCACCCATAAAAAAGCCAGTGAAAGTATCTTGTGCCATTGCACCACTTGCCATGCAAGATAATAATACCGTTGCAGCGATAGATATTTTTTTCATAAATAAACCCTCTTAATAAAGATTAAGTTAAATTTGAAACTATTTTATTGTTAAGAGAAAACTAAGTCCTAAGATCTTAATTTTCAAAGATATATTCTACATAGGTATATTATGAGTACCATAGACAAATAAGACATTATTAGTCTAATAAGTAGAAAAACAGTCTAAAAAGAGGAAATGAAAAAATTATCTACATATTGTCTGAAAGTATTTAAACGAAAAGAGCGGTGTAAATTTTAAAAATTCGTACCGCTCTTTTTCTATATCAGTTACTTAAAAAGAATATTCATATTTCTGCGATGTTGTAGCTGGTATTTTCTATTAAGAATTATAATTTAGGTTCACCAATTGGTAATATGGTTTTACCAAAACTTTCATTGATAATATCAGCGGCAGCGAGATAGAACGCTAAAAGTGCGGTCAATAAACCAAAGTTTCCACCTAGTTGGCTAAAGTTGTGATTACCGGTAAAATCGCCTGTAGCAAGTAAGTAGAAGGTGATGGTTAACGCTAAGAAAATAGCCTGTAATGCACGAGTTTTTGCTAATGTGCCGATAAACATCATCAATGTGAATGTTCCCCACGCCGCTAAGTACCAGCCTACAAAAGATGATGTGACACCTTGTGAGAAAAATACTTTGAATAAGGCAAAACTCCACCAAAAGGCACCATAGCTGGTAAACGCAGTAAAACCGAAAGTATTACCTTTTTTGTATTCAAACATACCGGCGATCATTTGGGCTGTACCACCGAACGCAAATCCCATGGCTAATACTAAACCTAAATTTTCACCGCTGAACATACCGTTATTGATTAAACTTAATAACCAAGTTGTTAATGCAAATCCACATAAGCCCAATGGTGCCGGATTCGCTAAGTTATCTTTTGTTGTCGACATTATATTTTGCCCTTAAATTAATTTGATAAATAAAAAAGGCGTTATTATCTATGATTTTATTGAATAAATAAAGATTGGTATGAAAAACGCTAGGATAAGAACAATGAAATTGGGAAAGTAGCTAGAAAATTAATTATTTTTTGTTTTTCGCTATTGTTATTTAGATGTAAAATACGTTCAGCTGAGTTTTAAGGGTAAAATACGATGAGCGTTTAGTCGCCACTTAGTCTGCAAAATGCGAAATGTTAAATCACAAGCATGTGAGTTTAAGGATTGGCAAGAAATGTTATCATCAAGTTAAACGTCAGTTTCTCGTTTTTACGCCTAAAGTTGCTGGAGCACATCATTGGACACAGGTAAGCTCGACATTAGAGGGGAGTTAGAATAAAACGGATTTCGTTTTCTAACAGAAGAAAGTAATTGTTTTTAAAAGGAAAATTTGTTGAATACTCAATCTAAGCAAAACGCTAGTTTTGTTTTTATTTTAACCTTAGGCATTTTATCAATGTTACCTCCACTTGGAGTGGATATGTATTTGCCGGCATTTTTAAATATTGCACAAGATTTGAAAGTAAGCCCAGAGCAAGTGCACATACTTTGACTTTTTTTACTTATGGTTTGGCAGCGGGGCAATTATTTTGGGGACCTGTGGGAGATAGTTACGGACGTAAACCGGTTATTTTATTAGGTGTGATTGTTGCGACTATTACAGCATTTATTTTAACCGGTATTAATAATATTCAAAATTTCACCGCACTTCGTTTTATTCAAGGCTTTTTTGGTGCGGCACCTGTGGTTTTATCCGGTGCGCTATTACGAGATTTGTTTAGCAAAAATGAGCTTTCTCGAATGCTATCGATGATTACTTTAGTGTTTATGATTGCTCCATTACTCGCTCCAATTATTGGCGGTAATTTGATGCGTTTTTTCCATTGGCATGCAATTTTTTATGTTATCTCGGCAATGGGAATGCTAAGTGCGGTATTGGTTTTTTATGTTATTCCGGAAACTCATAAAAAAGAAAATCGCATTCCTCTCAGATTGAATATTATCGCACGTAACTTTTTTTCTCTGTGGAAACAGAAAGAAGTACTGGGTTATATGTTTATGTCTGCTTTTGGTTTTGGCGGGTTATTTGCTTTTGTGACAGCAGGTTCAATCGTTTATATCGGACTTTATGGTATAGCCGTTGAAAATTTTGGTTATTTCTTTATGTTAAATATTGGGGTTATGATTATTGCCTCCTTTATGAATGGGCGATTGGTGTTTAAAGTGGGTGCTGAACGTATGCTACAGGTTGGTTTGATGGTGCAATTTATCGCCGGTCTTTGGTTAGCATTCGTTGCGTTTTTTGATTTAGGTTTTTGGTCTATGGCAATTGGTGTTGCTTTTTTTGTAGGGCAAAATCCATTAATCAGTTCGAATGCCATGACATCTATTTTAGAGAAATTTCCAACTATGGCAGGAACATCGAATTCTATGGTTGGAAGTGTGCGTTTCGGTATGGGGGCAATAGTGGGGACAATTGTTGCTTTATTTGAAATGAAAACGGCAGCACCAATGCTTTTAACAATGACGATTTGTTCTTTGCTTGCGGTAAGTTGCTATTATTTTTTAACTTACCGTCATTTAAAAAAATAAAGGAAGATCATGGCATTGCAACCTTGCCCTGAGTGTCGGCGTAAAATCAGTGAGTGTGCGATAAGTTGTCCACATTGCGGTTTTTCGTTACAAGAAGAAAATTTGATGCTATATCGTGAAAAACTAAAAAAACATTGTCAGTATAATCAGGAGATTAACCGAGCAAGCATTAAAATCCATTTATTTTGGTTGGCGGTGTTTTCTATAGTGATTGGGATAGTCGGTTGGTTAAGTAATTAGTCGTTAAAAGATATTCAAGCCCCTGTAATAAGGGGCTTTTTGTATGGTTTAACTTTTTGTTTTCATTGCTGGAAATAAAATCACATCACGAATTGAGTTAGCGTTGGCAAATAACATCGCTAGACGATCAATTCCTAAACCCTCACCAGCCGTTGGTGGCAATCCATGCTCAAGTGCGGTAACAAAATCTTCATCTTTAAACATAGCTTCATCGTCACCAGCTTCTTTTGCTGCAACCTGTGCATCAAAACGCTCATTTTGATCTTCTGCATCATTTAATTCTGAGAAACCGTTACCGATCTCACGTCCTCCGATAAATAATTCAAAGCGGTCTGTTACGTCAGGATTTTCATCATTGCGGCGTGCTAAAGGGGAGATTTCTGCCGGATGAGCCATTAAGAAAGTTGGTTGAATTAAATGATGTTCAGCAACTTCTTCAAAAATTGCATTGACTAAGCTACCTAGCCCCCAGGATTTTTGTACTTCGATACCCAATTTTTGTGCTACTGCAACAGCACGATCGAAATCGTATAAATCTTCTTTCACAATACCTTGCTCGGCACCGTATTTTAAGATTGCCTCGTGCATGGTAATACGTTCAAACGGTTTGCCGAAATCGAATTTTAAATCGCCGTAAGGAACAATAGTCGTACCTAAAATATCCAGTGCTAATTTGCGTAAAAGTTCTTCTGTATTGTCCATTAAATCGTGGTAATCCGCATAGGCTTGGTAGTATTCCAACATTGTAAATTCAGGGTTATGGCGAACAGAAACACCTTCATTGCGGAAGTTACGATTTAACTCGAATACACGTTCAAAACCGCCAACTACCAAACGTTTTAAATAAAGTTCAGGTGCAATACGTAAATACATATCCACATCTAACGCATTGTGATGAGTAATAAATGGACGTGCAGATGCACCGCCAGGAATAATTTGTAACATAGGGGTTTCTACTTCCATAAATCCCTTGGAAATGAAATATTCACGAATGCCTGCGATTACTTTAGATCGAATAATAAAAGTGCGGCGTGAATCTTCATTAGCAATTAAATCTAAGTAGCGTTGACGGTAACGAGTTTCTTGATCGCTCAGTCCATGAAATTTATTAGGAAGCGGGCGTAATGCTTTAGTTAATAAGTGAACTTCCGTTGCACGTATTGTCAACTCATTGGTTTTAGTTTTAAATAAAGTACCTTTTACACCAACAATATCCCCTAAATCCCAATTGCCCACATCATCAGTATAAACACCTTCAGCTAGGTTATCACGAGCAACATAAAGTTGAATTTTTCCGCTCATGTCTTGCAATGTGATAAAGGTTGCTTTACCCATGACACGACGAGTCATAATACGCCCCGCCACTTTTACTTCAATTCCCTGTGTTTTTAAGCTCTCACTTTCAATTTCATCATATTGTGTATGTAAGTCCTGTGCTAAAGCATTGCGACGGAATGTATTTGGAAAGGCGTTGCCTTTTGCTCTTAACGCAGCTAATTTTTCACGACGAACCAACATTTCGCCATTGAGATCCAATTCTTGAATTATTTCTGTCATTATGTACTCCTCTTGGAAAGTCACTTTTAGAATAAATTTGTCATTTGAATAAAATATTGTGGTTTTTGACCGCTCTTTATAGTCCGGCTTTTAAGCTGGCTTCAATAAAACGATCCAAATCGCCGTCCAATACAGCTTGAGTATTGCGATTTTCAACACCTGTTCGCAAATCTTTAATACGGGAATCATCCAGCACATAGGAGCGGATTTGACTACCCCAGCCGATATCAGATTTATTGTCTTCCATGGCTTGTTTATCAGCATTTTTTTTCATCATTTCCATTTCGTACAGTTTTGCTTTTAGCTGCTTCATGGCTTGATCTTTATTCTGATGTTGAGATCGTCCATTTTGGCATTGCACCACAATACCGCTAGGAATATGAGTAATACGCACCGCACTTTCTGTTTTATTAACGTGTTGTCCGCCGGCACCTGATGCACGATAAACATCAATACGTAAATCTGCAGGATTGATTTCTATTTCAATATCATCATCAATTTCAGGATAAACGAAGGCAGCGGCGAAAGAAGTATGGCGACGATTATTGGAATCAAATGGACTTTTACGTACTAATCGATGAATACCTGTTTCTGTTCTTAACCAACCGAAAGCATATTCGCCTGCAATACGAATAGTGGCAGATTTCAAGCCTGCAACATCGCCACTGGAAACTTCAACTAGTTCGGTTTTAAAGCCCTTGCTTTCTGCCCAACGTAAATACATACGCAATAGCATTTCTGTCCAATCCTGAGCTTCTGTTCCGCCGGAGCCTGCTTGTAGGTCAACATAACAATCACAGTTATCATGTTGTCCGCTGAACATACGGCGGAACTCAAGGGTGGCAAGTTTTTTTTCCAATTCTTCCGCTTCTGCGACAGCTTCATTAAACGTTGTTTCATCTTCCGCTTCTACAGAAAGTTCCAGTAAGCCATCGACATCTTCCAAACCTTGCTCAAGGGTTTTTATTGTATTAACAACAAGCTCTAAATTAGCCCGCTCTTTGCCTAGCGATTGAGCTTTTTCCGGTTCATTCCAAATATCCGGTTGTTCAAGTTCTGCATTTACTTCTTCTAAACGTTCAACTTTTGTATCAAAGTCAAAGATACCCCCTAAGCATATTTGTACGCTCAGTGAGATCGATTAATTTATTTTTTATCGGATTAATTTCAAACATAGCTTTTCCCAATGATAACAAGTGCTGAATTATAAGCTATTTTGCTGATGTTGGGTAGTTGCAGATTAGATTGTTCAAAGGATTTATGTTAGAATTTCGTCCGTTTTTTACTGAAAATTAGGAACTTAAAATGAAAAAATTTTTAATGGTAAGTTTAGCCATGTTGATGTCAACTTTTGTAAAGGCAGATGATAATAATGTCACAATTCGCAAAAATTTACAAAAATTAGGTATGACTGATGTAGAAATTATGGAGTCTCCCATTAAAAATATAAAGAGTGTTTTGACCCGTGAAGGTACTCTGTATGTTTCGGAAGATGGTAAATATGTTTTACATGGTGCTTTGTATGAAATTACTGACAAAGGTATTGTGAATTTAACGACAAAATCTTTATTGGTAAAACTGAATAACTTAAAAAATGAGATGATAGTTTATCCAGCGAAGAAGGAAAAATATGTTATTACCGTATTCATGGACATTACTTGTCATTATTGTCATTTATTACATCAAAAAATTAAAGAATATAATGAGTTAGGTATTACTGTTCGTTATTTAGCTTTTCCACGTGCCGGTCTAAATAGCAATACAGCAAAACAAATGGAGGCGATTTGGACATCTCGAGATCCTGTTTTCGCTTTAGATGAAGCAGAAAAGGGCAATTTACCGAAAGAGCTGAAAATTCCAAATATGATTCAGAAACATTATGAGCTTGGTATTCAATTTGGAGTTAGTGGCACACCAAGTATTATAACTGAAAGCGGCGAAGTGATTGGCGGTTATGTAGAGCCTAAAAAATTGTTGCAAGTATTAGAAGATATTCGTGAATAAGTTTATTAAACGACGTGATGTTGCGATAGATGTTCAAGTTTGTGAACATCCTTTATTGGACCGAATTTACCGTGCACGTCAAATTAAAAATCCTCAACAATTAGACCGCACTTTGAAATCTATGTTGGCACCTGATTTGCTACATGGTATTGGAAGTGCGGTGGATTTATTGGTAACAGCGAGAGAAAAACAACAAAAGATTGTTATTGTCGGTGATTTTGATGTTGACGGAGCAACCAGCACAGCACTCATTGTTTTGGCTCTTCGTCAACTTGGGTTCACAGATGTAGATTATTTAGTACCTAATCGCTTTGAGCAAGGTTACGGTTTAAGCGTGGAAGTAGCGAAATTAGCATTAGAAAAAAATGTTGAGTTATTGATTACAGTAGATAATGGGGTATCTTCTTTTGATGGTGTTGTGTTTTTAAAAAATGCGGGAGTGCAAGTGTTGATTACAGATCACCACTTACCGCCGGAAATATTGCCTCCAGCCCATGCTATTGTTAATCCAAATCTTACACAATGTAATTTTCCTTCAAAATTTCTTGCTGGTGTCGGTGTCGCTTTTTATGTCATGCTGGCATTGCGTGCAAAATTACGTGATTTAGGGATTTTTACTACGCAAACCCAACCGAATTTTACAGAGTTATTAGATTTAGTTGCCCTTGGTACAATTTCCGATGTAGTACCGCTTGATCAAAATAATCGTATTTTAGCTTATCAAGGTTTAGCCAGAATTCGAGCTGAGCGTTGTCGTCCCGGTATTCGTGCTTTGGCGGAAATTGCAAATCGTAATATGAGTCGATTGACCGCTTCTGATTTAGGCTTTTCTATTGGTCCAAGATTGAATGCTGCCGGGCGTTTGGACAATATGTCTGTTGGTGTGGAGTTATTATTGGCCGATGATATGCAACATGCTCGTCAATTAGCTTTTGAATTAGATAGTTTGAATCAGGCTCGTAAAGAAATTGAGCAAGGTATGAAACAGGAAGCGTTAGAAATTTGTCGGAATTTGACCGCACTTTCTAAGCAATTACCGCTGGGCATCGTACTATATCAGGTTGATTGGCATCAAGGTGTACTTGGTATTTTGGCTTCTCGAATTAAAGATAAATTTCATCGACCGACCATTGCGTTTGCTCAGGATCAAGTCGGAATTTTAAAAGGTTCAGCACGATCTATTGAAGGTTTACATATGCGTGATGTGTTAGAGCGTATTCATTCTCGCTATCCGGATATGATTTTAAAATTTGGTGGTCATGCGATGGCTGCTGGTTTGAGTATTCGTGAGGAATTGTTTACACAATTTCAACAAGCCTTTATTCAAACTGTGACTGAATGGTTAAAAGAAGAACAATTACAAGGTATTATTTGGACTGATGGTCAATTAGCACCCGCGTTTTTAAATTTGGAGACAGCGGAATTACTGCGTCAAGCAGGTCCTTGGGGGCAAGGTTTTCCAGAGCCGTGTTTTGATGGTGAATTTACAATTTTACGCCAGAGTATTGTGGGTGAAAAACATTTAAAAATGCTTGTTGAGCCTAAACAAGGAGGTCCGCTGTTGGATGCTATTGCATTTAATATTGATAAGGATTACTACCCTGATTTTTCGATAAAACATGCAAGAATAGCTTATAAATTAGATAGTAATGAGTTTCGTGGAAATCGTCATGTTCAGTTGTTGGTAGATTATATTGAACCTTTAGATCATTAAATTTATTTTTCGGCACTGGTACATAATAATGTTTTAGGGACAATAAAAATGACAGAAGAATATGGCGTATTTACTTATCCCTATGTCATTATTAATGGTAAATATGTTTTGACAGCAAGTACTTTATATAACGATGATTATAGTGTTGCAGTGCTTGATTTTTTAATTCATCAAATTCAAGTGGAGAGCAGGAAATGAAAGTAGGTATTGTTGGTGCGATGGCACAAGAAGTTGAGATTTTAGCGAGTTTAATTGAGAATAAAAACGTAGTTCATATTGCCGGCTGTACAATTTATCAAGGAAACATTCAAGATAAGGAGGTTGCCTTATTACAATCCGGTATTGGAAAAGTTGCAGCAGCAATGGGAACTACACTATTATTGCAAATGTTTAAGCCTGATATTGTTATTAATACAGGATCTGCCGGCGGCGTATCCTCCGGATTAAAAGTGGGTGATGTTGTTGTGTCTACTCAAACTGTTTATCATGATGCTGATGTGACAGCCTTTGGCTATGCTAAAGGTCAACTGCCTGCTTGTCCTCCAGCTTTTATTTCTGATCCGAAACTGACCGCACTTGTTGCAAATGTTGCAAAGCAACAAGGCATTAATCTGACTTCCGGTTTAATTTGCTCCGGTGACAGTTTTATTAATAGTGCAGAAAAATTAGCTTGGATAAAAGCAAATTTTCCAGAAGTTGTTGCTATTGAAATGGAGGCAACAGCTATTGCTCAGGTATGTCATAAATTCAATATTCCGTTTGTTGTCATACGGGCGATTTCTGATGTCGGAGACGGTGAAGCAAGCATGTCTTTTGAAGAGTTTTTGCCTTTAGCGGCTAAACAGTCTTCCTCTATGGTTCTAAAGATATTACAAAGTTTGTAGGGAATTGATTAATTATCAACTTGATAAATAAAGGAAAAAATCTCCAAATTGATCTGCACCCCAAAAGTTGGACTAAACAGCCAACTGATTAAGGTGCAGATTTTTTATGACTAAATATAACCAATCTTTCAAACAACAAGTCATCAAATTTTATCTTCAAAACGGGAAAAATCGCTCGCTTACTCGTCAGCATTTTCAGCTGGAGAAAAGTACATTACGTCATTAGATTAACCAATATCGTCACTATGGGTTCAAAAGGTTAGCTGTTTTAGGTAAAAAGTGTAAACCGCCGTTTTTTTTGCATAATTTAGCGTTATTTTTTGCATAATGTAATAACTAAAAACTATGCAAAATAAACTGCAAAAACAAAGCCCTTTAAACTCACTTTAAAGGGCTTTTAAATTACCTAAAATTTATAGACCAAATTATCCTCATATTTTCCAGAATAACTAGCAGAGGTATTTACATAATTCTTTTGTAACCCTCAAAAGCTTGCCAATTATGAACCTTATCCTCCTGCATATACTCAATAAAGCGAATAAACTCGGACTTTGTTGAGCTGAAGAATATACAAGGTGGTCGAGTGATGTTGACTAATCGTAAATACATCTATAATCGTCCAACCTTCGCCATCACCTTCAATATTCTCATTTAAAATTTGTTTAAAATGAGATAAAAAACATCCGCTTTTGACCTGTAAAGGGTAGCGGAGCTTGTTTAAAGTGATCTACACTTTGCTTGCTTGCTTGCTTGCTTGCTTGCTTGCTTGCTTGCTTGCTTGCTTGCTTGCTTGCTTGCTTGCTTGCTTGCTTGCTTGGCGTGATTTTAGTCATTTTTCCATTTGTCAAACCTCCATTTTGTAAAATAACCGCCAATTGATTAGGATTAAATCGCCAGCCCTCTTCGCTTCTGAATATGGCATTAAAACACCACTCTGAACAGAAGAATTTATTCTTTTTCTCACGAAAACCCAATACTAAGCCAAACACGCCTTGCCAATCATAGTTAGCCCCTTTTGTCTTCTTAAAATAGGCTTTCACTTGTTCTTCAGTGAGATTATCAAGCGGAATTAAATCCCATTTTTCTGTCTTAAGGGTCATTTCTTTTTTTCGCACACCGCCATCACGAGGACTTGAACTGTAGCAATCGTAGGTGATATACGGATAATAATCGCCACTTAAAAACGCCGTTTGCTCAATGGCAATTTCACAATGACTGTATTGACCTTTCGTGATTTTACGAATAAGCCCATCTGTAAATCGGTCATAGAGACTACCGCCTCGCCCCTTGTACAGAGCTAAATACACCTTACTCATTGCCTTGCTCCTTAATGTAGTCGTGATAACACTGTGTCCACCCGTCCGAATAATCATATTCCGCCGGATTGTCCGATTGCTCCATAGCGGTTTTATGTTTCAAGGCATTAGCATGATTACTTGTTTTAGCATTCATTAACGCCTGCCAAATTTGCATTAATTTTTCCTTATTTATCATCAAAACAGCGTTATCCGCACAAGTCCACGCAATTTCCATATCACCGAATAAATCATAACTGGCTTTGACGGATAAGATATTCCGCTCCGCCGTAGCGTCCGTATCAATCCATTTGCCCACCGCTTCCACAAACACCCCGCCATTGATTTTTTCATCTCGCAAGGCATTGATTTTCTCTCGCATTTCCGCCCGCACTTGGGTTAAATGTGCGGTTTGATTTTCAGGCGAAATAACCCACTGCCCCTTTTCAATATGATGAAATGGACTGGGTTGCGGGTCGGCTAACTGCGGATAACCCTTTTCATCTGTGATTATTTGTTTGCCTTCTGATTGACCCATCAGTAAAGAGCGGTATAAATCTTCGGAGATTTCCACCGCACCTTGGGGAATATTTTTGTGAATGTGGCTCATATAAAAGCCGTCTTTGAAGTAGATTTTCATGTGTTGTCCTTGGTTGTTGTTTTTGCTAAAATAAACTTATATTTAACTTATATTCTTTATTCATGAAGTCGGTTATTTTCCAACCCAAAGCGTTAAAGCAATTAAGAAAAATTCCAACAGGGGCGAAAATTGCACGAAAATGCCAAGAATTAACGCATTTTCCTTTTTGTTCTAATGTAAAAGCCCTTGTTAATCATCGTTACCCCTATCGTTTTAGGGTCGGCGATTACCGAGTTTTCTTTGAAATTGCCGGCGATATGATGAATATTATTTCCATTGAAGAGGTGAAAAAACGAGATGAACGCACTTACTAACATTCAATATTTACATGATGAAAGCGGACACCCTGCTTTTGCCGTCATGCCCATCGCTACCCTTGAATGGTTAAAACAACAAGCAAAACTTTCCTCTCCTTTAGATAGTGGCGTGCCTTTTGCTGTGGCGACTTTTGCCTTAGAAAATAATTGCTCCGCACTTGTTGCATGGCGTGAGCATTTAGGATTAACGCAAAAAGACATGGCAAGCCGTTTAAATATTACTCAATCTGCATATAGTCAATATGAAAAATCATCTCACTTGCGTAAAGCCACAAGGGAAAAAATCGCCCTTGCTTTAGGAATTCATGCGACGCAATTGGATTTTTAATTGTCATTATTTGTCCTCTTTCCAACGTCCGATAACAAGCCATTCTGACTTACCCAAGTACCAGTTAGTGATAATTGCTTGGGTATTTGTATCCGCGGCCATAAATATCCAGTTATATTGTCCTTTACCACTCGCTCTATCTTCGTATTTTTCTGTTATGAAACATCGGTAATTTTTATCCACAAAGGCAATTGGAAATACCACGTGATTTTTCACGGTATAACCTTCACTTTTATGAGTGAAAATACCAGTCTGAATCATCGTACCATCAGGATATTTGCGTACCTCAACATTACCGATTTTTTGATAGCTAAACTGAGAGGCAACGGCACTGTTAAAATCGGTAATGTGGTTTGCTGTGTGCAAATGCCCTAAATCCGATTTGCCCTGCAACGCTACAGCGATTTTACTTGCGTCCATCATTCCTTGATTATCGACAGTTCCGAACGCCTTAATCCAAAATTGTACATCGTCAAAGGTATTTTGGGCTTTAATGCACAATTTGAGAACAAGAGACTTAGGACGAGTTTCTTCGGCACCTGAATAGAATATTGCTCCGTTAGTGCGGATTTTATAATTATCCGCAGTTTTATTATTCCCAGTAGCAATTGTGTCATTATTGTCTACATGGTACTGATAATTACTTGAATTATGGTTTGTGCCATAATTTAAGTAATGCGTTTTAATTGCATCCTCTTGTACCCTCCCCACAACCAGCTCATTTGCTGCATTACGCAAAAAACGGTCTTCCGCTTTGGGAACATTTTGAATATCGCCGTATTTTTTAGTTAGGTATTTATGTAATTCAGGGTAGGTATCTTCTTTTACCTTTTCCTTGATTTCATCAAACGCAATCCAGCCCTCAGGAATCTCATCTGTCGCAAAATACGCCGTCATACCGACATCTGAGCGAGTTAAATTGGGTAAAGTGTTTTTATTGCCTAAAGTGCGGTATAAATCGGGGTAGGTGCGTTGGTCAATAGTCGTTCCATCGCATTTTAAAAAGCCAGTGGGATTTTTAACTTCTTTCGGAAACGCCACAATCGCCCCCAACCGGCAAGCCTTTTTTACCGGCTTCGTCGAGGGCTTCTTGTAAGCCTTCAATATCCGAAGTCGGGTGTTTGTGTGACAACGGTGCTTTTTCAGCAATTTTCTGCAGTAACGTCCGTCGTAAATCCCCATTTTCTGCCAACATTGCCGCAAGTTCTTCCAATGTATTTAATTCTTCAGGGGCAGATCCGACTAATTCGGCAATGGCTTTTTTTACAAATGCTGTCGTGGCGATTTGCTGATCATTAGTCGATGGTAATGCTGTCGGTGCAGTTGGTGTGCCGGTAAAATTTGGGGAGACCAAGGCAGATTTTTCACCTAATTTCGCCAACAATAAGGTCGCAATTTGATTCGGTATTTTTTCATCAATATGCCCACCCAGTGCGGTCACTATATTCACCAATTCATCTTGCACTGCATTAAGCCATTCAGCAGTCACCACAGTCCCCATTTCATTGCGACCGTTGCCGTTATGAAAACGTTTGTCGCTAGTGTTAATCTCACGCATTGTTATTCTCCATACTCAAAGCTCACATAGGTGTGTGCGGGTTTTAGTTCTTCAAAAAGTGTTTCAATTAAACTATCGCTATAACTATTCAACTTATCGCCTGCTGTATTCATTCCCGCTCGAAATAAGATAACTTGTTGTGTATTACTGAAAACGCGAACTCGCCATGAATAAATCACCTCTTCAGCTTCCAAACAATCACCGCAACGGTTTATTCCGGCTCGAAACGGCTGAGGCTCAACAATCTTGATGTGATAACCGGCAAATTGTGCAAGTTGAGTAAAATAAGGAATACTTAAACCGCCTATTTCGTTTATTTTGGCAATTACCGTCAGTACCCGCTGTTGATAAGGTTTATCAACATTGGTTATTCCTAAAACCCGCTCCCAATCAATAAGCATTTGTCCCGATGTAATAGGATTAATCACATTAGCAATCTGTTCAGCGGAATCTTGCAAACGGTCAAAACAAGCTCCATCAACTACACATTGAGAGGTAAATCGTTCTGCGTTAATATCATAAGAAACAGGCGGATATAACCCTGTTAACAACTTGGCATGTCGCATTAACTCATTACCTCCACTTGAACCTTACCCAATCTAAACCATTCCAAATGCTCATGAGTATCGGCTTTTAAGTTAGTACGAGGTGTGACAATCTTGCTATCGACTACACCGATTAAATTACTGATCGTCGCTTCGCATTTAGAAAGCACTAATTCTTCTGTCGGTTGTAATTGGTTAAAATACTCACCAAGTGCGATAGTGATTTCTTGCGTTATTTCGTCTAAAGCAACACTGCTTAGTTTTACGTTAATAACAAAATCAACACGACGAGCGGTAGGTTTAACTACACTAACCCCTTTTGCCGTCACTGGTCGCATTTCATCAATATAAGCTTGTACTCGTTGCACCGTTTCATCACTAGGTAAATCATGATTGCTTGTGATCACAATATCAACCGTACCAAGTCCACGACGTAACGGATAAACAAAAGCAGATTCCACCCCGTCAACATCTAATGCCCATGCTTTATAGTCGTATTTGTTTCCACCTGCTGCAGGTCGGCGAATACGATTAAGTAACCGTTCAAGCAAGGAAGTATCAGTCTCATCATTTGTACCACCAACAATCTCTCTCAACTCACATTCAGTTTGTACGCCAACAGGTGCGGACATAAAACTTGCCTTGATTGGTTGGATAATATTTTGACTTACACCGCTATTAAGCGACCGCACTTTAAGCAATACCGATTTATCGGCAATTTGTCCTTGCTCAATGACTTCATAAAAACGACCGTCAGCAGTAACAACCTGCTTACCGACATCAATAACAGAACCGGTATCACCAAAAACTTTTAGCCCTTGCCCGCTGGCATAAGTTGCCTTACGTCGGGAAATGCCACGCAATGTCGCGTGTTTTTCTAAAAATTCAGTATCGGCAGTATCGGGGAAAAATTGTTTGATGATCCATTTTTGATGCGTGTAAATTCCCTCCGCCACAGCGGCAATACTACTGGCTCGTGCATAATTGTCAGAGTCGACAGCCACATCTGCTGTAGGATTTAGGGAGACTACATCACGCAAAATCGCTTGGCGTATCTCGTCTAAAGTGGGCGTTAAAAACATATTAAAACCTCTTTAAATCACCTTAACGTGATGTTCAAATTCAAATACATTCCCCCCATTATCAGTCACGACAATATGCAAAAGCAGTGTGCCGTTATGAGGTTGTTTATAGGTAATTTGAATCGATTTAGCACGCCCGTCATCAATTAACGGCTGTAATGCTTCCTCGGCATATTGTTGTGCTAACAAGCCGACACGGGCTAAATCTTTTTCACGTTGAATAAGATGAAGCAGAGAGCCTACACGCCCATCTGCCCACCAAGAGCCTAATGGTGTGGTCAATCTGATATACACGGCATTTTGCAGTGTACTGATTTGTCTATCGGTATAGTCCCTAGTAAGCGGGCTGATCTCTCTGTCCATAATGAGAGAATAGCGACTTTGTAGCAAAAAGAAGAGAAGAGAGGTTTCCACTGAAGAGCGGTTGATTTTTACAGCTTAAAATCCAATCAACCGTTTTTGTTTTTATAAAGGTGCAGAGGTCGGACCACCGTCGCCTTGTTCGTTATGTGTATGAGTAACAAGCGATTTACCGCTGGCAACCACATCTCCCTCCGTAGTATAGTTTCCGCCTTGTTGTGTAATATTACCGCTAAAGGTAGCCCCCTCTCCGCCTTGTACTGCCATACCGCCGTTGCCGTTAATTTGCCCCTGTGCAGTAAAAACCCGATTGGTTTCTAATTTGGGGGTATTAAAATTAGCACCATCCGTTGCTTCCACTGAGTAAGATTTGCATTTAACCTTAAACTGATCACAATCCACCTCAACGACACGCCCTTTTTTAAGAATAATAGTTGAACCACTCTCATCATAAACAGCCACCTCGCCACTCTCCAACCCTACAACACGAAATGCCCCATTTTCAGTAGCCACAACAATTCCATGTGTCGTTTTACCGCCCAACGGAATAACCACTGCTTGCGTACCGACAGGCGGTACGGAGGTAAACCCGAAATGTTGCATTAACTCCACATCATGCAACACTTCACCAGACAACCCCGACACTTGCATAAGTTGATGTGGCGGTTTACTCTTAACTAAGTTGATCACACCACGAAATGCAGTGCGAGAACCGTTTTGTACATTTTTAGCAATATCTTTTAACTGCTTACTAAACCGTCTCATTGCAACTCCCACGAACCGACCAAATCCTCTTTACGTTTCTTGCCTTTGCGTTTACGTGCCTTATCCGCTTTACTTTTATAAGCGTCCGGTGTCCAAATACCATCTTGTTTAAAACGTAATTCCGTTTGTGTACCGGCGGAGCGACTTAACGTAAAACGTCGTCCCATCAAAAAAAAGATGGCGTCAATATCATATTCCTCAATGACAATATGAACCCTCTGCCCCGGTTGCCAAAGTTGCCCACCTTGGGTTTTATGATCGGATACCATCACAGTCAGGTTAAAATTATCCAGTTGCCAATCTGCAATCTGTTTTTTTGCTTGTTTTTTAAGTGCTTCAAGGTTATCGACATCACTTAACACCACCGTTTTAGGCTTATACACACCAAGACCGGGATGTTGATAAGTCCACTTTAAATTATGCTTACCGTGATCATTTTCTCGCCCGTGCGTTTGGGCTAAAAACGTTACCTCGGAATAACTTTGCGACACATCAAAAGTAAGATTGGCTTCACTAATATTGTTTTTACTCGGCTCAGTTGCCGACAAATAAAGCGTTGCTACCGGTGAACTACTATAATCCGCTCCTCCTATCATCAGCACACCTTTTGGCTCAAACCAACAATGCAATCCAGCAAAGTTAGCACAACGCATAATCGCTTCCCATGCACTTTCACCAACATCAATATCTACTTTATCCAGTGTTGGATTATGCTCCGCTTTAAGCACTACCTGCTTAATCCCGAGCGGATTAACGATTTTTTTAACCGCCTCCAATAACGTCAGCCCTTTAACATTGGTCAGCGGTGCGGAACAATCCAACAATAACGAAGCTTTGTCTCTACCGTTAAGTGAATAACCCCGTCCGTTTTTACTGAGGCGATGATGAACGGTATCTACAATACCAGTAAGTATCGTCTCTCCATTGATTTTAACCACCGCACTTTTACCGGCAAAATTAGGCAACGTCTGCATTTGAGCAGATTTACCCAACTCAAAATTAAAACTATCGGCAGGAATTAAAAAATCACTGTCAATATCATAACTCTGCCAATGTTTATGTTGCCGACCGTCAATTTCCAGCACAATCTCGTTTTCAATCATCTCGCCCCTCTCATTTAACATACGCATTTAACAAGGTACCTTGCTCAATAAAATTCGGCTGGTTGAGTTGTGGATTAAGTCGCAATAATTCCGTCGAACGACGATAATTACCGTAAAAATCAAAGGCAACCTGTTGAATACAACTGTCAAACCGCACTTCACGCACCATAAGAGGTGGTTTTTGATTAATAGCAACAACCGCCATTTGCATTATCTCCCCCGCCATTGTCCGCAATCGCTCGGCAACGTGATACCCAGTAGCATAAATATCGTTGTTAGACTGAGATTGTTTCTCGTCTTGTTTTGCAAGTTGCTGTAACGCTCGTACTAAATTAAGTGTATGTAAAATTTGAGTGCGAATTTGTTGGCAAATATACTCAATTTCCGCCGGTGTCAAGTTTTCCGCCTGTTGTTCAATAATCTCTACACCCGCTTTGGCAAGTACGCTACAACTCATCAAGTGCAAAGCACAATCAAGGTTTTTTACCTCTTGGATTGACAAATGCGTATTAATTTGGCGTTGCGGATTTTCCCGAGTCGCAAAAAACTGGGCAGCAGTCGTGATTTTTTGCTGTTGTCCATTCACTAAATGACGAGGAATATTACACGCCTTACCCAAATCTCGCATTAACTCGTTAAATTCGGCTTTTACCCCGAGTTGCGAGGCAAATCGGCGTTTTTCAGCAGTCGATTGCAGTATTTTGTAGCAATGCGTTAATGTTGTAGTAGATTGCTGCGTAAACTCTTTTATACTCACATTTATTGATGGTTTAGCGGAAGCATTATTTTGTCCGAACATACCGGCTAATTGCTCATAACACCCATAAATCGCCGACCATTGTTTCAAAAGTCGACTTTTCATATGATGAGAAAATGCGATCACTTCCATGCAACTTACCCAAAAATCCGTCACCTCATTCATAAAATCCTCAAGCAAATTAAGGTAACGATCTATGATTGACAGCAAACTATGTTCAAACACAAAAATCGGTTGCATTGGCGTCGCCTCGGCAAAAGTTAAATCCAAGGTAACATAATTGATATTGTCGGCATCGTGGCGTAAATTGGCTGAAAGAAGTAACATATTCAGCATTCGCCCACGCACAGGATGCACTAACACATCCGCCCCTTCGGATTGGATAACAGCAAGGAGTTTTTTATAATCCGTGTAATATCCCTCACCGAAACAGACCGCTTGCAGTTTAACCGTCTGCTTATTAAGCCCCAAATCTTCCAAGTCCGCTCCATTGACAAAAGGGTAACTATGCTCTGCAACAGCTCGCTCAAAACTTTCATCCACACTAATAACATCAAATTTCACCCCTTTAAAAGAGGCTTGTCGTATTGGTACCGTCCAACCCATAATAATTACATCCGTTTGTTAAGATTAAATTGTTGTTCAGAGACCTGTTCGGCAATGACACGTCCGTCCAGCTCTACCGTAATATTGTTAGCAATAGTGTGTGATTGAGAGGCTAACCTCACCTCAATAGCGGAAGACAAGGTTTTACCTACCACATCTGTATCCATACGGATTTTTTCAGGTAATGTAGCCAAAATTGGGGCTAATGCTCGGTTATATTCTGCCTGTTGTTCTTGGGTAAAAGGCATTTCCTGATGGGCTTCTCGACGTTTTCGTCGCTCTTCAATATCTTGCCGTGTTTTGGCATACATCGCATCCGCTTGAGCAAGTTCTGTCGGCGTTGCTTCACCTGAAGCAACTTTATTCATCAGCAACACCTTATCCAATTCCCCCTCATTGAGTTCTTTGGAATAAAATAATCCGAACGCACCGGCAACAATAGGGGCTAAAGCACCCGCTCCGGCACTTGCTCCGGTAGAAACTGCCGAGGCTGTTGCCGTTTGCGTAGCGACATTTACTCCCCCTCTAAAAATATTGCCTAATCCCCCTCTTCCTAACGGAATTTTTCCGCCTAACATTTTCATCAGCTCAGAGCCAATTAACGCCGCACCAAATGCTTTTACCGCTTCCGTTGCACCTACCAAAGCGTGATTCAAATTAGGAAATTCCTGAGCAAAACCGGAATACTCCTTTGCCACTTCCGCAGCGATATTATTCGCTTTGTTAAAATTTTCTATTTGCTCCATTTCGTAATTATTTTTTGCCTGTTGGAAAGCAAAGGCACTCTGCTGACTGATATACTGAAAACTATCATTGTTATAATCGCCTTTATCCGCAATACCATATTGTGCGGTAACATTTTCCGCCGTTTTTTGGTCGTTACGCATTGCATAAGTTGCCAATCCAGCTTGTAAATCCGGCATAATTTCAGCGACTTTTGTCCCCTCAATATATTTCGCGATTTTTTGCATAACCGCTTTCTTATCTTTGTCTTGTGCCTGTCGATATTTTGTTAACAACGCCTGATACTCTTTATCATGCTTTAACACATCACCAATAATAGACAGCATCGCCTCGGAAGCGTTTTGCCCTTGATTCATATAATGTTGCATGGATTTTTTCATATCAATACCCACTTTTTTACCTTTAGCATCGGTAAATTCCAATTTTTCAAGGTTATTAGCTGTACTGACCGCTTTTACTTTAGCGTAATAGTTGTTTAAATTTGTAGCCGTTTCGGAGGCTCCGCCGGATACACCGTAAACTTGTTGTAAATTAACCCCCACCTTTTTTAAATCTTCTAACCCGCTCAATCCCGCATACCCTGCATTGGCTAAAACTTGCGGAAAATATTGTGCCATATCCTTTAGCTCAAAACCGCCTGCCTTACCGGATGCGTTCATATAATCAAGTGCAGTTTGAATCTCGCTCTCTTTTATTCCAAATTGCAACATTGCATTGACCATATTAGTCAATTCAGCACTTGATGCACCTGTCGCCGTTGCGTTTTTTTGAATAGTCGGCAATAACGCCAACGCACTTTCTACGCTCACTTTACCTTGTGCCATTAATTCATTAATCGCAGACAACGCTTCTTCTTTTGTTCCGCCATATTGGGTAACCGATGTTTTAATTGCTTGGTGAATTTTTTCTTTTCCTAGGTTTTTTTCCTCAATTGAACCGCCCGAATACCCCGTATCGGCAATACGAGCCAATGCCATATCATAATCAGCTGCTGCCATCATTTTAGGGGCAACAACCATAGACCCTGCCACAATACCTGCCCCAATATTCATTATGCCACGTCCGACACCACGCATTTTATCCCCAAAGGATGTTTTTCCCAGCTCCGTGTTCAGTTCTTGTACACGTTTTTTAGTTACTTCCGCTGCACGTTGTAACTCATTTTGTGAAGCCACACCGGAACGTTTTAATCGCTCATAGGCTACACGAGTTTGTATAAGTTCACGTCGAATAGTGCGTTCCGATCTTACCCCTAATATCTCACGAGCTTGTGCCGTTTTACGTGCTGCCTCGGTTTGAGATTTACTGCTTTGTTGTGCCGCCTGTTCTGTTTGTTTAAAAGATTTTTTTGTCTCTTGGGTCGTTTTATTGATGACAGGTGCGGCACTGTCTTTTGCCGTTACCTCAATTTCTACTTTCATATTTTTACTCATTTTAAAACCTGCTTAAAACGGAGTTAATTTATTAACCATATAAAAAAGAGGCTTACGCCCCTAATTTTCCTCGATGTGTAAAAACAAAGCTCTTATGCGATACCAAAGGGGTGAACTCTTGTGGTTTGCAAGGCTTAACCCCTTCCAGTTCAAGATAATCTCTTATCCAAGCGGACAACTCCAATACCGGCATTTGCCACACCTGCTTTGCCGTCATAGCAAATTTTGAGAGTAAAATTACCGCTTGCCGATATTGCTTATACGCCGTGGCTACACTGTATTTTTGCTGTTTTCCACCTCTGGCGGGTTGAGGCTCTCCCCATCGGCTGATAGCTTTTTTCGTAAGGCAATCAGTGCTTCTAAAATTTGCCAATAATCCTCTTCCAAAAGGTTATCCAACAAAAATTGCGGGGTTAATTCTTCTTGCAAAATCCCCTGAATACGCAACTGTTGACTTAAATACACCATATCCAACAATCTTTTTTCACGCTCACTAAGCACTTCTTTATCCAAGCCAAGTTCAACAATGAACTCTTGAACGGTGCAATTACCACCAATCGTTAATAAGTTCACTTCAAATGCTTGATGATATTTTCCTTGATATTTAATCCCTAATAATTTCGCCATTATTCAATCACCTCTTGCAACGCACCCAACTGAATATCACGTGACATTTCATTATCCACCGAATAAGATTCACCTACTTCAATCGTAAAACACCCCAAATAAGACGTGCGTTTTTCCGCATTGTTAAGTGGATACTTGGTCAGCTTCGCATCTTTGATATTTTTCCAATCAATCACACGCCCATCTTTCGGCTCAACAGCGGTAACAGAAAGTGTAATTTCCTCAATACCCTGTGAATGTCCTTTAGCACGCCCCGTACTGTTCATTGTTTTAACTAACTTACGCCCTGTATTGATTTTGACGTCTAATTTAGTGACCTCAATCTCCACACCGTCCACTTCAAGCACACAAGAGCCTTCATAAATTTCAGCCATTCTTTAACTCCTTATAAAAGTAACGTAATTTGATTGCGAATCACATGTAACCCATTAACCACATCCGCAGGAATTTTTAAATCTAAGTAGCTCGGATCTTGCGGATTTTTCACGACTAATAAGCGGTCTTTCCAGCGATCCACGTTTTCAATGATTTCCAACTGCTCCAACTTATACAACACATCTAACACTTCCGACCGCACTTTTTTCGGCATGCGTGGCGAATTTTTTGCACGAGGGAAACGCAAACGCTGACGGTCTTGAATCGCTTTACGTACAAAATGAAGTGTGCGAATAGTGGTTAAATCCAAGTAGCTTGGGTCGTCCGTATTGGTAACCGACTTGGTATAAGTGGTAATAGCACGTGTGATTTGTACACGATTAACCACCACACCCAACGGACTTAACCCATTAAATAACGCCTGATTAACCTCACTAAATAGCGGTTTTTGTGCGTCATCGACCAAGCTCAACCCCTTAATTTCCAACGTATTGAGAGGACGAGCCGGATCTTCTTCTCCCGCAATCACCGCACCGTAACCGGCAGCAATCATGGCATTAGACTGAAGACACCCCTTATACCAACCTATTGTAATATGTTCAGAATTTAAGCGAGAAGCGAGTGTTGTCCCCGTGGCAAAACTGCTACGCCAGCCCATCACACCGATTGCCGGTTTATCTTCAATCGGATTGGCTAAGGTTTCCAAATGATGACGTAATGCTGTCGCATTTTCATCATCGGAAAATGGCGAAATGATAATGTTATAATGTGTACCGGCAACACTGGCTAATGCCGAGGCAATTTGTGCATTACGCTGTCCACCTGTAAAAGACGTAACGGTTATTGCAATGTCTTTCGCAGTTGTTTTTGCTGATAATGCAATTTCATTACCGATTTCCCCTTTGCTTTTTGCGGTGAGTTTTATAGTGGTTTTCTCTTCAATAGTTGCGTTCACCGGACAAAAACGAGAGGCATTCACTACCGCAACCAAACGTGTTGCCAATTGTTCCGCACTTTCGCCTTTATTCGCCGCAATTTCATACACTTCACCGCCAATATAAAGACTTACTACACCGGAATAACTCACTGTACCGGCTAATTTAATCGAACCGCTTGCAGCAATACCTGCGTCATGATCTTTCAACCCAATCACGGTTAAACGAATCGTGGTATTGTTGCGAATAGCTTGACGTACCATTAAATGTGCCGTTGAACCTGTACCAAACAATTGTTCCGCTTCTACATCACTAAATAACTTCACCGGTGCGGTAAAAGCCGTTTCACTCTCCGTTGTCATCGGGGCAATAATTAACACCTCTTGCTGATTGGTAGGCAACGTTGTTACCGCTTCACGATTGTTATACTCGGTATACACACCCGGATTACGGATACTGTTTGGAATTTTGTCAAATTCAATATTCAACTCAGACATTATTTAATCTCCCTTTGTTGGACTTTATCTGTGACAACAATTAAATCACCGTCTGCAATACGACGTTGGTAATAGAGGCTGTTATCCACCTCAACCACCTCTTGCTCAATATAGCGATGCGGACTGTCTTCATAAGGTACACGCACATCTTTGGCTGCTTTAACTTTTAACATTATTTGCCTCCTCATAGCGTTTTTGTGCCAACAAATACCCTTCAAGCTCCCAGATTTTTGAGACTGCCTTGGCATGAGCGACACTTTCGCCAATCTCTACATCAAAGTTGGCTACATCTAAACAGGCACTTTCGCCAGTGACTTTATAACCATTTTTGAGTGTTAATACGCAAATTGTTAATGTGCCATTAACAACATATTGCTCATTAACAATCACACCTTTAATGTCATCAATAGTGAGTTTATTTTTCATTTTTCCTCGCTTACCACCGTAACTGCGGTGGCTGCATTGTTCGTTGGATCAAATATCCGGTTGTTTAGTCCCAGCAAATCAGGATGTGGCTCATCCAGCTTGCCTTTGTACGCTTTAAACACCTGCTCTTGTGGGCTTGCCCCCTCAGGGTAGCGACCGTCCTCTAAATAACCGGTGTCGTGGTAGCTCATCTCAAACTCTAAGGCGAGAGCAGAGTATTTTTGCTTTTTCACCTCGGCGTTATTAAGAATAGTGCGGATACGTTTTGGTGCAATCGGGGTAACCAAACCATCTAACGTCTGATTAATCAGTAAGTATTTAACCGCATCGGCAAGTTGATTAACCCCTACCTCTTTATCAGTCACCCCACCAACACGTCCTGCAACAGTGGAACGCATCGAACGCACCAACAACAGCACCACAAAGGTCTCAGTGGTGATGTAACGCTTAGCTTTTGCCCCCATTGCCTTCACTTCAAAATCCGAACCGGCATAGGAAACCAAACAAGCGGGGAGACGTTGAGTACTGATCTGCTCCTCGTTAATTTCGCCACTATAACTGCCCACGGAATAAACCATCGTACCTAAACCTGCTTCAAGACGGTTAATTAATGCTTGCTCAATTTGGTTTATCATCGGCGGTTACGCTCAAAAATACGGTTGCCTGTGTTAAAAAACTGCACTGTGTTATCCTCATTCCCCCTCGAACTGTTAAGCTCTTCTACCCCAAGCGACACCACACCTTTAGAAAGAGACTCTAACTCCTTAATACAAAGTTTGTAGCGAGTTTCAATTTCTTCAGTTATCGGCATGTGCGATACACCGGCTAAACGATAACGAGCTAAATCACAGCAAATCCGCACTAAATTTTGTGGCACAATCACCAAAGGCAGTTTGTAACGTCCACTTAGATAACCGTCGATTTGACTTGTCGAATCGCTTAATGCCGTTTCCAGCACTGTACTATTTATCTCACCCACCGCTTCTCGGTCAGTCAGTTCAATAGTTTCTAACTCTCCGACACGAGCGACAAAGTCCTTTATCGTGGCATACATCTTTACTCTCCCTTTCATTTATTGCCCGTTCTCGTTACGTCTTTTTAAACAGGGCGTATTGCTACGCCCAATAACCGATTACTCCACAATAAACGGACTGACTTCAACTTTCAAAACGCCCTTAAGAACATTAGTTGTTCCGTTGATTACATCCGCTTCGACTAATTGACGTGCGGTATATTCCAATGATGGCGGAACAAGCAATACATTTGGACGAATATTTAACAACTTACCGCCATCACCTTTTAAATGACGCATTGTCGTTATTACCTCGACTAAAACCTCTTTGGTCATTTCGCTATTTTCTACACGGTGGATAAGCTGCCAAAATCCGAAACCTGCATTACCACGTGCACGCACACCCCATAAATAAATATCCTCCATAAACACTTTGTCGGATTTTGACGGATCGAATTTCGGTTCAATTTCCGGTTTAGTACGCTCTTGCCAAATTAACGGCTTAATTGCATTGGTCGTATCTAAAATATAAAATGCCGGTTTATC
The DNA here is from genome assembly GCF_014202395.1 of Histophilus somni. Classification (GTDB taxonomy): domain Bacteria; phylum Pseudomonadota; class Gammaproteobacteria; order Enterobacterales; family Pasteurellaceae; genus Histophilus; species Histophilus somni. Next base: position 93,386 of record NZ_JACHGQ010000007.1, read on the forward strand.
GGTTTTACCGTTTTCAGACGCACCGTCAGCTACACCAGCTCCGCTCGGTTTAGTGCTTTTGCCAGCTTTACCCGTCGTTAAGTTACGTTGATTTTCAGACTTGCCTGTACCATCAACGTTTTCATAAACCGGATGGTCTATACCAAAAAACATCTTACCGTCGTAACATTGCGTCGTTTTCCCTTTTTTGAGCAAGCTAAAAACTAAATCATCCGGCAATTCCGCCGCACTTTGCCCCGCTTGTTTTGATATGGTCGAGAACATACCGACTTGGTCATCTTCAATATTGGTTCGAGGCACGGAAACTGTCGATTCAAACAGTTTATTTTCAATGGTCATACCTTGAGCCTGCATTTTTTGAATTTGACGTTCACCCACCCATTCACGCATTTTCGGGAAATGCCCCAACCAACCGTATGTATTGGTTTGTGTACTGGACGGAATCGCCATAGCAACAACTTCCCACTGCGGTTTCATCAACCCTAAACCATTTTTAAATTCTTTTTTAAAAACCGTATCTAAGATGTTCAACTGTTCAGATTTTTTAAAGCTCATTATTTACCTCCATTTTTGTACTGTGCGACAAACTCTTCAGCACTTAAGCCAAGCGATTTTGCTGTGGCAATTTCAGCATCGGATAACGCCACGATATTTTCTGTCGGGTTCTCTTTTGCTTGCAACTGTCCGCCTAATGCCGGATTTGGCGAGACTGTTTTCAAATAGTCCGATAATGCTTGCAAATTGGTTTTACCCAAGTTTTCCGCCCATTCTTTTTGTGCCGGCAATAAACGTCCGTCTGAAAGTGCGGTTTGAATTAGCCCATCACGCTCTTTATCGTTAATTTGCTGCTTTAAGCTGTTTAATTCGGTTTGCACCGTTTGTAAATCACTTAACGCCACAAATTTTGCTGGATCGGGATTATTCACTTTGGTAGAAAGCATGACCACTTGTTTTTTTTCTTTCGCCAATTCAATATAGACATCACTTAACGCCACGGAACTGTCCCCTTTGGCTTTATCAAGTGCGGTCAGTTTTTCTATGATTTGCTCATCGGGTGCATCTGCCGAGAGGGCAAATAACTTAATTAACAGTGTTTTCATTTCGGAATTTTCCTCTTGAAGGGTTAGAAAATGGGAAAATTGACTAGACATCGCAACCGCCTCTTGCAAATTATGCAAAGCGGGGCGGTTAGTCAGTGCAGCATTCAATACCTTAATCACCACGCCGTTACTATCAGCCAAAAACAACGGGGAAATATAACGGTAAATCCCCTCTTTAATTTCCGACACAGCTTTGTTTGTCCACTTCACATCAGCAAATAATCCCTGACCTGAAATATATTCCGCCCTGTTAATCCAGCCTGCAGCAGGATTACCTTGACCGTTTTCGGCAATAAAGAGGGTTTGATGCTCATAGTCAATCATCAACTCAACATCGGTATTATTAATCTCATCAGCTAATTGATAGCCGTTTGAATCGCCTACATAAAAACGTCCTCCACGTCCATCTTGTGGCTCAAACCAACCAAAAGGGAAAAGTTGAATACGTCCATTTGCCTCTTGGCTCAGGTTGAAGCTACACGCAATCGGATTAAGTTTGAATTTCATCTCATCACCTCTGAATTCTTGATGAGGTTACATAATAAAAGGAACGGATAACAGAATAATGGTGGGGAATTTCCACGCTGTATCAAAGAAGAGGGGAGGGGAGAAAAAAGCGAAAAGTGCGGGAGAAAAAACGAATTGACAAATTATAAACCAAAACCCATTTTAAAAACCATTTAAAACCATTTTAAAACGTTTTAATTTATTTTAAAAATTTTCGCTCAATAAATCCTACACCTAAACCAAAAAACGCAATAGCGAGCGATTTAGAGGGGGTAATTTAACACATGCCGACTGACTACTCCAATACTTGTTGAAAATAGTCCTGTATACCTTGCAAAATATCTTCTTCATCTTGCAACGTTAAAACCAAAAACGGACGAGCGGGGATCTCTACTTTACGCCCTCGTCCTGCCATACCGCCGAATTGATGGATAGCTGCATAATCTTCATTTGTCCCGACTACTGCCGAATTATTATCATACTCGGAGGTAATACTGCTCTTTAAAATTCCGCTATCAATCAGCGGCGTACCTTGACGATGTTTAATGCCTAGCCATGTCGGACGACCGCCCTCATTAAAATTGGTCAATACCGCTTTCTCCATTATAGCAGCAATATCACGCATTAACGGTTTACGATGTTTAGCTTTACCGGCAAGCTGATTAAGGGTTGCGGTAATTTCGGCAATGCCGTGGGTTTGGATTTTAATCATTTTTACTCCGCATAGTTGATTTTAAAAATAAACAGAGGTATATTCGCAAGGACCATTAGAAAAGCGATGAATTCTGCCGATCGCAGCCTATCTGAGATGACCGGTTCTGCTCAGATGTCCGAGAGCGTGTGGGGAAGTGGCAGTACCCCCTAATGGTCTTTAAATACTTTTTTCCATTCTTTTTCATTCTGAATTCTAAATGATTGTACAAATAGCTCATTTGGCTTGATTTACCGCTTCTTCCAACTTGTTAAAAGCCAATTTAAACTCACCACCGCTCATCTCCGCTTTCGCAAACTGATGAGCCGACATCGTTTCTTACTCCGCATAGTTGATTTTAAAAATAAACAGGGGTATATTCAGCTAGTATTGCATGCAGCAGGAAATCTTGGAAACTGCTAAACGAAGGCTATTGGAGCTGGGAAACATTCGTGGGGACACCGAGTCCCACCGTGCAATACTTAATCCATTCTGAACGACTGCATATAAATTTCTTTTGCTTCTTCCAATACCTTAATAACAACTAAATAACGCCTACCATTGATTGTTTTATAAAATTCAAAGTGTTTGTCTTTTTTACTTTTTACTTCATCAGGGAAACGCAAAATTTCAGGTAAAACATTGTACGTTTCAATTCCAAATTGCCCCTCTCGGTGAGCAATTTGCTTAATTAACGAATCGTCAGATAACCAAACTGTTTTAAGTTGAGTGTTTAATAATTTTCTAGTTTCGTCAGTAAGTAATCCGGAAGCAAACTTAAAATTTCGCTCTAACGTATTTCGTAAGTTTTTCAGGTAAATCTCACGCTGATCACGATTTTTTAATGCCTTGTATTCAGGTAATTTAGGTGCAATTTTATCTTTAAGCCAATCATAAGCCCGCTTAAATTCTCCACCGTTCATCTCCGCTTTCGCAAACTGATGAGCCAGCTTTTCAGGGTATACATCCAAATTCGGCTTATAGGTCAAACGCCCTACATTATAATCAAATCCCTTGTCCGCCAATCGCACCGTACCGTCCGGCAATTTAAAACCAATCGTCTCTTCTTGATGACCAAATTTATCTTGCGGACGTTTGGCGTTGACCAGTAATGCCTCGCTACTCCCGACCTCATCAATCCCTTTGCGTTTTAAATCAAGCTCACCCAAGGCAATGACAGTACAGCGACAGTTAAAACCGTTAGGTGGAAAAAAAGTCGCCCAAAACGGATCGTCATAGCGATAAATTTTGCCGTTTAAGGCTTGATGTGCTGGGCGAGAGCGTTGGTCGCTCACTGCCGAATATTGCCAATAAGGGGCGTTATCCACATTTTCCATATAACGTTGATAACGTGCTGCGGAATAGGCTTGTTGCATATTCGTGCGGTAAATTATTTTTAAACGACGAGGGGTACCGAAATACTCCCCTGTTTTCGGGTCGGCAAGTAATTTACCGTCAATTCCACGACTAATTCCTTTGTCATGCCCAAATACCCAACCTTTACGCTCAAACTCAGCCGTCAGCGTTTTTTTCCATTGATGGAAGGATTTACCTTCTCGTCTCGCTTTTTCCATCGATTCGTAAATATCACGGGTCATCTCAAGGCTGGTGAGTTTGCTAATGGTCGTTGCCCGAGCCAATGCACTATCAACCTGTTCCTGCTTAACTACCTTAGTTACCAGTTGCTTTTTTTGGTGTAAATACGCAATTGCCTGTTTAGGCTCAAGCCCGATAGCAAAATTAACTTTCTGCATTTGCAATCCCTAACAAATCCGCTAAAAATAACGCATTGGATAAATAACGTTCATATTCTTCACTGACTAAATCGGGGTAAGATTCCGCTAATTTTTCCGCAGCTTCCTCATAAGAATTGCACGCCATGATTACAGCTACCGCTTTTTTCATTATAGGATCCAGTTGGGCGTTAAAATCAGGTACAGCAAAGGCTTCATTAGCTAAATCATCTAAGATATCCTGCTCTTTAATCCCGGTCTTGTGCCGGTCAGATAATGCGTACAATTTACCACCGCAACCGCAAGAGCAGGTTGTTTCTTTGGCAACATGTGCCGATAGCCCCACTGCTTGCGTAGGTATTGCACGAGCTAAAACCGCTTCCCCCTCTTGCACTTCAGGAATACCGAGTTTATCTCTTGCCCATTCCACAGGAATAGGTAACCCAACATCAACTAATTTTGGCAAACTGTCGGCAAATAATGCCAAGTCCGCTGGCTCTTTCGTGTCAAATTCAAACCGTGGAATACGGCTCGGATCAATGTTCCCGAAGTTAATTTGCAAAAACGGGAGAATAATCTGTCGGGTAAAGGTTTGCTCTAACTGTTTTACATCAGACACTAACAAATCACGACGTACCTCGTTATGCACATTACCAAGGGCATTAGTTGAACTTTTACCGTCTGCACCTGAGGTTAAGGTTTGCCCTAAAATCAAACGAGCAATAGATTTTTCGCACCAATCCACCATTTGCAAAAACGGATTATTTCCTCCCGCACTCCCCGCACTTGCCACATCATGCAGTTCAATACTCATCGACTCCGGCATAATACCTGCTGCATTGTGTCCGATTTCTGCTAAGGCACGTTTAAGCGTTTGTTTTTCGTTTGAGGTTGCCCCTGCTCCATATTTTCCAATACGAATAGGCATACCATACACTTCTAAAAACTTGGCAAAATCGTAGATACTGTAATATTTAAACATATACAACCATGCCAAGGTGCGGAATAAATTATTACGTGCCACCTGTGTAGAGCGGGATTTGTGCGTATGTACCACCCAACCATAAGGACGTAACGGCTCCCCCTCGTGGTTTTGTGGGGTTTTGAGTAATAAGCTATCGTGTTTGTCCCACTTAAACCACGATGGCGGGCGATGATGAAAAGCGTTTGGATACCATAGTCTGCCGTTAAATCCCCATTCAATTTCCAAGGCAGCGAAACCGTGTCCGACGGCATCCATACAATCCATGACCAAATCTTCAAAGTTACCGAATTGGAAAAATAACTCATCAACTTCATCACGTAGCTTTTCCTCTTGCGGTGTTGCATTACGAGGGGCAACAATCGCCCAATCCACCCCAAGTGTCGCACGCTTACGGGTTTGGATATTGGCAAAAATCGCACTATCCCGCTCTTCAATATCCATAAATAATTCGTGTTGAGCGGTTATATCGCCACTTTCCGCTTCGTCAAAAATGGTTTTCATTTTGGCGGGCGTAATAAAATTGCTTGGGTGGTCGGAAAGCACTCGCCCTGTCGCAGTAATTTCAGCTAAGTCTGTTTGTGGTGGGCTTAAAACCTGTTTTAAATTTTGTTTAACATTGGGCTGTTTTTTCTTTTTGCTTATTTTTTGTCCTGTTTAGCGGTTTGTTGTTGTGGGAGGCGAATATGATTCATTCCTCGGGGTTGTGTTTACGTTTTTGTGTTAATGTCGCCATTTACTCCCGCCATATTCACTATCATCTATGCTTTCCCATTCAATTGGTGCCGATGAGCTCACTGCATTACGCCATAACATTTCCAACGCATCGGGACCGTCATCGTGATCCGCTTTCGGAAAATGTCGTAACTGACTTTCAAGCGTCGATTGCGAGCGATGTAACAAAATTAAACCGTTGGCGATATGCGGTTGGAGGCTTTCAATCCGCAACATTTTGTCGCTGTTCGGTTTGGTCGCCGTTGCTGGTACAGGTTTTCCTCGTTGAGCGGAGCGTTTAACTAACTCGGTTTGCAGAAACTCCTGAAATTGTACTGTCTCCACAAACCAACGATGGCAGTTATATTGCGTGTGCAGTCTGATCACATCTTCAATAATCAAATCAGGTAGCCGTTTTTTAATTTGTGCCTCAACTACATAGAGTTTTCCGCTTTCACGATGATAACCGCCGACCAAAATCGCTGACGGGTCTCGGCTTGCCCCCGCTTTTCCCATTGAGGGATCTAATGCCCCGAAATAAATGAGGTTATCAGGTAATTCTGTCCAGTATTGAATACTATGTGCAAAAATTGCTTCATCACCAGAAACAGGGTCATTTTGATATTCGGAGTCAAAAGTCGCATGTCCTTCTCTTGCTCGAATTTTCATTAAGTCAAGCAATGGGCGAGCTGCCCAAGAGACAATCGCACCTTTGTTCATTTCAGCTTTGTTTGTGTGATAAAAGGCCTCTGCCACCGCTTCGCCGTCACGCAAATAGAGGTCTTCCCATCTGTCCCACAATGCCATATTATCGGGAAGTTGAATAATTGCTTTAAAGTGTGCCGTATTCCATGCTTTACTTGCCAAAGTGCGGTTAAGTACACTGTCATAGTGCAAAATTGTCCCAATGTAAATAACATCTAATTTATCGCCTGCCGAGCCGAGAGGAAGGACGGTTTTTTTTAGCCAGTTATGTAATTTATCCCGTTGCTCAGGATTGCGGACTTGTTCGTCATTTTCAATATCATCTAAAATCACTAAATCAGGGCGGTAAGCACCATGACGCAATCCCCGCAGTTTTTTACCTGAACCTGCTACCTGTACTTTTTGATTCATACGGGTAATAATTGTCCCCGCTTGCCAAACACGCCCTTCTCCAAAAATGTCGGGAAAATCGGTGCGAATACGGCTGTTAAATTCCAACTCTGCCTTAATCGCTTCTAACATGGGGTAGGCTTGGTCGATACTGTCCATCACTAACAATACATAGCGTTTTCGCTGAGTGACTAAACACCATAGGGTGGTAAGTTGGGTTACAATGGTCGATTTCGCTTCACCCCGAGGTGCTGCAATGGCATCTAAACAATTTTTTTTAGTCGCAAAAATCTGTGGCAAACGCTGAAATAAATAACGGTGCAACGCTGATTTTTCAGGTGAGCGGACATAGTGCGGAAAGTAAGTATTGATAAAAAATTCCAGCCCTGTTTTATCATTCATCACCGATTTTCGGCGGTTTGCCACTGCTTGCGGACTGTCGTCCCAGCCCTCAAAGGAGGCTTCTATTTTCTGCCGTAGGCTGTCTGCATAGGCAGCAAGTTGTTGCAAAAACTCCTTACTACGCATCTACTTATCTCCAACCAATAACGCTACAAATAAAAACCAACCCCAGCCATTATTACCGCTACACGCAATGATGCAGGCACAAACTAAACACAATGTAGCCATTTCTACTTACCTTTTTTAAAATTTTGGTCTAACACCGCCCCAAACCCATTCAACGCTTCTAAAAAATCACCCAGTAAATTCGGGTGGGTTTGCTGGATAAAGTCGCCAAACAGCTTAATCGTCCGCATTGCGACAGCAAGCTCTGAGACTTCCGGCAAGATTTTTTTACTTGCAGCGGTCATTTTGGCAAAACTGTCGGCAAGCGTGCCAAGTAGCAATACTTTATCTTTACTGCTTACCTCTGCATTGCTTTGTAATTCTTCCATAGTAGAGCGATACTGCACGATAAACCCTGTGAGCAAACTTTGGGAAATATCCGTCAGCTCACCCCCTGCCATAATCTGTACATCACGTGCCTTATCCCAATCATCACCGTTTTTAAGTGCTTCTGCTTTCCAGCGACGAGCCGTATTAAACGATACACCGGCACGCTCTGCAGATTGCTCAAGAGTAAAACGATCAAATACATAATAACGTCGCACATAGGCTTTCACTTTTGGATTATGTGCCATTATTACCCCGCTAAACTTACCCGAATAAGTTCAATCCCGACAGCAACCAATCCACCGCTGATTCCTCCGGCAATCAATGCGGTATTGCGGTTTTTGCGTGCCATTTCTTGCACTAACCGTTCTAAGGCTTGTACATCATTTTTAATTTTGACCAACTCTTCATTTTGCTTATCTACTTTTTGGTTAATAATCTCTGTTATCGCCAAAATTTGATCTAATTTTTCTTCTGTTGATTTTCTGTATTGTCGCTTACTCATTTGTCCACCTTGTTATCTAGTTTTTGTTCAATTTGATTTAATTTCGAGAGAATACGGTCAAGCTGGGTTTCAACACTTCTATTGATCTGTTGTGCCATTTCTTTACTTTGATAATCCTGCTTGATATCTTTGATTTCTTGTTGTAATTCGCCAAAATCCTTATCTAGCCGTTTAAACCAAAGCCCAATAAAAAATACAGCAACACCGACTAACAAATTAAATATCATCATGCCGTCAATCTGTATTGCCATGTTTTCGCTCCTTACAAATCTCTCGGTACGTTTTGTTATGTACCATAATCTGTCGCAGGGTTTCGGTGGTGTCTTGGCGACTGGCTTTAATCACCGCAAAACCGGCACAGCCGGGGTTAATCACGGAGATCGTTGGACTGTTGCAAGCGGTCAATAATGCCGTTACGGTCAGTGCGGTTAGCGTTTTCTTCATGGCGTTTTCTCACTTCAAAATGGTTTATTTGGGTTTGTGCAATTTTCTGTTCAGCTTGTAAGGTTTTATTGGTTTCAAATAGCCGGTTGATTTCGTTATTGGCTTGTTTTAAACGGCATAAGAGATAACCGGCAATCAACACGACCGCTGAAGCTATAATGGCAATCAGGTGTAACATCATGGTTCTTCTCCTTTGTTGCGTTGTTTGAATACATTGACCGCCCCTTTTGTTGCTGCGGTGCCTACGCAGGCAAAGAGAAACGTACTGAATAATTCGGGGACGTAATGTTTGTCCATATAAACGCTGTAAAACATGATAAAGGTTGCCACTAAAAAGCCGAAAAATTGGATTGTGCCTGTGGTCGAAAGACGACCGTCGGCGTTAGTAATTAATTCGTTGAGTTTCATGTTGTTTTACTCTTTAAATAAATGTGCTTCGTTGATAATTTGTTCACTGTCCAACCATTCCCACACATCAAAACAGGGACAATGTTTAAGCCATTCATTCGGGCTGATTGTGCCGTCGCCGTTTTGGTCAGGGGATAAATCACGATGTCCGCAGATACGAGCTTCGGGATATTCGCTTTCCAGTTTTCGTAATAAATGGTGTAGGGAACGCCATTGTCGGGCGGTAAATCGTCCGTAATTTTTGCCGGTAATACTGATACCGCCGACTAAACAAATGCCGATAGATTGTTGATTATATCCTTTGACGTGAGCACCGACTTCCCCGACTTTGCGACCTGTTTCCACTGTGCCGTCCGTATCAATGACATAGTGGTAGCCGATATGTTTTAAGTGCGGGTTAAATTGTGTGAAATTTGCATAAGTACGCTTAAAGCCACGTTCTGCATGCCAGCGGTCAATCACTTGAGCTGCTGTGTGGGCTTTATTGCGTAAAGGTTTGCCGTTTTGCGTAGCGGAGCAATGGATAACGATTTTTAAAATAGGGAACATAAAAAATCCTCTCTAAGTATGACCTAAAGAGGATTAAAACACATTTAATGCAACCGGTAGCGAGGAGTTTTTTCCACGCACTTTATCGATTATATTAATGCTATTTGTTGCATTTTTCTGTTTTGTTGATAATAGCGAATTGCTTCCCATGCGGTACGATCTGACACTCGGTATTTAGGACATAATGCCAATACAGCCATACGACCACTCATCTTTTTATTTTCCGTTAAATAGCAAAACTCCGCATAGATTTGTTGATTTCTTAAGATACGTAATGCCGTCTCGCAACGAGGAATATAAACTTCTCCCACACCGATATAACGCTGTAATTTAACCGCACTTTCTTCTCCCAGCACGTCAACCAACCGCTCAAAACATTTCGCCGAACCGGAAAATTGAAAAGACACGCCGCCAAAAGCTTTGACTAATTTTTCCGTATCAAGCAATCCAATTACTTCTACAATTCCTTTGATGCTTTCCGGCAAATAATTTTCTACACCCTCAAAATCCATTATTTCCCCTTAATGACAAAATTAAAGGGAAGTATCCGGTAAGATTTTGAAAATAGTGAACCTGTATAGGAAAATTTTGCAGAAAAGAAAAAAAATAGGGCGAATCACTTCGCCCGATAACCACGCATTAATTATTTAAGGTGAGTTTGGCTTCCTGCAAGCGGTATTGCAAACCGTCGCCCATTAAACGCAACAGATTGGCAAGATGGTAGTAGGAAATTTGGTCGTGGGTGTTATCCGCAATTGCCAATAAATGACTGACGCTATATAACGCATCGCCGACGGTGTCGAAGTTGTCCAACATGTCTTGAAGTTGGATAGATAAATTTTTCATGGTGTTCTCCTTATGCGTTAAAAGTGAGTAACAGTTGTGTTTTTGTGGTGAATTGATTTTGAGCCTTACGTTCAATCAGCTCAAATTCAAACAATTTAACTAAACGACGTTTTAATGCCGTTGGGCTTAGCCTTAAAAGCGTACAGATTTCCGTATTGGTTAATCCCATGTCCCGATAACGCAAAATTTCTTTGTATTCGGGGTGGGCGGTAAGTAATGCTTGTTGGGCTTGTTTTTTGAGTTTTAACAACATGTCGGGATTTTGGCGTAAAACGGTAGGAATGCCTAGCAATTGTTGCTTTAAGACATGGTTTTCCGCTTGCAGGCGGGGAATTTCAAGAATTGCCTTTTTTTCCATTTTGATAAAATAACGGCGGACTGCTCGCCCTAATTTTGTACGTTCAATCATACAAAGCTCTTTTACCATATCAATAGTTAAATGGTAATCTCTAACAACTTTTTCACGCTTGCCAAGAAAACCAGCCTCGGTAATGATAATATTATCAACACCGATAAAATCAAGGTTTTCCATAAATTCATATTCAGAAATACGGTGCTTTATCCAGTTGGAAAACTCCTGCTTGCTCTGTAGTTCCTTATGCAAATCACGAGCATTTACTAATTGAGTAGGGATGTTGAGAATTAAACCAGTAAAGGTTTTAATATTGAAGTGTGTCATTTTGTGTTTCCTTTTCGAGGAACCTATTGTTTGGCGTTCGACAGCTCAAAAATCTATGCTCATTTCAGATTTTCATCTCTACAACCTGCGTATTTAACCTACAGGTGTCCACACACGAAACATAAACCAGAGTTATTCCCCTTTCGGGTGTTGTATTCCTCGCACTGTCGAACATAACAGATAGGGCGGTCGGGAGCCGAAAAGTAGCACAAAATCTACTGGACTTATTCCCCTTTCGAGTGTTGTATTCGCCGCACTCCCGACCATTGTTTAAAAAGTTTGATTTTTTCGACCGCACTTTTAAAAGTTGCAGACAAAAAAATACCACGAGATAACGGTTGTGGCTTCCGTTTTGTGTTGGTTTTTCGAACCTGATCGCAAAAATAAAATAAATTTCCGCAAAAATCAAGTCCAAAAAGCGATTTTATGCAACATATTTTATTCAAACTATTTTGTATTTTTAATAAAAAAGCCCACAATCTTTTTTGCGGGCTTCGTGAAATTATTCTTGGCTTTATTGGCTAGCTAACTTATAATATTCTCACTTTCAAGGGAGAGCTTGAAAGTGAGTGTAAGGCTTAATCCTTATGCTTGAAGAGGATAACAAGATGTTTAAGTTAATTATCCTTATCACGTTGTTGTTAGTGAGCTTGCCGGCTTACTAAGTGATAATCCGGGGTGTTCGTGCACCCCGGTTCTTCAAACAATCACATTATGAGATAAATCAAATGGCATTGTCAAGATCTGAAATTGTCGCTAGAAGCGATTTAAAACGAGGCTATAAAAATAAAGCGTTGAAGTTACCGCTCACTACCATTGCTGAAATTGAGCGTTTGGCGGAAGAAAAAGGGCTTTCACAAGCTCAATTTATTGTGCAGCTGGTTGCACAATTCGGCGAACAGGTAAAAGGGGCGTAAGCCCTTTTTGGTTGCTTGAGGTTTTAATATTGAAGTGTGTCATTTTGTGTTTCCTTTTCGAGGATTATCTATTATGGCGTTCGACTTAAGCGATTATTTTTCCGTTCTTTGTTGCCATTTTTTCAACCGTTCCAACACGAGGCTTGCCATTTGGTCATTCAACGATTGTACATTTAATACAATGGGTTGCTTTCGGTTTGCTAAAATGGGGTTTGCAATACCACGAACCCATTTATTTAACGCCTGTTCCGAGCCGTCTCGAATAATGCCTTGTTTGTGCATGTCAATCCAAATCGCCCTAATTTTGGTCGCAATCTTGCTTTTTGCCACCGCACTTTTTGTACTTGGCGAATGTGTTGGATTTTTTGCGGTTTTTTTGAAGCCTTTTTGTTCCAATTCGTGCATAACTTTCATCAATTCCGCCAAGCTCATTTGGGTTGTGCTGTGTTTGCCGGTGATATGTTTGAGCATTGCCCGATAGCTATATTCATCTATCGCTAATTTTTGCTTGGCAATGTGGATGAGTTGGATATATTTTGCTTTGCTGTGCATTGGATTTTCCTTGTTAAAACCTATTATTCAGCCCACTTTGCTAAATGGGCTGTAAAGGAAATTTAATGCTAAAAATATGACATTGGCTCATGTGAATAAAATCACTGTTTTTCATAAGGTTTCTCCTGTGGTTTGGGTTAAAAAGTCGTTTTATTTGTTGGCTTAGCGGTATTAAACATAAATACTCGCAATCGCCGTTCTTCGGTTTGTAAATCTGCTACGGCTCGTTTCATTAATCGGCAACTTTCGGTGTAATCTCCGTTAATTAAGGCGTCTTTTGCCCATTCGAGGGTTTCTAAGCTACTGATGATTTCATCCAGTATTTTTTGTTTCTGTTGATATTCGCTGGGAATAAGGTCGTGCATTATTGGGGTCTCCATTTTCCTTTTTTGGTTTCTTCCGCCTGTTTTCGGCAAAAGGCTTGGCGGCTTTCGCACCAGTGTTTGTTGCGTGGTCGGGCGTTAATGGCGGCGACTTCCCAAGCTTTTGCCGCTTCTGCCCATTGGGCTTGTCTTTCTAGGTTTGCCGCTTGTTGGCTGTAGTGTTTAAAGCGGTCAAATTGGATGATGTGGTTTGTCATAATGTTTCCTTTTTTGGGGTTAAAACACTTTATAAATGCCCCTTAAATTGGGTTTAAAGGGCATTGAAAAGGGTTTTAATATTTACAGATTAGCCAACATATAAAGCAGAAGGCAGCAACATAACCAAGCATAATAATCGTGTGTTCGTTCATTTATACCCCCGCCATATCTAAACTGATTGGTTGATACTTGCCTTGTTCGTCTCGTTCGTAAAAGCGGATATAGTCTTTGCTGCCCACTACTTGCACGCTGTCGGCAATGGCTTGCATGGCTTGTGTCCAGCGTTCATCTTGGATATCCACTCGACGCAGGGACAAAATGCGAGCGGTGGAAAGGTTGCCCTCTTTGTCCACTCGGAAGGCGTTATCAATTAATGACCGCAGTTCAGGTCGGGCTTCTGCCGACCATTCGTGCAAGCACTCGTCAATTTGGGCTTTGGCGGCGTGAATACGTTCGTCAAAGCGGATATGGTCTGCAACGGCAACTTGTAATTTGTATTTACCGTCAAAGCTGTAGAGTGTGATATTGCCTTTACGTCCGCCGATGCTGACGTTGTATTTTTCGGCGGAGAGTTCGACAAACGCGGCGATGTCGGTTAAATACGTTGTGTTTAAACGTGCGTATTTGATGTTGTAACGCTGAGGCGGATTGGATCAATTCGCTGATTAATTCGTCCCTCGTTTTGTCAATGTCTTTAATCAGCTCTTCGGCAACTAACGCCCCTTTTGCATCTTGCCAGTAGATTTTGCCGTTGATTTCGGTTTTTATGGTCATGTTTTTTTTCCTCTTGGTTGGTTAATGTAAATGGGTTCGCCAGATGACTTTGATGCCTTCTACTAGCATTTGGTATTCGCTATAACGTTGCGGGTCGTTGCCTCGGATATAGCAAATTGCCTGTTTGTTTTTTTGTAACATTTGGGTAATCGCACAAGGTTGTACCCGCACTTTGGGTTTGATGTGTTCAAAATGTACGTTGATTACGTGTAATCCCATTTTGTCTAGGCGTTTGATACATTTTTGTACTTGGCTTAAATAATCAATCGTTAAGCTGTTATTGCCACATAGGGCTTGGTTTGGGTGTGCTAGGGGTTGGTTGTTCATTTCACTTCCTCTTTGTCTAATTTTACGATGATAATTTGTTGTCCTTTATTTCTGCGGTGGTGGCTGGGCGTTGCCCACTTGTATACTGTTTTCGTTTTAACACCGAGCTTCATTGCTAATTCTTCTGCTGTACCGTCTGCCACATTAATTTCGCCACGGTACGCTGCATAAATTTGACGGTACATAAGCCTCCTAACTGATTAACATTTTGCTATATTGTTCAATTAACTCTTTGGTAATCGGAATTTGATTAATTTCACTTGATCGCACTACACCTCGCATTAACTTACTTAATCGGCGGGCGTTGCCGTTACAGGCTTTAATTAATGGTGTGTTAAATTCAGTTGTTCTTAACGCACTTTCTGCTAATAACCCTAAATCCTCTTCACTTAACGCATTACCCAAATCACAAGCAAAACCTACTCGGCTATAGAGCTGTGCTAACTCGTTATTTTTACCCTTGAGATTAACCAACAAGCGAGGCATGCCAGCCAACACCACTCCAATCCCTGATAAATCATGGATGCGGCGGATAAACTCTAATGAGCGAGTAGAGAGCAACTCTGCTTCATCCACCATTAACAACCGCTCCGAGCCTTTAAGTTTGCTTACAATACTGTCTAAGAGCTCGTTATTAATTCCACGAGCCGTTGCCCCGACCGTTTCTGCAATCTTGCGTAGTAGCACTTTCGGCGTACAACTCGGATCAACCTCAATTAACACCGCAGAGCTATTTCTTCGAGCGTACTCTTTCAACATTTGCGTTTTTCCTAAACCTGCTGCCCCAAAAATCACATTAATTTCACCTTCAACGTGGGCAAACTGCATCACTTCCATTCCACGTTTTGCCGCTAAAGTTGGTACAAATTCAGCGTTATATTTAGCCTCAACCACTTTAGCTTTCTGGCGTTCGAGCATTTCATCTACTTTGCGATCTAATTCTTCGCAGTTGCCTTGATATTTACCGCTCAAGTATTGGCTCACTGTTGCCACAGATACACCAAAGGCATTCGCTACTTGCTTTTGTCCTAACCCTTGGGCTTGCATAAATTCTTTAAGCTGTTGGTTTTTCATTTTTTAGCCTCCTACCGCTAACTTTTTTTCGTAATCTTCTCGTTCTGCCTGTGTAAAAAATAACGGCACTGGCTCTTTTTTCGGCTTACTTGCTGTTGCCAACAAGTTAAAATCAGGTTTATGCTCAATTGTAATAACAGGATTAAGCTCCGCATCAATCTCTGCCAGTTGTCGCTCTTTAAGCTTACTGCGACGTTGATGGCGTTCTTTACGCTGCTGCTCCAGCATCGCCACTGGAAAGGCTTCTCTTGTGTTACCATTCCAAATCGCATCACACACAAATCTGCCGTCTTTGGTTCGCACCTGTATGCTTTCGGCGTTATGGATATCAATTCCAATCACTACTTCTTGCCCATCTACTGCTAATAATTTGGTATTAAAATATTTGTTGTTACACCAACTTATCCAACCTCGCTCAGGCGTGCGGATAAACTCAGGTCGGCTCATATCACGCAATTCAATATCCGTCAGCATGACCACATCTTCCGGGTGTAACATCTGCTGATATTTCTTAGCTGGTATACATCTAATTTCGCTATGGATATGCTCTTGGTTGTACCAATCGACCACTTGTTGCACCATATCCAGTAACTGTTGCCAACTTGGGAGCTTGCCTTTCGCTCTTTTTTGCACCGGTGTAAGCGCTGTGCCTTTCGCATTAGCCAAAGAGTTCACACCGTAAAGCACCTTGCGAGTGGTTTCAGGGTCTGCCCCTGTGCCGTAGTAAGTCTCAAACTGGCGTGCAATCAATAACCCCCCCCCCCACTGTTTTGTTTAATCTTTCGATAATCCCACGCCCTTGCGGATTACCTGCAATCCCTGTTTCGTGCTTGATACCCAAGCGGGGTAACATCCCCGTTACTTCCGCATCTAAAAATTTATTCTTTTCCCCACCACCGTTATCTGAGTAGTAGATAGCTGGGACACCATGTGTTGATATGGCGTGACGTAGGGCATCTGCTACTGCAAAAGCGTTTTCCGCTAATGCCATCGACCACCCCACAATTTTTCGACTTGCACCATCAATAATCATGGTTAATTCAGGGGTAAATGGCTTGCCATGTATTGGGTGAGCCACTTTCAGTTTCATGGCGTGACCGTCCCCAATCCACACATCATTTGCTCTTAATGCTGACCAATCCCGTTTCACATAACTTAATAACGTTTTGTAATGTGAGCCTGTTCGTCTGCCATACTCTTTTACATAGAGCGGTAGCTTTGCCATCGCTCGTTGCACTTGGCTCAAACTTGGCATTTCTGCGAGTAAAATCGGGTTTTCTTGATAATTACTTGCCCATTCAACTTTAAATTGACGATAGGCTTCCGTTAAACAAATCCCATTTTTCTGACGGTAAACACCTAAAAAAGAGGTTAGCCACCAAATCTCTTCAGGCTTAACCGCCTGTTTCACTTGTGGAGCAAGCAATTTCAAACGTTGCTCTACATTCTTGGCTTTGCAGTAATCCACCACCCAACCATTTAAGGTACGCACACTTAGTGTCCGCTTAGCTGATTTCTTAGCATTCGCCACTTCAATTAGCTCTGCAAGGTGTGCAGGCAACTTGCCATTTTTTGCAAGATCACATAAATAAGTCACCGCTTTAATTCGACTCATTGACTGTTCAAGCTCTAGCACATACTGCACTAACGCCATTCGAGCATCTGCTATCTCGCGTTGTTTTGTAGTTAGGTTCGCCAAATCCACTTCTGCACGCACTGAGAGGAGTTGTTTCGGTTGAGCTTTCACTACATCGACCACAAATTTCTTACGGATTTCGGTTTGGATAACTTCGGGCATTGAGGCTAGGGCGTATTCCAAACCACCGCCACGTCCCTCACGTTTGCGAGATTGCCAGTTTTCACGTTTGGCTTTATCTGAAATTCTTCTAATGCTGCCAGGTAAGCTTGAAACATTGAAAGTTGATAATTCCTGAACGCTATAAAACTCTTTTAGCTCAAACATATAATTCACCTAAATTTGAGCAAATTTTTTTCTTAATTGGGAAATTTTCTCTTCCCGAAGAGCTTTCTTTTGTTGATTTTGAGCGTAATGTGGAAAAACCTGATCTAAAGGTTTTTCAATGGCGAGAGATATTGCCTTTGCAATCCGTTGGCTATTCTTTCCTTGCTTGATTACAACAGAAACAGCCTGATTTGATACTCCCAATGACTCCGCAATCATTGCAACATTCAGATTTCGATTTGTTAGTGCTTGATAAATTTCATTTGGACTCATAAAATCACCTATTACAACAACTTAATTCAATTAGTTACATCAACTAATTGTTTCAATAATTTTATTACATGCCAAATATTTTTGGCATGTAAAATATTTTTGTAATTTATTTGAGGTTTTTTATGGAATTGGCAATTACACGCGAAGATATGGGAATTCGCTTAGTAGAAGAAAGATCCAGATTAGGCTATTCACAGGCAGATTTTGCCCATCAAACAGATGTTAGTCGTGAGTCGCTTCGATTAAATGAAATAGGAAGAACTGGGATTTCAGCCGAGTTTTTAGGCAGAGCAGCTCAGCTAGGGGTTGATGTTCAATATGTAATTACAGGGATTCGCTCTAAAAGTACAGAGGAGACTTTAGCCCCATCAAATAATTCTTCTGTAACGGGAGATAACAATAATGTGGTATACGGAAATGGGACAATAAATAATATAAAGACCGAGAAGCTTGTTACAAAAACAAAAGCAGCGGTTGAACCTAATAAAACTCATATCAATGAAAAAATGGCAAGAACATTACACGATCTTGTTGACGAAATCGTTATCTTAGAGCAGAAACTAAAACAAAAACCTAAAAGTTATCAAGCTGTATGGAGTACATTAAATAGACATTGTAAGGTTACTGCATATAGATTAATTCCGATAGATATGTATGATAAAGCAGAGCTTTACTTGCGTAAATGGATTGGACGCTTAAACTCTGCTAAATCAGCTCCTAAAAAGATTGGTAATGAATGGCGCAAGAAAAAATATAGTTATATTCACACTAATGTAAAACAAATGGGAATAGAACCTTTGCTACGAGCTCATCTTGAAGAACGTTATGCAGTTGGTAGTTTGACAGAACTTAGTGACGATCAGTTGGATAAAGTTTATCGTTATATAGCGAGTAAAAAAAGAACGTTAAATAAAGTTTGACATTATTACGTCTAGGTTAGAGTAGTGTATTAAAAACATAAAAACTCTCTAATATATTGATTATTAATAATTTTTAACTAACTTTGACGTTAGTCACTATTTTGTTTTAAACGTCCAAGTTAGGTATGCCTATCTTAGACGTTCTAGTTATATAAATGTAGATAGCTTGAAAGTATTGTACTATAAAGCAAAAATAAAGGCGATTTCACCTGAAACCGCCTTGCCTAATCTTTATTGCCATTTTTAAAGATTTAAACCTGTTTTAAAAATCTTTTAAAAACCATCTAAACCCCGATCACTTTTATGCAAAAAATAATGCAAAAACCACCCATTATTTACCATTTTTAACCATTCTTATTTTTTGCATAACTCCCCCAAACAAAAAACGGCAAAGCCTTGCCACACAAAGCCCACCGCAATTTTTCCGACCAAATTTTTTGTTTTTTATCTATGTAAAAATAGTTAGTACCTCACAAAAGCAAATGTTGTAAAGGTACTGCGAGAGCAATTTCCGCTTTAAATCCTGTTGCCACTTATCGACTTAAAACGCAGTACTTTCTTTTATCACCTTGCAGATAAAGTGGATAAAAATGCGGAAATTAGGCAGAAAGAGGCCGAGATTTATCACGAAAACAACGGTAACTATGGCTATCGTCGTATCACGCTGATATTGAGAAAAATCTGAACAATCAACCATAAAAAAGTCCACGCAACAAAATGCTACTTCGGCAAGCGGTTTGACACGCTTGGCGAACTTAAGCAAACTATTCATGAATACATTCATTACTACAACAATGAGCGTATTCAAGTGAAATTAAAAGGACCAAGTCCTGCAGAATACAGAACTCAGTCCTCAAGTTAACGCAGTCTAACTTTTTTGGGTCAGATCAATTCGGAGATTTTTTGTTTTGGATTATTTTGAGCTTGGAATGCTGAAACGCTTGTTGAAACGTTCTACACGACCGCCGGTATCAACAACACGTTGTTTACCAGTATAGAAAGGATGGCAGTTGCTACATACGTCCAAGTTCAAATTTTTACCCACTGTTGAACGAGTTTTAATTACGTTACCGCAAGAACACGTCGCAGTAATTTCTTTATATTCAGGGTGAATACCTTGTTTCATAGAAAACCTCTTAAAAATCACTCCGCTCTCCAAAACCGAATTTGGCACCGAGTGCTGTTAATATTACGCCATCTAAAGGCAATTTAGTAAGGTGGCAGATTATACCGAAAAAATGGGCTTTTTCAAGTTATCTGTATAAAAAACCGCACTTTATCCTTGCATGTTAAAGTGCGGTATAATTTGCAACAATTTTTTACATTGCTGTCCAAAGTAAAATGGCAAGCAACTGAGGCGACATAATACGCAGGAACATAGAAAGCGGATAAACAGTAGCGTAAGATAATGCAGCTATACCGCTATCTTCTTTAATTGCATTGGCAAAAGCCAGTGCGGGAGGATCAGTCATTGAACCTGCAAGCAAACCGCATAAGCTGAGATAGTTTAATTTCATGTATAAGCGAGCAATAATGCCGGTGATCATTAATGGAATAAAGGTAATGAACATACCATATCCCATCCATTCAAGTCCTTGACCATTAACCAGTGTGTCAACAAATCCGCCTCCGGATTTTAGTCCAACAACAGCTAGGAATAAAACGATACCAATTTCACGTAGTGCTAAGTTTGCACTGGGCGGCATAAACCAATAGAGTTTACCGACACTACCAATACGAGCAAGGATTAGTGCGATAACTAATGGACCTCCGGCTAAACCTAATTTTAATGCTACAGGGAATCCTGGAATGTAGAATGGAATTGAGCCTAATAGCACGCCTAATCCAATTCCGATAAATACCGGTAACATTTGAACTTGTTGTAGTTTTTGTTGTGCATTGCCAATAATTGAGGTTGCATTACCAATTGTATCGGATCGCCCTACAATATGTAGCACATCGCCAAATTGTAATGCGGTGTTGGCTGTTGGAACTAACTCTACGCCGGCACGATTTAAACGTGAAATCACAACGCCATATTTTTTATGAATTCCTAAGTGTTTTATGCGTTTACCAAGCACTTTTTCATTGGTAACAACAATACGTTCAGAACGAAGATCGCCCGCTAAATGAGTCATAGGCATATCAATTTCCTCACCTATCACCAATTTCATTTTTTTCAACGCATTGATTTCACCAACTAAATGTAATACGTCATCAATTGCTATGATGGTATCTGCACTTGGTACACTAATATTTTCTTGACGTTTTAAACGAGAACAAACCACATCTTTATTGTCAAAACCGGGAATATCAATTAGGCGTAGACCGCTTAGATTTGGATTAGTTACCCGAATATTTATTGTGGTTAAACTTTCTTTATCCTGTCCGTTGGCCTTTTGGAATTGTTTATCCTCTTCTTCAACTTTAATTTTAAAAAATAAGCGAATTAACCACATACTGAGTAAAATACCGCAAATTCCGAAAGGATAAGCCATAGCATATGCCATACCCATAGTACTGTTAGCATTTTCTACTCCCAGTTCAGTGAGAATTTGTTGACCGGCTCCTAAGGATGGCGTATTTGTTACCGCACCTGAGTAGATTCCGAGAATAACATCAAGATCAACATTAACGACTTTGTACAGAACAAAAACACTTACTGCACCGAGAACAACAATTAATGTTGCTAAGCCGTTCAGTTTTAAACCGGCAGAGAGTAGAGAAGCGAAAAATCCCGGACCGACTTGAATACCAATAGTGTAAACAAAAAGAATTAAACCAAATTCTTGGATAAAGTGTAGAGTGTGTGCATCTAATTTCACACCATTTTGGTTCATAAAATGAGCGACAATAATCCCTCCAAATAAAACTCCCCCGATGCCTAAACCGACACCACGTATTTTCCAATGCCCTATCCATAAACCAACAACGGCAACAAGGGCTAAGATACAAATTGTGATAGCAATATCACTCATACCAACCTCTTTTAATTTTAAATATCAAAAAAAATAACTAACACGAATTATATCAAGCTCAATTTAAAAGAAACGACAAAAATCTAAAAAATGTAGGATTTATCACATTTTTCTTGATTAAGTTATGGTTTTTATTAACAATATTTGAAAAAAATTAAATTTCATTTAATCCCTTTATTATAAGAGGCGTTGAGAATACAAAATGAATTGGACGGAAGAACTTTTTACATCGTTACTTTGGATAGTAAAAAGCTTATTTATAGCAAGCTTGGTTTTCTCTTTAATTTTATATTTTTTGATAAAAATGACCCGATGGGGACATCAATTTTGGCTATTAGCGAAAAGTTATTTATCACCACGTCATAGCCTTATGCCTTTGTGTTATTTTTGGGTAATCGTTTTTTTTGACTTATTATCCGTGCGTTTGGACATTTTATTTTCCAGTTGGTATAAGTCCATGTATGATGCCTTACAAGAAATGAACGTAGTTGGATTCTGGCAGCAAATGGTTGTTTTTTCCCTTTTGGCTATGGTTCATATATTTAATGTTTTGCTTACTTACTATATTTCTCAGGGCTTCAAAATTAAATGGAGAACTTGGCTTAATAATGAAATGTTAGATAAATGGTCTGAAAATCAGGCTTACTATAAAACGCAGTGCCTTGCCCATCAATTAGACAATCCGGATCAACGTATTCAACAAGATATTGATGCCTATGTTTCCAATTCATTAAACTTTGCTACAGGTGTTATTTCTTCCACGGTTTCTTTAGCTGCATTTACCGTGATTTTATGGAATTTGTCAGGTCCGATGGTAATTATGGGCTATGAAATTCCACATATGATGGTATTCTTGGTTTTTATTTATGTATTAGTGAGTAGTGTAATTGCTTTTAGAATTGGGCGACCATTGATTCAATTGAATTTTGTTAATGAGCGTTTAAATGCAAACTATCGTTATTCATTAATTCGTTTAAAAGAATACGCAGAAAGCATAGCTTTTTATCGAGGGGAAAATATAGAAAAATCGATGCTATTACGCCAATTTGAAAAAGTAATTGGTAATTTGTGGCAAATAATCCACCGCACTTTGAAATTATCCGGCTTCAATTTAGTGGTTTCACAGGCATCAGTCATTTTTCCATTTATTATTCAGGCAGCCCGTTATTTTTCCGGACAGATTAAATTAGGTGATTTAATTCAGACGTCACAGGCTTTTAGCAAGGTTCAGTCAGCACTATCGTTTTATCGAAATTCCTATGATGATTTTGCCGCCTATAGAGCGGTATTGGATCGTCTAACAGGTTTCCATAGTGCTATTGAAGCAACTAAGCAGCCATCAAAAACACAAATAGAACCTCATATGTCAGCGGTTATTTTTGATAACTTAAATATTAATACGCCGGAAGGAAATGCACTAATTAAGAGACTGGACTTAACGATTGAGCAAGGTTCATCTTTGCTTATTCAAGGTAAATCAGGTGTAGGGAAAACGACTTTATTACGTACGGTAGCAGGATTATGGCCATATTCGGAAGGGCGGATTTTTTGTCCACAACAAACATTGTTTTTAGCACAAAAAACCTATTTACCACAGGGGTGCTTAATTGATGCTCTTTATTATCCTGAACCGGTTCCGGCTGACGTTGAAGCAGATAATATCAGTAACATTTTGCAAAAAGTGCATTTGTCTCATCTGGTTGACAAATTGGATGTAGAAAATGATTGGACGAGAGTGTTGTCTTTAGGGGAGCAACAACGTGTAGCTTGTGCGAGAGTGTTGTTACATAAGCCTAAAGTTGTTTTTTTGGATGAGGCTACATCAAGTATGGATGAAGGGCTTGAAGATGCGATGTATCGTTTACTGCTAACTGAATTACCCGGTACAACTTTGATTAGCGTAGGACATCGTTCAACTTTGCATAAATATCATCAATTGCACTTGTATATTAATACTGATAAAAGTTGGGAAATAACGAAACATGCAACAGTATTTTAGCATAGAATATACTTGTTAATTTGCTAGATGAAATTTATCCATCGACCTTAGGGCGGTGGATTTTTTACGTTCTAAATTTGATATAGATCAAATAAACTTTATTTTTATTTGCAAATTATTCTCAATAAATTTGAGATTTTTTACTAGAAAAATTAATAATTAAGCAGGTTTTTCTTACAAAATTTATGCAAATAACACACAATATATAGTGGTTGAGTTTTTAAAAGTAACAATATATAGTGATTTGACTTTTCTTAAACGCAACATATAGGTTTATGTAAAAATGGGTTCATTCTTCGTTATTAAACGTGATGGTTCACGTGCAGAATTTGAAATACAAAGAATTATTAATGCTATTAAAAAAGCTGCAAGTGCGGTCAATATCCAAGATGAAATGTTCTGTCAT
The DNA here is from genome assembly GCF_014202395.1 of Histophilus somni. Lineage (GTDB taxonomy): Bacteria > Pseudomonadota > Gammaproteobacteria > Enterobacterales > Pasteurellaceae > Histophilus > Histophilus somni. The sequence continues at coordinate 117,297 of NZ_JACHGQ010000007.1, forward strand.
CAAATTGGACAACTGGTCTGTGATAATATTTTTGCTCATTACCAAAAAGAAATTGATATTAGCCACATCCAGGAGATTGTTGAAAATCATCTGATGGCTAGCAAGTATCCACAAGTTGCACGAGCTTATATTGAATATCGTCATGAGCGTGATTTAGCTAGAGAGAAACGTAGTAATTTGACTAAAGAAATCGAAGGATTAATTGGGCAAAGTAATGTGGAATTGTTAAATGAGAATGCCAATAAAGATTCGAAAGTCATTCCAACTCAGCGTGATTTATTGGCGGGTATTGTCGCTAAACATTATGCTAAACGTTATATTCTGCCAAAAGATGTCGTTGATTCCCATGAAAAAGGCGAAATTCATTATCATGATTTAGATTATGCACCATTCTTTCCTATGTTTAACTGCATGTTGGTCGATTTAAAAGGTATGCTGACGAAAGGATTTAAAATGGGGAATGCGGACATTGAGCCGCCAAAATCTATTGGTACTGCGACTGCGGTTACCGCACAAATTATCGCTCAAGTGGCAAGTCATATTTATGGTGGAACTACTATTAATCGTATTGATGAAGTACTTGCACCTTACGTGCAACTCAGCTATGAAAAACACTTGAAAACAGCTGCACTTTGGCAAATTCCAGATCCCAAAGCTTATGCCGACAGTTTAATTCAAAAAGAATGTTTTGATGCTTTTCAATCGTTGGAATATGAAGTCAACACTCTGCATACTGCCAATGGACAAACGCCATTTGTTACTTTTGGGTTTGGTTTGGGGATCAGTTGGCAAGAGCGGTTGATTCAGAAAGCTATTTTGCAAAACCGAATTCGTGGATTGGGGAAAAATCATAAAACACCTGTTTTTCCTAAGTTGGTTTTTACAATTAAAAAAGGGGTCAATCAAAATTCAGGAGATCCGAATTATGATATTAAACAGCTCGCTTTAGAATGTGCTTCAAAACGCATGTATCCGGATATTCTCAATTATGATCAAGTTGTGAAAGTAACAGGTTCATTTAAAGCACCAATGGGATGCCGTAGTTTTCTTGGTGCTTATGAAGAAAATAACGAATTGGTCCATGATGGACGGAATAATTTGGGTGTAGTTAGCCTAAATTTGCCACGTATTGCACTGGAAGCGAAAGGCGATGAGCAGCAATTCTATACATTGCTTGAAGCAAGGTTGGATCTTGCTAAAAAAGCATTGATGACACGTATTGCCCGTTTGGAAAATACAAAAGCACGAGTTGCACCAATTTTATATATGGAGGGAGCTTGTGGTGTTCGTTTAAAAGCAGATGATAATGTGGCACAAATTTTTAAAAACGGTAGAGCATCAATTTCGCTTGGTTATATTGGTATTCATGAAACTATTAACGCCCTATTTGGCGGTAAACACATTTATGATGATACAAAATTGCGTAAAAAGGGCATTGAAATTGTCAGTTTCTTGAGCGAAAAAGTTAAACATTGGAAAGCGGAAACTGGCTATGCTTTTAGTTTATATTCCACACCGAGCGAAAACTTGTGTGATCGTTTTTGTCGTTTAGATACCAAACAGTTTGGTGTTGTTGATGGGGTGACGGACAAAGGTTATTACACAAATAGCTATCATTTAGATGTTGAGAAAAAAGTAAATCCTTATGATAAATTGGATTTTGAGATGCCTTACCCTCGTTTAGCGAGCGGTGGATTTATTTGCTATGGTGAATATCCAAATATTCAGCATAATTTAAAAGCACTTGAAGATGTTTGGGACTATTCTTATGAACGAGTTCCTTATTATGGTACTAATACACCGATTGATGAATGCTATGAATGTGGTTTTACAGGAGAGTTTAGTTGTACAAGCAAAGGGTTTACTTGCCCTAAGTGCGGTAATCATGATAGTGAAAAAGTCTCTGTAACCCGTCGAGTATGCGGTTATTTAGGAAGCCCGGATGCACGTCCGTTTAATGCTGGAAAACAAGAAGAGGTTAAACGCCGTGTTAAACATTTATAAAAATCATCGCTCTTTATGAATTATCTGCAATATTATCCGATTGATGTTGTAAACGGTGAAGGCACAAGATGTACGTTGTTTGTCAGTGGTTGCTCCCATGCTTGCAAAGGGTGTTACAACCAAAAGAGTTGGTCATTTAGGGCTGGAGTATTATTTGATCGAGAGATGGAAGATCAAATTATTCGAGATCTACAGGATAGACGCATTCGCCGACAAGGATTGAGTTTAACAGGCGGTGATCCTTTACATCCTCAAAATATTACCGCACTTTTGCCTTTTGTGCAGAGAGTAAAAAAGGAATGTCCTGATAAAGATATTTGGCTATGGACAGGTTATTTATTAGCGGAGCTTGATGAATTGCAACGGAAAATGTTGCCTTACATTGATGTGTTAATTGATGGTAAGTTTGAGCAAGAAAAAGCCGATCCAAGTTTGATTTGGCGAGGATCCGCAAATCAAGTGATTTATCGCTTTAATATTTAGCTTTTTATACATATTCTTAAATAAGCTCATTCATATGTACAACATGGTGTATTCAAATTCTTCTGCATAACCAATTTCAACTTAGGTATTTGTAACGATATGATAATTATCGAGAAATTGAATATTATAAAAAACCGCTCATAAAGAGCGGTTTTTTGTGCGAAGGTTTTAATAATTAGCTTTTGTAGTTATGTACATGAGCAACTAAATCTAATACTTTATTTGAGTAGCCAGTTTCATTATCATACCAAGAAACTAATTTAACGAAAGTATCAGTTAATGCAATACCTGCTGCCGCATCGAATACAGAAGTCAAACTACAACCGTTGAAATCAGTAGAAACTACAGCGTCTTCAGTATAACCTAATACACCTTTCATTTCATTTTCAGAAGCACGTTTGATTTCTGCACAGATTTCTGCATAAGTTGCCGGTTTTTCCAAGTTTACAGTTAAATCAACGACGGAAACGTTTGGTGTAGGAACACGGAATGCCATACCTGTTAATTTACCATTCAATGCAGGGATAACTTTACCAACAGCTTTTGCCGCACCTGTTGAAGAAGGGATAATATTTTGTGCCGCACCACGACCTCCACGCCAGTCTTTTGCAGAAGGGCCATCAACAGTTTTTTGGGTTGCTGTTGTTGCATGAACTGTTGTCATTAAACCGTCTTTGATACCGAATTTGTCATTGATAACTTTAGCTAACGGTGCTAAACAGTTTGTTGTACAAGAAGCATTAGAAACAATGTCTTGACCGGCATACGCATCAAAGTTTACGCCGTTAACAAACATTGGCGTTGCATCTTTAGATGGACCGGTTAAAACAACTTTTTTCGCACCTGCGGTAATATGTTTACGAGCAGTTGCGTCATCTAAGAATAAACCTGTCGCTTCAACAGCAACATCAACACCGAGCTCATTCCATTTTAAATTAGCAGGGTCACGCTCTGATGTAACACGAATCGCTTTACCATTGACCACTAAGTTTCCATCTTTGACTTCAACTGTACCATCAAAACGACCATGAGTTGAATCATATTTAAGCATATAAGCCATATATTCAACATCAATTAGATCGTTAATACCAACTACCTCAATGTCATCACGAGTTTGTGCTGCACGAAATACGATACGACCGATACGACCGAAACCATTAATACCAATTTTAATTGTCATAATATTTTCACCTATAATATTTTAAGTTAAACGAAACTCGATGCTTTACAGAAGTGCTTAGTCTTTCTAGTTTTCACGCTGGGGTAGATTATAGCATAAATTCTTCTTTGATTATAGTGTCTCTAGAGTAAATCCGGCATATATAGATTTTTTATGATCCACGTCAAAGTTGATAATGTTTGTACCACATTGATTTTTTAGTGTAGTATGTGCGGAGATTTATGTTTCATCGTTAAGCGGAAAATGACTTTTCATATGGAAATAGGAAGAATATCATGTTAACCAACCAACCAACCAACCAACCAACCAACCAACCAACCAACCAACCAACCAACCAACCAACCAACCAACCAACCAACCAACCAACCAACCAACCAACAT
>NZ_JACHGQ010000007.1:121441-131509 GCF_014202395.1 Histophilus somni
CCAAATGAACGTCTATTTTCCATAGTAAAGGAAGTTTTTCCGAAAAGTCATAGCATAAATTTTTGTCTTTTAGGGGGAATGACAAATAAGAATTATCTCCTTCATGTGGATAATGAAAAATATGTATTGCGTCTGCCTGGGGTAATGACATCAAATTTGATTTCAAGGCACTATGAAATGAATAATAGTATATTGATGTCTCAGGCAGAATTTAATGTTGAAACAATTTATTTTAATGCTGATAATGGTATTAAAATAACGAAGTTTTTAGAAAAAGGTATCAATTTTAATCATAATAATATTCATCAATATGAATATTTATCTCTCATCTCAAAAGAATTATATAAATTACATCATTCAGATATTCAATTTAATAATGAATTTAATGTATTTGAAACTTTTCAACAATATTTTGACTTATTAAAAGATAAGAATGGATTTTTCTGCTTTAATAAAAATATTCAATTGATATACGAATTTTTTCTTAAAATTTCAAAGAATAATTCTTTTTATAACATCAAATGTCCTTGCCATAATGATCTTGTTCCTGAGAATATTTTAATGAAAAACAATAAATTATTTTTTATTGATTGGGAATATTCAGGAATGAATGCTCCGTTATTCGATGTGGCGGCTTTTTTTCTTGAGTCGAGAATACCAGAAGAAAAACAAAAATATTTCCTTGCTCATTATGATCATCATCTGGATTTTGAAAATTCTCGTATGGAAATACTATTTCATCAATTTACCCAAGATGTTTTATGGTTTTTATGGACCTTGATAAAAGAAGAAAATAATGAAACATTTGAAAATTATGCCTCAATAAGAATAAATCGCGCGTATGAACTGATGAAGGAGTTGATGAAAAATGGGTTTATTTAGTGAAAATAAACGATTAGTTCACGTCGGTTATTTTTGTGGATTATTATCCGGTTTATTTTGGGCAATATCAGGAATTTCTTACGAAAAATTATATATAGATTTCCCGATGCTGAATGCGTTTGCATTAAATATTATTATATTAAGTATTGCTGAGATTACTTTGCTGTTAATGGCTTATGGTTATTTGATAAAAAGAAAATTATTACCGCACTTTAATAAGGTTTCTTTGTTAGCGATTTTGGGAGGTTGTTTGGGCGGTCCTGTTGGGATGATTTGCTATTTACAGTCCTTACAATATGTTGGAGTGAGTTATGCGGCGACGATTTCAATTTGTTATCCAATTATAGCATCTATTTTATCCATCAAGTTTTTAGCTGTGAAAGCATCAAGAAGAACACTATTTTCTTTTGTTTTTATTGTCTTATTATTAATGCCTATCATGTATCAAGGTGAAAATTCAGAAATCAGGATTTTAGGCATTATTTTTGCTTTTTCTTGTGCATTATGTTGGGCACTTGAAATTGTGATTTCCAGTTATGTCATGCAACACTATCCATCCGATCAAGTTTATTTATTTAGACAAATAGGATCGTCTTTAGGATATTTTCTTATTATTCTTTTCATGTTTTTTTATGGAACTTATGACAATTTAATTGATTTTAATTTTTTTAAGGATGTAAATCTATGGAAATTGGAGTGGATAGTTATTATTTCCTCAGGATTTTCTTATTTTCTATATTATAAATCAATTGCAATTTTGAATCCAATTAGAGCAATGGCATTAAATATTACATATAGTCTTTGGGCGATTGTATTAAGTGCGGTTCTTTTATCAAAGGAAATTAGTATCTTTCTGCTTATGATTGGAATAATTGTATTGATGAATATTTTTATTGTGGCGAAAGGAGAAGAAAAATGAATGCCATTATTTTAGCGGCAGGTTTAGGAAGTCGTTTTAGAGAGATTACGCAGAAGAAGCATAAGGCTTTACTTCCGTTACCTAATGGAATTCCTAATATTGAGCAAACAATTATTTATTTAAAGCAAGCAGGTATTCATGAAATTCACATTGTAACAGGTTATTTTTCTGAGCAGTTTGATTTTTTAAGTGGTAAATACGGGGTTAATCTTATTTATAATAAGTTTTATAAAAAGTACAATAATATCTATTCTTTTCATTGTGCTATTGAGCATTTCGGAGAAAGTTTTGTTATTGACAGCGATGTGACACTTTTTAGCAATATTTTTAATAATCAATTAAAACGAAGTCAATATTTTTTAATTCAACGAAATAAAAGTCATAATAAAGAATGGATTCCGATTGTGAAAGATAACCGAGTTATTGATATTATTATTGACAGTTTGGAATTGCCTAGCTTACTGGGGGTCTCTTTTTGGTCAAATCATGATGCGGTCAAAATAAAATCATTTTTGGCTGATTATGTGAATAATGAAAATTTATTACTTGATTCATCATTGTATTGGGATAATATTCCAATGGAAAATCTTACAGAATTGGATATTGGTGTAAAGCTTTTGAATATAAAGGAAGCTTATGAAATAGATAATTTATCTGAGTATGAATTTATATTTAACCATTTAAAAGGTGAATAGTATGAAAAAATTATCGCTGAGAGAACTTCAATTGGTATCATTAGATATTTTGAAATATTTTGATCAATTATGTGCTAAAAATGATATTCAATATTCCTTAGGCGGAGGAACATTAATCGGTGCAGTAAGACACAAAGGATTTATTCCATGGGATGATGATATTGATGTCTATATGCAGCGTGATCAGTATGAAAAATTCGTTAATGTTTGGAAAAGTGAGACGCATGCTCAATATGAATTGTCTTTAGCGGAGGATATTCATGGTATGTTTCCGGGTGAGATGACAAAAATTTTTGATAAAAATACTGTACTTATAGATACGAAAGGAAGAAAAAGTGGCATATTTATAGATATTTTTATTTATGATGGTGTGCCAAATGACCCGTCGGTGATTTATAAAACTATGAAGAAACATCGTCGCCTTAAATTGAGGTTTTCATCTTGTCGTAAGAGATGGTATAAAGCTAATAATGAGAGTTTAATTCAGTCTATATTTTTTAGATTATCCCAGTATTTATTTAATAAGATGATGTTAAATTTAAAACAATTTCAAGACAAATATCCTATTGATGAGGCTGAATATATAGGACTCGTTTTATCAGATTACGGTGGCTGGAAGAAGTCTTATATGCCTAAAAAATATTTTAACTCCGTTGTTTATTTAGATTTTGAAGAGAGTAAGTTTCCTGTTATGAACGGTTATCATGAACATTTGACCATGTATTATGGTGATTATATGGAACTGCCTCCTGTTAGTGAACAGAAACCTCAACACACGATTGAAGCTTATATATTAGATTAGGCAATCTATTCCTTTTTTATTAAAAATCAGCAAAAGAGCGGTCATTTTGCTGATTTTTTTTTGATTTATCGGCATAATAGGTGCTATAAAAATTTTATGGGAGTCATTATGTGTAGGGGAAATTTATATATTATTTCTGCCCCAAGCGGAGCAGGGAAATCTTCTTTGATTTCAGCATTATTGGAACGGGATAAAAACGATAGTATGACGGTGTCCATATCACATACAACAAGATCCCCAAGACCGGGTGAAATTGATGGAGTGCATTATCACTTTGTTTCACATGAAAAATTTGAACAGCTTATTTTAGAAAACTCATTTTTAGAATATGCGAAAGTATTCGGTGGGAATTATTATGGTACGTCATTACTGAATATTGAGAAAAATTTAGCGGCAGGTATAGATGTATTCTTGGATATTGATTGGCAGGGAGCAAGACAAATTCGAGAAAAACGTCCTGATGTTAAAAGTATTTTTATTTTGCCTCCTTCTATTTCTGCTTTAGAGAAGCGTTTGATTGGGCGTGGTCAAGATAGTCAAGACATTATTGCAAAGAGAATGGAAAAGGCAGCGGATGAAATCTCCCATTATGATGAATATGATTATGTCATTATTAATGCTGATTTTGATCAAGCATTAGTAGATTTAGAACATATTTTGCGAGCTGAACGATTGACTGTAAATTATCAAAAAATGCAAAATGCGGCTTTAATTCATCAATTACTAGTAAAATAATTTTGGTTTTAGTATCATGAGAGCGTTTTTTGTGAATACATTAATGGAGAAATTATGGCTCGAGTAACAGTACAAGATGCGGTAGAAAAAGTAGGTAATCGTTTTGATTTAATTTTAACTGCGGCTCGCCGTGCGAGAGAATTGCAATTACATAAGCGTGAACCTTTAGTGCCGGAAGATAATGATAAACCGACAGTCATTGCGTTGCGTGAAATTGAGAAAGGATTAATTAATAACGATATTATGAACGCTCATGAGCGTCGTGAGGCATTAGAACAAGAAACTGCTGAATTGAATACAATATCGCTGTTATATCAAAATAATTAAGTAAAGTGCGGTTCTTTTTTGTAAACTTTATCAAGTACATTTCAATCTTTTTTGCATATTAATCAATAGTCAGGTGTCTTTTGTATTTATTTGAGAGTTTAGAGAAAATTATCAGAGGATATTTGTCTCCGTCACAAATTGAGTTAGTTCGGCATGCTTTTGTTATTGCAAGAGATGCTCACGAAGGACAAGCGAGGGCTAGTGGCGAACCTTATATTACTCATCCGGTTGCCGTTGCTTCTATTATTGCAGAAATGCATTTGGATCATGAAGCAGTGGTTGCAGCGTTATTGCATGATGTAATTGAGGATACGCCTTATACTGAAGAGCAATTAAAAGAAGAGTTTGGTGCGAGTGTTGCTGAAATTGTGGAGGGTGTTTCGAAATTAGATAAATTGAAATTTCGTACACGTAAAGAAGCGGAAGTAGAGAATTTTCGCAAAATGATTTTGGCAATGACAAAGGATATTCGTGTCGTGTTGATTAAGCTAGCCGACCGTACTCATAATATGCGTACACTGGGTGCTTTAAGACCGGAGAAACGCCGTCGGATTGCGAAAGAAACCCTAGAAATTTATGCTCCTTTAGCTCATCGTTTAGGGATAGAGCACATTAAAAATGAATTAGAAGATTTAGGTTTTGAAGCAATGTACCCTCAACGTTATGCGGTATTACGAAAAGTGATTCAAATTGCTCGTGGTAATCGTAAGGATATGATTGAGTGTATCGCTTCAGATATTAAAGGACGCTTGACGGAGGCGGGCATCACGGCACGAGTATTTGGTCGTGAAAAACATCTTTATGCTATTTACCAAAAAATGCGATTGAAAGATCAGCAGTTTCATTCCATTATGGATATTTATGCTTTCCGGACGGTGGTAAAGGATGTGGATACTTGCTATCGAGTACTTGGTCAAATGCACAGTTTGTATAAGCCGCGTCCGGGACGGGTGAAAGACTATATTGCTGTACCTAAAGCCAATGGTTATCAATCTTTGCATACATCTATGATTGGACCACACGGTGTACCTGTCGAAGTACAAATTCGTACGGAAGAAATGGATCGTATGGCTGAAATGGGTGTGGCAGCACATTGGGCATATAAGCAATCAGGACGAAATGACAGCACAACGGCACAAATTCGAGCTCAGCGTTGGTTGCGAAGTCTTGTGGAATTACAGCAAAGTGTTGGTAATTCTTTTGAGTTTATTGAAAGCGTAAAATCAGAGTTCTTTCCTAAAGAAATCTATGTATTTACCCCTAAAGGACGTATTATTGAGTTGCCTAAAGGTGCAACTGCGGTCGATTTCGCTTATGCGGTACATACAGATGTTGGACATCATTGCGTGGCAGCTACTGTTGATCGTAAACCTTATCCGCTTTCCTTTGCATTACAATCAGGTCAAACGATTGATATTAGTATCGATGGAAATTCAAAACCAAATTCGGGGTGGCTAAATTTTGTTGTGACAGCGAAAGCTCGCACAAGTATTCGCCAAGCATTGAAATCGTTAGGTGCCGATGATGCTGTTAATTTAGGCAAACGCCAATTACTGCAGGCACTTTTACCTAAAAAACTTAGTGATATTCCACCGCACATTGTGCAAGAAGTTTTAGATGATTTGAAATTAACGAGTTTTAATGACTTGCTGATGGAAATTGGTTTAGGAAATCAGATTAGTGGAGCAATTGCTTATCGATTGGTGGGTGAGCCATTGAAAATTGATACGGATGGTAATCCTAAAAATAATACGGAATTATTGCAAATTAAGAGCTCTGAAGGTTTATCAACAACCTTTGGGCAATGTTGTCATCCTATTCCGGGAGATCCAATTGTGGCTTATACGAGTTCAGGGAAAGGGCTTGTTATTCATCATAAGGATTGCGCTAATTTGAAAAAACGTAAAGAGAATACTGAACATTATATGCAGGTACAATGGGAGGATGAAGATACCTCGATTGAGTTTGAAACTGAGTTGCGTATTGAATTACTAAACCAACAGGGTGCTTTACCTCATTTAATGTCAATGATTTCTTCTTTGGATAGTCGCATTCATAGCATTTGGACGGAAGAGCAAGACGGTCGCCTTTACCAAATTGTTATTTTATTAACCGTGAAGAACACAGAACATTTGGAGCAAATTATGCGTAAGATTAAAAGTGTTCCTGGCTTTTTATCTGTCAAACGCAACATTAATAATTAATGGGTGGACAATTCTTAGACGCTATTCCACTTACTTCTTTGTCGGGTGTCGGTGCCGCAATAGCAGAAAAATTAGGTAGAATTGGGCTTTTTAGCCTGCAAGATCTTCTGTTTCATTTGCCTATTCGTTATGAAGATCGTACCCGTATTACCCCTATTATTGATCTTCGTATTGATCAACATGCGACAATTGAAGGAATAGTACAAACTTGTGATATTCAATTGGGTCGTCGTCCAGTTCTTGTGGTGACGCTTTCTGACGGTACTGCCAAAATTGCCTTACGCTTTTTTAATTTTAATGCAGGTATGAAAAATGGCTTTCAGCTTGGAGCGAGGGTGAAAGCCTTTGGGGAAATTAAGCGAGGTCGATTTATGGCTGAAATTCATCACCCTGAGTATGAAATTATTCGTGATAATAGACCTCTTCAGTTAGCAGAAACGCTCACCCCAATTTATGCGACAACGGAAGGCTTGAAGCAAAATACATTACGAAAGTTGACTGAGCAGGCATTAGTGTTGCTAGAAAAAATGCCATTAGCGGAATTATTGCCTAGAGCTTTTAATCCTCATGATTTTAGTTTAAAACAGGCTATTTACGTTTTACATCGCCCACCACCAGATATTTCTTTGGAATTGTTGGGGCAAGGAAAACACCCTGCACAGTTACGTTTAATTTTTGAAGAATTATTAGCACATAATCTTGCTATGCAAAAAGTGCGGTGCGGATCTCAACATTTTTCAGCTTTACCCTTACGTTATCAAACAGCATTGAAGCAAAATTTTCTTGATTTATTGCCATATCAACCGACAAATGCACAACAAAGAGTTGTTGCTGAAATTGAATATGATCTGGGACGTTCTTTCCCAATGATGCGTTTGGTACAAGGCGATGTTGGCTCCGGTAAAACTTTAGTTGTTGCCTTAGCTGCATTAACTGCTATTGATAACGGTAAACAGGTAGCACTCATGGCACCGACTGAAATTTTGGCAGAGCAACATACTGCAAATTTCCAACGTTGGTTTGAACCGTTAGGAATAAGAGTGGGTTGTTTGACAGGAAAAGTAAAAGGCAAATCTCGTCAAGCCACATTGGAGGAGATATCCCAAGGCAATATACAAATGGTTGTTGGTACTCATGCCTTGTTTCAAGATGATGTCAAGTTTGCCGAACTGGTATTAGTTGTTATTGATGAACAACATCGCTTTGGTGTACATCAACGCCTGATGTTGCGTGAAAAAGGAAAGTATGCCGGTATTTATCCACATCAATTAATTATGACTGCAACACCTATTCCTCGTACATTGGCAATGGTAGCCTATGCAGATTTAGATACTTCAATTATTGATGAGTTACCTCCGGGAAGAACACCAATTCAAACTATTGCGGTATCTGAAGAACGCAGAACCGAAATCGTCGCTAGGGTGTATAATGCTTGTGTTAATGAAAAACGCCAAGCGTATTGGGTTTGTACTTTGATTGATGAAAGTGAAGTATTAGAAGCCCAAGCAGCAGAAAGTATTGCAGAGGATCTACAAAAAGCCTTGCCGGTACTACGGATTGGTTTGATACATGGCAGAATGAAAGTGAGTGAAAAGCAAGAAGTAATGAGGCAATTTAAAAATGCTGAATTGAATTTGTTGGTTGCTACAACAGTAATTGAAGTCGGGGTTGATGTACCTAATGCGAGTTTAATGATTATTGAAAATGCGGAACGATTAGGTTTGGCACAATTACATCAATTGCGTGGTCGGGTTGGGCGTGGTAGTACGGCATCCTATTGTGTTTTAATGTATAAATCACCTTTGAGTAAAGTGTCGAGAAAACGTTTAGAAGTAATGCGTTCAAGTCAAGATGGCTTCTTTATTTCTGAGCAAGATTTAGAAATTCGTGGACCGGGAGAAGTTTTAGGTACCAAACAGACGGGTGTTGCAGAGTTTAAAGTGGCTGATTTAATACGAGATCGTAAAATGCTGCCTACTGTTCAACATTATGCCCGTCTATTAATTACACGATCTCCAAAGTTAGCAGATGACCTCATTCAGCGTTGGCTTAAACATAAAGAAATTTATACCAATGCGTAAGTGAACATTTAACTTTTGTGGAACTGAGAATTATATAAGTAAAGAGCGGTCAATTTTTAGGAAAATTTTATGAGGTTCTCAATACAACCAACAATTTTATTTTTTGATTCAGGTGTAGGTGGGTTGAGTGTTTATAAAGAAACTAAACAACTTTTACCGGATTGTCATTATTTATATTGTTTTGATAACGGATTTTTTCCTTATTCAGAAAAGGACGAAAAAGATATTATTGACCGCACTTTAAGAATTTGTCAGAAAATCAATCAAACTTATCCCTTAGATTTAATTGTAATTGCTTGTAATACGGCAAGTACGGTTGTTTTGCCTGAATTACGCCGGAATTTTTCTATTCCCATCGTGGGAACCGTACCTGCGATCAAGCCTGCTGCAGAAATGTCAGAAACAAAACATATTGGTTTGATTGCGACGAAAGGAACTATAAAAAGAACTTATGTTAATGATTTGATTAAAAATTATGCACATCATTGCATGGTGGAAAAAATTGGTAGCACTAAGTTGGTAGAGATTGCAGAGCAAAAATTACGAGGCGGTGAAGTTGATCTTAATGTCCTAAAACAAGAACTTAGTCCATGGCAAACTATGAAATCACTTGATTCTGTTGTATTGGGGTGTACACATTTTCCTCTAATCAAAGAGGAAATAGAATGCTGTTTACCGCAGGTAAAATTTTTTGTGAGTTCTGGTAAGGCAATTGCGAAACGGGTTAAATTTTTATTAAAAGGTATAGAAGTGCGGTCAAAAATTCAGAAAAAAAATTTGATTTTTTGTACTAAACCTCTTGAAGATGATAAGTCTGTTCAACAAATTTTAGATTTTGGGGAATTTGAGAATTTAGTGATATTGTCTGATTGAGACTAAGCAACTAGATAAAAATAAAACTTGTATTTTGTAATTGAATAGATTTTTACTCAGATAAATGTAGGAAAATTGAGCAAACAGTTTTTATTTTAGACAAAGGAGAGTATTTTTAAAAAAAATTATAAAAAAAGCTTGCATTGAAATATAAAATGCCTATAATGCACGGCACACAACGACACGCTGTTGTGAGAGGTTAAGCAGTGTGTCGTTATTTTTTGTTCTTTAACAAACTATCAGACAAACTGTGTGGGCACTTGTGAGACTGTATTAATAAGAGATTAAAAGAGTAAGATAAGTGCTTAAACTAGAGAAATTCATAGAGAAAAGATGGATAAAATAGTCAGTATTTATTGAGCGAAGAGATTAAATTGAAGAGTTTGATCATGGCTCAGATTGAACGCTGGCGGCAGGCTTAACACATGCAAGTCGAACGGTAACGGGGAGGGAGGTTACTTTCTCTGCTGACGAGTGGCGGACGGGTGAGTAAAGCTTGGGAATCTGGCGAATGGAGGGGGATAGCCACGGGAAACTGTGGGTAATACCG
>NZ_JACHGQ010000008.1:0-61912 GCF_014202395.1 Histophilus somni
GGGTAGGACATACCCGAAGCGTCTATGAAGTGAATCTCAATAGAGATCAGCAGTAGAAACCCGCCGAGAGTAGCCCACAGCTTGCTGTGGGAGCTAGTAGGAATCCCCTGCCTTTAGGCGGGGAGGATGTCAATATGGAGAAGATGAGACGGAAGTGGAATAATTTTTTATTTTGGCAGCAGAAATAAATACCTAAAAACGATGAGTATGGTATTTTATATTAAAATGATATGGTGAGGAGGAATAATGAAAATTTATAAACTAAGCATAAATACCCAAAAAGAATATCACATAGGAAATAGTTCTGAACAGTTTGAAATGCTTACACAACGAAAATCTCCCTATTATCAACATAATCCAAAAGGTATATTAACCGCTTATGCTATTTGTCCCGGTTGTAATAACCCGATAGAACTTATCGGCATGATTAGACAACCAAAAGACAAGAGGCGATATGGAAAACATTGTGGTTATAACGTCATGGGGTTGGCAGTGAATAATGTGGAAGATTATCACTGTTGCAAATATAGAGCCAGACAGAATTATGTTCGTACACAGCGAAGGAATGTAGCCTCTCCTTTGGCCATTCAAATTCTTAACCAACTAAAAGCACAATTCGATCGGATAATTTATCTGCTAAAGGTGACAACAGGTATCCAAATTACACCTAACTTAGCAGAAAAAATGTTAATCACTTATCTTTCCAGTAGAGGTCAATATTATACGGGAGCAGACTTGCGAAATACGCCTTGGATTTTTGCTTATCTCAGTAACAGCCAATCTTTGTATCAGCAGCGTATTTCAAAAAAATATGGAAAATCACCTGAATTAATTGGTGCCTTAAAACAGAGTAAAGATATCGAAATTATTGAAAATGAATCTAGCTATACCATTACAAACAAACCAAATAAGTTTACAACCATCGCATTTTGTTTTCATTCACATAAAGTTATCGCAAAAGAAAATGGGGAGATTATTGAAAAAATGACTTACTCAATTTCTGAAGAAAAAGATAAATTTGACTTTAATGATCCGAAAAATCCTCTAAACAATGTATTGTGGACAACAGAAATCCAATTCGACTATGACTTCTACCAAAAATTGATTTTTTCAAGAAAAAATGAGGATAAACGACAGCATAACTACTTAGCTATCGCCAATAAACTTATTGAGTAATAAAAAGCGATGATCGGCTTAGTGTTGATACCAATAGTCAAAATCTGCATAACGCCCCGATAATCTTAACCAAAAATTTATGGGTAGCGTGGGAATTTCCCCCCTAATTTCTAATTTTTTGAGGGTATCCAAAAACAGGGTAATAGGAAACGTAAAACGGGAAACCGTTTTTTGAGGGGAAACTGAGGTTAGATCAAAGTATTTTTTCTGTATCAGAAAAGCAAAATTTTCATCACAATAATTGCATTGAAAGGTGATATGATGAGTAGGATCAATACGTGCATACCAAGGTGAATAGAGGTAAGGTTGATGTGGAGAGGACTCAATAGCACAAACAACTTGTTTAATCCATTGGTCAGGAATATTAGGGGTAAATCCTTTATCTTTTAACCAAATGAGGCTTTCTATCATCTCTTTTAAAGATAAACTAAATAAGTCATCGTGATGACGAAACAAAATTTCCACGGTAGTGCTCCTCAATAACGGTGATAACAATCTTTTACTATACGGGAGAATTTTGTTAAACAAATCAGAAATTCATTTTTGCCAATAGTTAAAATAAGAGAAATAACAAAAAGCACTCAAAAATGACGATAAAAAACCCGTTTATTACATAATAAACGGGTGAGTGAGTTAATTAATTTTA
Source organism: Histophilus somni (assembly GCF_014202395.1). GTDB lineage: Bacteria > Pseudomonadota > Gammaproteobacteria > Enterobacterales > Pasteurellaceae > Histophilus > Histophilus somni. The sequence goes on from NZ_JACHGQ010000008.1 coordinate 1,823, forward strand.
CTTACTAGTACGATGAACATTCACCATACTTGGACGTTAATGTAATGTGGATTTGATTTCTTCCACTTTTGCCATAAACTCATCAAGCGTGTTAATTGCTTCGCCGTTAATGCAAAAATGACTATCCAATCCATTTACAAAGGTGAATACCTTAACTCTCTCATCGCTCTCCTCTAACCCAATGTGTTCAAAGAATAGACTTTCGACCCGTCCGATAACGAGGCTTTGGTAAATGTTACCAAAGTGAGGGATTTCTTTAAAACTTCGAGCAACCTCCCAAACCTCACTATCTTCAATCGTGGCATTAAAATGATAAAGAATGTCCTCCCAATCTGCTAAATTTTGGCTAACATTGTTATCGTAGTACATATTTGTTTCTCCTAGTAATCAATCAGAGAGAAACACACCCTAAAGGGAAGTATTTCCCTCTAGGGTTAAGATGGTGTACAAGGGGAAATATTCCCCTATGGGTATAAAATGAAATCGACCTATTCAAACATAGTCAGATTTAATGTGAAAAGTTAATGGGGTTTGGCTTGTTTATCTGCTTTCACGTTTTTTCCGGAAATCAGATCCCAATTTGCCCAATATACCAAAGCGGTAAAAGTGCCTGCTGCTAGGACTAAAACACTTGACACCCTAATAACCACCAGTTCATACAAGCCTCCTTAACAACGTTGCTTCGTGGTGCGTAAAGTGCGGTGCTATTGCAACACACTTTTTAGATTTTTAGATAAATTAAGCCCAAAGTAATGTCGCTAACTCCACTTTTTTTGCCAATTCATTGACTTTTTTCTTGGCATAAGTGAGTGAAGAGCGACACAGACGTTTATCCGGATTATCCTTCAAATCTTGATGGTTTTCCTTGGCTTTCGCCAATTCAAACTGAAAATATGCAAGACTTTCCGGCATAGATAAATCGATGACTTCTGAACGCTCCAGCCAATAAGGGATTTTGTCCTCATATTGCTCGGCTTTTCGCATTTCTTCGACGGCTTTATCCATACGTCCGGCATTGCGTTCAATTAAAGCACGGTGTCGTCTTTCGCTATGATGTCCTACTTTAATAGGTTCACCTAAGCGTAAAAACTCACGTCCTTCATTTGCTGCTTCACAATACTTTTCGCTACGCGTTTGTGCATTATCTGCCACCGTTTGATAATGTGCTGCTTTTTTAAGTGCATATGTCTGATGATTTACGCCATCGCAACGCACGAAAGAATAAAAATAGAAGTCATCTTGTTGCTTCACAAGGTTGTAGATTTCTACTTCCGTTTCTTTCCCATATTTACTGGTTAGTGTGACAATATCCCCTCGTTGATGAGGTTCGGGACATTTCGCCAAAAATACGTTTGGGACAAATTTTGCATAAGTATTAAGTGACATAAGATATTCTCCTAATAAAACGGGGGAATATCTGCCCCACAAGGGAAAATATTCCCCAATGGGTATAAATTGAAATCTACCTATTCAAACATAGGCAGATTTAATGTGAAAAGTTAACGGGGTTGGCTTGTTTATCCGCTTTCACGTTTTTTCTGGAAATCAGCTCCCAATTTTAACGATGCTGATTGGTATCTTGGATGTTAATGAATAAATTTCATTAAGCCCATCAATACCCCCCCCCCACGCCTGCCAAAATAAACCCTGCCATTTTATACATCGCAGAAGTTAATCTGACTTCAAGTTGGGACATTTCTTGTCTTAGCTCCAATTTCAATTCCTTCAAATCGTCTTTTGTTACTAAGGGGGAAACAGTTTGTCCTAATGCATCATCTAAAGCATCAGCTAAGGCTTCTGCCATTTCAGAAGATTGATTTGCTTCTTGTAATTTTTTTACAAAACGCAATTTGTCAAAACGAATTTGGGACATTGGAATCTCCATAGTCATCTCCATTTAGTGTAAAGAAGTATAAGGGAATTTAGGTAAAAAACAAAATGTTGGATAATTTATCATCTGATAAACGAAAGCTAATCATCACGATAAATATCACCTGAAACCGTATTGACCGCTCCCTGTATCCGTTGTGCTTGTACATCACCATTCACGGTTTTAACATTACCTGACACATCACCGTATATCGACACATCACCGTATATCGACACATCACCACTGACCATTTCAATACATTCGACATTACCTGTTATCGCAATATCGACGAAATTGCTCGCATCAATGTAATTCACATTGCCAAAGACTTCGATGTGTAAAATGGGTGCCTTTTCAAGCACAACCACCTGACCATCAATGGTAAGCTGTGGTGCTTGAATTGACACTTGTCCATTCTCTACTGAGATAGTTTGTGATGAGACAACCATATTTTTCACATTGTTGTGAGAAATCTGAGTGAAAACAGGTTTTCCATTAATATAAATACCTTGTTTCATTGTATTCTCCTGCTAAAAAGAAAATGAAGATAAAGAAAAAGACTAACAAGCGTGCCAGTCTCTCCGTTGAGTGTAATGATTAAGCTTTTGGTGTTCTACTAATGTAGCAATATCGCAAGAATATTGAGAAGCAACCCCAATAGCCAAAAGGTAATACCGACAGTGAAGAGTACGAAAGCCTCTATTTCATCAATATTATCTTTAGCTAAGACAAAACCAATTAATCCAACACCGGCGATGGTGCCCATTTTACGAAAATCCTCCGCAATATATTGCAACGTTTTCGCTGGAATTTTGTTAAAAAATTTGTGAATCATATTGTTCACCACCTTTCATAAAATTAAGGGAATGACACCATAAAGAATATCATTCCCTATGCGGGGTAAGTGAATAAAAGACTGATAATCAACGGTCGTGCTTGTGCATCATCAGTGTAATGATTAAGCTTTTGGTGTTGCTAATTCTACATCGGCATTTTCAACATTTTCTGTCTTTGCTTCAGTAGGATTAGGATATTTGAGTTCACCATCAATTTTAATCATTTTGATATTGATCAAGCGACCTTTCAATGCTACACCTGTATCGCCTTTCTTGTGATTTTTACCCTCTTTTTGATAGGTAAAAGTATCAAACCAAAGGTCTGACATTACAAATGCGATCAGGACTTTTTTGTTAGCATTCACGGCATCTTGACAACGTTTAACCAGATTTTCCGTATCTTTCCCAACAACATTACAGTTGAAAAAACGGTATTCAGGCTGAGAAGACTCTCCTACTAATGCAGCAATATCGCAAGAATAGAAAGGTGTTCCTTTTTTCGGCTCAACTAAACGGATATTGTTTAAATAACCTAAGCCGGTTGTGTGAAGGTTAAAAAAGTTTTTTTGTGCTGATGAGTTAGACATAACGTTTCTCCTAAAGTAAAAATAAAAAAAGCGGAGAAACATCCTTACCCAATACGGGAAAAATGTTTCCCGCCAGGGTTAAACAGATGAGACAGCATTCCTGTTTTTCACAGAGTCATCTTTTCAGAATGCTGATGACATTTCGGCTGATGTTAACACAACTACCACAGCGGGCTAGTCCGTTGCTCTTTCAAGTGTTTGGCAACTTTTAAGGGCTACAAAGTAGCGACTTAATGTCTCCATTTAACCGCAAATACACCGCACTTTCCTAGCAAAAATTAAAAAGACAAATAAAATAATTTTTTCCTAACTAAAAGCAAATAAGCCATTGATGACACATTTCATCAATGGCTTATTTACCTTTTAAGATGAAAAACTGAAAAAAGATTGTGAAAAATTGACCAATATAAACGGATTTTTGAAATCATCCCATCTTCGTTACAATGTTTGATTTCTTATCTCATCTACCTGATTACATTGTGGTCTTTAATCAGTATAACGGAGGCATCTCAATCGATACAAAGGGCACCCAATTTTTCACCAGTGGGCTCTGGCAGGGATAAAGAAGCAACGCATTGCTAAGTCGTGATAACACTTAATAAAATGTTATCACAACTTAGCAATCACGCCATTGTCGATAAAAAGATGAAAAACACACGCTCCCGGTATCACAGAACCCTCTTCCAGAGTGCTAAGGGTATTTCGGCACAACATTGATAACTGACAATGTTAAAATGGTTTATTTTCGGTGCTCATACTACCTTATTTGACGGCTTGACGCAAATTTGCAAATTGTTGAGAAAGGTTGATAGGGGTAACTTTTCCGGCAGATGTTTTTCTTTTCGCACCGGATTCAATATATTTGCATTTCGGATAGCCCGTACAACCTAGGAAATCTCCATTTTTCCCTTTCATTTTTCGAAGTGGCTTACCGCATTGTGGGCATTTTTTAATATCTATATTGCCCATTTTGATACCTTGATGTCCACAGGTTTGAATAAGATGGAGAACAAACTGTTCTTGCTTTTGCATAAATTCCTGCAAGCTCATTTGGTTCTCGGCAATTTGATTTAATGCTTGTTCCCATAATGCCGTTAACCCCGGATCTTTTAATACCGTCGGTAAATTATCAATCAACATCACGCCTGCGTCTGTCGCCACAATGGATTTCCCTTTTTTCTTGATATAACCGCGGTCATAAAGGGTTTTCATAATACTTGCCCGAGTAGCCTCTGTCCCCAGACCTTCCGTTTCACGTAATTGTTTCTTTAGCCGTTCATCTGTAACAAAACGGGCGACATTCACCATTGCCGTGAGCAGTGTACCTTCTGTATAGTGTGCAGGCGGTGTGGTTTTAAGTGATTTTATTTCCGTATTCATCACCTTCAACATTTGCCCACTATTCAGTATTGGCAAACCTTGTTTCTCTCCCTGCTCTTCTTTAGACGCTCGAAACAAGGCTTTCCAACCTGCACTCACAATCACTTGACCTTTTGCAATGCATTGATGCTCTCCACAAGATAACCTAACTCGGGTTTTATCCACTTCAAAGTGCGGTAGAAATTGTGCGAGATAACGCCGACGAATTAAGTCATAAACTTTAAACTCATTCTCGTTCATTTTAGCAATATCAACCGGCTGTGTTGTGGGAATAATCCCATGGTGAGCGGTAATTTTTTTATCATTCCACGCACGGGATTTTTGGCTCAAATTAAGCTGTACTCGCAAAGGCTGTAACTTGGCATCTGACTGCATCAGACTATTAATGACCTGAGGCACTTCAAGTAATTGTGCTTCAGGAAGATAACCGCAATCCGTACGCGGATAGGTAGTTGCTTTGTGTTTTTCATAGAGGGATTGTGCAATATCAAGCACTTGTTGTGTACCTAAATCATAGAGGCGATTACATTCCGCCTGCAAATCACTTAATGCAAAAAGTAACGGCGGACTTTCTTTTTCTCGCTTCGTTTCTACATTCTGCACACACACTTGTCCCGCCTGACGAATCTGTTGTTCCGCTTGCTGAAGCACCTTTATCTCTAAACAACGCCCCTCTTCATCACAATATTGTTCAGGAACCAAAAGGCTTGCCTCAAAAGACTGAGCATTGGTTCCACAGACTTGTACCATCAATGCATAATGATAGGTTGGAACAAAATGAGCAATTTCCTTATCTCGATTCACCACCAGTGCCAATGTGGGGCTTTGCACTCGCCCTACCGAAAGTGGCGGACCTTGATAACCTTGTTGTTGTGCCAAAAGAGTAAACATTCGACTAAAATTCATTCCGATTAACCAATCTGCCCGACTGCGAGCAAGCCCGGCATAATAAAGAGGCAAGGTTTCTTCATTGGTTTTAAGCCGGCTGAGTGCTTTACGCACACTGATTTCATCAAGTGCAGTGATCCACAGCCGCTGAATATGTCCACGATAGCCCGCAATATCTAATAATTCACGGGCAATAGTTTCCCCTTCTCGATCAATATCAGTTGAAATCACTACCGTGCGTGCTTTTTTCAGCAATGTCATCACGGTTTTATATTCTTTTTTTGCATCAGGTTTAGGGGAAACTTGCCATTGGGAAGGGATAATCGGGAGAGTATCTAATCGCCATGCCTTAAGTGCGGGATCGTATTGTTCCGGCGAGAAATGCTCAACCAAATGCCCTCTCGCCCAAGTAACAACAATTGTGCCATCAGCGGTTGATAAATAACCCTCCCCTTTTTGTGTTGCCCCCAGCACTTTTGCAATATCCCGTCCCTGACTGGGTTTTTCGCATAGAAAGAGTTTCATTTCACTTACCTTGAAATAATGTTTTTAACTCTGGGCGACTCGTCTCTGAAATTGTTAAAATCGCTGAAACAATTTCTTGACAGAAAGAGCAAGATTGAATGTAATGACAATTATTGCGATTTTTAATGAAATGAAACAGGACAATATCCTCCCAATCATCGGGATAAACACCCCCATGAATACTTATCAAATAATGTTTAATATCTTCGATTTCAGCTTGAAGTACCCAATTTTCAAGTTCAATCTGCAATTCATGCAATACTTGATGACGAGTTCGGGGAAAATCCATTATGTGTTCCGTTATTAAATGATAATTTAAGGGATATTTAATCAATAACGATTTTTGCTCACAATTTTTTATTCTTTTAAATGTGGAAATAAATATGAAATGGAAAAAAGTTAGAGTCGATTTTACAGAAACCGTTAAATGCAAATTTTGCAATAGGATAATTAACTCAGGTAAAGGAATCTTGATTCAAAATGAATACGGTGATTTCGCATTTTCTGGACCAACATGTGCTAAGAAAAAATCTAATATAACAAACTATGATGAGAACATAATAGATATAACGAAAGGATGCATATTACAAGATAAACCTCATTCTGAAAAACTAATACCGCAAAAAATATTAAATAACAACATTGATATAGAATATGAAAACTTCACCTCTGAAGAGGACGCACAAGTACATAACTATCTTGATGAGAATGCAGTAAGTGCCTATTTAACCTTACGCTTTGAAAAGTTATCCCATATAAAGTCTATTTTTACCTCCAAAAAACTAGATGATATTTATCATTCATACACCATTAATGGTAAAATTTCTGAGCAAGATGAGAATTATATAAAACAAGCCATGTATGGAAATAAATGTCCTCTTTTAACATATCAAAATTTACAATCTGTCTATGCAGCTGAGTATTGGTTATTATCGTTTATTAAATATAATTCAGATTCAGATTTAACCTTTATCAAGAATGTTTTAAGCCAACTGCATAAAAAACTAACATTATCTAATAAACAAATTATTGCTATTAATAAATGGTTTGTCCATTCTGAAGGTAAAACGGTAAAACTAAAAGAAAATAGTTTCATAAATAAATAATCTTAACAAAAAGCCCAATCATCAAGATTGGGCAACACCTAATACTTTTAAGGTAAAATGAAATCTACCAATGCCGGCAAGGAGATCGATAAAAGTGAATTTAGAGAGAAGAAAAGACAATATAATAAGCACTCATTTAATCATATTTTTGATAATTAAATAAATATCTGTTTCATAAACAACCATTTTTTCTCTTATGACTAAATTGAATTAATAACGAGCTTTATTCTATTCCTATGATAAAGTTCGTTATTACTCAATTCGTATTAACTAGGAGAGCATTTAATGAAAAAACATCATAATGACGTATTATCAAATCGAGCTATTCTTAATAATGTAAAATCACCGGAATGCCATCAATGTGATGAGCTTATTATTTTTTCATTACAGGACAATCACCATCATTTCTCTCTTAGCTTATCTACCTTACTTGAATGTTTGAAATTTGCTGAAAATGAAAATGTGATACCACCTATTCATGAAACTTGGTGGGACGAAATATCTAAAATAGTAGAAATTCCATCTCACCGGATTTAAAAAGTAAAACCTTTCTCTTGTGCGACTTCTTTTGCTATTCCAAGAAGTACTTTATTACTTTCTCTTATTTTTTCACTTAATTTATTTTGATCAAAATGTATAATATTTTCAATATATTTGGGATCCAATTTTAACTTATCTTCATAAATAAGTTTATTATTTAGCATTACTTGAAATAGCAGTGTTTCAAGTAATGTATGTTGATTTAACTTGGTCTCATGAGCTATAAAGTAAAATTCTAAAGTTTGATAACAATCGATGTTATTACATATTTTACCATTGTTGATAACAATCTCTCGACAGTTTTCTAAAGTCTGAGCCAAACGGCTTTTAAGGTCAATTCTTCGATAAAATAATGAATTTGCCCTCATAAAATACATTAGCATAAAAGGAATATTTATCAGAGTAGAACCGGGATAAAGATAAGCTTTACTATCAAAGTAATCATTCAGTAAACTGTATGCAAATGACTTACTGATATATATTCCCGTGTATTTAGAAATCAGATAAATCATACGGTCAAAATTTAGAACAAGCTTTTGGATAATTGAAAGAACAAGAGGATTAACTTCAGCTTTTCTGGTCTCTTTATCATATTCTTGTCTTTTAGCACGGTAGGGACAAAAATCATAATCTGCCTGATAATAAGTTGCTAATCCCGATAAAGAATAATTAATATGCTTACCATAAGGTTTATCTGTATTAAGCAGTTTTTTGTAGAGTCCGATAACCTGTACAGGTCCATTACAAGCAGGACAGATAGCATATTGATTAATTTCATTGGAAGCATTTTTACGATTAAATAGTTTGGATTTACGCGTCTTTTTCTCAAAAAGATTTTTATCTATAGGGTAATTTTGGTTATCATTTTGATCAAACTTTATTCTATCCATAGCACCTCCTATATCTAACTACGTTCAATCATAACATTTACTACCTTATGAGCAAACAAAAAAGCCCAATCATCAAGATTGGGCAACACTGAGGTTTTAGAGCAAACAAACCTATTTAGCCGCTTTTAAAATATCCGCTTTTATTTGATTGGCAAAGCCTTGAGACCCTTTCACCCGCCAAGAAATAAGGGTATTTTTGCCCTCTTTTTCTAAGGTAACTGCGACATAATACCGCCCCTCATTACCAAAAGAATCCGCCATTCGATAATAAACGCCCGGCGTTTTTTCATGAACATAGCCGCCTTCGGCAATTGCAGATTTTTTCCAGGCACAATTCTTATTTGATTCAGGATCGCATTTCAACATTTCTTCCATTGTTTCAAACCCTACATTACGCTTAATGCGTACATACAGGGTATCAATATCTCGTTTAGAGGTTAAGGTATCCGAGAATTGTTGTTTATCTGCATTGAGCGTACGATTGATTTCTCCTGCCCAATCGCCTACTTTTTGATTGAGTGCAGAGAGTTCGGCACAACCTGTAATAAGCAATGCAGAAGCCAAAAATAGAGGGTATCTTAAATTATACATGTCATCCTCCTTGCAAGTATTTTGTTGATATTCATTTTTTGCAAAAGTGCGGTTAAAATCTACTTAAATAGAATGGTCATTATCAGTTGGGTAAATCACCTCAATATCTGCGAGATCTTCCATTGGAATACTTGTTTGCATAATGATATATCGATTCATATTTAAATTATTTAATGAATAAAGCAAATTTAGTTAAATAAAATGGTGTCCACTTATTTGATTACGCTGGACCAACGTAAGACTGTACGTTTCAGTATTTAAAATGGTTGTTTCTATATCATATTAAAGTGTAAATCATAAAACTAGTTAAAAATCAAATTGTTAGATATAAATATTGCAATTCAAAACATAAATATGTAAAAATAAAACATAAAAAAACTAGATTTCAGATTTTATTTTTACACCTCATACTTACTATGAGATGTCAAGCAGACAATATTTATTCATAAAACCATTGAAAGCACGAAAAATTGGCAAGTCGTAGTAGAAATTGGCATCAGTTACGTTCAACTTTATAGGAAGTATCACTAAATTTGATTATGCTGTTTTTACACTTATTGACTCAGTTACTCAATCTGCTCATCAGCCCTATTCCACTTCCACCCTTTTCCCAATATCTTTCAATTTCGACAACTTTCCCACCAATCTTGGTGCATCATCTAGACTAATGGCGAAGATCCAAAGATAGGTAATCACCACATAAATATGCTCGCGGTCACGCCTTGTTTAATGATGTTTTAAATACAATAAATGCACAGGATAATGTTCTTTGAGGTGATAAGGAAACACCCTCTGGGAAGACAGTGTTTTTTGCAAAAAGAAACATAAATCAAATGTCAAATTGGCTTGAAATTTATTGCTGATAATCCCATTATACAGTATGTTATTTAGAGGTGAAATATGAACCATTATACAAACAATCTTCATCGTGTTTTTGTAGACCAAAAGATTGGTTTTAAGAAAAAGATTACCCCAACAGAACAGGACTTAAACTTTTTTAATCAGGTTAAAAAAGATGTTAAAAGCCACTTAAAGACCAAAATCAAGGAATTTTTGGAGCAACAAGGAATTGCTAATATTGCCCCAAAATTTCGCATTCAAGGATCGTGGGCGTATGGCACTTGCAATTTGCCGGCCAAACAAGGTCAAGAAATGGATTTTGATTATGGGGTGTATTTGCCTGTTCGTGCATTTGAAGGCTTTAATCCTGATGCTGGTGCAAGTGAGCAAGCCAAAAATTACTTTGAGCAAGTAGAATCGATAATAAGCGATTTATGTCGTCAACATGATGATTGGCAGTTAGATACTTCTGCCCCATCACCGTGTATTCGCATTAAAATCAGAAGGGATGCCCATATGGACATTCCACTTTATGCGGTTCCTGATGATATGTTTGACAGTTTAGAAGAACGCAATGAATTACTAGTGTCGTTGGACAGTACGACTGCTATTAATGAAAGTTTAAATTATTCTGAGTGGGCATTTGAAGATTTTAATATCAGATCATTTGCTGAAGCATCTTTAATGGATAAAAATATTCAAATGATTCATATGGCAAGACGAGATGGTACTTGGCAAGAAAGCGACTGTGAACTGATTCGCAAATGGTTTGTCGATAAATTAAAGTCTTTAGAAAATAACGGTCAGCAATTACGAGCAATTTGCCGCTACTTAAAGGCGTGGCGTGATTGGCAATTTGCAGATAAATCTTTTCAGCCAAGTTCTATTTTATTGATGATTATTGCCTGCAAGCATTATCAATATTACCAATATCGTGATGACTTAGCACTATTATCAGTTTTAGAAAAATTACCAAATGCTTTGAATGACAATGTTTATGAAAACATTGAAGAACACGAAAGTGAAGATTTTAATCGCATGAAAGGAGATGAAAGAGTTGAAGCCGGCCAATATGCTGATAAACTTTATCGGAATTTTATGGCGAGTTTAAATAATTTTGATAAAACCAAAGCACTAAAATTCATCATAAATGAGTGGGGTAGCAGAATACCGGAAGATGAGGATTTGATTGAAACTTCCCGGCAAGCTGTTTTTGATACACCGCCATTAGAGCAATCAAACATCACCCCACAAGTCCCATTAAGGCAAGGCTAATGGATTATACAGAATGGCAAGCAGTTGATAGTGATTTTATTGTGCGTATAGATAACCATATTATCACTCAATTAACTACGTATCGTCAAAAACAAACAGGCAGTCTGAATCTTTGGGACTGCTTGTTGGATTGGTTTGGGAAAATGCTTTTTGGGTCAAAGCAATTACCACGCCAACACCATTTGATGAACTCAGTCGTTTTTTATGTATTCGCACACAAAAATCAGCTGATTACAATTTCAACTTATTGAAAAAATTAAATAAACAATCTAATCATCAATGGCATTATTTGGGAGAATGGCATACACACCCAGAAATTTATCCAAAACCATCAAAAACAGATTTGAATAGTTGGAATGAATTACCTAAAAATACCTACTATGATAGAAATATTCACTTATTTTGGATTTGTAGTAGTGAAGTCCATAGCAACGATTGGCTAAATATTCGTATTAATAATGTATTTTTTAAGTTGGTATTAGAAAACGATGAATCATCGCAATAAAATTATTGAAAAATTGTCTTATCACCAATATGAACCAATCTCGTTCTCAGATTTTAAAAATAGCCAATTAAGTAATGAAAGTATCTGTTATAAAAAAGAAATTATTGTAGGGAATACAAAAATTGAATATTGTTTGATTTTTTCTAATTCAGCATTGTTGGATTTTCCTAAAATTTACATAACAGAAAATCAACTATTACTCTTACAGAAAAATTTCCCACATATTACCCAGCCTATACCTCATTTGCAGAAAAGACAAATTACTTATTCAAATAATAAGTTGTATTACGTTTGTTATTTTATGGAAAACAGTCAGATCATACCAAGAAATGATCTTGATAAATTTATTTTGGTAATTGAGCAATATTTGATGAATTTTTTTGTTAAATTGTTAGATCAAAACAAATATATTCAAGAGTATTCAGAAGATTTTTGGGGAATGGTTATTGTTTTGAATGATTTAACTAATGATAAAAATCATTCTTGGTACATTATTAAAAATGAAGAAAATTATGATTTCTTAAACTCAAAAAATAAAAATAATGTTTTTTATTTGCAAATTAACAACAAAAATAATCCAAATTTTTTAGGGTTATTTAAAAATGATCAAGTTACTGTTCAGTCATTTCTAGATTTTATACAAAAATGGGATGACTGTAATTACAAAAAATTAGAACATTATTTATATAATCTAAACAAAAAACATAAAAAAGAACCGGTCAATATACTAATTAATTGGAAAAATAAGTTAATGGGGGTGTCATTTGAATGGAATGATTTCCAACATAATTTATTAAAAGATTTTTTAGATCAAAAATTTTTGAAGCAAAAATTAGTGTTTCATACGGTGAATTTAATTGATTTAAAAACCAGTATTTTGAGAAATCTGCCAGAGAAATCACAGAATGGTTTGTTAGGTAAAAAAGTTTTTCAGGTTGGTTTGGGATCAATTGGTGGATATATGGCAGATTCCTTGATCAAAATCGGTGCTGGTATTGATGATGAATTTACTATTATTGATAATGACATTTTAAGTATTGATAATATTGGGCGACATTTATTAGGTATTGAATATATTGGAAAAAGTAAATCTCAAGCATTTAAAGAATATGCACAAAGGCAAACTTTTAATCAAATACAAAAGCTAAACACTAAGGATAATAATATTAGTGATTATAACTTTCAATATTTTATGGATAATCCAGTAGATTTAATTGTGGATGCAACAGGTAGTATTGAAGTACAAGAATATCTCAATGAATTAGTGCAACAAATGCCATTAGAATCTCGCCCAAATTTATTACATTTGTGGATTTTTGGTAATGGCGAATGTGTACAAGGATTTTGGCATGATGCAAAATTGCAAGATCATCAAGGTGGCTGTATTCAATGCTTGGGAACATCGGCTAATGGACTGTTTGAAAGTACTTTACCAATTAGAAATTTAAACAAAGAACAACGCTTTGGTGTTTGTTCGGCATTTACACCCTATGCCGTATCTGGTGGAATGATGGCAAGCTCATTGGGTATTAATATGATATTGGAATGGCTAGAAACCGGTATGGTAAAAAATAATTACCAAACCCGTTACAACTCTGAATATCAAAATGAGAAAATCAATGATATGTTAATTATGGCAGACGTAAACTGCCCTTATTGTGGAGAAAAATATGCAAAATCAATCTGATTTTAAAATACTGTCATTATCTGGTGGTGGTTATCGTGGTTTATATACTGCTGAAGTATTAAAAGAATTGGAAAACTATTTAAAAGATAAAAGTAAAAATAACTGTATTGCCAATTATTTTAATTTAATTACAGGTACATCGATTGGCGGTATTATTGCATTGGCATTAGCTTATGAAATTCCTGCTGAAGAAATTGCCAAAATATTTGATAATAAAGGTCAAGAAATTTTTAAGAAACAATCTTGTATTGGCATATTTAAGGCAAAATATAATTCAGCCATTTTAAAAAATATTTTAGTCGACTGGTTTGGTGATGCTTTAATTGGTGATTTAAAGCATCCGGTAGTTATTCCAGCTGTGGATTATACAACGAGCTTCCCTGTTACATTTAAAACAGCTCATCACGATACATTTAAGCGAGATTGGAAACAGAAGATTGTTGATGTGGCATTAGCAACTTCGGCGGCACCAACTTATTTTAAACGCCATCGTATTGGAGAAAATGAATATATTGATGGTGGATTGTTTGCTAATAGCCCAAGTTTGGTTGGGTTACACGAAGCCGAAATCTTTTTTGAACACCCTATAAATCAAGTCAGAATCTTATCTATTGGCACATTATCATCTAAGAAAACTATCAATCCAAAGACCAATAAAAAAGGTGGCTTGACCGACTGGGGGGAAGGAGATATTAGAAAAGCCGCTCCTAACATTATTGATATTACGCTCAGTTCTCAACAATTATTTATGAATCAGTTGGTCAAACACAGGATTAAGGATAATTTTGTTGTTATTGATGAAAACTTAACTCACAGCTCAGCCCCCTATGTTGGATTAGATGAGACCACCAATGAGGCAAAACAAATCCTTAAAGGAAATGCTAGCCGGTCCTCAAAAGTTGCACTTGGAAACTCCGAAACTTTGGCATTTTTTGATGAAATAGCTATTCCGCCTATATTTTATGAAGGAAAAAATAAAAATCAATAGTCAAAGTTATATTCACCTTATCCACATAGGACATACTCACGCTTATCGTGGCCATTTTGGGTATAATTCTCTACCGTAATTTGGGCTATTTTCCTATTGAGAGCCGTTTTGCCTATTTGCCATATTTAAAAAATGGGCAATTTGTACTTTATACTGATAATTTGCCCTATTATCCCAGCAAAGTCACATTTTTTGATTTGTTTGTCAATAAATGATGTTGAGCCATTGTGAACTTCTTTGTGTAGTACAAGGTATTCGAGAGTTTGCTAAACGCTAGGGACAAAAAATCGCCCACTTGAGAAAGTCAAGTCAGCTCAAAGCGTTTATGCCTCGAATACCGTTAATACACTACAAAGAAACTCGTGGATTTTTAAATAAAATAGCGACAAACTTAAAATAGAATCTTGATACAAATACAAGGTTCTACGCCTATTGGTTTGTCTTGCTTCCAATAAGGAAATGCTAGGATTAAATAATTGATTCGTTGCAAATTGTGATTGTTCTTGGAAGATGTTTTCCTCTAAGAACGAGTTTTCAATGTATCCCTAACCTGATATTTAGCCAAATAAAAAGCAACCCACTATAGGATTGCTTAGTATTATTTTAATATTTTTTAGTTGGTTAGCTATTGGTTTTGTCCGTTATCGCTTGATTATCAATTAAAGGATCTTCCCCAAATTTATTAGTGCCATTATTCCCCTGAATTACCCCAATAACAACTGATATAACAAGCGCGATGATTTCGCCTATTCCCGGAATGAGCGAAACCAAGAGAAATAAAGCGAACCACCCTGATAAATTAATATCATGTAATCGCCTAACAGTAAGGGCAATAGAGGGGACAATAGTAATAATAATGAATGCACCAAGCAATAATGTTCCAATCCCTGTTAGTATAGCCAGAACGATCGAGACAAGAAAGATAACACAATACCATAGAGCAAAACCCCAATATTCTCTACGTCTAGAACGCCCTTTGAAATTAGCGTAATTTTTTGTAAATGCTTCTAAAAAATAAGTAAACAATGATTTTTCTTTAAGCATAAATGACCTCTATTTGAAATTAAATAAGTATAAAAAAATCGATTTTCAATATTTATTCAACGGTAACATGACCATTTTTAATATTAACAATGTAATTATGTGTAATATAGTTAGCACCGCCAGTCATAGTATTACTCACAGTATTAGCTAACACTCTACATCTTTTTATTCCATTTTGATTTGATATTTCCTTTGATTCAAAAGAGGAAAATACAATGTATTTGGTTCCTTCTCTTGTTGTTTTTTCTACTTCTCGACCCGCACCCTCAAATGCATTAGCGAATGCATTCCATAATGGGTTAGACCTATCAATATTAGAGTTTGTATGTCTAATAATAGACTGGGCTGCATCATTTAAACGAACGTTGTCTTGTCTAATTCCATTATCAATATAATAACGTACGGCTTCTTCAACCGCATAATCGTCACACGCCATTTCTCCTTGAAAGACAGGTATCGCTTGTAATGGAGAAACTATTGGTAATAATGTATCTACCGTAAAAATAGTCACAACAGCAGGAAAAATAAATTTCCCAAATTTATTAAAAGCCATTTTTACTCCTTAGATTGTTGCGTGTCATTATCTTCGTATTGTTTTTTGCTAAGAAATTTTGCAAACAGGTCTTTCGGATATGTACACACTATCTTTAAATAACTTTTGAGAAAATCGGGAGAATTAACGTCAAGCCCAGCGGTTTTTCGGTGAGCAACGTAGCAGCCAACGATGAGATAAAAGTAGATGATTTCTTTCATAATTTTTCCTTAAATGCCTAATTTGATAGATTAAATTTGAGTGAAGATATGTTTTTGGGCGTGTGTAATTTAGTTGTTTTATGATAGAATTTGACTTATAAATTAACTAGCAACAGGTAGTGTCAATTAGCTTCCCTAGTTGTGGGTAAGCTAACCTAATAGTGGGTGATACGGTGAGTGTGAACGAAAAAATCCGAAAAGTCAGAGAATCTAAAGCATGGTCGCAAGAACAAATGTCTGAAAAGCTGAATATGTCATTAAATGGCTATGCCAAAATTGAACGCGGCGAAACGAAACTATATTTAGATAAACTGGAGCAGATAGCCCAAGTTTTTGATATTGATGTTGTTGAGTTGATGCAGTCTGATGGTAAGAATATCTGCTTTCAAATTGAATCACCTGTATTAGGTGCGATATATCAAGGTGTGGGAGAATCGTCTCTATTGATTGAAATTGAACGATTGAGATTAACGCTTTCTCATAGTCAAGAGGTTTTAGTTTCTACACAAAAGTTACTTGCTGATAAAGAAGAATGGACAAAAAACTTGGTAGAACAGAAAGATGCTGAAATTCATGCTTTAAAAGAAATTATCGCTCTATTAAAACAAAACAGTAAAAACAATCATAGTAGATAAAACGTATTTAAGGACCAGCTAACCCTGTCCCAAATTCCGTGTAAACACCCATTTTAGCTTAACGATGATCGTTTAGGCCATCACCAAAATCAATCATAAATTGATTTATTGCCTGTTTTCAGCTCTGAATTAGCATTATAAATTTTTTTGATGCTTCTTTAATCTCAAGCTATACTACTTTATTACACAATTATTTATCTAAAGCATTTTTAATGTATCCAAATCTATATAGAGTAGCTATTATAAAAAATAGAGCTATTGTTATTTTTCATAATTTTCTACTAATCACTGTATTAGACGTACCTCATTTTCGCTAAAAAGAAGCATTTTCATAAAAATATACTTTTGAAATATAAAATATTTTATCTATGTTGGCGATTAACGGCAATAAGCGGTTTATTTAGTTTATCTTCTGTCATTCCATGCATATACGCATTATATTGCCATACAATAAATTGTTGTTTATATCGTTCATTAATTTCTTCTAAACGTTGTACCTGAGCTTTTAAACTATTGATTTGTTTTTGTAGATAATCCAAGGTTACATTCCGTTCAGGATTAACTTTAGCACTTTCTTTTATTTTTTGCTTCTGTTTACTAAACGCTTTTTGTATATCAGGGTAATTAGCTAATGATTGTCGCTCTATACTTTTAACTTCTAGTAAATCAGCAACTTTAAGACAGAGTAGAGTCCAAGTTAATTTGCCTTCCCAAGAATAAATTAATTGTATAATTTCTTCTAAATTATTTTCAGTAATTAAAATTTTAGGCATTTTATAGCTCCATTAATCTATACAAGTCATCATCTAATTTTGCAGTTTCAGGTTTGGCAATATTTATATCCATACCTTTTTCTAATAAAGTTTGTTTGATAGGTGATGGATCATATTTATCTGGTACTCTGAATAAAGCGCCATTTGGAATTTGCTCATTTTCTAAAAATTTAATTTTAGTTCTAATGTGAGTTAATCTCCACCCCAAACTACTAACCCAACGGTCTGCACCAAAAGTTCCCATTTTGTGATGTTCTTTGGCTCTATTAAATTGCTCAGTTAGTTGAGTTTCACGCTGTTTTAAGATTTCTAAAGAAGATTCTAAACCTTTAATACAGACAAGCTCTTTACATGTTTCACAATCCCCATGGCGCACACGAGGAGACATGGCATAATCATGTTCACAGATCCCAATCTCCGTAACGGTCGCAATTCCAATAATATCCTTTCCCAACTCTTCATAAGTAACAGGTAAATTAAGATGAATTTTATCTAATATAGAAATATCTTCAGGAATAAGTAAATTACGTACTGATTCACTTTTCTCTTCTTCTGTTCTATGATCGTAGGCTCTATTATCCGCAACTCTAGCACGCCCAGCCCAATTAGCTAAAGTTAGTTCATCCATTCCACCTCGTTCAGATTTGGTACTTAACCAATGCCTGGCATTATGGGAAGGTAACTTAATAAATTCTCCTTTTTGTGTACCTATGCAGTGTTTTTCCCATAACGATGTTTTTGGTCTTGTTTCTGAATAACAAAACCTATCATTAATTTGATTAACTGTAGGTAAAACAAAAGAAAAATTTTTAGGAATAACGTCATCATGAAACTCATTCTCTCTGAATAAGAGTAAAGCCTCTGATGCTTTTACATGCTTATTTTTATCAATATATGGCCAATGATTAAATTTTGATGTATATTTTTGATAAACAAATTTACCTAAAACATCGAGTGTAATAGCTCCATTATTTTCTTTTAACAAAGATTTAAACCATTTCGTATTAATTCCATTATTTCCATTAATTCCTAATAATTTACCAATTTGTTTTTCGTTTAGTATTTGATTTGGATAATAATTATCTGATGGTGCTAGCATGAATTTATTAGGGTATTCTTCTGCAAATTTAGCGGCAATTCTAGCAGGTTTGCTAATATTTACTAAACGATTAACGGCTTCAATTACGACATCTTGCATGCTACTAGGAACCCATTTTAACCCTGCTACTCCATTTTTTACAGGTTGCCATCTTATTCCTAGTTGTTTGTTTCCTAAGCTATCTTCTTCCCATTCTAAGCAATTAACAGATAAAGACATCAACTCAGAACAACGAGATGGAGCGACCATAAGTAGAGCCATAACAGCTGTATAATATTCAGTTTCTTTGTCTAAATTGGGGGCATCATGAAAGAGTTTAGCAACCAGCATCATTTCTTCATCAGTTGGCATTTTACTTGAACGGTATTCTTTTCCTTTTTCATCCAGTAATATAGTCAAATCTCTAGGGCGTTTATAAGGATTTTCCCATAAAGGTAGTCGAGATGTAATTTGATTTTCTCTACAAAAATCAAATAATTTTTGAATTTGATAACCTAATTTATTGACTGATTTCGTACCTTTTTTATATTTTTTTGATACGATATTTTCTACTTCATGAATAACTAAATAATCAAGCTGAAGTATGTCAGCCTTTCCTTTAATATTATAGAGAGCCATTTCAACTATACGTAAAGATTCAATATGTCTGGCTAAATTACGAATGGGATTTAGAGAATAAGTATAACGAATATAGGCTTTGGCAAATTCAATGAATGGTACAGCTAATGGCTCATATTTATAAGCTGTAGATTTAATTCTTTCTGTGGAAAAACGAACCTGAACTGGATAAATGCTGAATGTTGTTTTCCATTGGTTGTTTTCCCAGCAATCATTTCCAAAGATAGTAAGCTGATTTTTACTGAAATTAATAAATTGCTCTAAATTAGATTTAGGATTATTATCTTTTGGAGTGAAAATTAGATTGTTCATAATCAGTGGCTTCCCATAGTTCTTTTCATATCATTGCAAGCTTGAACAACATATTCAACAGCTAAAATAATACGATCTTTGGATGATGCATAATCTATACTTTTAGTTTGTTTTAAACGTTCTTCCTTTTCTTCATACAACTTATTTAAGATTTGTTGATGAGGGCCATCAATGAGTGGCCTAAACTTAGGACATAAATAACAAGTTTCATATCCAGTTATACAAAAATCATTTGTTCCACAAGCACCTATCATATCTATTCCGTTATTGGTTATTAAAGATGTTGGATCGTACCCTCTCTCACTTTCATTTAAGTTAGAAATAATTTTACCTGTAAAGGCTTGAGCGAGTTTTCCCATTTCAGCACCTATAACACGATCAATGTATTGCACTGTATCAGCTGTATTTTCAGTATAGACTTTGACGTTCTGTGTATCTGTGTGATCTAGGAGTTCTGCTATAATCGTTGCTCCAACTCCTTTTCTTCCTAGATTCGTTCCCCTTGTATGACGAAAACGTCTTGCATTAACATGAATGATTTCACCTGTTCGCTCTGAAACAGCTTTTTGATGTATACAGAATTTTCGTAATGCATTTTGCTCCAATGAAGAAGCTGAATAATGAAAAATATCTTTGTTTAATAATGAAAGATCAAAATTCCTATTTTTGATATTCTTCTTCAAACAGCTCCAACCAATAAACACTGGTAATTTCATTTTATAACCAGAAATAAAGGTTTCATCAACCAGACTAAGCAATTTCTTATATTGATATTCCATAAAATTTAGGAGAATTAAATATAAGTCCTCTGTGATAGCAAGCTTTTTAAACGTTTCTCTAAATAATATTCCTCTCTTTTTGGCACTAGGGATATTTAAAAAATAATTCCATGTTCCTTGAGAAATTTCCTTTCTTAGGTCTTCAAATTTTAAATGGCGTATTTGAATAGGTCTTCTAGCTGTAGTTTGAAGTAAGTGAATATATGCATATGTTTCAAATGAAATAAGTTCTTCTCTCCAAAGTCTAGCTAGTTCAGCCATTAAAGCCAAAATTTCATTTTCAGTAAATGCTCCTGTATAAGGGCACCTCATTAATACCGATTTACCTTTCTCATTTCCACTCAATGTAAAGCTTTCTAGTAGAGCTGCAACAGCTTTATCAACTCCATAATAACCATACTCATGCCATGACAGTAAAAAAACCTTTAATGCTCCTAAATACCATTCATGCTCTTTTCCTAGTTTATTTTTCCAATCCAATATTATTGGCACATCAATGATTTCTAAATTAGTTGAAATTACTAATCGTTGAAACTGTTGATACATTTGAGATACGTGATAACTTGAGTATTTTTCGGCATATATTGCTAATGTTTTTCTAAATCCGTCTAATGTTTTTTTATTTATATTTAATATGGGTTGAGAAAAGTTAATTGTGTTGTCTTTACTTATACGCTAAAAGTTTTCATTTTTATCAAATGCATACCCATCTCTTGACTGTCTAAAACGTTTATTCTGACTCATAATTATCAACCTTTTTTTGGAACTCAATTTGAAGATCTAATAATATTTTGTTTGCTTTTTCTCTAATATAGCGTTGATTATAAATATTTCCTGATTTTTCTGATGTATGCCCCATAAGATGTTGCCTCATTTTGGCTTTTTTTTCAGGAGAAATAAAATCTTTATGTGAAGAATCATTATCTACATTCTGGTTATTCTTATCTACTTTTCGTGAAAAATCTAAGTTCCATTCATGACGGAAAATATGTGGGTGAATGATAGAGAACTTAGGATCTACTTTTTTCATTGTTGGTACAATAACATTATCAAAAGAACTTGTACTAATTGGACATCCTTGAGTTTTTCCTTTTCGATGAGTAACAAATAAATATGGATGTGTATTTGCGTGTGGAATTTTAGAACGATAATTCATAATGTAATCATCAATAAGTTGAGCTATTTTCTGCGAAATAGGAAGACGTCTCTCTTTCGTTTTACTTACAGCTTGTTTCTTTCTTGTGTCAAATTTATCATCATGCGTTCGTCTAATTGTGATTGAGGATTTAACTGTTCCTATATCAATAAATTGGATTTGAATTGATAATAGTTCTCCTCTTCTAATCCCTAATTCCTTTAATAAGATAAACATTAAATGGTTTCTTTTTCTGATTCCAATATCTTGAAATGGATTATTAGGATTAGAAAAGTTCGCAATAGACATAAACTCATCTAACAATCCATCAGGTAGCTCACTTTCTGGTTTTATAGATAATGTTTTATGATTTTTAGGTCTTGACTCTTTAATTAACTTAATTAGTTTCATCAATTTTTCGATATATTCGTTAGATACATTAATTACTTTAGATAGAAATAATATGT
The DNA here is from genome assembly GCF_014202395.1 of Histophilus somni. Classification (GTDB taxonomy): domain Bacteria; phylum Pseudomonadota; class Gammaproteobacteria; order Enterobacterales; family Pasteurellaceae; genus Histophilus; species Histophilus somni. The sequence continues at coordinate 23,946 of NZ_JACHGQ010000008.1, forward strand.
ATTCTGAAAGCGTTGTTAGTCTATTATATTGATGACTAAGAGATACTGAAGAATAAATATCAATAAATTGACTCCTGCCTTTCATTAACACACTTTTTTTGTATTGATTACATTCTTTTGCTTTTTTACATTTATTCTCATATGTTGAATAAGAGATTCTAACTCGTTTTCTGTTAAGAGTACTTTGTTATGAATTAGATCGCTAATAACAAGATTATTCTGTTTTTCCCAATTCATTATCCACTGTATAGTTCCCAGCTTATTTCTAATTGTGTTTACTGCGGATTGATTACGTAGTTCTACAGTTACCCATAAGGTTGAATAAAAATCAGGAATACCAGTTTCCACATTAACCAATAGAGGAAAACGTTCTCCATTTGAAAAAAGGACTGTTTCTAATCTATGCATATCTATTTAATTTACAAAAATCTCATATATAAATACTATCAAATTAAAGATATTGTGTCAAAATTAATGTAAAAAAAGAGAAACCTTGTTTTATAAGGTTTCTCTTTGGTTATTATGATGTATTTTTACATAATTTATGTATATGGAATTCAGAATGGGATATTGTCGTCAAAATTATCAGGCGGTAGCTCTTGTTGAGTCATCGTTTTTGCAGATTGATTAGTAGCTTGGTAACTAGCCTGTCCCTCAACGCTATTGGCTACATTCCGACTATCTAACATCTGTAATACATCGCCTTGAATTTCAGTGGTATAACGATCTTGCCCGTTTTGATCTTGCCATTTACGGGTTTTTAGACGTCCTTCAACATAGACTTTCGAGCCTTTGCGTAAATATTTTCCGACAATAATCACTTTATTAATACCGGCCATCGTATTTACTCCTTCAACGAATTAAATTAGGTTTATTAAACGTGATTCGAGTAAAGAAAAAATCATTTAATTAAAATTCTGTTGGAATGAATTTCCAATATGTGAGTCGCTTATTTAGCCACACCGACTCAATGTGGTATATTGAATTTCCATTTTTATCTACCACAACAAAAATAGGAAAATCAATATGTCAGAAAAACTTAGTATTACCTTTGGTGAAGCCGTTATTGCAGCCTCAAATCTCTTGTCACTAGATTTAGGAGAAAGAAATCCAAACGACCTTATAAAAGAATGGGATAAATCACCCTATTCTCAGGAAGATTTTATTGCGATTAAACTAAATACCTTAGCAAAAGCTATTTATAAAATCTGTAATCGATAATACCTACGGATTTTTATCTATTGTAAAATTGTCCCAAGGTCTTGCGTCGAGCCATCTTTCAGAATGAAACTCATTCATCCTATTTATAATTTCTTTCGTTAATTTACGCTCTTGTGAAAAGTAAGAGCGTTTTTCTGCCTGTTCTTTAATTTGATGCTGAACAATGGTTTCACCATCAATTTCGACTGTAAACGTCATTTTTACATTAATCATAAATTACCCCTTGAATAAATAAGACTTAAACCGCTGTAATAACGATTTTTGCACATCTTTTGTTTGTTTTTTTAGTGATAACAGGGATGTGACTTCAACGAGCTTTTTTTTGGCTTGTTCAAAATTTAGTTCTTCGAGTAATTCATGATGACTTTCTTCATCATATTCCTTCCAAATCAAATAAGGTTGAAAATAATCAATCATCCAACCGGCTGTATCTTCTCGTTTTATTAATTTTGACTCAGCTGTCAGAATAACCGGCAAACCAAAGCGTTTAATTTTATCATTTAGTTCGCAATACATTTGGTAAAACATCTCATCAATATCATAATGATTGATAGTGACACCATGTAACTGGGTCTCACCGGTTTCATAAAACATAAATTTTGCAATACAAGTTCGATGATTACCATCTTGACCAATGTAGTAATTCATTCCATCAAGGGTATTAAAATACATTGACGGTGATTTATTTTCTGTTGCCCGATAATATTCCGGCTTCTTATCTTGCAGGGGAAGGTTGATATCCATTCGCTTACCGGATGTTAATAAATCCATCCAGGGGCGATTTTGGTATTGTTGATGGGCTGTTCCTATCACTTGAAATACATTAATTGAACCTTGTGACGTCCAATAGTGACGACGAACAAATGCTCCCATAAGTGAGCGATAAGGATCTTCCCAAGGTTGAATAATATCAAATGCCCAAGGAGGCGGATTTTTAATCACACGCAAGAAAAGTGGTGTTCTCATTTCTTCATAAACCGGACTATTTAATAAAGAATCAATATCAAATTTCATAACTTATTCCAATTTAAAGGAAAGGCTCCTTTTTTCGTTAAGGTAAGGGGCTTGTCCCCTTACCTTTAAAAGGCCTTTTGTATCCAGCGAGTACAAACCTTGAAAATCCAATGAGTACAAACCTGAAAATCCGGCACTACAAACTTTTTAATTAGACGATATTTCACCTTGAGTAAGGTCTTCAATTTCAGCTAATTTATCAATAGTTGCGGATAATTGTCTCATCATCGAATTTAATACCGACATTTGCATATTCAGCACTAATCGTTCTTTTTCCATCTGAGCAATGCGTTTTTTAATGCCGTCAGATACCGCTTTATCTTCAATAAGTCCTTTCCAAATCAACTTGCCTTTTTCAGCGGATTGATTAGTTTTCCCAGTAGTGATACGCCAACGTAAAAAATGCCCACCTGAGGAAGAAGCTTTGTCCTGCATTAAACGAAACCCTAAGGCTTTTGTAATATCATTACTTCTTAATTTTTTGACAATATCTTGATGTTGGCTGATTAAATACTCTCTCACCTGATAAAGTGATAGCTGTAATTGCTCACAATCCTCAATATCAGCTATCTCACTAAAAAACTGTTTCAATACCAAATTAAGTGGGGTATGCACCGCCAAATCACGGTACATACTTTTTGGAATTAACTCATTTTTCATTCTTTCCCTCTTAGCACTGTGCCATTCTTATTTGATTTAATTACGCTGAGCCAATCTCAACAAATTCATCTTGTTCCGGTTCAGCATCAGATGATGAGGTATTTTTTATAACTGGAGCAAAATTTGCACGTTTTTCCCCAGATAAAATTTCGGGGGATAATTCATATTTCATCCGTTTGATTGCTGCTTTATAACGTGCATTATTTTCGATTGCATCGTGGCGAGTAATTCCTGAATGACGATAATTCTCACCGCCAGAGCTCTTCTTTTCTCTGTTTTTTTCTGTCTTTTTTCTTTCATTTTTTATCATTAATTCATTGAAATATAAGCATTTTTGCGTTTTTTCTGTGTTTTCTCTGTTTTTTTGTTATCTGTGTTTATGTGCCTTTTTGTTACTAAATGATCCCTAATTTGTGAGCTTTTACTCACAAAATTTTAATTTTGGATTTTTTAGGGATCATTTGGGATCTTTTGGGCTTGTTTATTCAATTAAATCATGAGGTTAGATGATGGCTAAAATTAATCAATCTTTTGTCGATAAACTGAAAACTACGGGGAAACAAGAGCAGATTTCTTTGGGATATAAGCTTTTTTTGGTTATGTCTCCTAAGGGGACTAAATCTTATCGTTATATTTTTCGGCATCCTGTTACTAAGGCTATTAAGAAGAAGAATTTGGGAAATGCTGATGTGATGTCTCTTGAGTCCGCTTTGTCTTTGGCTATTTCTTTTAATTCTTTGCTTGAGCAAGGTGTCGATCCTGTTGAGAATTTTAAGGCACAATTTAAGCCTGTGGAGAGGGTTGTTTTTACTCTGTCTATGGTTGTTGAGGATTGGCATGTTACTAAGGGGATGCGTTTGAGCGAGAAACATTTACGCGATAGGTTAGCCCGTTTTAAGCGTTATTTGTTGCCTCACTTTGGGGAGCGGGAGGTTTTGGATATTTCTTTGTTTGAGGCTCGGGAGGTTATTAAGGCTATTTTTGAGCGTGCACCTCATATGGGGGAGAAGGTGGCCCGTGATTTGCGGGAGTTGGGCGATCATGCTGTTGATATGGGGGTTTGGAGTGCTAATCTTTTGGCTCCTATTAAGCGTTCTTTTCCTCGGCCTAAGGCTGTTAATAATCCTTGTATTCGTGCCGATGAGTTGCCGGAATTTTTGTGTGTGTTGGCTCGCTCTCGTTTGGATTTTCAGACTCGGCTTTTGATTGAATTTCAGCTTTTGACTATGGTTCGGGCTAATGAGGTTGTTACTGCCAGGTGGGTTGATGTGGATTTTGTTAATGCGGTTTGGCGTATTCCCGCTGAGAATATGAAGATGAATAAGGCCCATGATGTGCCGTTGAGCTCTCAGGCTGTTGCTCTGTTGTTGGAGTTGCGTAAGTTTAATGCTGATAAGCCTTTTGTTTTCCCTCATCGCTCTAATAAAAATTCTCATTGTTCAGCCAATACGGCTAATCAGGCTTTTTATCGGGCTTTGGGATATAAGGATAAGATGACTCCCCATGGGATGCGGTCGCTCGCTCGGACTTGGCTTGCTGATAATGGGGTCGCTTTTGAGGTCGCTGAGGCTTGTTTGGCTCATGAGTCGGGGAGCCAGGTGAGTAAGGCTTATAATCGGACTAGCTATTTTAATCAGCGTGTAGAGGCTATGCAAAAATGGGGCGATTTCGTTGAGGCTTGTAGGAATATGTGATTTTTGTAATGTTTTTTTGTCGTTTTTTGTTACGTTAAATCATGCTGTCCTTTGTTTTTATTGTAAAAAATGTAATGAAAGAATAGATAGTGAGCCACTTGATTTTTCGAATAAGAAATTTATCTTCAAAGTAGCCTGTAGATGCGTAAGAGATGCAGAAGAACAAGAGAAAAAAAGACAAAAATTCTTAGAACAAGAGCGAATAAGACAAAACTGTTTTATCTCGAAAACTCAACATAGTTATAGATTTGAACATTGTGATAAAAATATAGATAAAGAAATACTAAGAAAAGCAACAAACTATGTAAAACATTTTGAAGAAATGAAAAAAGATAATGTAGGACTACTTTTATACGGAAATATAGGAAGTGGAAAAACCTATTTAGCTTGCAGTATTGCTAATGAAATTATCACAAAATATAGCTATGTAGTTAAAGTTAGAAATTTTGCACAGATACTAAACGACCTACAAAAAGGTGGTTTTAATCTTGATCGTAATGAATATATTGATAGCATAACCAATGCAACACTATTAATACTTGATGATTTTGGCATAGAAAGAAATACAGAGTATGCACTAGAGCAAATTTACAATGTAATCAATGCAAGATACTTAAAAGCAAAACCAACAATTATAACAACTAATCTTAATTACAAAGATATTGAGAAAGAACAAGAGGATATAATGCTAGGTAGGATATATTCAAGGATAATTGAAATGTGTTTACCCCTTAGAGTAATAGGAGTAGACAGAAGAAAATTGCAAAGCAAAGAAAAACTAAATAAAGCACAAAATTTAATCAACGAATAAAGACAAGTAGAAGTAAAAATCTAGTTGTCTTTTTATTTACAAGGAAAGGATGGAAGATATGCAAGAAAATAATACAGGAACAAAGACGATAAAAAAGATTGGGAAAGTAACCTATGAGGTTTGTCCACTTTAATGAAAGTGCTACTGAAACTATGCAAGATAAATTGAAACGCATAATGCTTAGAGAAATGGAGAGTGAAAAACATCAAAAAAGTGATAAAAATGATTAGAAAGTCCTTGACAATTTGTTACAGGGGAAACTAAAAAATAGCTCTGGTTGCTTGTAAATAAGGGAACGAGGGCTTTTTTTTGGTGTAAATTAAATGAAAAAATGTCAATTTTTGACAAAAAAACGCGGGTGGGGGAGTGCGTTTTACGTGACTTTTACTTTGCCGTGAATTATTTGTAATAAAAAAAGCAAGGGGAAGCTCCTCTTGCTTTTTATTTATCTCTTATCTATCTCTTAATAAAACAAAATTCATAATAATTTCCTTGGTATTTCTCCTTGTTTGCCCCGGTTATGCACTACGCCGGGGCTTTTTTTATTTGCTGTTTTTGCCATGCGATCAGGTTTTCTCTATCCCAAATGGGAATGTTGCCCATTTTTTGCGGTTTGGGGATTATTCCCTGTTGGCAATATTTGTAGAGCGTTGAACGGCTTATGTTGAGAAATTGACAAACTTCTCGGGTTCGCATGTAGCAGCTGACTTGTATTACGGGTTCTTGCATAGTCCTCCTTGTTGGTTGGTTTTTCCTGTCTTTTCTGTTTTCTGTTCGTGGCTATGTTAGCCGTTTAAGTAGGTTTGGGTTGGCAAATTTGCCAAGATACTTTTTTTGATTGGCGTTAGGCTTGGTTGTACCAGTTCTCAAGGGTTACATCGGAGGGGATTGCCATATTGAGATTTGCCAGTATATCGCCATGTTGATTTCTTAGGCGTTCGAGGTCTTGCCCGAGCTTGCCATTGCGTAAGGCGTTGCGGGCTTGTTGTGGGGTTTTAATATCGTAATGGAGATATAATAGGGTTTTGATGAAATTAATTTGATGTTGTGCAATGCGGGGGCTTGGCGGTTTGCCATTTGCCCCTGCGATGCGGTTAGTTCTGTTTTTTTTGTTGGTATAGCTCAATGAGCATTTTAAGCACTTCCGGACGGCTTTTGCCTTGTTCTTTGGCGATTACATCGAATTGGTCCGCCAGTTCGCTATTGATAAGCATGCTAATTTGGCGTAGTTTGCCTTCAGCTTTTAGGCGTTGATTGCGTTCTTTTGCGGTTTGTGCTCTGAGCTTTTTACTATGTTCTGTGTTTGAATTTGCCATGGTTTTCTCCTGTCTTTACTTGATTTTTAAAAGTTGAAGTTGTATAGTTTAGGAACTGCCTAGCGGTCGCACCCGCTAGGACTTACGTCATCCTAATAAGCTGATTGGCTTATTACTAATAGGATGATTAGAATGATGATTAACCATGGATTCATCTTCTATTTCCTAAGTTGCCCCGGTTTCTCCAAGCCGGGGTTTCTTGTTTCTAGCCCCTTGCCAGATGTTTTATATTATATAGACTTATATAATAAAAGCAAGTATTTCTTGAAAAAAATACCGCACTTTTTGGGTGCGGTTTTTTTGTTATTTGTTGGCTTGTTTAAAACATTCTAGTGCTTGGATAATAAGTTGGTTTTGCGGTATGCCCATTTGTTGGCTTATTTGTTCTATCTCTTCTATCACTTCTAGCGGGAGTTTAAAGGCTTTAAGTTTAATCCCTCGCTTTGCATCAGATTTTGCAACTCGTTCAGCGTTTGTGGTTGCCATGTTTTTCTCCTTGATTTTTTTAAGTGGGTTGTTTAAGATTGGAGCTGTTAGGGAGGAGGCACCCTCCCTAACATTTGTTATCTTAATTAGTAAGCGTTATGGCTTATGCTTATTAAGACAACTAGGATGATGATTTTGATTAGCATATCCTAGCTCCATTTAATGCCCCGTAACTGAACAAGTCGGGGCGTTCTTGTTTCTAGCCCCTTGCTAGATGTCCTCATTATATTAGATAACTAATATTAATACAAGTATTTCTTGAAAAAATACCACACTTTTTGGGTGCGGTTTTTTTGTTATTTATTGCTCTCTCTATACATTTCACAAAGTTTTTTAATTGCTTGCGGTCTTGATAGACCTAGTTCTTGTGCAATAGCATCTAATTCGTTTGCATCTTCGGTGGCAAATTGCATAGTGATACGTTTGACAATACCAGCCTCTAGGCGCTTTTTATTCCATTCATTCGCTGTTTTTATTCTTAATTTGCGTGAATGTTCTGTTTTTGCGTATGCCATTGTTTTCTCCTTACTTGATTTTGTTAGTCGGTGGTTGTATATTAGGAACTGCCTAGCGGTGCGGGTAAATTCACCGCTAGGACTTTAGCTACTTATCTAGTAAGCGGGTAAACTTACTAAGATAAAGATAACTAGGATTAATACTTTAACCAACATAATCCAGTTCCTATTTTAGTTGAGCGGTGAAAGCCGCTCTTCTTATTTCCGCCCTATTGCGAAAACGTGATTAGTATATTGCAATAATATACTAATCACAAGCATTATCTTTTTTATTTCCTTTGTTTTTCTTCTCTTTTTTCTCCTCAATTCCTAAAAAATAGGAACAAAATTCCTAAAAAATAGGAACAAAATAGGAACACTAAATTTTATTAAGTTTTTGATTTTTAAAATATTCATTTTAAAAATTCCTATTTTTCCTAATTTTCCTAATTTAATTTCATGTATAAATGTTTTTATAATAAAAAAGCACCCCTAAGGGTGCTTATTTATTTACATCCACATAGTGGAATTGGCATTGGTCGATGTTTTGCTCTGATAATTGCTCCAGTTTTTGGATCTTCACGAGTCCATCTGAAAATAATAGGGCAAACACAGCCACATTTAGAACAAATAGTCGTAGCCATAAGACTAATCTCCATTTGATAAGTTGCCATCACTTATCTATGGACAATACCGTACAATCTGTTTTAGAATAGACTACCGTTTTCAAAGGTGTTCTTCTATGTTGTAGGTATTGTGTACAGCGGATGGAGAACTGCACATAGTAATTAATACGCCAATATTAATTATTTCCAGTAAAGACCCAGCCATTTCAGTTGGGTTTTTTACATTACGCAAAAATTGAGGATATTATCTATTTGCTAACAAACGGTGGAGATAAAAAAACTCAGCAACAGGATATAAGCGATGCCCAAGTGATATTAGAAAAATTTAAACAATTAGGAGATGATGAAAATGAGTGAACAAAACAATATAGAAGTGACTGATTTTGATGCTGCAGAATTTTTAGAAAATGATGAGTTGATCGCTTTATATCTTGCGGAGACATTAAAGAATGGCAATGATGAAGAATTTATTCAAGCACTCAATACTGTGGCTAGAGCAAAAGGCATGAATGATATTGCGAAAAAAGCGGGGATTGCTCGTGAAAGCCTTTATCAAACTCTTTCAAGCAATAAGCCGAGATTTGAAACTGTGCGTAAAATCTTAAATGCTTTAAATATTGATCTCATTCCTACGGTAAAAACGGCTTAAATGCCGTTTTTTTCTGTGCCATTCCTATTTTTAGGATAAAAATAGGAACAAAATAGGAAAAAATAGGAACACTCAATTTTATTAAAGTATTGATTTTTAACATATTCATTTTAAAAATTCCTATTTTTCCTATTTTTCCTATTTTTCCTAATTTAATTTCATATATAAATATTTTTATAATAAAAAAGCCCGCAATATGCAGGCTGTGATTTATTCGACTTGTAAGATTTTTTTAAGTGCTTCTTTGATATTTGGAAATGGTATCAGCTGAAGAGTATCTTGTTTTAGATATAGCTTATAACTTCCGTCTATATCCTTTGTGTCAAGTTCTTCAAGATGTGCATTGAGCTTGGTATATTGTTCTATTGCTTGTTCTATATCTTCTTCTAAAATTGGCTGGAATGATTGACGTTTTAAATTTACAGTTAATAGAAATTCTTTTTTTAGGTAATCAACATTTACCAAGATGTCCGCACCAAATATAAATTCTTCTGAATTTGAGAATTTTACTTCTATGTTCATTTGCCCTTTGTAATTAGCTAGAATGGTATTCTGTTCCGGGATAGCCGTTACTGAGAATTCAAGTGTTTTCAGAAAGTCTTTTACTTCATCTTGTAAAATCTGAAGGAGCAATCTTTTTTTAGACTGAATAACATTACTCCGCATTTCAAATAATTTTCTATTGCTATCTTTTAGATCCGCCAGTTTTTTATGTAGTTGGAAACTCATTTTTATCTCCCTTTTTTGTATAAATTTCATGCATATTTTAACAAGTTCAGCCATTACAAAAAACTAACTACTTTAATAAAATTTGTATTATTGCCGTTTTCTATGAAAATTTTTCACTTTTTTATTCTTCTTATCTGATCAAATATTTACGCATAACAAAAAAGCAGAATACCAAATGATCCCTAAAAGATAGTTTTAAAAACAAGAACCCTTATTGTATAAGGCTTGAACCCTCGAAGCAGATGAACCCTCTCAACCAACCCAAAACACTGACGGATTAATTTAGCACCTGCTTCAATCCAATCTGAAGCCTCGCTACGTGTCATTAAGGCAATATGCGAAGCTGCCATCACCGCACAAGCAAGCTCATCAAATTTCAAGAAAAGGAAGATTAATTGATAGCCAAGTTGAGAATTAAAGGTCAGTGCATAACGAGCTGGTTCAATACTGACACTGTTTTCCATATGGAATGCCGAAGGGATTTGCTCACTATAAAGGTAATTCACTTTTTCTACAAGTTGTTGCATTTCCTGACGATAACCCAGCACCTTGGTTTCAAACCGTAGTAAATAATCATCAGCATAAGGGTCATTATTCGCTGCCGCACGTTGAATTTGACTTAATAAACTCAAACAATTCGGCATACTGATGATCCCTGCACGGATAATTTTGCCTTGCTCATTTCGCACGGCTGCACGACCTACCCATAATTTAGAGGCATGATGGGTGTTGATCGTAATTTCAGGTGCACTGCGTAGCGGTCCTGGTCGTTGATTTTGAAGATCGGTGGTTGTCATACGGATACTCCTATTCTATGGTTAATAATTTTTGTACTTTGAAGGGTCCCCCTTCACTGGTTAAATTTTGTACTTTGTAGAGTCCCTCTACACTGGTTAATTTTTGTACTTAATTCAAAAGCTGCGTTTTTAAATTACGTATCATTTCGGCACGTGCTTTCCGCTGTTCCAATGTTGGCACAGATGATGGCGGTGGTGTTTTATCCCGCTCTGGCACAGTAATGTGTGTCAGTGATTTATTCATCATTGATAGATTACACTGGCTCAAATATTGTTCAAGTAAATAGGGGTTAAATTGTCCTAAATGAGCTTTTCTCACTAGGCTCAGTAAATATCCCTGTGGCTTCTTAATAGTCCCTTTCTCAAGGCGTTCACCCGCTTCAAACAAAATGGCTTGGCACAGCCCTAAATCAAGCCCTTCCATTGCTTTGGCAACAGTACGTTTCTCAAAGTGGTTTAAGTTAAGTGTCCAATCAATTTCTTCCGGTGTACCTGTACTGTATTTATTTATAAATACTGTACTGTACTTGTACTGATTCACTGAGTTCCTTAATGGAACTGAGTCTAAAATCAAAGACTTACCCTGTTTTTCTTGGCTGAGTTCCCTATTGGAACTTGGGGTATTTTGACTGAGTTCCTTAATGGAACTCGGCAAATTGCTCATTTTTTCACTGAGTTCCTCACTGTTTTCACTGCGTTCCTTATTGGAACTCAGCAAATTCTGCTGCACAGTATCTAAATTTAAATAAGAAAAATCAGCCTCTTTTTCATTTCCAAAACGAGAACAATAATCTTGATAACGGGCTTGCATCCAATCAATATGTGAAACATAGTGCCATTGGGTTTTATCTGAAAGAATATTATTGACAATATGCGTCGCAACACCTCTCACCACGATGTCTTTATGTTTTGTCGCAGAATGTAATAAATGGAGATAATCTTCGTTAAGTTGAATCGCATCTAATATGGGGATAGGCTCATCGTGCAATAAATAGACATTTCCTTTTACTTGCCCTAATTCATTACGCACCGTTTCACAAAGGGTCAACCATCGTGTTAAGCGTAACAATAATAAGGTTTGACTGACAGTTTTACGCGATAGGCTCGCATTCAGGTAAGGTTTATCTGAAAGCAGTTTCCCCAATACTTCGTAAGATGGAAATAATCCCCCTTGAAACTCTCTTGCCTTATGCTTGATCAGTTGCCAAGCAAATTTGGCTCGCGGCGTTAAACAGGGATCATAAAGTAGCCTTGTCGGCACGGTTTCATGCTGATTTCCAAAAAAGAGTAAGCCCTGTTCTGTTTTGTTCGGTGTGGTAAGTTTTTCAAAAATTGTCATTTTTAATTCTCCAAAACCTGTATTTAATTATTTCGATTGTTTTGGGTTTATATTTCGTTATAATGCTTTTGCTTTCTTAACAAAAGAAATGAGGGAAGTCAGTAATACTGTAACCCCTCTATCCCCCGATGTGCCTGATACTCACCTCGGGGGAATTTTTTGTTATTTTTTATTACGATACCAAGGATCAACAGCACGCCAAATCGCAGTCAAATTAATTTGCGTTTCTTCCGCAAATAGCATTAATAATTCCAGACCTTCCATTGACTCTAAATTCTGAATACTGCCTTTATGTTGACACCATAGTTCCCATAAACGTGTCTTTTGCTCATCAGTGGTTGTAGCTTTTCGTCCCGGTTCTTCACGAATCCCCAGCAAACTACGTCTTGCCGACACTTTCGTGGTGCTCAAACCAAAGTAGGTATTCAACATTTGAATGGATGCTCCAAGGAGTAAGGCTCGATCAATAATCATTCGTTCTTGTGAATTGACTTGTGCCATTTTGACCATTTTCCAAAAGGCACTATGGTCGATATTAATCGCCGCAATCGGCACTTTAGATTGAGCAATATCGTACATTTCATCAATGCTTAACTGTTGGATTTCGCTAAGTTCTGCCGTTGAAAACCCAAGGTGATGACAGGTATTCACATTGCCTTCGCGGATATTATTGACAATATGGTCTAAAATCACTTTGTTTAAATTATCAAGCATAATGCCTCCATTAAGCTGAAGCTCGCAAATAGCGAACAAGACGAATGAGTCGAAATAATTTCACCAAGGTAACATCATCAATTTTAGGTTCTCGATCTGCCGAACCTAACAATAATGCCGTATCAAGAAAACAGGCTTCTGAATAGGTTAAATCCTGTGTTTGCAACATACTGAGCAGTTCGTAGATGGTACGTTGTGTGTCGTCTTTTAAAGAACCGTCTACGGCTTTCATCTGAAAGCTGTAATCGACAGGATTGTTCACAACGTGTTCAACGAGTTCATCAATCCCAAACTGCTCGGCAATATCCAAGGCGAGAGAATAAGCTTCTGCTTTATGTTGACGACTTGGGTACACTTGCCAAATATCTGAAACAGGTTGACGACCAACACAAGCAAATTCCAACCCATTTGCAATGGCTTGTTGCTCACGTTGAGCCTGAATGCTCATTCCTGGCGTAATACCGTAATTTTGGGCAAATTGCCTGGCGAGATCTTGGGTTGGTTCAGAAATAGAAATTTCATCGATTGTTACAGTATTCATAATGTCATTTACTGTTTCGGTCTCTAAATTATCGATGCTGACATCTTCCACGAAAGTGCGGTCATTTTTTTCTACATTTTCAGCATACTCATCAGAGACTGGAGAAATGGCACTTGTACTTTCTGTTTCGGTCATCTCAATACGTTGAACAGGCTCGGAAAGGGATTTTTCCAATTGCTGTTGCTGAAATCTCGCCACATCTTCTTCACTATGCTGAATTTGGGCATCAATTTCTTGTTGCTTTTTCGCTAATTTCTGAAATTTACGCTCATCCAAATCCACTTCCATATAGAGCATTTCATAGCTGACTTTGCCCTCAAAAGCATCCGTCATCTCATTAATTAACGCATCCTGAAAGGTTTTCACATTAAAGGGATTATCATCATTACAACGAGAAAGACTATTTTGCCAAATAGCTTCAAAGGCAATGTCAGTCTCAAATTGATATTGTTGCCAAACTTCAAGGGCGTTATTACGAATGGCTAAGAGTTTATCAATCGGGCTATTTCCTAATCCATTAAACAAAACATCAGGAATATATGGATACAAATATGCCACACAACGCTCCATCTTAGAAAGCGTTGTATAGTGAATAATGTACCCATCTTTTTCCAATTCACTTGAAAGTTCTCGAGCGGATAATGAATGCCCAAGTTTTTTCTCGTAATACTCCTTCGCCTGCTGAATCCCCAATGCTTTCTCAATAAAGGTTAAATCTGCACGGGTGTCATTCTCAATTAAATGACCGATCAGCAAATCAAGTTCCGCTTCCACACTATCTGCCGTCTCACCTTTCCAAGGTTTATACAAGCATTCAATCGCCCAAAAACGCTGATCTTGGGTTTCGCTGAATAACTCTTTTAAGGCTTGAATCCTCGTATTCCCTCCGTCTGCAATAATATAAAACGGCTCGCCCGGGCGTTGGGTAATATTGGGCTTATGATCTAATCCACGACGTCGAATAGATTCTTTAATCATCTCAAAGTTAGGATTACGGGTTTTGCGTGGATTATGCTCATAAGGACGTAATTTATCCAACGTTACCGTAATGTATTGAGAAGTTGTAGGGTAATGTGTCGCAGTCGCTCCCACATAAGAAGGCGAAGTATTCACCATTGGTGTAACATTTAAATTCCGTGCCACGGCATCTGATAATTTTTTGTTTTTAGTGTTCATAGCGATATCTACCTAAATTCATTTCATTTTCAAATAAACTAAACTCACCATAAAAGCGGCATTTCACACTCCCTAATGGTCCATTACGTTGTTTGCCGATAATGATTTCAGCTAGCCCTCTATCTACACTTTCCGGGTGATAGACTTCATCACGATAGATAAACAAAATCACATCAGCATCTTGCTCAAGCGAGCCTGATTCACGTAAATCCGCATTGACAGGGCGTTTATTGGTACGTTGTTCTAAACTACGATTGAGCTGTGAAAGAGCATAAACAGGACGCCCCAACTCTTTGGCTAACGCCTTCAACGCCCCTGAAATTTGAGTGATTTCAAGGTGGCGGTTTTCTATTCTGCCGGTACCTCGCATTAATTGGAGATAATCAATGAAAACCGCCGCAGGCAAGCCATATTGTCGGCTATATTGACGCACTTTACTACGTAATCGAGGGATCGTTAATGCCCCTTCATCATCAATAATTAAACGCTTGTTCCAGTCTCGTTGGATACGACCCACCGAGTCGGAAAGTTTGCTCCAATCTTCTACCTTAAGCTCTGTCGCTCGGCGAATCTTTTGCAGGCTTACCCTTGATTTCATTGCCGTAAAACGTTGTAGAATTTGATCTGCGGGCATTTCCTGACTGAAATAAAATACAGGCTGGTCCGTCATCTTATCCAAAATACTTGCCGTTGCCGTAAGGGAAAGAGCGGTTTTTCCCATCGCAGGACGGGCAGCGATGATGATCAATTCCCCCGCTTGCCCGCCGGTAGTTAATTCATCAATTTGTTGGATACCCAATGGCGTGCCTGTAACAGGATCCGCATTTAAGGTGGATTGCTCCATCTTGTCGAACATTTGCGAAAAAATGTCTGCTAATTTCACCGCACTTTTATCTGTTTGATTTAACGAAATTTGCGTATATCGCTGTTCAATCTGCTCTGCAAGCGTTGCCAATTTTTCTGCATTCTTAGGCTCCGCCATTTCACTTAAAATAAACTGTCCCAAGGCTAAAAATTGACGTTGCCGACTATATTGTTTGACAAGTTCAGAATAAGCTACAATATTAGCAACCGATGGCGTGTTATGTGCTATTTCAGCTAAATAAGCCAGTCCACCGACTTCTTCCAACATGCCTTTTTCTTTGCAATATTCTGACACTGTGAGCATATCGACGGCTTTATTGTGATTAACAAGTGATGCGATAGCTTCAAAAATATAGCGATGTTGTATAAGATAGAAATTCTTGCTACATCCCCATCGTACAGCGAATAAACTCTTTTGCGGATAAAATATGTGGCAAAATAGGACAAAATAACAAATCTGCGGCAAGCACAGACATATCTACCGTAATATCCCAAGTTCCACGTGTATCCACAATAATCACATCATAGCCTTTGAGCTTTTTCAGTAGAAAGCTAAACCATATTGCACCATCAGGGGCATTGTGTAGCATTTGGCTGACATTATTTGTGGGATCGTTGGATTGAATTAAATCTAAATTCGGTAGGGTTGTTTTTGAAATAATACGGGTAGGATCGACATCTTGATAGGTCAAAAACTGATACCACCCTGTGCGACATAATCTAAGGCAAAATAAGCATTGAGCGTTGGTTGTGTATCGGTATCAATTAACAAGGTCTTTAACCCGTGATCTGCACAAAACGCACCAATATTCGCCGCATTTGTACTTTTTGCCGAACGGCCTTTGGTTGAAGCAACGGTAATGATGAATGGTTTTTTAGTAACAGCTTGACTAATGTTCATAATCATACTCACTTGTACAAGAAAAATAAGAAAGTATTGGCTGAAATCACTATGTATAGAAGCTACTCTTAGAACTAATAGGGTTAATAAGACTAATAGGATAATCAAATTTTATGCTAAAAACTTGATTTTAATGGTGCCCGAGGGCGGACTTGAACCGCCACAGCTCGAAAGCCGAGGGATTTTAAATCCCTTGTGTCTACCGATTTCACCACTCGGGCGAGTGTTCCGACTCGGTTATGTGTGGAGGCGTGTCCCGGAGTCGAACCGAGCTACATGGATTTGCAATCCAGTGCATAACCGCTTTGCTAACACGCCGTAGCGTAAATTGGAGCGGGAAACGAGGCTCGAACTCGCGACCCCAACCTTGGCAAGGTTGTGCTCTACCAACTGAGCTATTCCCGCTTTTTCGCTGCAACACATTCGCTGTCAGTGGTGCGCATTTTACTTCGTTATGAAAAACTGTCAACAATTCTTTTGAAAAAATATGTTAATTGATGAAAAAAAACTCAAAACAGGTATTTAAGAATACAATTTATACAGAATGTGTTTGTTTTTAGTACATCACTATCACTTATTTCATTTATCTATTTTAATGATATAGAAAATATTCTTTAATCACTGGAAACTTTGTGCAACAATGCAATCCTATTATGTCGTACAATAATAAAATATAGCTAAAAGTGCGGTCGTTTTTCTTAGATTAATTAGGTGAAGTTATGACACAACAATATGCTCTAGATACATTACTGGCTCAGGCAGGTAATAGAACAGATGAAAGAACCGGTGCGGTATCTACGCCGATTTTTCTTTCCACTGCTTATGCTCATCATGGAATTGGTGAAAGTACGGGATTTGATTATACCCGCACTAAAAATCCAACGAGAACGGTATTAGAAGAAACAATTGCAAAATTAGAAGGTGGAGATCGTGGATTTGCCTGTTCTTCAGGAATGGCGGCTATTCAATTATTGATGAACTTATTTGCGTCACCTGATGAATGGATTGTTTCCAGCGATGTTTATGGCGGAACTTATCGTTTATTGGATTTTGCCCATAAGAATACGCATGGTGTTAAGCCTGTTTATGTCAATACAGCTTCAAGTGAAGAAATTGAAAAGGCAATCACTGAGAATACAAAGGCGATTTTTGTTGAAACGCCATCGAATCCGTTAATGGAAGAATGTGATGTGGCAGAAATTGCGAAAATAGCTAAAAAATACAATTTGCTATTGATTGTAGACAATACTTTTTTAACTCCTGTTTTATTTAGACCAATGGAACATGGTGCAGATATTGTTATTCATAGTGGAACAAAATATATTGCTGGTCATAATGACACATTAGTAGGGTTAATTGTTGCCAAAGGGCAAGAGATCTGTGACCGCTTATATTATATTCAAAATGGTGCAGGTCCCGTATTATCACCTTTTGATTCTTGGTTGACCATTCGAGGCATGAAGACACTTGCATTGCGAATGGAACGTCATCAGAAAAATGCACAGGAATTGGCAAACTTTTTAAGAGAACAGCCACAAGTAAAAGATGTGTTATATCCAAATAAAGGAGGGATGCTATCTTTTCGTCTTCAAAATGAAAATTGGGTAAATCCTTTTCTTAAAGCAATGAAGTTAATTACTTTTGCTGAGAGTTTAGGCGGTACGGAAAGTTTCATTACGTATCCGGCGACACAAACGCATATGGATATTCCTGAGGTTGAACGTGTTGCTCGAGGTGTATGCAATCGTTTACTACGGTTTTCTGTAGGATTGGAGAATGTAGAAGATATTAAAGCGGATTTATTGCAGGCATTTTCTCAACTAAAGTAACCGCACTTTAATAGATCAAGATTTAATAAAAGTCGCAACTTATCATACGTAAGTAATTTGTCGTGGTTTATGTTGTGATTTTTCACTTGAAAAGCGGAGATTTATCTTTATACTCTCTAACTGGAAATAATAAATCCCAAACAATAAAAGGAAGAAAAATAAAAATGAGTGAAGTATTACATACAACAGATGCGACTTTTGATACTGATGTATTAAAATCAGATATTCCAGTATTATTAGATTTTTGGGCTCCTTGGTGTGGTCCTTGCCGTATGATTGGACCTATTCTAGAGGAACTTTCAGCTGAATTAGGTGATAAGGTAAAAATTGTTAAAATTAATATTGATGAAAATCAAGCGACACCGGCTCAATTTGGTGTGCGTAGCATTCCAACATTAATATTCTTCAAAGAAGGTAAGGCTGTCGCAACTCAGGTTGGTGCATTACCAAAAAATCAATTAGTAAATTTTATCAACCAAAATAGCTAATATGTAGCTTAAGCAAGACGAACTAAAATAGCTTAAATCTCAAAAGGATTTAAGCTATTTTGTCTATTACACCTTTAAATCGTATATAAAATCATAAAACATTACCTTTGGTAACGGTTAAAGATTTAATATTTCTTTCACAAAAGGAATAGTCAACTTACGTTGTGCTTGTAATGAGGCTTTATCTAATAAAGTTAATGTATCAAATAAAGATTTAATATCACGATCTAAACGTTTTAATAAAAAATTAGCTGTATCATCAGGTAATTCGATCCCTCGTTGATGGGCATTGCGTTTTATCACTTCTACTTTTTGTTGTTCATTTAGTGGATTTAGCTGATAAATTTCTCCCCAACTTAATCGTGAGGCAAGATCGGGTAAAGAGATATTTAAATTCACTGGAGATTGATTGGCACTTATTAACAGTAATGTACTCCCGCTCTCTTTTATTCTATTCATTAAATCAAAAATAGCCAATTCCCATTCATGATTTCCTATTATTGCATGGAAATCATCTAAACAAACCAACTCTTGCTGTTCTAAATTTTCCAAAACTTCAGGGGAAAAATATTGTGCTTTACTCAATGGAATATAAATCGCATTGCGTTGCGATGCTAAAAAATAATTGGAACACGCTTTAAGCAAATGAGTTTTACCTGTACTTTTTCCTCCAAAAATGTAAAAGAAAGGTTGATATAATTGAATAAAATTTTTACGTAATGAACCGAGTAACAATAAATTATTGTCGCTACAAAAATTCTCTAAGGTATCATCGTCTATTTGATGAATAGGCAAAGGGAGTTGTTGGCTCAAAAAATAATTCCATTTGATAGTAAAGTTGACTCATAATACAGAAAAAATAGGAACAGGTGAACCTATTCCTATTAATCTTGTAAATTTTAGTCTTCTATTTGATTTTTAGCCGATGGTAAAATGAGATTTAGAATAATAGCGACAACGGCACATAAACTAATCCCTTTCAAGGATAATTCTCCTAAATTGACAAACATTCCACCAATTCCAAAAGTCATAACCACAGAAATAATACATAAATTACGTGCTTCCGTCACATCAACTTTACCACGAATTAATGTACTCATCCCAACGACGGCAATAGAGCCAAAAACCAGCATCATAATTCCGCCCATAACGAAGGTGGGGATCGTAGATAGGAATGCTCCAACTTTGCCGCAAAATGAAATTGCAATTGCCCATACTGCTGCCCAAGTCATAATAGTCGGATTAAAATTTCGGGTTAGCATTACTGCACCAGTTACTTCTGCATAAGTGGTATTTGGTGGACCGCCTAATAGTGATGCAGCAGATGTTGCAAGACCATCACCTAATAAAGTGCGGTGTAACCCCGGATTTTTTAAGAAATCTTTGCCGGTTACAGAACTGATAGCCATGATACCGCCAACATGTTCAACTGCCGGTGCAATCGCTATTGGTAGCAAATATAAGATAGCTTCCAGTTTAAATTCTGGTGTCGTTAAATTCGGTAAGGAAAACCAAGATGCTTTGGTAATAGGACTAAAATCGATTAATCCCATAAATAAACTCAAGATATAACCCACCGCAATGCCAAACATTATCGGTATTAATTTCATCATACCTTTGGCAAAAACAGCCACAATTAAAGTAGTCAATAGCGTAATCATTGACACGAGAACCGCATCACCATATTCATAGTTACTGCCTTTGCCGGTCGCCATATCTACAGCCACAGGTGCCAGTCCTAATCCGATAATGATAATAACGGGTCCAACAACAACCGGAGGAAAAATTTTCTGTAAAGCCCCCGCTCCACGTAATTTAACCAACAGGCTTAAGGCAACATAAACAAGTCCTGCACAAGCAAGACCACCCATTGTTGCCGGAATTCCCCATGAGGCTACACCATATTGGATTGGTGCAATAAAAGCAAAAGAAGAGGCTAAAAAGATCGGCACTTTCTTGCCGGTACATAGTTGGAAAAGCAATGTACCAATTCCGGCGGTTAATAAGGCAGTATTTGCGTCCAATCCTGTGATTAATGGAACTAATACCAATGCACCGAATGCAACGAATAACATTTGCAAGCCAATAAAAGCTTGTTTGATTTTGCCCGAAATTTCTACGGGGATATTTTGATTTGTCATTTAAGTTTCAACTCTCTGTCTGAATTAACTAAAAGTGCGGTCTATTTTCCAATAGATTACGCGGAAAAAAGCGGCATTAATTGCCGCTTTGTATTTTGGTCTTATTTCGTACCAAAAATCTTATCACCTGCATCGCCTAATCCCGGGATAATATAGCCATTCTCATTTAAATGGCTATCAATTGATGCAGTATATAATTCAACATCAGGATGTACAGCCTCTAAAGCTTTGATCCCTTCAGGTGCAGCAACTAAGACTAGGACTTTAATATGCTGACAACCTTTTGCTTTTAATAAATTAATAGTCGCAATCATAGAACCCCCAGTGGCTAACATAGGATCAACAACAATTGCTAAGCGTTCATCTAAATCACTTGCTAATTTTTGAAAATAAGGAACTGGTTCTAGAGTTTCTTCATCACGATACATACCCACTACACTGATGCGGGCACTTGGAACATGTTCCAATACGCCGTCCATCATACCTAATCCGGCACGAAGAATAGGAACGACAGTGACTTTTTTACCCTTAATTCGATCAATTTCAACAGCACCACACCAACCATCAATTATCACTTTTTCAGTTTCTAAATCTGATGTGGCTTCATAAGTCAACAGGCTTCCCACTTCAGTGGCTAATTCACGGAAATCTTTTGTAGTAATATCCGCAACTCGCATCAAACCTAGTTTATGTTTTACTAGTGGATGTTTAACTTCAACAATTTTCATCGCATGTTTCCTTATTGATCGATTATGTAAAAAAATCCAAACGGCGGAATTCTAAATGATCTTGATTAAAATTAATAGTATTGAAAGAATGTTTTAATAAAAAAACTGCAATATGCAGCTGCAGAATATTTATTTTACCTTAGGCAAACTGTTGCATGCCTAGAGTGCCGTCATCAATGATTTCAGATGCTATGCCTAAGATTTCTGCTACTTTATCACCTTCTTTAAACATCACAAAACCGCCAGATTCCATTTTATTCCAATGTTCATCTTTGGTAAGTGGGAACGTTGTAATAATTGTTACTTTATCTGTTTCTTTTGCATAGTCACGAAAATCAATAATATTATCATCGTCTATGCGTTGTGCTTTTCCGAAAGGTGCCTTACGAGTGAGATAGTGTAAATTTGTTGAACAGTGGGCCATCATCCACTCACCATTAGATAGGATAAAATTAAATGTGCCTCTCTGTGTTAATTCTTGTGTGAGTTTTTGAATTGCACTAAACATATCTTGTTCATTAGGCTTTTTGGGAAAACGTTTCTTTAGTTGGCTAAGCATATAACAAAATGCTGTTTCGGAATCCGTCGAGCCTATCGGTTGAAAAAGACTTTCTGTCATATCGGGTAATGAATTTAAGTTGCCATTATGAGCAAAAACCCAATTTTCTCCCCAAAGTTCACGAATAAAAGGGTGAGTATTTTCAATATTGACTTCTCCTTGTGTTGCTTTACGAATATGTGCAACAACATTTAAAGATTTTATGTTGTATTGTTTAATACAATCAGCAATGGGAGAAGAATGTCCGGGACGATTGTCGCGAAAAACACGAATTCCTTTTCCCTCAAAAAAGCAATTCCGAAACCATCGGAATGACAATTAGTTAATCCTGCTCTTCGACGAAATCCCTCAAACGAAAAAACAATATCTGTTGGGGTATTACAATTCATTCCTAAAAGTTGACACATAATTTATTTCATTTAACCCAATTTTATGTCTTTTTATCTACACAATGAGTATGAATTTAACAAAAATACAGATTAAAAATCAACATGGATCTTAGATCAATTAGTTACATAAAATAGCTGAAAAAACTTACCGCACCAAGTTTTCACAAGGTGCGGTAAGCAAATAAGAAGGTTTAATATAAAATGATAAGGATTAGTAAACACCTTGTGCTAACATTGCATCAGCTACTTTAACAAAGCCTGCAACGTTTGCACCTACAACATAGTTAATATTTTCTTGCCCTTCGACAGTACCGTATTTTTTACAATTTGCATGAATATCCAACATAATACGGTGTAATTTTTCGTCAACTTCCTCAGCTGTCCAGTATAAACGTTGTGAGCTTTGTGCCATTTCCAAACCGGAAGTTGCAACGCCACCGGCATTTGCCGCCTTACCAGGTCCAAATAAAACGCCTGCTTCCAAGAATGCGTCGGTAGCTTCAATTGTTGTTGGCATATTGGCACCTTCTGCAACAAGTTGAACCCCGTTGGCGATCAATTGTTGTGCATCGGATAATTCCAATTCATTTTGGGTTGCACAAGGTAGTGCAATATCCGCTTTCACTCCCCAAGGACGAGCTCCCTCCACGTATTGCAAACCAAATTGTTCAGCGTAATCTTTAACACGACCACGTTTTACATTTTTAATATCTAAAAGTGCGGTCAATTTTTCTTGTGTAAAGCCTTCAGGATCATAAACATAGCCGGAGCTATCAGAACAAGTGACAACTTTTGCCCCTAACTGCAAGGCTTTTTCGATAGCATATTGAGCAACGTTACCTGAACCGGAAACCACTACTGTTTTCCCTGCGAAAGATTGTCCTTTTTCAGCAAGCATAGCTTGAGCAAAATAAACTAAACCATAACCTGTTGCTTCCGGACGAATTAAACTGCCACCAAATGACAAACCTCGACCGGTAAACACGCAAGCTGCTTGGTTAGATAATTTTTTCATATATCCTGCAAGATAACCTACTTCTCGTCCACCTACACCGATATCACCTGCCGGTACATCGGTATCTGCACCGACATGACGATATAATTCAGCCATTAATGCTTGACAAAAACGCATGACTTCCGCATCTGATTTACCCTTAGGATCAAAATCGGAACCACCTTTACCACCCCCCATTGGTAAGGTAGTTAAAGCATTTTTGAAAATTTGCTCAAAGCCTAAAAATTTTAAAATAGATAAATTTACAGATGGATGAAAACGCATTCCACCTTTAAACGGTCCAATCGCACTATTGAATTGAACTCGGAATGCTCGGTTTACTTGCACTTGACCTTTATCATCTGTCCAAGCGACACGAAATTGAAATGCACGTTCCGGCTCAACTAAACGCTCCAATAAAGCTTCAGAGCGATATTTTGGATTTTTCTCTAAAAATGGCCAAATGGAAGTGAATACTTCACGTACTGCTTGCAAAAATTCTGGTTGATGACCGTCACGTTGTTCTACTTTTGCTAAAAAATCTTCTAACGATACGATTGCTGACATAATTTGTTTCCTTCTTAATTGAAATGTTTTGTTTGCTTATTTATATAGAGAGCCTTTATCAGCCCGCGATTAATATGCAATAAAATATCAAAACATTGCAACTAAAATTATTAAAAAAATTAAAAAACTATTTAAATATTAAATTTTATTTAAAATAATTGTGTATATTTTAAATTTATTTTGATTTTAGTTGGGTTGATAGAAGTAATATCAAAAAGCAGGAGGAAAAAACTACCGCACTTATATATTCTAAATTGAAGAATTTACAGCAAAATAAAAACTGGAGACTATATTTATCTTTATATGTTAAGTAAAAAATGTAAATATTAGTTTCATTTTGAAGAAATTTATTACACACTATATGGGCAAATTATTTTGCAACTATTTTTACTTTAGGAGTTATTATGAAAAAAGCACTATTAACAGCATTAGTATTAGGCACGAGTTTAACTGTGACTGGTTGTTTTGATAAAGACAACAACGTTTCTCAGCAAGCAGAAAGTACAAAAGAAAGTGTATCAACAGCAATTGCTGAAACAAAAGAAGCTATGTCAGAACAAGTAACGGAAGTTAAAGAGATGGCGACTGAAAAAGTGGAAGCAGCTAAAGAAGCTATGTCAGAACAAGTAACGGAAATTAAAGAGACAGCAGCTGAGAAAGTTGAAGCAGCTAAAGAAGCTATGTCAGAACAAGTAACGGAAATTAAAGAGACAGCAGCTGAGAAAGTTGAAGCAGCTAAAGAAGCTATGTCAGAAAAAGTAATGGAAGTTAAAGAGATGGCGACTGAGATAAAAAGTGCAGTAGAAAAATAGTCTATATTGGGTTAGATTTTCTTTAATGATTAGAGCTAGAATGATTGTTTTCTAGCCTTTTTTCTTGATAAATTGAGATTAAGTTTGTCTTTTTATCCAAATTTGTTAGAATCAGTCAGAATTTTGGGGCTGATTTTGGATTCGACGGAATTAGCGAAGCCCAAGGTGCACGTCGAGGTGCGGTAGGCCTCGTAAATAAACCGCAAAACAATAGTCGCAAACGACGAACAATACGCTTTAGCAGCTTAATAACCTGCTCATAGCCTTCACTCCCTAGCTTTCGCTCGTAAGACGGGGATAAAGTGGAGTCAAATCCAAACGAGATCGTGTTGAAGCCGCCGCTTTAGGATCGAAGCATTAAATTGAATAAAGCTAGTTTTTTGATGGCGTGTCTGTCCGCAGTCAATTTACGAAATTAAAGATTAGACTAAACGTGTAGGACTGAAGGTAGAGTAATTTCGGACGGGGGTTCAACTCCCCCCAGCTCCACCATATCATTCGAAAAGAAAATTTCTAGACATTTTGAACCGCATTGAAAATGCCAATTTTGGCGTAACTTTTTGTTTTTAATCTTTTTAGTGAAATTTGTTAACAACTTAATTTTATTAACAAAATTTATTTGGCTTTTAGAAGGTTTATGGTACATCTTGTTAAGATGTTAAAGAAAAACCGAAAGAAAAACATTTACTAATTGATGGCTAAGGGTTGTTCTGAAAAACTAAGTTTGGCGATGTTAAAATTTGACTAATTAACTCTATTAGAAGCTAGTTATATCATAACTAGCTTCTCGTTTTTATCTCCAAATTAAATTACTTTTTCTTGTAATTGTAGTTTGGAATAGCGGTCCAGCGTTTTTTGAATTCTTTAACGACTTGTTTTGGTTGACGATTGCGTGAGAAAAGCCCTTTATGGTTTCCTTGTATACGGTAAATCATAAGGTTTGTTTCAAAGTCTGCAAAATTCCATACTTGTTCCCCAACAAGATTAGGGATGCTGTCAAAAACACTATGGCTCATAGCATAAAAATCACATTGAAACTCTTCGGTATAAGGAATATCCCACATAGAATGTAAACCAGGTAAAGTATCTGCACCATATTCTGTCATAAGAATTGGTTTATCTGGGAATTTACTTTGCCATTTTAACAACTCTTGACGAAGTCCAGCTTCTCCTTTAGCTAAATCACCATGATCTACATACCAAGCATAGTATCGATTCAAAGAAATGACATCTACCAAATCCATTACTTCATCACGCTCTGGCGTTGCCAGTAAAATATTGACTAAGGTAACAGGACGTTTTTGCGGATCCAATTCCTTATAAAGAGCAACTAATGGTTTGAAATAATCATGAGCACCTGCTTCATGGCTGGCTGGTTCATTTGCTACTACCCACATGACAACTGAAGGGTGATTTTTATCACGTTTTACCAATTCTTGAATCGCTTGTTCATGTGCTTCTCGGGTTTTCATAGCAGACCAAGTTCCGTTATCTTTGGGATTTAAATCAAGAGAAGCGGTAAAGTTTTGGAAAAGTCCAACGGCTGGAATTTCATCAATTACCAAAACTCCCATGCGATCTGCAAGACGCATCATTTCTTCAGAATAAGGATAGTGTGAGGTTCGGAAAGAGTTGGCACCAATTTCTTTCAAAAGGTTCATATCCATCAAGTTTGCTGCTTCGTTTAAACCGCGACCATTGATAAAAGTATCTTCATGTTTTCCAAAACCTTTAAAATAAACAGGTTTTTGATTGACAAAGAATTGACCATCTGCCACATGAACACTACGTACACCAAATGGCTCATCATAGGTATCAACAACTTTACCATCAACAAGTAGCTCAATATGTGCGGTATAAAGATAAGCATCTAAAACTTCCCATAAGCGTACTTGTTCGAGAGTGATATGCCCGTTACTTGATTGTGCAACTACTTGACGATCTTCATCAAGAATAGTTACTTGGATTGTGTCAACTGCCTTTGATGTTTCAACAGCAATAGAAAGTTTTGCCGTCTTTAAGTCATCTGAAAGCTCACTGACGATGGTAACATCTGAAATGTGAATTTTAGGACGTACCATTAATTTTACGGGGCGATGAATTCCTGCATAGTTGAAGAAGTCAAAGTTTTCTTTAACCACTTTTTTAATACTGCCATCTTCTTGAGTCTCTTCAATGTAATTACCAACAGGAAGTGTGGTGTAATCTAAGATATTATTGGCACAGACAGAGATTTTTATTTGATTTTCTTGGTAAAGATCCTTTGGAATAATTACCTCAAACGGAGTGAATCCACCTTTATGAGAAGCAAGTTCTCGACCGTTAACATAAATTTTGGCATTGTGAGTTACCGAACCAAAGCGTAAAACTAACTCATCATTTTCCGCTAATTTGGGAATATCCACCCAACGCTCATACCAAAAATCTCCAATATAATTACGCTTATCTTTGTCAACCACCACGTCATTAAAGGAAGTTGGTACTACCATTACTTCTTCTGGTGATAAATCCTTTTCGGGATTATGCTCTCCTAGTTTAAATTGCCATAAACCACTAAGGTCATATAAACTTCTTGTTTTTGTTAACGTTGGATATAACATATATTTTCTCCTTTGTGTTTCTTAACGTTTAATCTCGTGGGAAGTCTCATCTAGCAATTGATCAATATCTGCTTGAGAAATCACATTAATATCGCCTTCAATGGTATGTTTGAACTTGAAACTTGCCATAGCAATGGCCAAACTTTTTTCAGGACTTTCTTTTTTAAGCATGCCATGAATAATTCCCGCTGTAAAAGCGTCTCCAGTACCAACACGGTCTAACACTTGAATGCCTGATTTGTCTGTCTGATAAAGATGACCATCCTGATATAAATAGCCTTTCAATAGATATTCATTAGTATGTCCCATTTCTCTTTGAGTAAAAGCAAAGCTTTTCACGCTATAAGTTTTAGCTAATTTATCCAAAATGCTTTTTAATAATTCTTGATCTTCGTAAGGTCTTGTTAAACCTAATTGGTCTTTTAAATCTCCTTGCCCATCACCGGAAAGACTTAACGGCTCAATTCCAATGCAAACATCTGCTAGAGCGGCAAGAGGGGACAATAATTCTCTTGCCTCTTGGAAAGAGTTCCATAAACTTGCTCTAAAATTTAAATCAAAAGAGACAGTGAGTCCCTCTGCTTTAGCCTTGGTCATCAAATAATGGGTTAAGCTATAAAGGTTATCATTCAACGCTGGAGTGATGCCAGACACATGAAACCAGTCGGCTCCTTTGAATACAGACTCTAGGTCATAATCACTCAGTTGAGATTCCCAAAAAGCAGAGTGTTTTCGGTCATAAGTTACCCGACTGGCTCGTAAGGAAAAGCCTTTCTGGTAATAATAAATCCCTAGACGTTGCCCTTTTTCCAAAATGTAATCCTGATTGATTTGACGAGAAAAAAGAAAGTTTTTCGTCATCCTACCTAAATCATTATCCGGAATGGCAGATATAAGAGAAACGTTGTGCCCTAATTGTGCCAAGGTTGAAAGAACATTTAATTCTGAACCGCCAAATTGACATTCTAGACTGGTTGTCAGTGTTAGGGTTTGATACTGTGGTGGTGATAACCGTAACAAGATTTCACCTAAAGAAACTACTGTTTTCAACTAAAACCTCCATCTTGATGGGTTGTGCTAAAAGTAGTATACACGATATTATGTTTTTTAGTACAAGAAAGTGGGCTACAGTAAAAAATAAGTTATATCATCATCGTAACAGACTGCTTATTTAGAATTCTTAATATCTATTAGATTATTAGATTGTTATTCGCATTGATTTGTCGATAATCTTCAATGCAGTGATGTTTTAAAAAAACAAGCATATTCTCTTTATAAGATATTTAGAAAAATCTTTTTTGTTTTTTGTCGTGTGGAGTGACAAAAGTGCGGTGTCTTTTGGTGTGTCCTTAGAAATACTTTACAAGTGTTGATTAAATAAGTTCAAAGATAGCCAGCAAAAGAATTATTTTAGAAATGCAGTAAAAATTATCATTTATGCCATAGAAATATTAACAGAAATTAGTAATTTAAATTGAGATTAACGACAGAAAATAGTAAAGTAGCCCACTATTCATTCACTTACAAAAATAGCTTTTAAGGCGGAATTTATGGGAAAAAGTGTTGTTGTTTTAGGTGCTCAATGGGGCGATGAAGGGAAAGGCAAAATCGTTGATTTATTAACAGATCGAGTTAAGTATGTGGTTCGCTATCAAGGTGGGCATAATGCGGGGCATACATTGATTATTAATGGTGAAAAAACAGTTCTTAGATTAATTCCATCAGGTATATTACGTGAAAACGTAACCTGTCTGATTGGAAATGGGGTTGTTCTTTCACCGACAGCCTTAATGCAAGAAATGGGGGAATTAGAAAGTCGTGGGATTAATGTTCGTGAACGTTTGTTAATTTCTGAGGCTTGTCCGTTAATTCTTCCTTACCATGTTGCAATGGATAAAGCTCGTGAGTCAGCTTTAGGCAATAAAGCAATCGGTACCACAGGGAGAGGTATTGGTCCGGCTTATGAAGATAAAGTTGCTCGTAGAGGTTTACGTGTCGGCGATTTATTTGATAAAGAATTATTTGCCGAGAAATTAAAAAATATTCTAGATTACTATAATTTTCAATTGGTTCATTATTACAAAGCCGAAGCTGTTGATTATCAAAAGACGTTGGATGAAGTATTTGCAGTGGCAGATATTATTACGGCTATGGTTGCAGATGTTTCGACAATTTTAGATATTGCTCGTAAAAATGGCGATAACATTTTATTCGAAGGTGCTCAAGGCACAATGTTGGACATTGACCAAGGTACTTACCCTTATGTAACCAGTTCTAACACAACTGCTGGTGGTGTATCCACTGGAGCAGGTTTTGGTCCTCGTCATATTGATTATGTTTTAGGTATTATTAAAGCCTATTGTACTCGTGTTGGTGGGGGGCCATTTACAACAGAATTATTTGATGATGTGGGTGCGGAAATTGCACGCAAAGGAAATGAATTTGGTGCAGTAACCGGTCGTCCTCGTCGTTGTGGTTGGTTTGATGCCGTTGCTATTAAGCGTGCAATCCAAACTAATTCTATTTCCGGTTTTTGTATGACCAAGCTGGACGTATTAGATGGATTTCGTGAAGTCAAAATTTGTGTTGGCTACAAAATGCCTAATGGTGAAATTGCTGAATATGCACCGTTAGCAGCAAAAGATTGGGAAGGTGTAGAGCCGATTTATGAAACCTTACCGGGTTGGCAAGAAAATACATTTGGTATAACAGATGTTAATCAGTTACCGGAAAATACTCGTAATTACATTAAACGTATTGAGGAAGTTACGGGCGTACCTATCGCGATTCTTTCGACAGGTCCTGATCGTGTTGAAACTATGATTTTAAACGATCCTTTTGCGGTGTAAATCATAAATAATAGAGACAAAAGTGGTTTAATTCAGAAATGAATTAAGCCACTTTTTTATCTCAATCAACTTCCTGAAATCTTCATTTTTTCCAACAAAATCGAACCTGTTTGAATATTCGATCTATATTCAATATCGTTACCAACCGCAATAATATTTGCAAACATGTCTTTTAATTGCCCGGCAATAGTGATCTCCGATACAGGATATTGAATTTCACCATTTTCAACCCAAAATCCAAAAGCTCCACGTGAATAATCACCGGTAATAATATTAACCCCTTGTCCCATTAAATCAGTGACCAATAAACCTGTTCCCATTTCTTGTAAAAGTGCGGTTAAATTTTGTGAATTTGGCTTAACCAGCCAGTTATGAATTCCACCTGCATGTCCTGTACTTTGCATACCTAATTTTCGACCGCTATAACTTGTCAGCAAATAGGTTTGTAAAATACCTTGTTCGATAATTTCTAAATTTTTCGTACGAACACCTTCACTATCAAAAGGTGTTGAAGCAAGTTTGCCAATCAAATGCGGTCTTTCACTAATATGAAACCAATCAGGTAATATTTTTTTACCTAGATGATCGAGTAAAAAACTGGAATCACGATATAAACTTCCACCACTAATCGCCGTCGCCAAGTGTCCTATCAATCCGGTTGCCACACTATTCATAAAAATAACCGGCACTTCTTGAGTTGGAATTTTTCTCGGTTGTAAATGAGATAGTGCTTTTTTGGCAGAATTTTCGCCAACCCAAACCGCACTTTCCAACTCTTGAATATTACGTGCAACAGTATATTCATAATCTCGCTCAAGTTGTTCATTGCTGCTTGCAATCACAGAACAAGATAAAGAATAACGACTTGATAAATAGCTTTGTAACATGCCGTGGCTATTACCATAAACTCGCACACCGGTATGCGAATTAAATGTGGCACCTTCACTGTTTACAATGCGTTTATCATAATCTAAAGCGGCTTTCTCTGTTTGCAAAGCCAATGAAACGGCATGATCAACATCAATATCAGACTCATGATAAAGTGCTAAATCCGGTGCATCAAATGCCATTAATTCCTTATCAGCTAACCCTGCACAATCATCCGGAGAGGTATATTTCGCAATAGCTAAGGCGGAATCTACCGCACTTTTTATTGCGGTATGGCTTAAATCTGACGTTGAGGCATTTCCTTTTTGATTCCCCAAATAAACGGAAATACCTAAAGCACCATCATTGTTAAATTCTACATTTTCAATTTCCTGTAAACGAGTTGAAACGGATAAACCATTGACTTTTGTAACTGCAACTTCTGCTGTTGCACCTGCTTGCGTAGCAGTTTCAATTGCATAGCTTACAGCATCTTGTAACATTTGCTCTTGTTGCTTTAAAAGTGCGGTGGAATTTTGTTGAGTTATCATTATAAGCCTTTTTATTAAACAGAAATTTTGGCTATTTTAGCTTATTTTCAAATTTGTCGCTAACCACAAATACTATGTCATTTCGGCAAAATGTGAAGTTATGCTAAAATACGCCGAATTTTACATAAGGAAAATAGGAATAAATCATGGCGAAACGTAAAGAAGAAGTGTTTAATTGGGAAGATGAGGAACAAGAAGAAATTATTTGGGTGAGCAAAAGTGAAATAAAACGTGATGCGGAAGCTTTGAAAAAATTAGGTGAAAAACTCGTCAATTTAACCAAAACAAATTTGGATAAAATACCATTAGACACAGGGTTGCGTGATGCGGTCGAACTTGCACAACGTTTGCAAAAAGAAGCTCTTCGCCGTCAAATTCAATATATTGGCAAACTCTTGCGAGCCATTGATCCGGAACCAATCCAAGAAGCGTTAAATAAAATTGAAAATAAACATCAGCAGCAACAAGCAATATTACATAAATTAGAATTATTACGAGATGAATTGGTTCAAAAAGGTAACAGTGCATTTACAGAGCTATTAATACAGTATCCTCATGCAGATCGCCAACATTTACATAACCTAATTCGTTCAGCACAAAAAGAGCGGGAACAAAACAAACCACCTAAATCATACCGAGAAATTTTCCAATATTTGAAAGATCTGATTTTGGAAGATTAACATGAAAATCCGCATGTTAAAGTGCATTAACGTTTATCTGCTATTTTTCACATGTACCAAAATCCGCTATAATGGCGGACATTTTTGATATAACGTACCTAATAATGTAAAAAAACCAAAGAGGTTTATTATGACTACTCCAGTAGTTGCTTTAGTCGGTCGCCCAAACGTAGGTAAATCGACTTTATTTAATCGTCTAACACGTACTCGTGATGCTTTAGTGGCTGATTTTCCCGGTCTTACTCGGGATCGAAAATATGGTCAAGCACATTTCAATGGTTATGACTTTATTGTGATTGATACGGGAGGTATTGATGGGACGGAAGAAGGCGTAGAGGAAAAAATGGCGGAGCAATCCTTACTTGCCATTGAAGAAGCCGATATTGTTTTATTTCTTGTAGATGCTCGTGCCGGCTTAACTTCTGCGGATGTTGGTATTGCTCAATATTTGCGTAAACGCCAAAATAAAACTACTGTACTTGTGGCAAATAAAACCGATGGTATTGATGCAGATTCTCATTGTGCAGAGTTTTATCAACTGGGCTTGGGTGAAATTGAAAAAATTGCAGCATCACAAGGACGCGGTATAAGTGCATTAATGGAAAAAGTTTTGCCGTCTGTTGCCGACAAGCTAAGTTTAGCTAACGCAGAAGATCATTCAGAAAGTGCGGTAGAAAATTCAGATGAAAGTGCGGAAGAATGGGAAAAAGATTTTAATTTTAATAGTGAAGAAGATATACAGCTACTTGATGAGGCTCTTGTAGAAGAACAAGAAGAAAGTGAAGATAAAAATATCAAAATTGCCATTGTGGGTCGTCCAAATGTAGGAAAATCAACACTAACTAACCGCATTTTAGGTGAAGATCGTGTAGTGGTGTATGACTTACCGGGGACCACTCGAGACAGCATTTATATTCCGATGGAGCGAGATGGTCAGCAATACACTCTCATTGATACGGCCGGTGTACGCAAACGTGGTAAAGTTCATTTAACAGTAGAAAAATTCTCTGTTATCAAAACATTACAAGCTATTCAAGATGCGAATGTTATTTTGTTGACGATTGATGCTCGTCAAGGCATATCCGATCAAGATTTATCGTTATTAGGTTTCATTTTAAATACCGGTCGTTCCTTGGTCATTGTTGTCAATAAATGGGACGGTTTAAATCAAGATATAAAAGATCAAGTCAAGTCTGAATTGGATCGTCGTTTAGACTTTATTGATTTTGCACGTGTTCATTTTATTTCTGCTCTACATGGTAGTGGTGTAGGCAATTTATTTGACAGTATAAAAGAGGCTTATGCTTGTGCTACAAAAAAAATGACAACGTCATTACTAACCCGCATTCTACAAATGGCAACAGATGAACATCAACCGCCAATGATAGGTGGACGCAGAATTAAACTAAAGTATGCACATCCAGGCGGGTATAATCCACCAATTATTGTTGTACACGGCAATCAAATCGAAGGTTTGCCGGACAGCTACAAACGATATTTATCTAACTATTACCGTCGTAGCTTAAAAATTATTGGGTCACCGATTCGTTTATTGTTCCAAGAAGGAAACAACCCGTTCGCAGGGCGTCGTAATAAACTGACACCAAATCAGTTGCGTAAACGTAAACGTTTGATGAAATTTATCAAAAAATCAAAACAGCGATAAATATAATATAAATGGGCGGAAAATATCCGCCCAAAATCACTGCACTTTGCCTCTATATTTTTTCTTATTTTGCGATCTCTCTCGCAAATATTTCCCAATTCAATAAACTTTCAACTTTTTATCTTTTATATTAAAGCCTTCCCACACAAACGGATATAAGGATAATTATGCGAGTATCAGCACTATTTTTTATGTTGTTCATTATAAAAGTTCAAGCAACATTGCCGGATTTCATGCTGTTGGAAAACTATAAAAATCAGGACGTAAGCGGTTGGGTGATGAGTGAAAAGTTGGATGGCATTAGGGGATATTGGGATGGCAAACAACTTTTCACTCGACAAAATAAAGTCATTCAGCCACCGCACTATTTTATTCGTGATTTCCCACCCTTTGCTATTGACGGCGAACTTTTTACCGAACGTAATCAATTCGAAAAAATATCCTCTATTGTACGTTCCAAAAAAGATAAAGGTTGGGAAAAAATGAAATTATATGTTTTTGATGTTCCCAATGCACAAGGAAATTTATTTGAAAGACTGGCTGTTTTACAAGATTATCTTGATAAACATCCTACACCTTATATTCAAATTATTGAGCAAATTCCCATTAAAACTAAACAACAAGTGAAAAATTTTTTACAACAAATTGAAAAACAGCAAGGTGAGGGAGTTGTTTTACGTAATCCTCATGCTACCTATGAACGAAAACGCAGTACACAAATTTTGAAATTAAAGACCGCACTTGATGAAGAATGTACTGTTATAGCTCATCATCAAGGTAAAGGACAATTTGAAAATATGCTAGGCTCAATCAGCTGTCAAAATCATCGTGGCATTTTTAAAATCGGCTCAGGATTTAATTTAATTGAACGTAGAAATCCACCTCCAATAGGCTCTATTATTACCTATAAATATCGTGGATTAACTAAAAATGGACTTCCTCGATTTGCCACTTATTGGCGTTCAAAGAAAGAATAAAAGTGCGGTGATGATTGATATAAAATCTTCTTATGGGGCTGATATTTTCCTTTACAAGCCGTAAAATCTGCCTAAAATAAAGCCCCCAAATAGCTTGCATGGTCAAGCTACTGACTTGTAATCAGACTTAAGAGAAAATTTATGACAACTCAATTCAAACCGGAATTATTATCTCCAGCCGGTTCGTTAAAAAATATGCGTTATGCTTTTGCTTATGGTGCAGATGCCGTATATGCCGGTCAACCTCGATATAGCTTGCGAGTTCGCAACAATGAATTTAATCATGCTAATTTAAAAATCGGTATTGATGAAGCACATGCACTTGGTAAAAAATTCTATGTTGTAGTGAATATTGCACCACATAATTCTAAATTAAAAACCTTTATCAAAGATTTACAACCCGTGATTGATATGCAACCTGATGCACTAATCATGTCAGACCCCGGCTTGATTATGTTGGTTCGTGAGCATTTCCCAAATATTGATATTCATCTTTCTGTACAAGCAAATGCAGTGAATTGGGCGACAGTGAAATTCTGGAAACAATTGGGTTTAACTCGAGTGATTCTATCTCGTGAACTCTCCTTGGAAGAAATTGCTGAAATTCGCCAGCAAGTACCGGATATTGAAGTTGAAATATTTGTGCATGGTGCTTTATGTATGGCATATTCAGGACGCTGTTTATTATCAGGCTATATTAACAAGCGTGATCCCAATCAAGGTACTTGTACCAATGCCTGTCGCTGGGAATATTCTGTTGTAGAAGGAAAAACAGATGAAGTAGGCAACATTGTGAATGTTGGTGAAGAAATTCCCGTTAAAAATGTCGCACCGACGTTAGGTGAAGGAAATACAACAAATAAAGTCTTTTTATTAGCGGAAAATCAGCGACCTGAAGAGCAAATGTCAGCCTTTGAAGATGAGCATGGTACTTATATTATGAACTCTAAAGATCTACGTGCAGTGCAACATGTAGAAAAACTTTCACAAATTGGTGTTCATTCTTTAAAAATTGAAGGGCGTACAAAATCTTTCTATTATTGTGCAAGGACGGCTCAAGTTTATCGCAAGGCTATTGATGACGCAGTAGCAGGCAGACCTTTTGATGAAAGTTTAATGGATACATTGGAAAGTTTGGCACATCGTGGCTATACCGAAGGTTTTTTACGCCGTCATACGCATGATGAATACCAAAATTATGATTACGGGTATTCTATTTCTGAACGCCAACAATTTGTCGGCGAATTTACCGGTAAACGTAATGAAAAAGGTATGGCGGAAGTTGCGGTTAAAAATAAATTCTTGTTAGGTGATGAAGTTGAATTAATGACGCCCAAAGGCAATGTGGTTTTTACCATTGAGCGTATGCTTAATCGTAAAAATGAACACATTGATGCCGCACTTGGTGATGGGCATTTTGTTTTTTTAGATGTTCCTCAAGACATTCAACTTGATTATGCGTTACTCATGCGTAATTTAGTTAATGCAAATACAAGAAATCCGCATAATAAAAAATAATCGTTTGTTAGAAATTTTTTGTGAATGTAAAAAATATTTCGCCCTTTCTTGATGAAAGGGCTTTTTTACCCTCTGTTTATATCACCTAATTTATTTGAAAAACCTTTAAAAATAACCACTTTTATTTGCCAAAGCACCATTGGGACATTTATTAAATCAATCTGGCGTGATTTTTTGTCAAGAAAAAATTGCTTTTGATCACGTAAAAAGCGGAACCATTAATGATAGCAATTATTTTGTTTATTATGGCAAAGTAGCATCATTGGAACAACATTTTCAATTGCAAGGCAAAAATTATACTTGCTACGCTTTTTCTAATCCTCCTTACCCTTTTGTTAGACCAGCAATTTTTGATGATATTTTTGCTGATGAACTCAATTTTTTAGAGCAAGCACTCTCAAATAAAAACAAAATTGATAAAAAGAAAGCTTTTGTATTTTTTAAACGTTATGCCAATCAACCGATTTTAGAAAGAACCATGCGAGAAATTGCAAAATATCGTAGGACTTCAAATGAAAATTTAGCAAAACGCTTAGAAAATATCTGTTTAGGCTTCATTTCGCAGAAGATGTCGACAAAATTAACTCATTATCTCAACAAAATTATGGATAAGGTTTCTCCAGTGTATTCTCAAGTTACATGGCAGATTTTTACTTTTTTCATTTTGTTGGTAACGCTGTTGACAACGGAAAATGTGTTGGAAACCTCCTTCAAAAACCATCCTATCTCCTCTATTTTCGTTGGGGCAGTCATAACATTATTGGCAACTTTTATTTTTTCTGCACTGGCATGGCTCATTAGTTCCATTATTGTCTTCTGGCAGCAACGCAAAATTCCCTCTGAGTATCGACAAAAAATGCGTAACCGAGAACCATTTCAACGCTTATCGAAAATTGTGCCACTTGTTTTTTAGGTGCGGGTATTTATGGTGCGGTCGCCACTCACGATATTCTGTCAAAATGGAACGGATTTCCACAACCTCAGATCCAACAACTTGCTACGCAGTATTGCTCAGCCAATTGGTGCCAAAATCTTTCCAAAATCAACATCAAAACAAGGACGCTACCCGCTGGAGTTTATAGTGCGGAAGAAAAAACGCGTATTATTCAAAAAACCTTAGTCAAAAAAGGTTACAAACTTAAAGTGGACGGAAAATTTGGTACAAAAACTCGCAATGCCGCAGTAAGTTACCTTGCGACCAAAGGTATCAGCGTCACTAACGATATCGCCTTGGATCGGTTGTTTGAGTATTTTGAACCAAACTTACAGTAAAAAAAATTATTTTGAAGTACTGTATATTGATAGAATGTTTATTCTAATATATAGCTTTTTATATGACTTAAACTCTTTTTAACGTGCCTATTTCTTTGCTTTAATTACAGATGTTCTTGTATATTATAGTTTTTCATATCTGTGATATTTATCACAAAAACGAAATAAAAATTCCAAATTTTAATAAAAATGAAAATTTTGCATTGAAATAAAAGTAGCAATATTGTATTAATATCAAGGTATTTAAGTGGTTCAATATTACAGTCTGATCACTAAATAGAGAAGTTCATTGCTAAATTTAATATTTACATATGCTAAAATTGATAGGAAAATTCTATGAAAACTGCAAAAAACTGCAAAAAACTGCAAAAAACTGCAAAAAACTGCAAAAAACTGCAAAAAACTGCAAAAAACTGCAAAAAACTGCAAAAAACTGCAAAAAACTGGC
>NZ_JACHGQ010000008.1:62005-111269 GCF_014202395.1 Histophilus somni
AACTGCATAGCATTCTTTTAACTACGCTACTTATCTCCCTTCCTGTACTATCACAAGCTAAAACCCTAAGATTGGCTCATCATATGGCTAATGATAATGTTAACCATACACTAGTTATAGATTTTTCAGACAAACTCAAAGAAATATCTAATGGAAAACTTACTGTTGATGTTTACTCAAACGGGATTTTAGGCGATCAAGTGGAGCTATTTGAAGGAATGAAGCTCGGTACTGTTGATATGTCCATCTCAGATACTAGCATCATTGCATCTTATTATTCTCCAATTGGGATTTTAGATATGCCTTATTTTTTTAAGGATATGGAGCATATTAAAAAATTACTAAGTACAGCCAAAATGGCAGAAATTAAAAAACAAGTTGAAGCCAAATCAGGGGTTAAAATATTAAGTATTCAACCTGTTGCTTATAGAAATATTATTCTCAAAAAAGAACTTGCTGATAATAATAAATTTGATGGCTTAAAAATTCGAGTACCAAATTCTCCTGTACTTGTTAATACTATAACGTTGCTTGGAGCTACACCAAGTCCAATTCCATCAGGTGAGGCATACACTGCTATCCAAACAGGAGTTGTGGATGGTATGGAAGGTAATCCGGAATTTTTAAGCTCCATTAAAATCAGCGAAGTAGCTAAAAACTGGTATGAGACACAACATGCCATGACTTTTACTGCGTTAAATATTAGTGCTAAAAAATTTAATTCATTAACAGAATCTGAACAACAATGGATCAAAGAGGCTGTAACTTTTGCAATAGATCAGTTTTATATTAAGACTGTCAACACTGATGAAAAATGGAGAAGTTATCTAAAACAACAAGGTGTCGAGTTTCATAATGTAGATATACCAACTCTAAGAGAAAAAGCTAAACCAATGGTTGATAAATTTGTTCAAGCAAACGGATTAGAAGAATTATATAAAGAGGCACAAAAATGAAACTAGATGGTTATATTTCCTCATTCAGAAATACATTAACGATTATACTTTTTTCTGCACTTGTCATTGTTGTATCTATAGGTGTGTTTTCTAGATTTTTAACATCACATCCTTTCGCTTGGACTGAAGAACTGTCTAGATTTATTTTTATTTGGTTAGCTTGGATAGCTTCAAGTTTAACAATTGCTAAGGGCATTAATATTACCTTTGATATTGTGCTGGATAAATTAGAACAAACCGTTGGTAATATTGCTCATATTATTGTGAATGTTATTTCTATCATTTACATACTCGCAGTCATTATATTGGGATATATACTTTGTATTAATAATACAAATTCATACTCCCCTTTACTAGGTGTTCCAATGTGGACTCTAAATCTTGCGATACCTGTTGGTGGGGTATTGATGGTTTATGAGCAAATTAAAAATTTAATCAAGAAACGTTAATTATAATGAGGTGATATATGCTACTTCTTGCATTCTTATGCTTCTTTATTTTGGTTCTGCTCGGTGTGCCTATTGCATTTTCAATGGGATTAGGTGCCATAATTTCAATTCTGTCTAATGATTTACCGTTAGCATTGATTTCTCAGCGTTTATTCTCAGGTATAAATTCCTTTTCATTATTAGCAATTCCGTTTTTTATGTTAGCTGGAGAATTAATGGAGAATGGAGGAATATCCAGAAGACTTATTCATTTATCGAAATGTTTAGTCGGACATTTTAGAGGCGGTCTAGGTATGATAGATATATCCACCTCTGTAATTTTTGCCGGAGTATCAGGATCTGCAGCAGCAGATACAGCCGCCGTCGGTTCAATTATGATACCTACCATGAAAAAAAATGGCTATCCAGCAGGCTTAACTGCAGTCCTTCAATCTGTAGCAGGATCTCTTGGTCCAATTATTCCACCTAGCTTAACTGCGATTATTTTTGCCTCATTAACTGGATTATCAATTAAAGATTTATTTTTAGCAGGGATTTTACCTGGAATTGCTATAGCTATCGGATTGGTTCTAGTCACCTATTTCTATGCTAAAAAATATAATCTTGGTAGAGATCAAAAGGCATCTAGAGCCATTTTATGCAAAGCATTTAAAGAGGCGTCTTCTGCATTATTTATGCCGGTTATCATAGTAGGTGGAATTTTGGTTGGGTTCTTTACGCCAACTGAAGCTGGGGCTGTAGCAGTACTTTATGCTATTGCAGTCGGTATTTATTATAAAGAATTAACTTTTGAAAAATTCAAACATTCAATACTAAATGCAGCCGCAATGACCGCAATGTGTACCCTAATTATATCAGGAGCAACTATTTTATCATGGATTATCGCCTTCACTCGTTTGCCTGATTTAATTATAGGGTTCTTAACAAGTATTACGGATAATCCTTACATGATCCTTCTGCTCTTAGTAGCATTTTTATTATTTATCGGCATGTTTATTGAAA
This sequence comes from Histophilus somni, assembly GCF_014202395.1. GTDB lineage: Bacteria > Pseudomonadota > Gammaproteobacteria > Enterobacterales > Pasteurellaceae > Histophilus > Histophilus somni. The sequence goes on from NZ_JACHGQ010000008.1 coordinate 64,413, forward strand.
CTATTGCCGCAACTATTATTGTTGCACCAATTTTAATGCCAGTAGCTTATCAATATGGAATAGATCCGATACAATTTGCCATAATTATGATCGTTGTCTTAGTTTACGCAGGAGTAACCCCTCCTGTCGGTGGAGTATTGTTCATTACTATGGGGATTGCTAATGTCAAACTACAGGAAACGCTAAAATACCTCGTTCCTTATCTAGGTGTCATATTCATCGTTGTGTTACTGATGATATTATTTCCTTCGATCTCTTTGATGATACCTAATATGTTCCGTTAAAAAACAAGTGAGTATAATGTGTTTTTCATTTTACTCACTTGATGGCGATAATGACACAATTTCCTCTTGTATGAACCCATATTTGCGACTAGACTACGCCCTTACAGTTTTTATTATGATTTTACGAAGTTATGTATTTATCTGATTTCTATTTTGACTTACCTGATGAATTAATTGCACGTTATCCCAAACGTGAGCGTTCTTCCAGTCGTATGTTGCAATTAAACGGACAAAACGGAGAATTATTTCACCGCACTTTTAGCGATGTTGCAGATCTGATTAACGAAGGCGATTTGCTGATTTTTAATAATACCCGAGTGATTCCGGCGAGAATGTTTGGGCGAAAAGCAAGCGGTGGAAAAATAGAAGTGTTGGTTGAGCGGGTACTAAATGAACATCATTTTTTAGCCCATATTCGATCTTCAAAATCACCGAAAGAAAATACAGTGCTTTTTTTAGGTGAAGATAAGCTGGGAGAAGGGAAGGGTGTTGAAATGCTGATGAAGGCACGCCATGAAAATTTATTTGAACTGGAATTAAGTGATAAAAGTACCGCTCTTTTAGATATTTTACAGAAAATAGGTCATATGCCTTTACCCCCTTATATTGATCGTCCAGATGAAGATGCCGATAAGGAACGCTATCAGACGGTCTACAATAAAGTTCCGGGGGCTGTGGCTGCACCAACTGCCGGCTTACATTTTGATGATGAGCTATTGACACAACTCAAAAACAAGGGGGTTAATTTTGCCTTTGTTACCTTACATGTCGGTGCCGGCACTTTCCAACCTGTTCGTGTAGAAAATATTGAAGATCATAAAATGCACGCAGAATATGTGGAAGTCCCGCAAGAAGTGGTTGATGCTGTTTTAGCCACAAAAGCAAAGGGTAAACGAGTTATTGCAGTAGGTACAACTTCTGTACGGTCAATTGAAAGTGCGGCACTTTTTGCCGAAGAAAATAATAGCACTCATTTACTTGAACCCTATTTTTCCGACACTTCCATTTTTATTTATCCGGGCAAAAAATTTCGTGTTATTGACTGTTTGATTACCAATTTCCATTTGCCGGAGAGTACTTTGATTATGCTGGTTTCTGCTTTTGCCGGTTATCAACATACGATGAATGCTTATAAAAGTGCGGTCGAAAATCGCTATCGCTTTTTTAGCTATGGCGATGCCATGTTTATTACGAAGGCCTAAAAGCCGATTACATCAGACTGTTTATCTGACGAGAAGGATTACAAATGACAATGAAATTTACCTTACATAAAACTAACGGTATGGCACGTCGAGGTACCATGACTTTTAATCGTCCGCAGGGCGAATTTACGGTGGAAACGCCAGCTTTTATGCCGGTTGGAACCTATGGCACGGTAAAAGGCATGACACCTGAAGAAGTGCGGGCAACAGGGGCAGAAATTTTACTGGGAAATACCTTTCATTTGTGGCTTCGCCCCGGTCAAGAAATTATGCGTCAACACGGTGATTTACACGATTTTATGCAATGGCATCGTCCAATTTTAACCGATAGTGGTGGTTTTCAAGTTTTTAGCTTAGGTAAATTGCGTAAAATTACTGAAGAAGGTGTTAAATTTCAAAATCCAATTAATGGCGAAAGAATTTTCTTATCACCGGAAAAATCTATGGAAATTCAATATGATTTAGGTTCGGACATCGTGATGATTTTCGATGAATGTACACCTTATCCGGCAACTTTCGATTATGCCAAAAAATCCATGGAAATATCTTTACGTTGGGCAAAGCGTAGTCGTGAACGTTTTGATGAATTAGGTAATAAAAATGCCTTGTTCGGTATTGTACAAGGCAGTACTTTTGAAGATTTACGTAAACTTTCTATTGAGGGGTTAATTAATATCGGTTTTGACGGCTATGCTGTTGGTGGATTAGCTGTTGGAGAACCTAAAGAAGACATGCACAGAATTTTAGCATATGTTTGCCCGCAACTTCCGGCGGATAAACCTCGTTATTTAATGGGTGTCGGTAAACCGGAAGATTTGGTTGAAGGTGTTCGCCGTGGTATTGATATGTTTGATTGCGTTATGCCAACTCGTAATGCTCGTAACGGTCATCTTTTTGTCAGTAACGGTATTGTAAAAATTCGTAATGCAAAATATCGTAATGACACAACCTCCCTCGATCCTGAATGTGATTGCTATACCTGTAAACACTATACCAAAGCTTATTTATATCATCTGGATAAGTGCGGTGAAATTTTGGGGGCGAGATTAAATACCATTCATAATCTTCACTATTATCAACGTTTAATGGCTCAAATTCGTCAAGCGATTGAAGAAGATCGTTTTGAGGATTTTGTTGTAGAATTTTATAAAAAAATCGGTAAATCTGTGCCTACACGATAAGAAAGTAATAATAATTGTCGGAGAAATAACCTACAAGGTCGGTTATTGATAAATAAAGTGCGGTGAAATAAAAAGATATTTTCACATTAAAAGAATTTTATGCTATTTTACGCAAGTTTTTAATGAATGTTTAACTCACTTATAAGGATAAAATAATGGAAGCTCAACAAAGTAGCCCACTTTCTATGTTATTTATTTTTGCCATTTTTGGATTGATTTTCTATTTTATGATCTATCGTCCACAAGCAAAACGTAACAAAGCACATAAGCAGTTAATGTCTGAATTAGCGAAAGGCACTGAGGTGTTAACTTCAGGTGGTATTATCGGTAAAATCAGCAAAATCAGTGCTGAAAACGATTATGTCGTTATCGCATTAAATGATACGACTGAAATCACTATCAAACGCGATTTTATCGTAGCCGTATTGCCAAAAGGTTCTTTAAAATCTATCTAAATTTTCATTCATTCCGCAAGGGAACAAGTCTATGTTAAATCGTTACCCTTTATGGAAGAATCTAATGGTGATCCTAGTGATCGCCATTGGTGTTTTATATTCTCTTCCAAATCTTTACGGTGAAGATCCAGCTGTACAAATCTCTGGAACACGAGGGCAAACCGCTGATATAAACGTGCTTACTAATGTACAAACATTATTAGAGCAAAATAATTTACCTATCAAATCAATTATTTTGGAAAACGGCTCAATTTTAGCTCGTTTCAACAATACAGATGATCAACTTTTAGCTAAAGATAAAATTATTGAACAACTTGGTAATAATTATTCCGTTGCACTTAACCTTGCACCCGCCACACCAAAATGGTTAACCAATATTGGCGGTAGACCGATGAAATGGGGGTTAGACCTACGGGGAGGTGTTCGTTTCTTAATGGAAGTGGATATGCACACTGCATTGGATAAACGCCAAGAACAATTACAAGACAGCTTACGTACCGAATTACGCAAAGAAAAATATCAATATATGTCCATTCGTAATGGAGAAAATTTTACAACTCTCATTACCTTAGCTAAACCGGAACAACTTTCCGATGTACAACGTTTCTTGCGTAAACAACATCAAAATCTGAATGTTAATGCCATTTCTGAAAACACACTAAGTTTAGAATTATCAGAGAACGCTCTAAGAGAAATTCGTGATCATGCTATTGAACAAAACTTAAGTATTTTACGTCGTCGTGTAGAAGAATTGGGTGTTGCTGAACCTGTTATTCAGCGTCAAGGGGCTGAGCGTATTGTAGTGGAATTACCCGGTGTACAGGATACAGCTCGGGCAAAAGAAATTCTAGGTGCAACAGCAACGTTGGAATTCCGTTTAGTAAATCAAAATGCAAATTTAGATGTCGCTCTTAAAGGTATGGTGCCTTCTGATTCGGAAGTGAAATATGATCGCAATGGTAGTCCTATTGTGTTATATCGACGAGCTGTATTAGGCGGTGAGCATATTACTAATGCAAGTTCAGGCATAGATCAAAATACCGGTTCTCCTCAGGTTTCGGTTACTTTAGATTCTGAAGGTGGTGAAATTATGTCACAAACTACCAAACTTAATCTAAAGAAACCAATGGCAACTTTATATGTAGAATATAAAGACAGTGGTAAAAAAGACGAACATGGTAAAACTATTTTAGCTAAACATGAAGAAGTTATTAATGTTGCGACAATCCAAGGTCGTTTCGGTTCACAATTCCAAATTACCGGCATCAATAGCCCTGCTGAAGCACAAAACCTATCGGTATTACTACGTTCAGGTGCTTTAACTGCACCAATTCAAATTATTGAAGAGAGAACGGTAGGCCCATCTTTGGGGGCTCAAAACGTTGAACAAGGGCTGAAAGCAGGATTATGGGGATTAGCCATTACGATTATATTTATTCTATTTTACTATAAGCTCTTCGGTTTATTTGCCGGCATAGCCCTTATTGCCAATATGATACTTCTTGTAGGTATAATGTCTTTATTACCCGGAGCGACTTTAACAATGCCGGGTATCGCAGGGATTGTTTTATCTGTCGGTATGTCTGTTGATGCTAATGTATTGATTTTTGAACGAATAAAAGAAGAAATTAATAATGGTCGCACAATTCAGCAAGCTATTAATGAAGGTTATAGCGGTGCATTTACGAGTATTTTTGATGCGAACTTAACCACTATTCTAACATCAGTCGTATTATATGCTGTAGGTACTGGACCGGTTAAAGGGTTTGCTATTACACTCTCTTTAGGTGTAGCGATTTCAATGTTTACTGCCATTACAGGAACTCGTTTTCTTGTAAACTTAATCTATGGTGGAAAACGTGTTGAAAATTATCAATTTAAGGCAGGTGAATAGTGAGTTTATTTACACGCAATAAAAAAGTGCATGAATATAACGGGGTCATTTTACCTTTTAAACTAACCCCTTTTATGAAATACCGCTACTGGGGATATGCTTTCTCTATCATTGTAACTGCGGTCTGTTTTTTCTTTATTTTTACTAAAGGATTCAACTGGGGACTGGATTTTACCGGTGGAACAGTGATCGATACCCATTTTTCTCAACCGGCAGACCTCAATAAAGTACGATCTACATTAAAAGAGAATGGAATAGAAAGTGCGTTGGTACAAACTACGGGAGGTGTTCGAGATGTCATGATCAGATTACCTGTCGTAGAAAGTAGTGCTGAAGTGGGTAATAAAATTAAAACTATCCTCAATAGTTTGGATGAAGGTCTTGAAATTCATAGTATTGAATTTGTAGGTCCGAATGTTGGTGAAGAATTAACACAAGGTGCAATTTACGCAACATTAGCAACATTACTGATGTTATTAGGTTATATTGCTTTCCGTTTCGAATGGCGTTTAGGTACAGGTGCAGTTATTGCCCTTGCTCATGATGTTATTGTCACTTTAGGTGTTTTTTCCTACTTCCAAATTGAAATGGATCTTACTTTCGTGGCTGCTATCCTGTCTGTTGTAGGATATTCGCTTAATGATAGTATCGTTGTTTTTGACCGAGTGCGAGAAAATTTCCGTAAAATTCGCCGTATTGATACTGTTGAAATTATTGATATTTCATTAACCCAAACTCTGGCAAGGACATTAATGACATCAATCACAACATTATTTGTCGTAATTGCACTTTTTGCTTTCGGTGGACCAACAATCCATAGCTTTTCACTTGCGTTGTTAATAGGGATTGCTTTTGGTACTTATTCAACGATTTATATTGCAATTACTCTAGCTCTTGATTTAGGGCTAAAACGTGAACATATGCTAATCCAAATTGTTGAAAAGGAAGAGTTTGAAGAAGGCTTCTAAACTCATGTTGTCGGGCATTTGCCCGACATTTAGAACCAACAAATCAAAACACTGGAAACTGTTTAAAAAAATAACAATGAAAAATGAGTGGTAGGATTTTTCACAACAAGAGTTGTTTAACACGAGTTTTTTTGGTTCAAAACGTTAGTCATGTTTTTCTTATGTTATTCTCATCAAAAACCTATCTGTATCATCTTAAGGTCGAATAAATCGAATAAGCAAGCATAGTAATCGGTCAAAAAGTGCCTACTGTCTTGCTATAAAAAAAGATTGTCTTTCTTAATATAACGTATTGCTATGTATAGACTCTACTACACGTTTTTTTTGGTAGATGGTATGTATTTTAGGCGTGAAAATTTTTAGAAGTATTTGGAGGTAATTCTAAAATCTTAGTTTTGTAGAGCAAACGGAAAAGACAGAATTATTGAAATTTTAAGTAGCGATTTTGGGGATTAACGAGGTAACTTTTTGGTGCTCTGAGCGAGACTTGAACTCGCACGTCCTATGGACACTACCCCCTCAAGATAGCGTGTCTACCAATTCCACCACCAGAGCGTAATTTGAATTTAGGTTTTTATTGAGGAATGTCGCTGTTTTTTGTGTCAGGTGTCGGTATGCTTTGTTGTTTTTCCTGAACTTGCTCCGCAACTTTTGATAAATCATCAAACTTACCACTTTTAACATTATTGCTATGTGAATTGATATTACCAATCAATAAACTGATAGCAAAAAATGCTGTTGCCAAAATGGCTGTCGTACGAGATAAGAAATTGCCTGCACCTGCTGAACCAAAAACTGTTCCTGAAGCACCACCGCCAAACGAAGCCCCTGCATTAGCACCTTTACCTTGTTGGATTAAGATGAAACCAATGAGGACAATGGCAATAACTAAGTAAGCGATCAGTAAAACTTGGTACATTATTTCTTCTCTCTAAATTCAAACATTTCTATAAACAAAATAACGTGCGAATACTATCTAATATTGGAAACCTTCGCAAGTGGTTTTGATAAAAATTCGGTTAATTGTTTTAATTTCAGGCAAAATTTAAACTGTGTTTACTCATTTTTTTTCAAATCTGCTTTTTTATTCTCTTTCGTTTGAAGTCCTAGTTTCCGCAGTGCGGAAAAATTAAAGTAACCTAATAATTCAGGTAAAAGTTCACTGAGCGTTTGCATAAATTGTTGATAGGATCCTTGCCTGCGGCTGATGCTGTCCAGTTGAGCTTCCCAATGTGCGGTCATATCCGGCTGAGTTGCGATTTCTGGTAAGGCTTGAATGAGTGTTCTGCCTGTTTCTGTACTGTGAATATTCCGCCCTTTTTTATAGATGAATCCTCGCTTAAATAATAATTCAATAATGCCTGCTCTTGTTGCTTCCGTACCTAGACCATCTGTTTCACGTAAGATTTTTTTCAATTCTTTATTTTGTACAAAACGTGCGATTCCCGTCATTGCCGAAAGTAAGGTTGCATCGGTAAAAGGTTTTGGCGGTTGTGTTTTTTTGCTAATTACATCACCTTTTTCACAAAATAATTCATCACCTTTTTTCACAATAGGAAGCAAAGGTTCTTGTTGTTCATCTTCATCCTCTTTTCCCCAAAGTTGTTTCCAGCCCGCAATTTGTAAATTTCTCGCTTGAGCAATAAAAGTTCCCCCAGCAATATTTAATGTAATTTTACTTTTTCGATATTCAGCCTCTTGACAAAATTGCATCAAGTATTGGCGGGCAATTAAATTATATATTTGTTGTTCATTTTGGTTTAAATGCACTGTTTGACGTTTTGCTGTTGGAATAATAGCATGATGTGCTTCTACTTTTTTATCGTTCCAACAACGATTTTTCAGCTCAGTATTAACTATATCGGGAATTTCTTTATATAAAATACTGTGTGCGGAAATTGCACGTAAAATGGTATGTCGTGCGGCAAAATGTTCTTCAGGTAGATATCGACAGTCGGAACGGGGATAAGTGATCAATTTGTGAGTTTCATATAATTTTTGACAAACATCTAAAACCTCTTGTGCAGACATGGCATAACGTTTCGCCGCATCTATTTGTAATGCAGAAAGTGAATAAGGCAAAGGTGCGGTCTCTTTTTCTCTTTTGTCAATATATTCTGTCACCGTCGCCGGTTGTGCGGTAATGCGTTTTACTACATTTTTAGCTAAAGCGTTGGATAACACCCGTCCTTCTTCATCTTGATAATCTTCACAGGCTTTACTCGGTTGCCAAAGTGCGGTAAATGTTGAGGGCGTTTTTTCTTTTGTTGCAATAAAGGCTTGAACCTCAAAAAAATCTTTCGGTTGAAAATGCTCAATTTCTAAATCACGACGTACAATTAATCCTAAGACAGGTGTCTGCACTCGGCCAACGGATAGAACACCGTTATAGCCTGATTGACGACCACGAATAGTGTAGGCTCGGGTCATATTAATGCCATATAACCAATCTGCTCTTGAACGTGCTAATGCTGATGTAGCAAGGGGGATAAAATTTTTGTTAGGCTGTAATTTTTTTATTGCCTTTTCTACCGCACTTGGATTGAGATCGTTAATTAGACAACGTTGAATTTCGGCTAATTTTGTAGCAGGCAACTTGGCATAACTGAAAACTTCATCAACTAATAATTGCCCTTCTCGATCCGGATCCCCAGCATTAATTATAATGTCTGCTTGATGAATTAATTTAAGTACAATGTCCAGCTGACTTTTTACTTCTTGTCTGGGAAGTAATAGCCATTTTTGCGGAATAATAGGTAAATGTTCTAAACGCCATTGTTTGAACATTGGATTGTAAACATCAGGAGCAGCTTGTTCCAATAAATGTCCTACACACCAAGTTACATAATCTTGTTCGCCACATTTGACAAAGCCTTGTCCACGTTGATGCGGTTTAGGCAATACGTCAGCAATAGCTCGAGCAAGGCTGGGTTTTTCCGCTATAAATAATCGCATTAGACTACTGATTCTAGGGATTGATGAAAGCCAAATATTCTAACATAAAGTCAGGCTATTCCAAATTCGCTAAATTTTCGCTAAAATGCCTTGCGTTTTTTGATTAACTTAGATGGAAGAAAATTATGTTCGGAAAAGGTGGCTTAGGTAACTTGATGAAGCAAGCTCAGCAAATGCAAGAGCGGATGCAAAAAATGCAAGAAGAAATTGCACAATTAGAAGTAACAGGCGAAGCCGGAGCGGGTTTAATTAAGGTTACAATCAATGGTGCTCATAACTGTCGTCGTATTGATATTGATCCTTCTTTAATGGAAGACGATAAAGAAATGTTAGAAGATCTTATTGCAGCGGCATTTAACGATGCAGTACGCCGTGCAGAAGAAATGCAAAAAGAAAAAATGGCATCCGTTACTGCCGGTATGTCTTTACCTCCGGGATTTAAAATGCCGTTTTAAATTAATTCATATATGACCGGGACGCAATGTTTGCGTCCGTTTTTTTTAATAAGATAATTCATTATGCAAAGCAGTCCTCTTTTAGAAAATCTGATTGAACATTTACGCTGTTTACCCGGCGTTGGTCCTAAATCCGCACAGCGTATGGCATATCATTTATTGCAACGTGATCGTAGCGGTGGTATGAATTTAGCTGGTGCTTTAACCGAAGCGATGTCGAAAATTGGTCATTGTACTCATTGCCGCACTTTTACGGAAGAAGAGAGTTGTGCAATTTGTAATAATCCAAGACGACAAAATTCGGGTTTTCTTTGTGTTGTGGAACAGCCTTCCGATATTCCGGCTATTGAGCAAACAGGGCAATTTTCCGGGCGATATTTTGTGTTAATGGGACATTTATCTCCTTTAGATGGGATTGGTCCGAAAGAAATCGGTTTGGATTTATTGCAAAAGCGGTTACAACATGAAAGTTTTTATGAAGTTATCTTAGCAACCAATCCAACCGTTGAAGGTGAGGCAACAGCGAATTATATTGCGGAAATGTGTTTTCAACATAATATAAAGGTCAGCCGTATTGCTCATGGTATCCCTGTAGGAGGGGAATTGGAAACAGTTGACGGCACAACTTTAAGTCATTCACTTATTGGGCGTCGTGAAATTCAACTATAACATGGTTGACGTCTTCCCCCGACTTTAGGTGGGGGATGTCAATCCTTATTTTATTGTTACACGTGCGAATTTTCGTTTTCCGACTTGATAAACTGCGGTGGAAGGTGAAACAATAAGTTTTGCATTGTCGACTTTTTCACCATTAATTTTGACCCCACCTTGCTGCACCATACGAATAGCCTCAGAAGTTGAGCCAACAAGTCCAGCATCTTTTAATAAATTCGCTAAACCGATTTCGCCGGTAAAGGTAAATTCCGGCATGTCATCAGGTATTGCCCCTTTTTGAAAACGATCAATAAATTCTTGTTCTGCAGTATCTGCATCATCAGCACTGTGAAAGCGTGTAATAATTTCTTTTGCAAGTAAGATTTTGACATCACGTGGATTACGACCGTTTTCAACATCCTTTTTTAATTGTGTAATTTCTGTGAGCGGGCGGAATGACAACAGGTTATACCAATCCCACATAAGCTCATCGGAAATTGACATGATTTTACCAAACATATTACTTGGTGTTTCGGTTACGCCAATATAGTTACCGAGAGATTTAGACATTTTTTTCTCACCGTCCAATCCGACTAATAAAGGCATAGTAATTGCAACTTGAGGTTTTTGTCCGCAAGATTTTTGTAGCTCACGCCCCATTAATAAATTGAAGGTTTGATCTGTACCGCCTAACTCGACATCGGCTTCTAAATGTACGGAATCATGACCTTGTAAAAGGGGATAAATAAATTCATGAATGGCAATCGGTTGATTATTGTTAAATCGTTTTTTAAAATCATCACGTTCCAACATTCTTGCAACAGTATAATTCGATGCCAAACGGATCATTCCTATTGTACCCAACTTACCTAACCAATCTGAATTGAATACAACTTGTGTTTTTTGTGGATCCAATATTTTGAAAATTTGTGTTTTATAAGTTTCCGCATTGCGTAACACATCTTCTCTTGATAAAGGGGGACGAGTAGTATTTTTTCCTGAAGGATCGCCTACTGTTGCGGTAAAATCGCCGATTAGAAAGATTACTTCATGACCAAAGTTCTGGAATTGGCGAAGTTTATTAAGTACAACCGTATGCCCTAGATGAATATCGGGTGCCGTTGGATCTGCACCTAATTTAATGCGTAGCGGACGGTTTTCTTTGAGTTTTTCAATGAAATCCTGTTCTGAAAAAACATGATCAACACCACGTTTCAATTCGGCAATTACAGTATTTATATTAGTCATTATGAATCCTTAATTTGAATAATATTAATAAGTTTTTTATTTTCCTTATTATAGGGATTATTGATTAAAAGAAAAGTCCATAGAATATAAGGTTGTCGTAATAATTCATTTTTTTCTCGGCGACCAAAGTGCGAATAAAAAAAGCGGTCAAAAAGTATTTCCTTTTGACCACTTATCTTCTATTTTAAAGACTAGAATTTATAATTTACACCCAAGCGGAATTCATGACCACGTGCTGGAAGCGTGTTATCATTTCCACGTTGTGCATGCGATTTGTAATGCTTGTTCATAATATTATCAATTGCAAAGTTGACATTCATGCTGTCATCGTTAAACGGTTTCCAGTTGATTGTCAGGTCAGTTACATTATAACCAGGTTTGCCTTTACCCGGCGTAACGTTACCCCCTACCAGTAAGAAGTCGTCTTTAGCTTTGACTTTTTCAACAAGGCGGTGATGTAAACCGATTTCAATATTAGGTTCCTCGAAACGGTAACTTACAGATGCCGTCCATGTGCGACCCATCGCAGAAGCGTATTCAGGATTGCCGCTTAGTAGTGGTTTGTTATTTTCGATGCCGCCACCTTTTTTGGCTTTTTTGCCAAGATTGGTGTAGAAGCGAGGTTTGCTGTCGGCGACACCAAGACGAGCGGTAAAGCCACCTTGATGGTAACCGAAATTCAATTCATAACCGCGGTTTTTAATTTTGCCAGCATTTAAGATGCTCTGCCAACCACCATGATTCGAGTGGTTGTCGCGACCGGCGGTTGTGCCTAGGGCATCTTTGATACGTTGCCAGAAATAGCTACCGTCTACACTGAACGTACCGTTGTCATAGTTAAACCCGATTTCAGTGGTGCGTGCCTGCTCGGCTTTGGTGCCTTCAAGAATACTGGTTAAACCACGATTTTGACCATGACTTAAAATGGCATCTTGCATACGTGGGCTACGGGTAGCGTAGTTATGGCTCGCACTAAAGCTTAGCTCAGGGGTGGCTTCGAAAATCACGCCGATACTCGGGTTAAAACTTGAATCACTGACTTTTTTGCCGTCCATCGCTTTAAAGGTAAACTGATCATAGCGTAACCCGGTTGTTAGCGTAAGCTGGTCAGTGGCTGCTGTTATGGCTTCCACATAAAAACCAGTATCTGATTTACGTTGATTAGAGATACCTCCGGCTTTAAAGTGCGGTTTGGACTCTTGATGGCGGTAGTTGATACCGTATTTCACGAGTACATTGTGATGAACCGGTAAATCAAAATTGACGTTTGCTCCTTGGGTCACCACTTTGATTTGAGTGGCACCTTCTCTATTGCCGGCATAACCATTGCCTTTGTCATTGGCAGACCAACGACCATGTACTAAACGATAAACATTGACAGTGGCTTCTTTGGCAAAGCCTAAGTTTTTCCCTGTCCATTCTAAATTGGTGTTATCGACCGTCATTTTGCGTGCAGCGGGGGCTTGTTTGGTTGGATTAAAATTGACAAACTCTTCACGCACCAAACGATCGCCTTCATGTTGTTCGTGCAAATGGCTCAAGACAAAACGGTGATCGCCGACGGTAGCACCGACTTTGGCGAGGTAGCTGAGTTTATTTAAATCGCTGTACAAGACACGGTCAGATTTGTTTACTGAATCATAATAACCTTTACCGGCTTTGTAATTGCCGTCTTTGACAAAGTTTGTTGCGATTAACGCATCAAACATCCCGCTTTTTCCATATACGGTGGCATTATAATTTTGAGAGTAATTGGTGCTGAAGCCTGTGCCAACTCTTGCACCGAAGTTTTTATCACTGCCTTCCAGTAAATCTAAGGCATCTAGGGTTTTGGCAACAATCGCCCCGTTGGTTTGACCGATACCAGCTGAAGCACTACCTGCCCCTTTTTGGACAGACACAATTTTGACCATGGCAGGGTCTAGCATATGACGACCTTGATGGTAGTGAATTTGTGCATCAGAATACGCATTGTCCACTTTAACATCAATGGAGTTTTGTCCCATACCACGAATATAAAGGTATTGAGAAGTGCCGTTACCCCCCCCCTATGGCGATAGATGGCTCGTTTTTCAGTAAACCGCGTAAATCGGTTTCCGTACTTTCGTCTTTGATTTGGGTGGTCACGACATTGGTTTTGACTTTTAAACCTTGATGATTTGTAACATTGATGGTGTCCAATACCACAGCATCTGTTTGAGCAAATGTATTTGCGGTAAACACACCAAATACTAGAGCGGGAATAGGCAGCAATTTAAACTTTTTCATTTGATTTCCTTAATATAAAAACTTTAGAAACATATTCTAATTCTTATATTGAAAATTATTTTCAATGATAAAAACGGCGTGATACTAACATAATTTAATTTTATTGCAAATATTTCTCATTCAAATTTTCACATAAATCAAGCGTTAACTCGTTGAGCAAGGAAATCTAATACCTGCTCCTTAGCAATTATTTGTTTTTCACCCGTACGACGATTTTTATATTCAATTTCGCCTTTTTCTAAATTTTTTTCACCAATAACAATCATATGAGGAACACCTATCAATTCCATATCCGCAAACATCACTCCGGGACGCTCTTTTCGATCATCAAAGATAACATCTACATTTTTATTGAGTAAGCTCTGATACAATTCTTCAGCAAAAATTTGTACATTTTTTGACTTATACATATTCATTGGGATAATTGCTACAGTGAACGGTGCAATTTCATCAGAAGACCAAATAATTCCTTTTTCATCATGGCACTGCTCAATAGTAGCAGCAACAACACGACTTACTCCGATGCCGTAGCAACCCATAATCATCGTTTGTGGGCGACCATCCTCACCTTGTACAGTTGCTTTCATTGCCTCCGAATATTTTGTACCTAATTGGAAAATATGCCCAACTTCAATACCTCGCTTAATCTGTAAAGTACCTTTGCCATCAGGACTTGGATCGCCTTCTACAACATTACGTAAGTCTGCTACTTTAGGTAGGGCAACATCACGATCCCAGTTAACATTAAAGTAATGTTTGCCATCAATGTTCGCACCAGTGCTGAAATCGCTCATGAGTGCCACGGAGCGATCAATAATAGTCGGAATTGGTAGATTCACAGGCCCTAACGATCCTATACTGGCACCAATTTTTGTTTTTATTTCGTCTTCATTTGCAAATTCTAGAGGCTCGGCGACTTCCGGTAATTTTTGTGCTTTGACTTCGTTTAACTCATGATCTCCACGTACAATCAATGCGATAAGAGGTTGGTTTTCATTTGCACCTTTTACGATCAGTGTTTTAACTGTTTTTTCCACAGATAAATTAAATTGTTCAACTAAGTCATTAATAGTTTTTGCATTTGGTGTATCTACTAACTCTATAGTTGCACTCGGTGCCTGGCGTTGACCTATTGCTACGGCTTCCGCCAATTCAATATTGGCTGCGTAGTCGGAATTGCTTGAAAAAACAATATCATCCTCGCCACTTTTTGCCAGTACTTGAAACTCATGAGATGCACTGCCTCCAATAGATCCTGTATCAGCTTGTACGGCACGAAAATCTAATCCTAAACGAGTAAAAATATTATTGTAAGTTCGATACATGACATCATAGGTATTTTGTAAACATTCTTTGCTGGTATGGAAAGAATAGGCATCCTTCATCAAAAATTCACGGCCACGCATTACGCCGAAACGAGGTCGCACTTCATCACGGAATTTTGTTTGAATTTGATATAAGTTCAATGGTAATTGTTTATAAGAACTGACTTCACGATGCACCAAATCGGTAATAACTTCTTCGTGAGTAGGCCCCAAGACGAAATCACGGTTGCCACGATCTACAAAACGTAGCAGTTCCGGACCATATTGCTCCCAGCGTTGGGACTCTTGCCATAGCTCTGCCGGTTGAACAACAGGCATTTCAACTTCAATTGCACCGCTCTTATTCATTTCCTCACGAACAATATTTTCCACTTTTTTCAAAACACGTAAGCCGGTGGGTAACCAGTTATATAAGCCGGATGCCAAAGGTCGTATCATACCTGCCCGTAACATCAATTGATGACTTACTACTTGAGCATCATTTGGGGTTTCTTTTAATGTTGATAATAAATATTTACTCGTACGCATTTTTGTTCCTATATTTCATGATCTTGAATGAAAAAAATTGGTAATAGTGTACCATTGAGTACTATTGGAAAAAAAGTAAAAGGGATAAGAAAGTCATATTTTTTAGTCAAGGGAATAGTTATCCTTTCCGGTAGCGACGTAATTTGCGAAGTCATCATGACTAAATCCATGAGAAAGCATATAACGCCAAATTTTTTGTTTAGCCCTAGAATCTAATTTATCACGATAGTAAGGAAATTTTTTATTTAAAACCTGTAATACTATTTCGTTCCAATCAATTTCACTTTCTTGCTCAATTTCGTTAATTAGTTCTGCTGGAATGCCTTTTAGCTGATACAATTCCTGTCTAATTCGCTGTAAACCATAACCACGTTTTGCACGGTAATAAAGGTAATTTTCAGCAAAACGTTTATCATTTTGCCAGTTTTTTTGTTGACAGTGGGTAAGTGTTTGAGTAATTTCTTGCTCAGTAAAACGTTTCTCCTGCATTTTGCAACGAAGTTCAAATTCACTATATTCACGCCGAGCAAGTAAACTCATCACGTAGCCTAATGCGAGAGAAGACATATATTTTTCCTTTGCGGTTAATGTAGATCAAAGAGAGTATGGACGAAGAAAAATGCGGTCGTTTTTTACCGCACTTTCTATGATGAGAGCTAAACTCTCCGTGTTAATTAAAAATCACTTTCCGTTCCGGATATATCTTGTTCTGATTCAGCTTCAATATCTGCTAATAGTGCTTTTTCCGGATTTGCCAATAATTCTGAACGTAATTTTTGCTCCAAAACAGCAGCTTGATCAGGATTTTCAGCTAACCATTTCATTGCATTTGCTTTACCTTGACCAATTTTTTCGCCCTCATAAGAGAACCAAGCACCTGATTTATTTACCAACTTGTGTTTTACACCCAATTCAATAAGCTCACCATTTCTAGAAATACCTTCACCGTATAAAATTTGGAAGTCCACTTGTCGGAACGGAGGTGCTACTTTATTTTTAACCACTTTTACACGAGTTTCATTACCAATGACTTCATCGCCATTTTTGATACTACCAACACGACGAATATCAAGGCGAACAGAAGCATAGAATTTTAAAGCATTACCACCTGTCGTAGTTTCAGGATTGCCAAAAACGACACCAATTTTCATGCGAATTTGGTTGATAAAGACGACCAAACAATTTGAGTTTTTGATCTGACCTGTTAATTTACGTAATGCTTGCGACATAAGTCTTGCCTGCAAACCAACATGAGTATCACCCATTTCGCCTTCAATTTCTGCTTTAGGCGTTAAAGCGGCAACAGAGTCAACAATAACCACATCTACAGCACCGGAACGAACTAAGGCATCACAGATTTCCAGTGCCTGTTCACCATTGTCAGGTTGAGAAATTAATAATTCTTTAACATCAACACCTAATTTAGCAGCATAAATCGGATCAAGGGCGTGTTCCGCATCAATAAATGCACAGGTTTTCCCCGCTTTTTGTGCTTGAGCGATGACAGATAATGTTAAAGTAGTTTTACCTGAAGATTCAGGACCAAAAATTTCAACAATACGTCCCATTGGTAAGCCACCAATACCTAGAGCAACATCTAAACTAAGTGAACCGGTTGAAATTGCCTCGATATCCAGTTTTTGGGTGTCTCCTAATTTCATAATCGCACCTTTACCAAATTGTTTCTCAATTTGCCCTAGAGCGGCTTCAAGTGCTTTTGCTTTTTCTTCTGGGGTTGCCATTTTATACCTCAAGTAAATTATGTATCAGAATTTATGTACAATATTATACTGTATTCACATACAGTGCAATTTAAAATTTGATATTTTTAGAAATTTTGCGATCTAATCAGCAAAAAGAGAAAATTATTCCGTATTATTAATTAAATTTTCTAATTCTTCTTGCATGGAAAACCATGAAACTTCAACATCTTCAAGTGCTTTTTTAAGCTGAACCTGTTCATTTAAAAGTGCGGTGAGTTTTGTTTTATTTTCTGTTTGATAAAGCACTGTATCAGAAAGCAGCATTTCAATTTCTTGTAGTTTTTGTTGATATATTTGCATTTTGCGTTCAATATCGGCAATTTCTTTTCGTAATGGTGCACTCCGTTGACGCAGTTCAGCTTCTTTTCTTTTTTGTTCTTTGCGATGATTACTGGTGTTTTCGTTATTATTGATGATTTTTTCGTTGTGCTTCGGCGTGCTATTAATTTCATTTAGCCATTTTTGATAGTCTTCTAAATCGCCTGTAAATTCCTCAACTTGTTTATTATGAACCAAATAAAATTCTTCTACCGTATTACGCAGTAAATGGCGATCGTGGGAAACCACGATTAATGAACCTTGATAATCTATTAATGCTTCTGTCAAGGCTTGACGCATGTCTAAATCTAAATGGTTGGTCGGTTCGTCCAACAGGAGTAAATTTGGACGTTGCCAAACAATAATTGCTAGAACCAAGCGGGCTTTTTCACCGCCGGAAAAAGAAGAAACGGCTTGATTTACTTTGTCGCCATGGAACGCAAAACTGCCCAAGTAATCACGTAATTGTTGTTCTGTTTGTTGGGGAGCAATTTTTTGCATATGCCAGAGTGCGTTTTCTTCCGAACGTAGCGTATCCAATTGATGCTGTGCAAAATACCCTAATTGTACGCCTTTTGCTAATTGGATGTGGCCGGAAAGTGCGGTCAATTCTCCTGCCAATAATTTAATTAACGTAGATTTGCCCGCACCATTTTTACCGAGCAACCCGATACGAGATCCTGGTACTAAATTGAGCTTAATTTTTTGTAAAATTTCCACCGTACTTTCTCCATTGTCATAACCTGCACTGGCTTTTTCAATGGAAACCAAGGGATTGGGTAAAGCGAGCGGTTCACGAAATTTAAAGGTAAAAGGATTATCTACATAAGCAGGTGCAATAAGTTCCATTCGTTCTAAGGCTTTGACTCGACTTTGTGCTTGTTTGGCTTTAGTTGCTTTGGCTTTAAAGCGATCGATATATTTTTGTAGATGGTTTATTTTTTGTTGCTGTTGGCGATAAAGTGCGGTTTGTTGTGCTAATTTTGTTGCACGTTGCACTTCAAAGGAAGAATAATTGCCACTGTATTCATGCAGTTTATGTTGTTCAATATGAATGATCTTATTCACAATAGGATCAAGAAAATCACGGTCATGTGAAATTAAAATCAAGGTGCCTTGATATTGAATTAACCAACGTTCTAACCAAATGACAGCATCTAAGTCTAAATGGTTTGTCGGTTCGTCTAATAAGAGTAAATCAGAGCGACAAAGCAGGGCTTGTGCAAGGTTAAGACGCATACGCCAACCGCCCGAGAAAGATTTAACCGTTCTTGTTAAATCCTCTTGAGAAAACCCCAATCCATGTAAAAGAGAAGCCGCTCTCGCTTGAATTGTCCAAGCATCAATTGTGTCTAATTGTGCATGAATACGGGCAATATCATTGCCATGATTATTTTCGGTAGCAGTTGCTAAGGCCTTTTGTAATTTGCAATATTCACGATCGCCTTTGATAACATAATCTAACGCACTTATTTCTAAGGCGGGTGTTTCTTGATTTACCCAAGCCATTGCCCAGTGATTTGGAAAAGTTATATCACCTTCTTCAGCACTCATTTCTTTTTTGAGTAGTGCAAATAAAGAAGATTTACCACAACCGTTTTTTCCGACTAAGCCAACTTTTTGACCGGGGTTAATAGTGGCACAGGTATTTTCTAAGAGTAAGGTATTTCCACGTTTTAAAGTTAAATTTGTAAAAAGGATCATTAGATAAACTCACTATTGATTAATACCGATATCTCCACTCATAAATCGGAACATAATTAGAGGTGAAACCTGATGAGTTGAGCAAAGGTGAAGATCGTACACATAACTTGCAACGCTTAGATCGATCAACCGCAACATTGTCTTTAATCGTAACGATCTAAAAACGATTGTTTATACTCGAGTTAGTCGTTACGATCGGAAAGATGATTGGATTCGTAAAGTTCGAAGTGGAAAACTTTACAAAATATCCAATAATTCCACTTCAAATACCAACGTGCTGAACGGTGGAATTGATGCACCGGCACCACGTTCACCATAAGCCAAATGATGTGGAATAGTTAATTTCCATTTTGAACCTAGCGGCATCATAGATAATGCTTCAATCCAACCTGCAATTACGCCACTTACTGGAAATTCGGCTGGTTGCCCACGTTTGACTGAACTATCAAATACAGTGCCATCAATTAAAGTCCCTGTATAATGGACACGAACTTGATCTTGACGAGTTGGAATTGCCCCACTGCCTTCTACCAACACTTCATATTGCAAACCAGAGTCTGTTACTTTTACACTGTCTTTTTTCGCATTTTCTTCAAGGTATTTTTTACCTTCTTCTTCAATTTGCTTAAATTGTGCTTGTGCAATTTCGCTGGCTTGTTGCTGTAATTCCTGTAACGCTTTAGCAACTTCGTTTAATTCTAAAGCGGGCGGATTTTGATTCAATGCGTCATAAATCCCTTTTGCAACGGCTTCAGCTTTAACCGCTAATTTGCTATCGACTAATTGTTGACCGATTTGTAAACCGATACCATAACTACCTTGAGCTGAAACATCATCTAAGGCAACCTGTGCAAAAAATTGTTTTGTCATTGTTTTCCCTTTATTGTCGTTGAAAATTATTTCTTATAAGCCAATACTTCGCCTACACGTACAGGCACACCAACGTCCAAATGGTTTGCCAGTTCTACCTTATCCGCTTGGAATAGATTGATCACTGTTGAACCTAACTGGAATGCCCCCATTTCTTGTCCTTTACGTAATTGCACCGCACTTTCACCGCTATAAGTCCACTCTTTCACTTCAGCACTGCGTGGTGGATTAATTATTCCAGCCCAAACAGTACTCATACTGGCGGTAATAGTCGCACCGACTAAAATCTGCACCATAGTGCCGAATTCCGTATCAAAAACACAGATCACACGCTCATTACGAGCTAATAAATTAGGAATATGTTCATTTAAAAACGGATTGACCGAAAATAAATCGCCTGGCACATACATCATTTTACGTAAAGTAGCATCGCAAGGCATATGCACTCGATGATAATCTCGAGGAGAAAGATAGATTGTAGCAAATTCACCATGTTCAAATTCTTTAGCTAATTCAGTATCGCCAGCCAGCAGATCCACTAAGCTAAAACTATGTCCTTTTGCCTGCAACAAAGTTTGTTGCTCAATATGTCCACATTGACTAATTCGCCCGTCCGCAGGTAAACAAAGTGCGGTAGGATTTTCATCAATTTTTCTCGCATCAGCTTTTAACGGACGAATAAAAAATTCATTAAAACTTGCATAGTCCTTAAATTCTGTTTTCTCCGCCTCTTGCATATTTACATGATATTTTTTAGCAAAAAGTTTAATAATAAAATGCGTTACACTTCCCCATTTTTGTTTTGCCAGCCAGCCAGCTGCAAGAGTTAAATAAAGTTGTGGCATGACATATTGAAAAGCAATTTTCAAACGTTGCCAATAAGTCGGTTGTTTTTTTTCAGCATTATACATAACAGGTTTCCTTGTAAAAATTGGACGAGGATTATAACAAGTTATTGGTGTAATGTAACCAGCAGAAGAGTTATTGTTTGTCGTAGAGGGGCGGTTTTAATCTAAAGTTAATAAATAGACGTTAATTATGAATTGGTTAAGTCAAGCCTATTATTGGTGTATAATGGATTTTAATAAGCAGAGAGGGAGATATAATATGTGTACGATTATGCAGAAAGAAGTGAATTTCTGGCAGTAATTGAGCGTTTAATTAAATGGAAACTCAAAGATTAATAACATAGATAAGAGAATCAATTATGCATATCCTGTTGCAAAAATATTATAATTATTTACGCATTGAACGACAACTCAGTCCATATACTCTCATAAATTATCAGCGTCAATTGGAAAAAATTGTAGCGATTTTACAACAAAACGATATTCAATCTTGGCAGCAAGTAACACCAAGTGTTGTTCGTTTTGTATTAGCACAAAGTCGCAAAGAAGGATTACATGAAAGAAGTTTAGCGTTGCGTTTATCTGCTTTACGACAATTTCTAAATTATTTGGTTGTACAAGGTGAATTAAAAGTTAATTCAGCCGTTGGTATTTCTGCACCTAAGCAAAGTAAATATTTACCGAAAAATATGGATATGGAACAGGTGCAACAATTATTGACTAATGAAAGCAAAGAACCCATCGATCTTCGTGATAAAGCGATGATGGAGTTGATGTACAGTTCAGGTTTGCGTTTATCAGAATTACAAAGTTTGAATTTGAATAGTATTAATATTCGCTCTCGTGAAGTGCGTGTCATCGGGAAAGGAAATAAAGAGCGGATTTTACCCTTTGGACGTTATGCTTCTCAAGCTATCCAACAATGGCTGAAAGTGCGGTTGTTATTTAATCCGAAAGATGAGGCGTTGTTTGTCAGTCAATTAGGCAATCGTATTTCTCATCGTTCCATTCAAAAACGTATGGAAACTTGGGGTATTCGACAAGGCTTGAATGGGCATCTCAACCCACATAAATTACGCCATTCTTTTGCTACCCATATGCTGGAAAACAGCTCGGATCTACGTGCGGTACAAGAATTATTAGGGCATAGTAATTTATCCACAACCCAGATTTATACCCACTTGGATTTTCAACACTTGGCACAAGTTTACGACAAAGCACACCCTCGAGCCAAACGTAAAAAATAGTTGGAAGCAGGCAAATTCAAACGAAATATTACCGCACTTGATGGACGTTCAAGCACAATTTGACAGGTTACCTTGCTCAACAACAATGCCAACATTATTAGCTTGTGCTATCGCTTTAGGTTTACTTAATTTTATTTTTACCCAAGAAATATTAAATTTTACTCTTAATTGCTCTGCAACTTCGTAAGCTACTCGCTCAATTAACAAAAATGGGCGAGATTGAACATAATTCAATATAAACTCACTCACTTCCGCATAATTTAAGCAATATTTTACATCATCTGTTTGTGCGGCTCGGCGACAATCCCACGCCATTTCAATATCAAAAATGAGCTTTTGCTTGATTTGCTGTTCCCAATCATAAACACCAATTTGAGCAAGTGCGGTCAATCCTTCAATAAATATTTTGTCTGTCATTATAACTCCGATGAACGAAATTCCATTAGGCTTATACTATCAAGTTTATGTACAATAGACGAACGAAAATTTTCTGTTCCAGCGATAGGGAGTTGATGATGAGTTTGTTTGCGATTATTTATATGTTATTCACTTATTTGTTAGGGTCAATTTCGAGTGATGTTGTGATTTGTCGGTTTACCGAGCGAAACGATGCTCGTGTAACAAACTCAAATGTATTACAAAAAGGGGGGTATCGGCTTGTTTTGGCAGTTTTTCTATGTGATGTCTTAAAGGGTATGTTGCCAGTTTGGGTAGGCTATTATTTAGGGTTAACTTACTTTGAATTAGGCATGGTAGCACTCGCCGCTTGTTTAGGTCATATTTTTCCTATTTTCTTTAAATTTAGTGGGGGAAAAGGGGTGGCGACCGCATTTGGTGCTATCGCCCCCATCGCTTGGGGTGTCGCCGGCTCAATGCTTGGTACTTGGCTTTTAATCTTTCTCTTTAGTGGCTATGTTGCATTAAGTACGGTCGTAACTGCATTAATATTGCCTTTCTATGTATGGTGGTTTAAACCAGAATTTACTTTTCCCGTTGCATTAGTTTGTTGTTTGTTAGTTTATCGTCATCATGAAAATATCCAACGTTTATGGCGAGGACAAGAAGATAAAATTTGGTCTAAATTTAAAAAGTAACGTTACATTTGCTTGCTTAAAAATTTAAATAGAAATCTTGGGTTAAGGTTTTAAATTCTGTACTGTATTGATTGTTCCGATCATAAATAACCAACTGACTTTCCTCACATTTCCGTTCTTCTCGGCTAAAACTAAGTAATAAACGCTGTGGAGTTTTACCTGCTTTAGTGATGATTTTACATTCTCTAATACAAAAAAGACCGCACTTTTTTTGTAAACTTTTTCCTTCTTCAAATGGCAAAATCAAGTGAATTTCACCCGTTAGGTTTAATAGTTTTTCGGCGGCGTTTAGCCAATCCAAGTGGCTTTGCGTTAAGGTATAGCGAGCTAGATTGCGTTGTTTACTGGCACAATTAATACCTTGCTTAAAATAAGGTGGATTCGCCGTAATGACATCAAATTTATGCTCACAATCTTGTGCAAAAACAATAATATCTTGTTGAAAAATCTTGATTTTATTTGCCCAAGGGCTTTGTTGGATATTGTCTTTTGCTTGCAAATAAGCCTGCGGATCCAATTCAACTGCACTAATGTGACAATGTTCAGGGCTACGTTGAGCCAACATCAACGCAATGAGTCCTGTACCTGTACCTAAATCAAGCAACGTATTTGCTTGATTTATATTTGCCCATGCACCCAATAAAATCCCATCAGTCCCCACTTTCATTGCACATTGATCTTGATTAATGTGAAATTGTTTAAACGTAAACTCTTGCTTTTTTGCCATAAATATCCTGAAAAATGACCGCACTTTAAGAACAAAGTGCGGTATAATTTGCCACAAATTTTTTTGAATACCAATTCTTTAATGTGGATAAATATGACATCAACGCAATTTGAAGACTTCGATCTTGCCCCTCAATTACTAAAAGCCCTTGCCCAAAAAGGCTATTCTCGACCCACAGTCATTCAACTTGATGCTATTCCTGCCATCATGGAAGCGAGAGATGTTTTAGGTTCTGCACCGACAGGGACAGGAAAAACAGCGGCATTTTTGTTACCTGCTCTTCAGCATTTGTTAGATTATCCACGTCGTAAACCCGGCCCTCCTCGAATTTTAGTTCTTACGCCAACACGTGAGCTGGCTATGCAAGTTGCTGAACAAGCGGAAGAGTTGGCTCAATTTACTCATTTAAGTATTGCGACGATTACTGGTGGTGTGGCTTATCAAAATCATGGTGAAGTGTTTAATAAAAACCAAGATATTGTTGTTGCTACACCGGGACGCTTACTGCAATATATTAAAGAAGAAAACTTTGATTGTAGAGCCGTTGAAATACTCATTTTTGACGAGGCGGATCGTATGTTGCAAATGGGGTTTGGTCAATATGCAGAAGAAATTGCGGCAGAAACTCGTTGGCGTCGGCAAACCTTGTTGTTTTCCGCTACGCTTGAAGGTGAGTTATTAATGGATTTTGCCTCTCGCTTACTGAAAGATCCGGTGCAATTTAATGCGGAGCCAAGTCGTCGTGAACGTAAAAAAATTAATCAATGGTATTATCATGCAGATAGCAATGAACATAAAATTAAACTCCTTGCACGTTTTATTGAAAATGAACAAGTAAGTCGTGGTATTGTATTTGTTCGTCGTCGTGAAAACGTGCGTGAATTGTCTGAAATTTTACGCAAACGTGGTATTCGCAGCACTTATCTAGAAGGTGAAATGGCACAAACTCAGCGTACTAAGGCTATTGATAAACTGAAAAATGATGTGGTTACTGTGTTAGTTGCTACCGATGTTGCAGCTCGTGGCATTGATATTGATGATGTCAGTCATGTCATGAATTTTGATTTACCTTATAACGCCGATACTTATTTGCATCGTGTCGGACGTACCGCAAGAGCAGGCAAAAAAGGTACCGCAGTATCTTTTGTTGAAGCACATGACTATAAATTATTAGGTAAAATAAAACGTTATACAGGAGAGTTGCTAAAACCTCGAATTATAGAAGGATTAGAGCCAAGAACTAATCCACCCAAAGATGGTGAGATAAAAACGGTGAGTAAAAAGCAAAAGAACCGAGCCAAAACTAAGTTGGAAGAGAATAAAAAAGCAGTGCAGAAGAAAAAACAAAAACTTCGCCATAAAGACATAAAAAACATTGGCAAACGTCGTAAGCCAAGTGCAAAAGTCGCTGAATAAACCAACGATATATCCCCTTGAATTAAGGGGATTATGTTATTGATAGCTCAAAGGTAAAATTTCCAATTCACTTTCATCAACAGGTAATCTAAATCGTTGATTTTCTTCCAATTGGTTACTCATAACGACTTGCAAATATAAAATACCGTTAAGATTGACCGCACTTAAAATACATCCTGTTTTACGCCAAGCATGTTCTAATTGCATTTCAATTTCAGTACCAATTTCTACAAGTGCGGCAGTTTTGGCTTGCAATAAATACATGGCACGTTTATTTATCCCTCGATATTTGGCTCGAGCTATAGTTTCTTGTCCAATATAACAACCTTTTTGGAAAGAAATAGCTTGTTCGATTTCTTGTAAATTCAGTGCTTGTGGAATAAATTCTCCTTGTCCGATTATTGTTAAAATTGGAAAGCCTTGCTGCATATCCAAGTAATCCCAATATTGTGTATCTTGCGTATATTCAAGGCTCATTTTTTGTTCCCAACATAAAATCTGGCGATTACCCAAATCAATGCGAATTTGTGGTGAAATAGCACCGCACTCTTTCAGATCCTGATCAAGCATGCCCACAATAGTCCAATTTTTTTCACTAAAAGTCACTTGAGAAAAAACCGCATATTTTTTTAATTGAGCTAAGCCATGATTGAGTAAATCTTGGCGGATTAAGAGATAAAATTGTTGTTCTGCATGACGAATCAGACGGAAAAGAGAATTGACTTTACCTTTCGGATCGCAATGTGCGGTTAATGTGGATTGACCGATTGCCAACTTTGTTACATCACAGGTTAATTGTCCTTGTAAAAATTTTTCGGCATCAACGCCTTCTACATAAATTAAACCATATTGCTTAAGATTAATTAACATTTTTGTCCTTATTCAAGATTTTGGATTTGTTCACGCATTTGTTCAATTAAGACCTTTAATTCAACCGCTGATGAGGTAATATCGGCGTTAATAGATTTAGACGCAAGCGTATTACTTTCACGATTAAGTTCTTGCATCATAAAATCAAGTTTACGCCCGACAGCCCCGCCTTTGTGCAAAATAGCGTATGTTTCTTTTACATGTAATTGCAACCGATCCAGCTCTTCAGCTATATCAATACGTTGTGCCAATAGCACCATTTCTTGTTCAATACGTTGTGTATCTGCTTGTAATTGAATTTCATCAAAACGTTGTTGCAAACGATCTCGTTGCCATTGCAATATTTCCGGCATAAAAGACCGCACTTTTTGTGTCTCAACGGAAATTGCCATAAGGCGTTGTTCAATTAATTTTTGAACTTTTTCTCCCTCACGAGCTCGTGTTGCAATAAACTCCACAAGCAAATCATCAAAGGCTTGCAACAAATCTTCGATGATACTGTCCAAGTCCTGTTCCGGCGTTTCCACTACACCGGGGTAGCGTAAAATATCCATCAGATTGATTTCACCCTCTCCGGCTTGTGCTTTTATATATTGCAAAGATTGAATAACCTGTTTGGCGAACTTTTGATTAAGATTTAAGTTGAGTGCGGTTTGTTTTTTAGTGTCAATACGCAAGCTACATTCGATTTTACCTCGAGCCAGTTTTTGCCGTAATTTTTCACGCAAAGTATTTTCCAATCCTCGAAATTGCTCCGGTAAACGAAAAAAGGTTTCTAAATAACGTTGATTGACCGAGCGAATTTCCCATACGGCATCCCCCCATTCTTTTTTAATTTCAACACGAGCAAAGGCAGTCATACTGTAAATCATATTTTTATATCCTCACTTTTATATTAATTTACCGGTGCTATTGTACTGTTAAATTTCTTTTATGTCAGTTTGCATGATAAAATTGCAAAAATTTTTTAACTTCATTCAAAGGAATATGTCATGCGTCCAAATGCGAGAGCAATCAATCAACCCCGTCCAATAAAAATTACTCGTCATTACACTAAACATGCTGAAGGTTCGGTATTAGTTGAATTCGGTGAAACCAAAGTGATTTGTACAGCGACGGTTGAAGATAGTGTACCACGTTTTTTAAAAGGGCAAGGAAAAGGTTGGGTTACTGCAGAATATGGTATGCTTCCACGCTCAACCCATAGCCGTATGCAACGTGAAGCGGCTAAGGGTAAACAAGGCGGTAGAACGATGGAAATTCAACGTTTAATTGCACGCTCATTACGTGCTATGGTAGATTTGGAGGCTTTAGGTGAGCGTGCAATCACATTGGACTGCGATGTTATTCAAGCGGACGGAGGTACGAGAACAGCATCAATCACGGGGGCTTGTGTAGCTTTAATTGATGCAATTAATTTTTTGTTGCAAAACGGTACGTTGACAACTAATCCGATAAAGGGATTAGTTGCTGCCATTTCTGTTGGTATTGTCAACGGTGAAACGGTGTGTGATTTAGAATATGTGGAAGATAGCATTGCCGAAACAGATATGAATGTGGTGATGATGGAAGATGGACGTATGATTGAAGTACAAGGAACAGCAGAAGGCGAACCGTTTAGCCATGCAGAACTTCTTACCCTATTAGATTTAGCCAAACAAGGTTGTGAACAACTTTTTGTGGCACAACGTGTTGCATTAGCGGAATAAAGATAGTTTGTGCAAGATAAAAAATCTACAATATACATTATACATTTTTACAATGTAAGAATATCGCAATGAAAATGGTGTGGAAATACAGGGGTTAAAATGAATTTTCTCGGAAAAATAATCGGTTTTATTTTTGGTTGGCGTTTTGGTGGTTTTTTTGGTGCTGTTGTCGGCCTAATTCTAGGACACCTTGCCGATAAGAAACTGTATGAATTAGGAAGTGTAAATTCCAGCTTTTTTAAAAATAAACTCACTCGTCAATCGCTCTTTATGCAAACTACTTTTGCCGTATTAGGACATTTGACCAAAGCAAAGGGTAGGGTGACCGAAGATGATATTGCCCTTGCAACAAGCCTAATGCAGCAATTAAATCTGGATGATGCAGGCAGACGTTTAGCACAAGAAGCATTTAATCGTGGTAAGCAAACTGATTTTCCTCTCCGTCAAGTTATTCGAGAGTTTCGTTTAGGTTGTGGACAACGAGCGGATTTGTTGCGTATCTTTTTGAGTATTCAAGTCAAAGCTGCTTTTATGGATAATGAATTGCAAGGTGCGGAAAAAAGTGTCTTACAAATTGTAGCAGAAGAGCTAGGGTTATCTCGTTTCCAATTTGAGCAAATACTTGCGATGGAATTAGCTGCTCGACACTTTAGTCGTGGCGGTTTTTATCAACAAAGTCG
This sequence comes from Histophilus somni, assembly GCF_014202395.1. GTDB lineage: Bacteria > Pseudomonadota > Gammaproteobacteria > Enterobacterales > Pasteurellaceae > Histophilus > Histophilus somni. The sequence goes on from NZ_JACHGQ010000008.1 coordinate 93,076, forward strand.
TACTTACCAACAGGGAAGTTATCATCAATATCAAGAGCAAGGACAATATCAAAACAGCTATCATCAATCAGGCCCAACGTTAGATGATGCTTACAAAGTGCTTGGTGTATCAGGAAATGATAATCAACAAACTGTAAAACGTGCTTATCGTCGTTTAATGAATGAAAATCATCCTGATAAGTTGGTTTCTAAAGGATTACCTCCTGAAATGTTGGAAATGGCAAAAGAAAAAGCCCAACAAATTCAAGCGGCGTATGATTTAATTTGTAAATCGAAGGGTTGGAAATAACTTAATGCGAGTTTTTTTAGCACCTATGCAAGGTGTGCTTGATCCTTTTGTACGTCAACTATTAACAGAGGTTAATCAATATGATCTCTGTATTTCTGAATTTGTTAGAGTAGTTGATCAGCGTCTTCCCAACAAAGTTTTTTATCGTTTATGCCCTGAACTTCACCATCAGGGCTTTACTTTGTCTGGTACGCCTGTTCGTGTACAACTTTTGGGGCAATATCCGCAATGGCTTGCTGAAAATGCCCAAAGAGCCGTTGAATTAGGTTCTCAGGGCATAGATTTGAATTGTGGTTGTCCGTCGAAAGCTGTCAATGGAAGTAATGGAGGTGCTTCATTGTTGAAACAACCGGAACTCATTTACCAAGCAACAAAAGCTATTCGTCAAGCTGTTCCAATGGAACAGCCTGTTAGCGTAAAAGTGCGGTTGGGTTGGGATAATGTTGATCAGGTTTTTGAAATTGCCGATGCGGTACAGCAAGGCGGAGCAACGGAAATAACGATTCATGGACGAACTAAAAGCGACGGTTATCGTGCTGATCGGATTAATTGGTATAAAATTGCTGAAGTCAGAAAAAAATTACGAATTCCAGTTATTGCCAATGGTGAAATTTGGCATTGGCAAGATGGGCAAAATTGTTTAGCCATTACTGGTTGCCAAGATTTAATGATTGGACGAGGGGCTTTAAATATTCCTAATTTAAGTTATGTAATAAAATTCAATGCGGAAAAATTAGATTGGCAACAAGGTGTTATGCCGATGTTGCATAAATATGCTCATGTTGAAAATGAATTTGACAAAGGGTTCTATCATATTGCAAGAATTAAACAATGGCTACAATACCTGAAAAAAGAGTATCCTCAAGCTGGCACACTTTTTGAGCGAATTAAAAGCTGTCAAAGTGCGGCGGAATTACGGCATAAAATACAATAAAAATGGCGTGTAATTTACGTTACACGCCATTTTTCAACCAATGTATTTATTTTACACGAGAAACATATTCACCTGAACGGGTATCAACTTTAATCACTTCGCCAATTTGTACAAATAGAGGTACTTTCACTACCGCACCTGTACTTAATGTTGCCGGTTTGCCTCCAGTTCCCGCTGTATCACCTTTTAAGCCAGGATCGGTTTCAACAACTTCCAACTCAACGAAATTAGGCGGTGTAATCGTTATAGGTGCACCATTCCATAAGGTTACAATACAATCTGCTTGATCCAGCAACCATTTTTCCGCATCACCTACCGCTTTGGCATCAGCAGAGTATTGTTCAAAGGTTTCAGGATGCATAAAATACCAAAACGCTTCATCTTTATAGGAGTAAGTCAGGTTTAAGTCCATTACATCTGCCGCTTCAACTGATGTACCAGATTTAAAGTTGACATCCAATACTTTGCCTGAAATTAATTTACGGATACGGGTGCGAGTGAACGCTTGCCCTTTACCCGGTTTAACAAATTCATTTTCAATAATAACGCAAGGCTCACCGTCCTGCATAAATTTTAGACCTGGTTTAAAATCACTGGTAGTATATGTAGCCATATCATCCTCAAATTAAAAGAGATTGTTTTTAACAAATGCGTATTCTAACCCAAAATAGCATAAATAGAGAAGAAGAAAATTGGACTGATTACCTCGCAAAGGCAATTTCCGATCCTATAGAATTACTTAATTGTTTAGAGTTACCGATTGAATCGTTTCAGTATGACATTGCGGCACGTCAATTATTTCCATTGCGTGTTCCTTTCCCATTTGTTAAAAAAATGGAAAAAGGTAACCCAAATGATCCGCTCTTTTTACAAGTGATGGCTTCACAGCATGAATTTTTGCCGATGGCAGGATTTACCAAAGATCCTTTGGAAGAACAACATAACAGTGTTCCCAATATTTTGCATAAATACCATAACCGGTTGTTATTAATAGTAAAAAACAGTTGTGCCGTCAACTGTCGTTATTGTTTCCGCCGTCATTTCCCTTATGCGGAAAATAAAGGAAATAAACAAAGTTGGGTAAAATCGCTGGATTATATTGCCGCACATGCTGAAATTGAAGAAGTTATTTTTTCGGGGGGAGATCCTTTGATGGCTAAAGATCATGAGTTAGCATGGTTAATAAAAGAGCTTGAAAATATACCGCACTTACATACCTTGCGTATTCATACTCGCTTGCCGGTTGTTATTCCGCAACGCATTACTGATGAACTTTGTCGGATATTGAGTGAAAGTCGTTTTCAAAAAGTCATTGTTACTCATATTAATCACCCCAATGAAATTGATGAAATATTAGCCTGTGCAATGAAAAAATTAAAACATGCGAATGTAACCTTACTTAATCAATCTGTGGTGTTAAAAAATATCAACGATAATGCACACATTTTAAAAAAATTAAGTGATAAATTATTCAGTATCGGCATTCTTCCGTATTATTTACATTTATTAGATAAAGTTGAGGGAGCAAGTCATTTTTATCTTGATGATGAAAGTGCGGCCGCTATTTACAAAGAATTACAACGCATTAGTTCGGGCTATCTCGTACCGAAACTTGCTCGTGAAATTGCTCATGAGCCGAATAAAACGTTGTATTCGGCATAGGAAAAAGAATGAAGATCCTTTAAAATACATAAAAATTTTACCGCACTTTATGTGCTTCTTTAAACATAACTTTCTGACTCATCAAGGGACTATCATGACAGCTGAACAAAATAAAATCGACACCTCTGGACAAGCTTCTATACAAAAAGAATTGGAGCTTGATCTGGATCCTATGGAGCCGATACTTCCGAAAAAAAATCTTGCACCTAAACAAACTTTATTGGAAAAAGCCAAACGTATTTTCAAGAGAGCGGATAAGCAAAATAGAGTTGATAAAGCAGAAGTGAGTACACATAAAGAAGTAATATCCGCTAGTGATGATGAACAACGTCCAATAATCACGGAAACACAAGAGCAACAAATAAGCCAAGCAATAGACCCGACTATATCTGAAGTGCCTGTTAAGACACAAAAAGAACTGAAAAAACCGGAAAATTGGACTATGTTAGGTGTGTTACCGCCTAAATATCGCCGTATTTTTATTGCATTATTAGTTGTCGTCATTATTTTATTAATTATTTCTTGGTTAAAACCGGATGATAATATAGAGCAATATTTTGAACAATCAACAGGCAATAGTATTCCGACACAATTTCAGCCTTTAGATCATTCTCAACCGGTTGAACCGAGCATTTTAGAGCAACTGAAGAATCCTCAACCAAAAAGTGAAAATATCACACAGAATGATCAGGAAAAAAATATGCCTGTACAAGCGTTGCAGGTAGAAAATGAACCCCAAAATATAGCTATACCGATAAATTCAACACCTAGTAAGGCGGACAGTCCAGTAGTGGAAACAAGCAAGCGACCAAGTATTAAAGTTGAGGAAGCAACATCTCAACCTATAGCACCAATGGAAGAAGTGAAAATTGTTGAGAAAAACGAGCCAAATAAAAAGGCAGAAAAACAGGTGAAAGCAGAGCAGAAAGGCGTGCCTGTTGTTGATGCGAAACCGGCTAATGTGAATAAAGTAACAAATTCACAGAAAACCGCTCTACAAAAAAATGCACAGACTAAAACCCTTGTTATTCCGCAAGGAACATCACTGATGCAAGTATTCCGCAACAACAATTTGAATATTGCCGATGTCAATGCAATGACGAAAGCAAGTGGGGCCGGTAATACATTAAGTAGTTTCAAAGCGGGTGATAAAGTACAAGTATCCTTAAATAAGCAAGGGCGTGTCAATGAATTGCGTCTATCCAATGGTGCGAGGTTTATCCGCCAAGCCGATGGAAGTTATCAATTTAAAAAATAATGATATTAAGCAAAACGGCGTAATTTTCAGTTACGCCGTTTGATTGTCAAGCTAACATTTTTTCTATTTATAACCGCTCTTTTTCTCCACCGAATTCATCCAACAAATTTTCCGTTAATTTGGCAAGAATGCCTGTCATTAAAACAAAATCCGCATCAAATCGTTGTGCAAAATCTTCTTTTGAAATATCGTCATTTTGTTCACGAATTTGATCGGCAAATTTTAAGCGTTTTAAACTGGCATCTTCGTTGAGAGTAAAACTTAAATGTTCTTCCCAGTTGAGGGATAAGTTTGTGATATATTTGCCGGAATTTAACAATCCGATCATTTCTTCACTGTCCAAAACTTGTTGTTTGCAACGAATAACGGCTTGATCTTGGCTTCCTTTTAATTCCGCCTCTTCCAATACAGTCAACCATTGAGGTGAGTTTTCCTTAACCCAATTTGTCATCACCAAACTTGGCTCATTAGCAAATGCAAGTGGCACAACAGGTAAAGATCCTAACGATTTTCTTAATAAAGCCAAACAGTCTTCCGCTCGTTTAGTTGAGGCGGTATCAATGTAAATAAGGTTATTTTCCGTATCAATCCACAACGCAGTATGTTGGTTTTTACTGAATGCACGAGGCAATAACGTAGCGACAATATCATCTTTTAACGCTTGTTTTTCGATTTTTTTCAGTTTGCGATTTTCTTTTTGCTCAAGTTGTTCAATCCGTTCTTCCAGCTCACGGTTAATCACTTGTGCAGGCAAAATCTTTTCTTCTTTGTGAGCAACTAACAAGAGTTGTTTTCCAACACAAAAAGAGAGAGATTCACTTTCACGCAAAGGATTGTGCCAACCGAACCGGCTCATGTCTGATTGTTGGCAGGGAGAATATGCACATTGTTGTAACTGTGATTGTAAATTTTCTACCGACCAATCAAGAGATTTAGTTAAACGGTAAATTAAGGCATTTTTAAACCAAAACATTGTTCTTCCTCAAGGTTTTTCATGTAAAATAAGCACTATTGTAACTTATTCGAGATGAAAATATGCAACATAAATTGATTAGCTTTATTGGTGGAGGAAATATGGCACAAGCCATTGTTTTGGGATTATTAAAACAAGGCTATCCTGCACATTACATTCGTGTTTGTGATCCGAACCAATTTCGCCGTGATTTATTTATTGCGCAAGGTACGCAAGTAAGTAGCAACAATGTCGAGGCAATACAGGATGCGGATGTAGTTTTACTTGCCGTGAAACCACAAATTATGGCGGAAGTTTGTGTACCGTTAAGTGCGGTTGATTTTTCAGATAAGTTAGTGATTTCCATTGCGGCGGGGATTTCTACCGTAAGATTGACCGCACTTTTACCCAGTGCGAAAAGTATTATTCGTGTTATGCCAAATACGCCTGCACTTGTTTCAGCAGGTATGGCAGGTTTATTTGCGACACCGCAGGTTTCGGTAAACTTAAAACAGTTTGCACAAGATTTATTAAGTGCGATGGGGGAAATTTGTTGGCTTGAACAAGAACAAGATATGCACGCCGTTACTGCCGGTTCAGGAAGTAGTCCCGCTTATTTCTTTTTATTTATGGAAGCCATGCAACAGGCATTAATTGAAATGAATTTAGATCCGAAAACTGCTCGCTTATTAGTGCAACAATCAGCATTAGGTGCAGCGAAAATGGTGATCGAAAATCCACAAATCGCTTTATCGGAACTAAGGGAAAATGTTACTTCAAAAGGGGGAACAACAGCGTCCGCTTTAGCGGTATTTAATGAACAAAATGTGACGCAAATAACCAAACAGGCAATGCTGGCTTGTGTTAAACGTTCACAAGAAATGGAGAGTTTATTTTAAATGAGAGTTTCACCATTCAGCTGGATTGCAATTTGTTTGTTTGGCTATTTTTTTGCTTACGGCGTGTTTGTTCCCTATTTTCCCGTGTGGTTAAAATCACAGTCCTATAATGAAACCACAATTGGGTTAATTTTAGCCGGAGCTTACTTTTTTCGTGCATTAGGCGGAATTTGGGTTTCCTCTTTGGTTAAACGTCCCTCACAACTTATTAGCGGCTTGCGTTATTTAGCTTGGGCAACTTGTGTCTTGATGTTTGTCGCCGGTTTTATGGCACCGCACTTTTGGCTACTTTGTATCTTAATCGGACTGTTTTCGATGGCAAGTTCCGGAGGATTGCCATTAATGGACACGCTTTCTACCACTTGGCAACAGCAACAAGGTTTAGATTACGGTAAAGCACGTATGATCGGTTCTATTGCCTTTGCTGCCGGTGTGGTGATTTTCGGCTATGTGATAGAAATGATTAATGCGACAAATATTGTATGGATGTTGACCGCACTTTTATTCATTTATGCAATAGGGCAAATGGCAATTCCAACTTATCCGCCACTCGATCATATTGAATCCACACAACAAGAAAATAATGAAACGGAAAAAACGGATTTTAGCTTCATACAATTATTAAAAAACAAAGTTACACTACGTTTGCTTATTGCGATTTCACTTATTCATGGTTCTCATGCTGCCTATTATTCTTACAGCGTGTTATATTGGCAAGAAGAACTTCATATTCCGCTTCAAGTTATTGGGGGGCTTTGGGCATTAAGTATCGTGGCGGAAATTGTCCTCTTCTTCTTTTCATCAAAATGGTTTCGACACTGGAAAGTCAGCACATTATTTTATCTTTCTGCGTTAGGTGCAGTGGTGCGTTGGGGCGGTTTAAGTTTTGCGGACAATTTGGGTATTGTTATCTTTATCCAACTTTTACATAGTATCACTTTTGCGACCAGTCATTATGCCATTATCCGCTATATTTCCACACAACCTCATCAAGCGATGGCTAAATTACAGGGCTTATATAACAGTTTTTCCGCCTGTATTGCAGTCGGTTTATTAGCGGGACTTTCCAGTCTTATTTATCCCATCTCACCGTTTTATACATTCTTAACTATGATGTTGATTGCGGCACTGGCGATCCCTATTATTCCGAGAAATATCAATGCCTTTCGTCAAAGTATCATCACTCGAGTGAAATCATGAAAGACAACGCATTAATTGATCTTTTTTTAAATGAACTTTGGTTAGAAAAAGGATTATCCGAGAATACCGTGCAATCTTATCGCTTGGATCTGACCGCACTTTCGCAATGGCTGGAGCCTCAGGGGTTGAGTTTAGAAACCCTTGATGTGGTAGATTTACAAACATTCTTAGGCGAGCGTTTGACACAAGGTTATAAAGCAACAAGTATTGCTAGAATGTTAAGTGCATTACGCAAACTTTTTCAATATTTGTATCGAGAAAAATACCGTTCGGATGATCCAAGTGCGGTGTTAAGTTCACCTAAATTACCGAGCCGTTTGCCTAAATATCTGACGGAACAACAAGTAACGGACTTACTCAACACACCCAATACAGAAATTCCGTTGGAATTAAGAGATAAGGCAATGTTGGAAATGTTGTATGCAACCGGATTACGTGTAACGGAATTGGTGAGTTTAAGTCTTGATAGTATCAATATCAATCAGGGTGTTGTGCGAGTTATCGGGAAAGGGAAGAAAGAACGTATTGTGCCGATGGGAGAGGAAGCAAACTATTGGCTTCGTCAATTTATCCTATATGGCAGATCCTTTCTCTTGGCAGGGCAGAGTTCCGATGTTGTTTTTCCAAGCCGTCGGGGAACTCAAATGACACGCCAAACGTTTTGGCATAGGGTAAAATATTATGCAATATTGGCTGAAATTGATACTTCTGCACTTTCTCCCCACGTCTTACGTCATGCTTTTGCTACGCATTTAGTTAATCATGGTGCCGATTTGCGTGTGGTACAAATGTTACTGGGACATAGCGATTTGTCCACTACACAAATTTATACACATGTGGCTAAAGAGCGGTTAAAAATTTTACACGAAAGATTTCATCCAAGAGGATAAATTTTTTTATATTTTTTTGTACACCTGTATCGTATAATGCTCCGTTAGTTTAAAAAGACAAAGTTAAACTATTTAAAAAAATTCATTTCTTTGATACATAAGGAGTTTTTATGAAATACAAACTATCTTTAGCAATTCTGTCAATACTGCCCGCACTTTCCCATGCGGGGGGGGGTAATTTCAACTTTTACGGCAAAGCAGGAATCGATTTAACCTCTCGTTTTGAAACAATGGTTCTCAGAACAGAACAAAATAATTACGTCCCGAGTATTCCTGCAAGTTCAAGACAAAATACCTTCTCGCCAAGTATCTTTTTTGAAACTACCTACACTATTTTACCGCAAACAGAAATCGGTTTGGGACTGGGCTATATCAAACGCAAAGGCTTCGATCATTCTGCCAGTTGGCATTTTGAGAAGGATGTAGATAAAAAAACATGGAAACCTGACAATAAAAACTTTACCGACATCGAAAAATATAGAATTTACCGTTATTCTTCCCTACCAATTTATCTCATCTTGAAACAGAATTATGCGTTTAATGCAAACAGCAAATTTTATCTAAAAGGGAATATAGGTTATTCAATCAATAAAATGCCTAATACAAAGTATGCTCATTATTCAAATGATAGTCAACCAGAGATTCAGAAAACACAAATTGGCGATCCTATTTATAAAATGAAAGCAAAAAACGGGCTGTATTTAGGGTTGGGTATCGGGATTGAATATAAATCTTTCTTAGCGGAAATTGGTTATTACCATACCCATGCAACTGTCAGTTACAAAAACAAAAATACCCAATATCCACAATATTCCTACAACAACGATGCCATACGTTTAACCCTTGGGGTGAAATTCTAGAAAATGAAAAGCGACTAACTGCGGTTAGTTAGTCGCTTTTATAGAAAATTTTTATATTTTTTTGTACACCTGTATCGTATAATGCTCCGTTAGTTTAAAAAGACAAAGTTAAACTATTTTAAAAAATTTATTTCTTTGATACATAAGGAGTTTTTATGAAATACAAACTATCTTTAGTGCTTTTGTCAATACTGCCCGCACTTTCCCATGCGGGGGGGGTAATTTCAACTTTTACGGCAAAGCGGGAATCGATTTAACCTCTCGTTTTGAAACCATGCAACTCAGAACATATCTGAACAATGACGTACCGAGCATTCCAGCCAGCTCAAGACAAAACACCTTTTCACCAAGTATCTTTTTTGAAACCACTTACACTATTTTACCGCAAACGGAAATCGGTCTAGGATTAGGCTATATCAAACGAAAAGGCTTCGATCATTCTGCCAGTTGGCATGTACATACTGATGGAGAATGGGCAGCTAGTGGGGACAATACTGCTGTTGAGTACTATAAAATAAATCGCTATTCTTCCCTGCCGATTTATTTTACGCTAAAACAAAATTATGCCTTTAATGCAAACAGCAAATTTTATCTAAAAGGGGATATAGGTTATTCAATTAATAAAATTGCTGACACCAAACATAAGAAATACACAAATATTGACAATGAAAAAGTCTTCGCACTAAGTGAGCAAAATCTACGTAAAATGAAAGCAAGAAACGGGCTTTATTTAGGTTTAGCCATTGGACTTGAATATAAATCGTTCTTAGCAGAAATCGGGTATTATCATACCCACGCTGCGGTTAATTATAAAACTAAACCTTACAAAAGCAAAGCAGAAGGCTACTATGCTTGGCATTCTTACAACAACGATGCTATACGTTTAACCCTTGGGTTTAAATTCTAAAAAATAAAAACGTGATTAATTGATCTGCACCTAAAAGTTGGACTAAACAACCAACGATTAGTGTGCAGATTTTTATGACAAAAGATAACCCATCTTTCAAATAGCAAGCCATCGTTGAGTTTTATTTATCAAAAAAGCAGTGAGTAATCACTGCTTTTTTATGGTCGTTTAACTAGGTTACCAAGCCCAGCCGATACCCACACCGCCACCGAAGTCGCCGACAGAGTTGCTATTTCCGTGTAATTTCAACAGAACCTTACCGTTATCACTCACACGAGAATAGCCTAAAGCGACCGCACTTTGACCTTTATACGTACCGGCAGAGACTGAAAGCACTGATTTCCCCGGAATCGAAATCGTAGGCAATGCCGCCGCCGCATTCGAACCGGCAATTCCTGCTCGAGATTCTTTACTAAACGCATCAAACCTATTTTCAAGCTGGTTGAATTTTTTGTCAGTATGTGTTTGTAAGGCATCGACATATCCTTTGTTAACCACGGCATTCGGTGAAGAGTTCGGCGTTAAATCCGGCACTCTGATTTCTCCTTTCACCCCGTCAATTTCAATACGTTGACCTTGCGGGTTGGTCAAGGTTAATCCGCTTGGCGTCAAAGTCGCACTGTGCTTACCGACAGTCAATCTCACGCCGTCTACCCCATATTGTGCCGATTTGCCGTCTTTATGGGTTACCCGTAATCCGTTGCCGTCAAGACGAGATTTATTCCCTTCTGCGCTTTCTTTGGTTTCAAAAGACGTCATGTTTTTCAACGTGTCGGACAGTTTGACTTCCAGTCCCGTCTCGGAGGCGTCCACTTTAATATTGCCCGCTGCCGTGGTCATACTGTTAAACTCCCCCTCGCCTTTGATGGTCAATTTCTCGCCTAAATTTTTATGGACAGGCACGCCGTCATTGCCCTCAAAATTTAAGCCCGCTTGTCCTAAAGCCTGCAAGTCTTGCAAGTTTGCCCCACGGTGAACATTGATTTTTTCATCGCCTGACAACAGTGCATTAATTTCACGATTGCTTTCTTTCAAGGCATTTTCATAACTTGATTTACTTGTTTTTAACGTATCTTTGGCTTTTTCAACCGCTTCTTTTGCTTCTTTCACGCGTTTTTCCGCTCCCGTAAACTTGTCCGTGAGTTCGCTTAATTTTTGTTTTTCACGCTTCAGATTATCTTTAACACGAGATTTTGCTTCTTTCTCAGCGTCTGTTTCCTCCGGCATATATTTCAATGCAGTTTCAAGGGCGTCTACCGCATCTTGTTGTGCTTCTTTAGAGAAACGTAAGGTATCAAGTTCTTCACCTTTTTTAAGCATATCACTCACTTTATCGGAAAGATCTTTCGCCTTATCTCGCACTACTTTATTAGCGTTATTGGTTTTATCTGCCGCCTCTTTTGATTTCACATCATCAATATCCAACCCGCTTGCCACGTTGCCCAGCACTACAGGTTTATCGGTTTCACCACCGGTATTGACCAGAGAAAGTTGCGGATTATCTACCACACTTTTATCTGATTTCACACTTCCATCGTTATTCACATCTCCGGCTTTATAGTATTTACCGTCGTTGGCTTTGACCAAACGTTCGCCTTTATCATCGGTAAACACCACCGTTCCCACCTCACCATTGCGTAAAGCGTTCGCTTTATCATTAGCATTTTTGCCGTTCAAGCCGTCTTTACCGGTTAAACCTTTCATCGCCATTGAATCCGCTTCCAGTCCCGATTTTCCGTCTTTACCGTCTGCAAAAACCATTTTCTTCGCTTTCGGCTCAGCGGAAGAATCCGAGTCATCAATAAACTTCGCTCCTGTCGCTTTCACCAATTGCGAACCGTTCACCGCATCCGTTGATTTATCGGTTAAATCCCCGTCTTTCACATTGGTGATTTTCATTGGACCTGTTTTTGGTTCCGCTTTTATTACTACATCGTCCTGTTTTACTGTAATTTTAACCTCTTGACCGTCTTTTTTATACTTGCCATCTTCAAACTTGGCGTCTTTAATTTCATCAGGTTTATAGAACTGACCGTCTTGTCCTTTGACGACTTTCTCTTCCCCTGCATAATAATCAAACGGTCTATTGGAATTTGCAGACGCTATTTTTTCGTCCAGTTTCTTATTGACTTCGCCAAATTTGGTGTCTACGTAGTTTTTATTGGCTGCCATATCGCCTGTTGATTTCTCATCAAGATCTTTTAAGCCCGTAATGGCTCCTGTGCCTTTCTCATCGTCTTTCGAAAACTCAAGGGTAGCAGTACCTTTACCGTTTTCATTTTTGACTTTCAAACTGACCGCACTTTTACCGTCTTTGCCATGGACAGTTAAACCGTCTTTGCCATAAACGGTATGGGTTTTGTCGCCATTAGTTGCGTCTCCATTAGTTGCGTCTTTATTACCCACGGTTAAACCGCTTTGATCAAGTTTAGCTTTATTGCCATCTTTAGCTTCGGTTTCAAAAGAGGTCATGTCTTTTAATTCTTTATTTAAATTAAATTTAACGACGCCTTTATCTTCAACAACTGCGGTGGTATTCGTACCATCTTTGAAGTTAAATCCGTCTGATAATTTGACCTTTTTAGCTTCTCCTGTTCCATTCGCTTTATAGCTTATTTCGACATTGGTTAAATCTTGTTTTACAGCATTTATGGCAGTATGCACTGCTTTTGAAGTAACTGCTCTTTCGTCGTTTTCAGAAACAGAGTCTGTTTTGTTTAAAGTTAATATTAATTTTGTACCATCTCCATTAACTTCTACTTTTGTTTTTATGTCTTTTTCCATTGAATCAGTTAAACCTGAGTTGGCTTGATTCTGCGATACTTTTGATTCTGAACTGTCTATAGTTAATAAGTGATCTAATTTAACTAAGTGTTCCCCATTTTCAGTTCCTTTAAATTTAATACCTCTTGCTTCTAAATAGCGTTTATTTACGGCATCATAAGGATTAGTTGGATCTGCTACAAATACTATTTTTCTTCTTTTTATTGCACTTCCTACTGATAATGCTCCCTCTACTCCTTGTGAACTATTCCCTAATACTATTGCATCTCTTATGGTTTCATCCATTTGTATATGAGATCCTAATAATATATTTTCATTTCCTTCAATATTATTATATGAACCTATAGATATATTCCTATTTCCAAATATTTTATTGTTCGAACCTATTACATAGGTTTGTTCTTTCATAATAGTATTACTTTCTCCTAATACAAAAGAATAATGACCTTCTACTTTATTTTCTTTACCTACAGATATTGAACTAAGACCTAATACATCAGAATCTTGTCCTATTGATATTGCACCTTGATTTTTTGCGAATGAATTATAACCCAATGCTATCGAACCCTCATTTTGCGATACCGCATTATGTCCTATAGAAATTGACCCTGTTCCTATTGCTTGTGTTTTTGCAGAATCAGAAAGTTTAACGGATTTATCCCCTGTGCCTTTCAGATAGTCGACTAAGGCTTTGGCTTGTACTAATTCGCTTGTACCCTCTGTTTCATCTTCTTTAAGATTGATTTTATCAATGCCGATATTAGAACCAAAAATCGCTTTATCTTTAACATTTGCACCATCTATTTCTAAATAATACTCTTCTAAATCCCCTACTAGAGTATCTCTTTGAGTATATTTTTTAAGCTCTTCCGCCACAGCTTTAGATGTTACAACTTTGTCACTATCTGGGTTAAAAGTCGTTTCTTTATTTAACGTTAACGTAAGTGCTTTTTCTGTAGCACTTGCTGTAGCCATTATATCTACACCAGTTCCATCACCTTTGATTGTGATAGTCTCTCCAAGTGCAACGTTGGCTGTACCGCTATTTCCTGAAAATGTTAATCCTTTACCAATAATCGCTTTAGCCACATCAGATAAGTCTTTTACGTTTATGGCATTATTTTGAATAGTATCTATAGACGTTCCAGTTAATACATTTTCAATATTATTAGTATTTGCAGTCGAATCTCCTAAACCACTTGCAACACCTGAAATTTTAACTTTATCACTGTCTGATTTTGTGAATGTTAATGTCGCTCCACTTTCAGGGCTTAACTCAATTTGCTTTTTACCATTACTTGTAATTTTAAGACTTCCAGCATCAGTTCCTGCAGTGATGGTCGCCTCATTCTCTTTTAATTCAAGTTTTGATTTATCATGAGCTAATTCTACAGTTGCTTTATCAGCATTAAGTGTCAATTTAGATTTACTGTCTTTACTACTAATTTCAGAAACGCCACTGAATTTATCTTCTGTTAATGTTACAGTTTTACCTGAATTTCCGGCTGTGAAAACGATAGATTTTCCACTTCCATTAGTTCCATTGTTTAATGAAATTTTCACATCGTCACCATTAGCAACTGATTTTATGCCGGTTAAAGCATCTTTTAATGTGATACTTACTGTTTGCTTATTCTTATCAACTTTAGTGTCAATATTTTTGCTATCTCCTGCAATTGTTAATTCATTATGCTCTTTATCTAATGTATATACTTCTTTATTATCCTTACTATTATCACCCTTAACCGTAAAATTAGCTGCGACTTTTTCTAATCTTTTGTCTAAATATTTTTTGTTGACAGCATAGTTATCATAAGTATTTTTCTTAGGATTAGCTGGCTCGTCTTCGGGAATATCATTTTCAATTAATACATTTTTAAAAGTAGGTGATTCTTTTATTCCTATTAATAATTGCTTACTATCTTTTAGATATGCTGTTTTAATATTATCAGGAACGTATCCTTCTTGAGTAGTAGTTGGTTTATCTACAGCTCCTGCTTTAATGATTAATTTATCACCTAAATAATGTGTCCCCTGTGCAGTTTCTTCTTCTCCGCTTCCAAAAATAAAGCCCTTATTAATTTGATCTATATTTGCATCTATTGCCGCTTTAAATGTTTTTGCTTCTTTTAGTATCTGTCCATTTTGTTCAGTTCCATTTTTAAATTTATTAAATTGTGATTTTTTAAATGTAAATTTACCGTTATCAACTTCCGCACCTAATACATTTGTTGCAAAGTTCTTTAATTGTAAAAAGTTAACAGCATGATTGTCATTCGTTGGTGCTTCAGTAATTGTTACACTCTTAAATTCAGGATCGTCTTTTAAGCCGATAGTGAATTTAGCAACGGAATTGTTTGTTTTGCCTTGTTCAAATTTCGTTTCTAAATTTTTACCGACATATTTTGTTTTACTGTTTGATTCAATATCTCCATTTACAATTTCAATCGTAGATCCTAAATAAAACGGTGTATCTTTATTTGGATGGTCAGGAGTACCATCACTAAACTTATACCCAGAGTTAATCGCTGCAATGGTTTCCGTTAAAGCAGCCTTAAAGGTATCTTGTGATCCCTTGTCTCCAGCTTCAACATAATTCACAGCAGTAAAATCATGTTTTTTAAATTTTGTTTGACTATCTTTTTGATATTCTAATCCCAATGCCTCTTTTGCACTATTTAACTGTGCTCCCGTAATCGCCTGATCGGAAGTCGCTGAAATTTCGCCATCAGCCAAATGTCCAAATTTTATTGTTTCCCCTATGTCAGCAGTTGTTTTTCCATCAGCAAATGTTTGAGTTTTTTCATCAAATCCTTTAGCACCAACGAAGACTTTGTTCTTGTCAATTTTGCCTAATTTTTTTAAAGGTTCGCCATTTCTTGTATCTACTCTATAAAATTCACCGTCATCTGATGCTTTCATTAATTTAACTATTTTGTTATTGTTATCCACTGTATAATAAACAACCAACCCCTCTTTTTTTACATATTCTAATGTTTTTAGCTGACCAACAGTCGCCACATCAGAATCCAACGCTCCCGGTGCAACATTTATTATTCTTCTAAGTCCCACTGCCTCTGTGTTTGTACCTTCGCTAACCTTCCAACCACCAACAGATATCACCCCATAAGAGGCATCATTTTTTATTTCGTAAGTTGAACCCGCAGCTTTATAAGCATCTAATTTAGAAGCTGGTTCTCCCGATAATTTAGGCGTAAATTTGTCGCTTGCATCTGCTTTGTTATCATAAAAATAATTAGTTGTTGATTTATATCCTAATGCAACAGAATTAGACAAATTGGCTTCAGCTTCATTACCTAATGCCAACGCACCTGTAGCATCTCTACCTACACCTGCTTCTATACCAAGTGCGATACCTTTTTCCGCTTGAGATTGTGCTTTATAACCGATAGCAACTGAATATTGTTTACCTGAATACGTATTATTCCCTAACGCAATTGAGGCTTGACCAATGGCACGTGTAAAACTCCCTATTGCAAAGGCATCTTTTTCTTTTGCAAATGAAAATCTTCCGATTGCAATCGCACTATCTTCCTTGGCGTAAGCATATCGTCCAATTGTTAGCGTATTGTCTCCTAATGCGACCGAATACGAACCTATCGCTATTCCACCTTGATTATATCCGAGTGAATCTCTTGATTGTTTCGCTTTTAATTCTTCCGTTCCCTCTTGTTTGGTCGTTTTAGGTTTGATTAATCTAGAATAAGTTTGTATATCTGCTGTATTTCCTTTTTCATATAATTCTTCAAAATCAAATTTTGCACCATATGAATTTTTACTATCCGTTAAAGTAAAGCCATTATTATTTTGAAGTCCATCATTATTGAAATTATCATCCATCTCTATATTTGCTAATGCATAATTTCCAATTGCCAATGAACCTCTACCGCCTGCATACGAATCGGAACCGTATACCATAGCACCATCATTAATTGCTTGTACATTAGTACCTACCCCAACCGTTCTATCTGCATACACATACGATTTGTTTCCAAGAACTAATGATTCTTTACCAAATGCGATTGTATCTGAACCAATTGCTGTTGAATAATCTTTAAAGGCAATGGCAAACGTTCCGATTGCAGTCGTATAATCACCGTATGCAATACTTCTTGCCCCAACCGCTATTGCATTTTTCCCCCTGGCCCATGTGTGAGTTTTTCTATTATCGTATTTAACTCCATTTAAATTTTTTTCTTTCTCTATTTTGTTTCTACTGTCCTTATCTAAATATTTTTCATAGGCGACATTTACTTTAGAATCATATTCTTGTTTTCGTAGATAATCGTCTTTCTTTTTTATTTTTTCAATTTCATCTCTTTCTGTAACTTTATCATATAAATGACCATTTTTTTTATAAAAAACCTCTTCACCATTATCATTTTTGATAAGATAATAACTACTCCATGTTTTACCATCATCTCTTACAAAATAATCTCCATTTAATACTAGAGCATTACCATCTTTTCCTACTAACTCCCCTTTGCCATTAACATATTCATTTTTTCCGACACCACTAATATCTAATAAAAATCTAAAATCAACTGCCGGATATTCCTCTGTATAGTTAAAATTTTGTGCATTATCTAGAAACAATCTAAAGATGTCTTTTGGTAGTTTTTTTTGTTTTGCATCTGCATTTCCGATACCGTCTGATCCAATCGCAATTGAAGAATCTCCCCAAGCAACTGTATCATTCCCTAATGATGTCGCCCCTGCTCCTCTCGCAAAGGTTCTATATCCAACCGCTGTTCCTTGTGCGTTAGCATTATCAATATTTTTATCTTTAGTGTTTTCTCCAACAATCGCTTTATATCCTATTGAGGTTGCACCAATTCCACCACCCACAGCACGAGAACCTATAATGACTGCATATTTGGCGTGTTGATTTTCAATACTAGATTCAGCACCTGCTTTATTTGATTTGTCTGCTAATAATATTAGTTCTTGATGCTTTTTTTTAATGTCTTCATTCGCTCCTTGATACCAAATACTTGTATTGTAGTTAGATTTACCGTATTCGCTGGATGTATTATTATCTATCCACACATCTACCCCATACGCTACACTCGACACCCCCGATATCGCCAACGCCAACGGCAGGACCTTAAACGCTCCTAACACACCGCCGAAAAACACACCGCACTTCGGCTTACTCTCCGAACTGCTCGCTATTTGGCGATTGCTTGCCAACTCGGAAACGGCTTTACATTGACCTGTTGTAATATCATATTTTGTTTTGAAGATTTTGTTCATATATCTATTCTCTTTAAAAATGGATTTTTAAATTAATGATTTCTTGCGTTAATTAATTGTTTAGTAAACTTTGTAGGAATTGGTTATAAACCTAAACAGGAAATGCCTTGCTTTTTAAGGCACAGCAGAAAAAGGCGAATGATATCTTCGCTAAGGGTTTTAAAAGGGTAGATTGGGGTATGACGAGAAGTTAAAAACTTTTTAAAATTTATTTTGCAAGGTTTATAAAAAGGCGTTAGCCTAGGCTGTAGGCTGTAGGCTGTAGGCTGTAGGCTGTAGGCT
>NZ_JACHGQ010000009.1 GCF_014202395.1 Histophilus somni
ATAAATCAATAAAAAACCTAATTTTAAAAGCTTAAAGAGAGTGAATTTATGAACAAAATCTTCAAAACCAAATACGATGTAACAACCGGTCAAACCAAAGTTGTGTCTGAATTAGCGAATAACCGTCAGGTGGCGAGCCGTGTTGAGGGGTCGTCGGTCGGTGTGGGTCAACCGAAGTGCGGTGTGTTTTTAGGCGGTATGTTAGGGGCGTTTAAGGTCCTGCCGTTGGCGTTGGTGATGGCGGGGATTTTTGGGGTGTGCAGTGTTTCATATGCTGAGATAACATATATTGATATGGATCACAAAACTGGATCAGCAGGTGTGCAAGAAAAATGGAGTGAATCAGGTCAGTGGAAAAATGGCGGTAGAGAAAATATTTTGTTCGCACCAGTTGCCGGAGATGAAGCTACAAAACATGGCGGGGTAAATACTGATGTACAAAAATCCGTCATTATTGGACCTAAGGCGGCGGGTAGAAATAGAAAAAACAATGATGGTAGTATTGGCGTAGGGATGACTGTACTTGGACATAATGCCATTGGTTGGAATTCTCAAGCAACTGCAATCGGTAATAATGTCTATGCCGGCGAGCAAGGGACAGCCATTGGATCTGATATCATGGCGGCAGGGTATGGGTCAATTGCCCTCGGTAATGATGATATATACAAAAATGGTCAAGGATTTGATGATGCATTACCGGAAAATATCATTATGGAAATCTATGGGTATAGAGGTAATCATCAAGGAAAAACAACTTACAAGGATATCTTGGATGAAACTAGCTTTAAGCAAAAATATGGAATATATAACTTTACAGATAATAGACACTATTCTCCAACTTATTCAGCAGGAATGGGAGCAATCGCTATCGGGTCAAGATCTGTTGCCTATGGTGATACTTCACTTGCTTTAGGAACCTTATCATTTGCTTTGGCTAAAGGCTCAACCGCTGTTGGCGTTCGTGCATTTGTTGAAAAAGATGCAGAAGGCGGTGTTGCGATAGGGGACGCATCTAGGGTATTTGCTGCGAATTCATTTGCTGTAGGTAATTATGCAGAGGCAGCAAATAAAGGGGCTGTATCTTATGGCTCAAACGCAAAAGCAGTGGGTGACGGCTCGATCGCATTCGGTTCGAGTTCAACATCTAATGCGAAATTAACACAAAGGTCAGCTAGTAAATTCAGAGAAAAACTGATGTCTGAGTTAGGTATTGGTCAAATTACTGAAAGAGAGGATAACTCGCATGGTGTAACTCTAACATCAGCCGAAGTGAATAATCTTAAAGTTGGAGATGAAAATGCAGTTGTTCAATCCGGATTTTCTGCTCATTTAAAAGACGACATAATTAATAAAAAAATTGCAAACGTTATTAAAGATTTAAGTTTGGAATATGAGTATGAGAATAATACCTACTTAACAGTAGGTGGAAAAGACATAAAAAAAATTCAAAAAGAAGGAAATCATGCCGTAACTATAGGTTATTACACTGCAAATAGTGGAGATAATACTGTAGCCATAGGGACTGCTTCCTATGTCAAAGGTAAAAATGCAGTGGTTTTAGGTGCGTTAAATAACGTCGGACAATATGCGAGTAATACGGTAGCGATTGGGGTTGGGACAAATGTGCATAAAGAAAACTCAATCGCTATAGGAACGGGAACAACTGTAGCAGGAGCGGGTGTTGTCGCTATGGGTTTAGGCGTGGGAGTTACTAAAGATAACACAGTAGCTATAGGTTATGGAGCATTGGGAAAATCAAGCGAAAGTATCATTTTAGGAAATAGTGCAACAGTAACAGATCAAGCAAAAAAATCTATAGCTATTGGTAACGGTGCAAAAGTTGAAAACAAAAATATAACAACAAGTCTTACAGAACAGGAAATGTCCGCTATTGCTATAGGAACTAGTGCAACAGCTAACGCTCAAAATAGTGTAGCGTTCGGAAATGAAGCTCAAGTAAGCATGGAAAATTCGGTAGCATTAGGGAATAAATCACATACAAAATATTTCTATCAAAATGGTAACAAAAACACAGCCACGCTCATCGGAAACGGCACAAATGATGCGATTAATTTAGATCCCTATGTTCCAGAAGGTTCTAGCTATAACTTAAAAACCGATAAAGCGGCGGGTATTGTGTCCGTCGGTTGGACAAAAAATGGCAACGGCAAAACACAAGAACTGGGCTTAAGACGGATTGTCGGGGTGGCACCGGGTGCGTTGGACTCTGACGTGGCGACGATTGGACAATTAAAAGCCTTAGAATATGTAAAAAGAGAAGGCTTAGTCGTTTATTATACGCAAGAGGGTAATCAACTATATAAATTAGTTAAAAGTGCGGAGGATGGCAACTTCTATAAGGTAGATACAAAATATGGAACACCAATAAAAGAATTAGGTTCAGTATCACAAGACAAAGTATTAGTTGGTGCAAAAGGTGCTTTAGAAAAAGAATTTCAACTTAACGGACGTAAATTTGTAAATATCGGTCAAAAAATCCGCTTCGGGCATTTGAAAGATGGCGAGATTAAATCAGATTCCGATCAGGCGATTACGGGGAATCAGCTTAAAAATGTGGGTGATATTTTAGGGATATCTGTAAACACTGGTAATACAAAATTTGATAACCCTAGTTTTACCGCTGTGGAATCTATCGGTAGTGGAGCTGGTGGTCAAAATACTTTTAAAGGGGCAATAGATGCTCTTATTACTGCTGTAAATAAAGGGTATAAGTTTAGCGATGGCACAGCTAACCACCCGAATAAAGACACGCCATTCTATCTCGGTTCAACCATTGAAATTAAAGCGGGGGATATTAGCAAAAGTAATAAAAAAACACATTTAGGTAAGAACCTAAAAACCCAATTTAAACCGAAAGACAAAAAAAATGAAGTCGCTGAATTTACCATCGGTTTAACCGATACCCCAGAATTTACGAGTGT
Source organism: Histophilus somni (assembly GCF_014202395.1). Lineage (GTDB taxonomy): Bacteria > Pseudomonadota > Gammaproteobacteria > Enterobacterales > Pasteurellaceae > Histophilus > Histophilus somni. The sequence goes on from NZ_JACHGQ010000009.1 coordinate 2,943, forward strand.
AAAACTTACAGCTGCACCTACAGAGAACACTCACGCCGTTAATAAAAAATACGTTGATGACAAACTCAAAGACGTGGCTTCAAATATCCACTTTATGTCAGTAAAAGCCCCGACAGACGCAAAATCAAAAGGCAACTATAGCAACGACGGTGCAAAAGCTGAGGGGGCGATTGCGATTGGTGTGGACGCAAGTGCCGCTTCTGAAAACTCCATCGCTATGGGTAAAGGCTCGAAAATTGAGGCGGAAATATCGAACGCCGTCGCTATCGGGGCGAATAATCATCTCAGAGCAAAGGCAGGAGATCAAAAGATTGATAATACGGTGGCTATTGGTTCAGACAATATCATCACCGGACGAAAAATCGTGAATTTAGGTTCGGGGAATAAGATAGGTAATACTGATAATAATTATCAACAAGTTAAAGGAGCAGGTGCGGTCAGCATACGAGTGATCGGGGACGATAATAAGGTTCATGGGGTATGGAATACCGTCATCGGCGAAGGGAATAAATTTACAGATTCCTCAGTCTATGTTCATTTGATGGGTGATAAAAATACCGTCACAGATTCCAAAAATACCATCATATTAGGCGATAACAATACTGTCTCAAAATTAGCAAACTCTATCATTATTGGTAAAAACATAACTGCTAAATCTAATGTTAAAAACAATAATAATTTAATCGTCATGGGTAACCAAGCCCAAGCAACAAATGCGAATAACAGTGTGGTGATCGGAGCGTCTGCAAAATCTACAGCAGTAAGTGCGGTCGTGATTGGACAAGGTTCCGAATCCAAAGCCGAAAGTGCGGTAGTTTTAGGTAAAGGGGCGACTGTTCAAGCTAACGCCGCAGGTGCGGTAGCGATTGGTGAAGGGGCGTCTGTATCTACAAATGCTGGTAATTCGATTGCGTTAGGGAAAGGATCGCAAGCGACGGCTAAAGCGAATGCAAAGGCAAATGCTACTGTAGAGGGCGTGAATTTTGCCTTTGCAGGTGGGACTGGAAATAATAAGACAGTATTAAGCATAGGTAAAGCTGGAACAGAGCGTGTCATTAAACACGTGGCAGCGGGCGAAGTGAGCAAAACCTCAACAGATGCTATTAACGGAAGTCAATTGTTCAGTGTGACAACGGAATTTGCAAAACTGGCAAAAGATGTCCTTGGGGCGGAGTTAGGCACAACTAATCAATTCAAAAAATCAAAATTTAAGACATTAAAAGCAAGTAGTAGTGGTGCGGATACACCATCAGAAAAAACATTTAGAGAAGCGATTAATGCAAATATAGACCAAATTAATAAAGGCTTGGTATTTAGCGACGGCACAACTACTAATGGCACTGGCACAAGACAGCTGGGCGAAAAGATCACCATACAAGCCGGCAATATTGACAGCGGTGATTTTGTCAGTGACAACATAAAGACGAATTACGGACCGAACACAGGAAAATTCCTGATTGGGATTAAAAAAGAGCCAACATTTGACAAAGTAAAAATTAACAATGCACCTACTGATGATAAAGATGCTGTCAACAAATCCTATTTAGATACGCAATTAGCCGGCAAAGCCGCAAGCTTCCAAAAAGGGAATATTACTGCTAATGGAGATATATCGGTTACTGGTTCTACAACAGGGGCTGTCATTGGTTCTGGAATTACGATTGATTTAAAAACAGAGACGAAGAATAAAATCAATAAAATCGGTACAGGGAAAATAGAAGCCGGCAATGAGGGTACTGTCACGGGTAAAACTGTACACGATTATATGAATAACTTCTCAAGTACACTGCGTTTATCGACGGACGGAAACGCTGACAGCGGAAGCGTGAATTTAAAAACCGGTAAATTACAGGTGACAGGCAATAATCCGATTTCTGTTGATATTGCAAATAGCAAAATCACGGTGAGTATGACTAAGGAGTATAAGGACAAAATAGACAATGCCTTAAGTAAAACCGATGCAGGGACAGCTTATGCGAAAGTAGATGCTTCTAATATTACAGATGAGACTAATAAGGGTAAATGGAGAACGGCACTAGACGTCTATTCTAAAACCGAAGCCAACGCTGAAATCGCCAAAGCGAAAGAAACAGTCACAAATGGTGAGGGAATTACGGTTAGTGCAACGCCGGACGGCACAGACGGACCGAAAACCTTTAAGGTAGCATTGGCAGACGAGTACAAAACCAAAATCAACAGTATCGGCTCGGGTTCTGTCGCAGATAACGATAAAAACACCGTCACCGGCGGCAAGGTGTATACAGCCATTGAAGAAGCAAAAACTGCTTTAACCTCTAAAATTAATGGTAAAGCGGACAAAAATTTAAGCAATATCGATGAAACGGGTAAAGCAAAAATTAAAACGCTTGCTACAGAAGCGATTGATGTACAAGGTAAAGATGGCGAGTTAACAGTTACCTCTAGCACGAGTAACAATAAAAAGTCATTTACGGTTGCATTAAATGATGACATTAAAACCAAAATTGATGGCATTGGTACTGGAACTGTATCAGATAAAAATGACAAAACCGTAACGGGCGGTGCTGTACATACTGCTATTGAGGCGGCAAAAACTGCATTGAAAGGGGATCTTTATGACAAGAATGCAACATTTGGCTTAAAAGGTAATGATAGTCAAGAAGTTAAAAAGACACTAAATAATAGTATAGAAATCAAAGGAAGTGAAACGGCTAGAACTAGTGGCACAAATATTTATGTATCAAAAAATGATGAAAACGGTCTAAAAATCGAATTGGGTGAAACGTTAAAAGGAATAACTTCGATTACTAAGGGCGATAATAAGTCTAAAATCGACTTTAAAGATGACAGTATTGATTTAATGCCAGTTAATGGAAAAACTGTCTCTATAACAAAAGACGGTAAAATCAGCGGCTTATCAGATGGTCAAATTGAGAACGCCTCAAAAGACGTGGTCACAGGAAATCAATTGCATGATCTAGCGGGTAAATTAGGCGTTAGTGTGGATACAAATTCTAAAACCGGTTTTACCGCACCGTCGTTTGTCGCCGTCAATTATCAAGGGCAAACAGAAACTAACGGAAAAACCACCTTTAAAGAAGCAATCAATGATTTGATCGTGGCTGTGAATAAGGGGTTTGTAATTAGTGATGGAACCGATAATGGAACGCTTAATCTAGGAGATACATTACAAATTAAAGCGGGTAATATCGATAAACCTGATGCACAAACCTTAGGATTTACCAGCGATAACATTAAAACAAAATATTTATCAAATAAAAAAGAAGTGTTAATCGGGATTAAAGAAAATCCGAATTTCAAAACGGTAACAGTAACTGACACAATTGATGAAAAAACGCCGGAAAATACGTTGATCACGAAAAAATATGTTGATGAAAAATTAGCCACTAAAGCAGGGACATTTAACGTGAGTTCGGATAAAGGTGACACAAACAATATCACCGGCACTTTATCTGTCAAAGGTAAAGAAGATGATGCTAATGGCAAACATCAAAATATTAAAACAGAAGCGACAGGATCGAATTTAACGATAGCACTTAATAGCGACTTAAAAGGTATATCGGCTATCGGTAAAGACGATAAGGCTAAGATTAGTTTTAATAAAGATACTGCTAAAAATGAGATCGAGTTTAGTTTGGGAGATAACACGAAATATAAATTCGATGAGAATGGATTAGACTTAGGAGGTAAAAAAATCACCACACTTGCGAGCGGTTTAGGGTTGACAGAGGCTAGCAATACTGACATAGGTAATAGCACCAATAAAGGCATTATTGATAAAGTTCTTGATGGGACGATTGTTACCCAAAATGGCACTAAAAACAACGCCATCAATGTCAAAGACCTGTCCGAAGTCGCTAAAGCCCTTGTGAAAAAAGGACTTTCATTTGAGGGGAACGGTGGCGATAAGGATAAAGTTACTCGCAAACTCGGTGAGACGTTGAAAATTGTGGGTAAAGGTGATCAGGCTAAAAATATCACTGTAGCGGATAACAATATTAAAGTGTCGAAGAAAGCGGAAACTAATGGAAGTACAACCGACACATTAGAAATTGGTTTGTCTGATACTTTAACAGCCATTAAATCTATTGCCAATGGCGAGAATGCGAAAATTACTTTAAGCGGAAGTAATGGAAGCAAGGACAAAATTACCTTCAAAGCAGGTAGTTCAGAGGTTACCCTAGCCGATGGTAAATTTAGCGGCGTGTCTGAAATTAATAAAGAATCAGGCAAAGCTGCGTTGAAACTTGAAGCCGACAAAGCGACCTTAGAAAGTGCTAGCGGTAATTCCAAAGTGGAATTAAAAGATAAAGCAGTAACAATTACAGCTAAAGAGGATAAAGGATCGTTAAAACTCACCGAAAACACTGCAACCTTAGAAAGTGCGAAAGACGGTTCAAACCTGGCATTGGATAATACCAGTGCAACGTTAAGTGCGGGTAAAAATAAGGGCAGTATTAAAGTTACCAATGGAGCGGATAACAAAATTGAGTTAAGTCCGGAAAACGGCTCAACCGTTACGTTGAAAAAAGACATGACAAATGGCGGAGTGCAAGCCACCGGCTTGTCTACCATCGGTAAAGATGAGAATAACGCTTTAGTGTTTAAAAACGGTACGAGTGGCACAAACACGGCAGAGTTAAAAGTGGGTGGTGCGACGTTAAAATTCACGCCAACGAATGGAACTGGAAATGCTAAGACCGTGAAAATCTCAAATGTGGCGGTTGGTAATATAACGACTGATTCAAAAGAAGCTATTACCGGCGGACAACTTCATGATTTAGCAGGTAAATTAGGGGTTGAGGTTGATAGCTCAGGTAAAACTGCGTTTACAGCACCATCATTTAATCCGATAAAAGGTGGTACAACTAATAGCAATACAGGTCCTACAACCTTTAAAGATGCTATTACTCAGTTAATCACCGCTGTGAATGGCGGCTTGACCTTTACAGGAAATGATACTTCCCAAAGTAAAACCACATTACAATTAGGTGGAACATTGACCATTGATAGCTCAGAAAGTAAAACAAAATTAGAGAACTCTAAAGAAACTAAAGAGAAAGACATCACTACAAAACTAGAACCATCGAATGGTAGCGACTCTAAAGCAGGTACACTCACGCTGACTTTAAATAAAGCAACATCTGTCGATGAAAATGATGAAAGGGTTGTTACATCTAGTGCGGTAGCAAATAAATTAAAAAACTATACAACAACAGCTGATTTAACCACAGGCTATCTCAAAGTTGATGGTTCGAACATAGGTGATAACAAATCTAAGTTTGGTAATAATGTCGGTATTGCTGAAATCAAACTCGGCGAAACTGACAAGAGCGACACTGAATTGGTACAAGCTAAAGCCTTAATCAACTATCTAAAAGGTACAGGTCAAAAATCCGTTAAAGTATCCGATAATCCAGAAACTAAGGCTGAAGGAGACTATTCTATTGCTCTTGGCGATAAAGCGGTAGCACAAAATGAAGGTGCAATTGCTATCGGTTATGGTGCTAATGCTAAAAATAGAAACGCACTTGCCATAGGGAGAGATAGTGATGTATTAGGCGAGCATGCTACGGCTATTGGTTACAAAAATAATGTATCGGGCAATCATTCCGGTGCATTCGGGAAACAAAACACGGTTAGCGGAAAGCATTCCTATGCTGTGGGTGCTTATAATGACATCAAAGGCGAACACACTTATGTCTTGGGTTCAAGTGTCACGACAGATGACAAGGTAAAAAATGCCGTCATTTTAGGCAACAAATCAACAGGAGAAGCAAATGCGGTATCTGTAGGTAGCAAAGATGAACAAAGAAGAATTGTTTATGTTGCTACACCAGAACACGAATTTGATGCCGTCAATAAGAAATATGTGGACGACTTGACGTTATCGTATAAAGCGAATAGCACAGAACCTGCGAAATCTATCAACCTCAAAACAGGGGCGTTGGACTTCGTGAAGTCGGAAAATATTTCTGTTGCTGTGGAAGCTGATGGAAAAATTACGCATACGTTGAATAATGAGCTTAAAGAGATTGGAAGTATTAGTGCTACCAAAGATGAAAAAGGTGCAAAAATCACTTTATCAAAACCTGATACAAGCCCTGATACAAGTAAAACATATGAAAAATATGTAAGTTTTAATGAGGCTAAAATAAAAGATATATTAGATGGTACAATATCAAGTGATTCAAAAGACGCCGTAACGGGTAAACAACTGGCGGATTTAGCGAAGCAATTAGGCATTGAGGTTGACGACAATAAAACCACCTTTAAAGCTCCAACATTTGATGACTTCAAATTAAAAGGGGTTGATGGAAAAGATGGAACTGCACCACAAAATATCGTGGGTGGTTTGAAAAATGTCGTAACCAAACTTAACGAGGGCTTGAAATTCGGCGGTGATGTTCCAACAGGTACAAATAACGGCACCCACTATCTCGGTTCGACCATTAATATTGTGCGTTTGGCAACGCCTGCGAACACTGGCACAACGACTACACAGCCAGCTACAACTACGCCAGCCATCACAGCGTATAGTGGGGAGAATTTAATCACGCAATATAGCAATACTGGTGGCAACGCCAAAATCGAAATCGGCTTTAAAGACGAACCGACATTTAGCAAAGTGACTTTATCAAAAGCACAAACGTATGGTAATAGTAGCAATGTTGGCGACAACGACCTGATTAGCAAATCCTACCTTGATGCCGCATTAAAAGACTTTAAGTTTAATGTGGAATATGGTGGTAAGAAAGTCCAAATCGGTCGCGGCGACACCTTGAAATTTAATGCCGGTTTGAATATTAAAGTAGAGTTAGCTCAAAATGGTACTACACAACCAAGTGCGGGTAGTTCTGCACTCGCAAGTGGTGCAAGTAGTTCAAATAGCGGAGATAGTACCGCCGGCGGTGGAAATGCTACAGCTTCGGTAGGTACGTCCGGTTCGTCAAATATGGCTTCACAAGGAACGGGGGCAACTGGCGGAAGCAGTGTACCACCGACAACAACCATATCAAATGGCGGTGCAGGGGCAGATAGTGCGGTCGCTTCAAGTACGACTTCGTCAAGTGGTGCAGGTACAAATGGCAAAAGTGGTACAAGCAGTACAGCTTCGTCAGGAGCTACTCCAAGTACGACAACAGCCGGCACAGCAAGCAGTACAACATCGAACACTACAGCGGTGGTGACGATTGGTACGACTGAGGACTTGACAGGTTTGAAATCTGCTGAGTTTAACGGCGAAAGCGGTAACACGACTAACATTACCGGCAATGAAATTGTGTTGAAAGATCAGGCAGGTAACGCTCATACACAAACGGCGACATCGCAAATCATCACGGATAATACAGATCCCGATAAGGAAAAAGCGGTTGTGACAACGGCTGAGGGCGTGACAATGTCTGTGGTCAGCGATGATCAGGTTTTGGTCAATGATCAAACAGCAGAAGCGAATGTTTTAAGCAATGGCAAGCACACGACAGAGGTGAAAGCCGGCGAGGTCGCTATTAAAGACAAGAGTGGTCAAGAAATCGTGAGCTTGAAAGTGGCAGAGGGTGAAAACGGTCAAGATGGCAAGGGAGCTACGCTGGCGTTTGCTAAAGGCACTGACGGTAAATCGGGCACTGGCGTAATCACGGGCTTGAAAGACCTAGATGCCACGGCTGACGGTTCAAGTGCGGCGAATAAAAACTATGTGGATGAAAAAGTGTCCGATTTGGACAGCAATCGACCGTTTGACTTCTATATCCAAGAGGGCGATGACTATACCAAAGTTGTCAAAGGACGTGATGGTAAGTTCTATGATCCTAAAGAGTTAGAGGGGGCGAAGTATGATGCAGAAAGTAAAAAATATACTTCTCAAGATGGACAAGAAGTTACACCGGAATCGGATAAAGTCATTATTCGTGCCGAACCGACTGCCGCACCTATCGGGATGAATAACGTGGCGAGTGGTTTGGGACTGGCAGATCCTGAAACTGATCCGGTTAAAGCAAAAGAGGCTCAAGAGAAAGCGACTGCACTCACCAAAGCTGTTGAGGAAAAAGTGAAAGCAATAGGCGATAAAGCGAAAGAACTTTCAACTACAGCCCAAAAAGTAACCGATTTAACTTTAGCCGTGAGCGGTTTAGAAATGGCGATGAGTGCCATGCCTGAGGGTGAGGATAAAAAGAAACTTCAAACTCAATTGGAGGAAAACAAGAAACAGCTTGAAAAAGCTAAAGAAGATCTAGGGAAAGCAAAAACTGCTTTAACCGAGGCTCAGACAGAATTAACAAAAGCCAATGCTGACTATGAAGCCAACTACAAGGGTTATGAAAAAGTTGCTGACTTAGTGAAACCTGATAGCCAAGCGGATTTAACCAACGTAGCCACCATTGCTGACGTGCAGGCGGTAGCGAAATCCGGCTTGAAGTTTAAGGGCAATGATGGTGTTGAAGTGCGTAAACAACTCAGCGAAACCTTAGCAATTAAAGGTGAAGGTGATACGTTTAACAGCAACCTCACCGCCGCCGGCAATATCAAGGTGGAAACAGACGGCAAGGGCTTAGTCGTCAAACTGTCCGACCAGTTGAAAAACATGACTTCGTTTGAAACTCGTGAAGTGGACGGTAAGAAATCCCGCTTGGACAGCAACGGTTTACAAGCGAGCAGTCTAGACAGCGAAACTTTTGTAAATGCACAGGGTACCCGTATTACGGGTAAAGGAAATCATGCCGGTCAATCGGCAAGTTACACCCTCGATGGCATGGCGATCACCGGTAATAATGGAAGCGTGCAGTTGAATACGACCGCTCTTTCCTTTGCAACCACTCGAGACCAAGCGGGTAAACCTGTCGGTACAGGGGTTATCCGAGGTCTGAAAGACTTGGACGCACAGGCTACCGGTGATATGGCGGCAAATAAAAACTATGTGGACGAAAAAGTGGGTGCTGCCGTCAATCGCTTGGATAATGTCATCAGTACCAACAACCGAACCTTACAGGCAGGTATTGCCGGTGCGAATGCGGCGGCGGCATTGCCTACAGTAACGATGCCGGGTAAATCGACCATTGCGTTGTCCGCAGGGACTTACAAAGGCAGAAATGCGGTAGCGATAGGCTATTCACGTCTAAGCGATAATGGTAAGATAACGCTGAAATTACAGGGCAACAGCAACTCTGCCGGCGATTTCGGCGGTGGCGTAGGTGTTGGTTGGACATGGTAGTCTAGTTTAACCGCTATAAAAAAGCAGTGAGTAATCACTGCTTTTTTTATGATAAAAGTTTCACCGCTCTTTTTAGTTTTTGACGTTCGACAAAATCGAAAAGAAAATCCTGTTAAATTAATTACCCTTGATAATGTCCGACGCCCAGCTCGTCTTCTTTACGAGTGCGGTTAATAACGACTTGCGGAGATTGAACAATACGTAACCCCATTTCATCTTCGGTACGAACTACCTCACCTCGCAGAGAATTGGTATAGACATCAGTAATTTTAATATCTACAAACTTACCGATCATGTTAGGCGTTCCTGCAAAATTAACTATACGATTTGTTTCCGTACGACCTGTTAATTCCATAATATCTTTTTTCGATGGACCTTCAACCAATACACGTTGCTCTGTCCCTAACATTGCTCGACTAAATTGTGCTGCTTGATTGTTAATGCGTTGTTGTAGCAAATATAGGCGTTGTTTTTTCTCTTCTTCCGTTACATCATCAGGCATATCTGCTGCCGGCGTTCCGGGACGAGCAGAATAAATAAAGCTAAAGCTCATATCAAAATTCACTTGAGCAATTAAATTCATCGTGTCTTCAAAATCCTGATCCGTTTCCCCCGGAAACCCAACAATAAAATCTGAACTAATCTGAATATTCGGCCGCACTTTTTTCAATTTGCGAATAATTGATTTATATTCAAGTGCGGTATGATTTCGCTTCATTAAATTCAATACACGATCTGAACCGCTTTGCACGGGTAAATGTAAGAAACTCACCAATTCAGGCGTATCCGCATATACATCAATAATATCATCAGTAAATTCAATTGGGTGGCTGGTGGTAAAACGTAATCGATCAATTCCATCAATAGAAGCGACTAAACGTAATAACTCAGCAAATGAACAAATACCGCCATCATGTGTTGGTCCACGATAAGCGTTCACATTCTGCCCCAATAAATTGACTTCACGCACCCCTTGCTCTGCAAGTTGTGCGATTTCGAATAAGACATCATCTACGGGACGACTTACCTCTTCACCTCGAGTATAAGGCACTACACAGAATGAACAATATTTATTACAGCCCTCCATGATAGAAACGAACGCTGTCGGTCCTTCCGCTCTCGGTTCCGGTAGGCGATCAAATTTCTCAATTTCAGGAAAACTTACATCAACCACCGCACTTTTTCCACCACGAATTTGATTAATCATTTCAGGTAGGCGATGCAATGTTTGTGGTCCAAATACAATATCAACATAAGGTGCACGTGAACGAATATGCTCCCCTTCCTGTGAAGCAACACAACCGCCCACACCAATTACCAAGCTCGGATTTTGTTTCTTTAATTCTTTCCAACGACCTAACTGATGAAACACTTTTTCTTGTGCTTTTTCACGAATAGAACAGGTATTTAATAACAATACGTCCGCCTCTTCAGGCACATCAGTCAGTTCTAAACCATGGGTATTTAAAAGCAAATCTGCCATTTTTGAACTATCATATTCGTTCATTTGACAGCCCCAAGTTTTAATATGCAATTTTTGTGTCATGTCAGTATTTAAAATTCATTCATAAGTAAAAAATCAGTCGGTCATTTTACAGAGTTGTTGCACCTGTTACCAGCTAAAAATCAGATTTTATTTTTTAAATTTAGCCAACAGAGCTAAAATAGAGAGAAATTAGTTTGTGGAGAAAATAAATATGCAAAAAGACATTATTGTTGTTGGCGGCGGCATGATTGGTGCGGCTTGTGCGACAGGATTAGCTCAATTAGGATTACAGATCCACGTCATTGAACATCATTCTCTACCTGAATTTGATCCGACATCGGATTATGACATTCGCATTTCTGCAATTAGTGTTGCATCAGTTAATTTATTAAAAACCCTTAACGCATGGCAACATATCGAAAAAATGCGTATTTGTCCTTATCGAGGACTGGAAACTTGGGAAATTGAGGGATTTGCCACAAAATTTCATAGTCAAGATTTACAACTGCCGGAGCTTGGATTTATGGTAGAAAATAATCTTATTCAACTGGGATTATGGCAAACATTTTCTTCATACCCCAATATTACTACCAGTGTGCAAAATTCTATTGAACATGTTGAAAAGTGCGGTAAAAATTGGCGTATTTTTTTATCTAACGGAGAAAGTTATCAAGCAACTCTCATCATTGCAGCTGATGGTGCCAATTCACAATTACGCCAAATTGCAGGTATAGGTTTGACAGGCTGGCAATATCGGCAAGATTGTATGCTTATTTTAGTGAACACAGAACAAGATCAACAAGATATTACTTGGCAACAATTTTATCCCAGCGGACCTAGAGCCTTGTTGCCGTTACAAAATAAGCAAGCTTGTTTAGTTTGGTATGACAGCCCACAAAAAATACGTGAATTAAAACAGCTACCAAATGAAAAACTTGCGGAAGAAATTCATCAATCGTTTACCCCTAGACTGGGCAAAATAAACGTACAAAAATTTGCGACTTTTGCACTAACACGTCGTCATGCACAAGATTATTTCAAACAAGGTATTGTTTTAGTTGGCGATGCCGCACACACGATTAATCCTCTTGCCGGACAAGGTGTCAATTTAGGTTTTAAAGACGTCAAAGTCCTGCTTAGTGTAATTGAAAGTGCGGTAAAAAATAATGAAGATTTTTCAGCGGATCATGTTTTACAACGTTATCAAAACCGACGGAAGCCTGATAATTTACTGATGCAATCGGGTATGGATCTGTTTTATAAAGCCTTCAAAGAAGATAGCATGCCATTAAAAATAGCTCGTAACTTGGCATTACTGGGTGCAAACAAAATAACGCCTCTTAAAAAACAAGCGTTGAAATACGCACTTGGTTTGTAAAAAATCACCTAAAAATGAAATCATCACTTTCAATTATGAGCTAATCGCTATATCATTAGCCATTCAAAACTAAGGGCGCTTGCAATTTTATTGTGGGCTTTTTATTTCTACTCAATACCTGAACAAACGCAGGTTCATTAGGGAGAAAACCAAAGCTAGTGGAAAATACAGTTCAAAACAAGCCTATTATTGAGCTTCGTTCTCTTACTAAGTCTTATGATACAAAAACCATTATCAATAACTTCAATTTAACTATTAATAACGGTGAATTTTTAACAATTCTAGGTCCGTCAGGTTGCGGTAAAACAACAGTGTTACGTTTGATTGCCGGTTTTGAAGAGTTAAATGAAGGTCGTATTATTCTTGATGGTGAAGATGTGACGGATATACCGGCAGAGCGTCGTCACATAAACACCGTATTCCAAAGTTATGCCCTGTTCCCACATATGACGATTTTTGAAAATGTGGCCTTTGGTTTACGCATGCAAAAAGTACCGAATGCAGACATTAAACCTCGTGTAATGGAAGCATTACGCATGGTGCGTCTAGAAGAAATGGCGGATCGTAAGCCAACTCAGCTTTCCGGCGGTCAACAACAACGTGTCGCCATTGCAAGAGCGGTAGTAAATAAACCTAAAGTTTTATTGCTTGATGAATCTTTATCCGCTCTTGATTATAAATTACGTAAAGAAATGCAAAATGAGTTGAAAGCATTGCAACGTCAGTTGGGAATTACCTTTATTTTCGTTACTCACGATCAGGAAGAGGCATTAACTATGTCAGATCGTATTATCGTAATGAACAAAGGCACTATCCAACAAGATGGTTCACCACGTGATATTTACGAGGATCCTAAAAATCTATTTGTGGCAAAATTTATCGGTGAAATCAATATTTTTGATGCGATAGTTATTGAGCGTACAGACGAAAAAACTGTTAAAGCCAATGTAGAAGGTCGTGTTTGCGATATTCATACAGAGTTGACTGTCCAACCAAATCAGAAATTAAAAATCTTGTTACGTCCGGAAGATATTATAATTGAAGAACTTGATGAAAATGAAAGTTCCAAAGCAATTATTGGACATGTTGTTGATCGTAGCTATAAAGGCATGACATTAGAGTCAAGCATCATTCTTGATCATAATAAAATGAAAGTATTGGTGAGTGAATTCTTTAATGAAGATGATCCGCATATCGATCATTCAGTGGGTCAAAAAGTGGCACTAACGTGGCATGAAGGCTGGGAGGTTGTACTGGACGATGAAGATGAACAGTAATAAATTTCAAAACTTAACTGTTAGTGTCATTTTCGGCTGGTTACTCTTCTTTGTTTTAGTACCAAACCTGCTAGTCTTAACAGTTAGTTTTCTATCAAAAGATAGCAGTAATTTTTATGCTTTGCCTTTTAGCTTGGAAAGTTACGCAAACTTAGTTGACTCACATTACGCCAAAGTAATGTGGAATTCACTCCGTATGTCTGCGATTGCAACTGTTATCTGTTTACTTGTAGGTTATCCTTTTGCATTTTTCATTGCCAAAATAAAACCCTCATACCGTCCATTTTTGCTATTCCTCGTTGTTTTACCTTTTTGGACGAATTCGTTAATTCGTATTTACGGAATGAAAATCTTTCTTGGTATGAAAGGTATTTTAAACAATACCCTAATTGCAATCGGTATTATTGACACACCAATTCGTATCTTGAATACCGAAACTGCGGTAATCATTGGATTAGTTTACATCTTACTGCCTTTTATGATTTTACCGCTTTACGCTGCCATTGAAAAACTGGATCTTCGTTTATTGGAAGCTGCAAAGGATTTGGGAGCAAATTCATTTCAACGTTTTATTAGAATCATTATTCCATTAACAATGCCGGGAATTATCGCAGGTTGTTTGTTAGTTCTATTACCCGCAATGGGAATGTTCTATGTGTCAGATTTGCTTGGCGGAGCGAAAGCAGCCCTAGTAGGTAATGAAATTTACGTCCAATTCTTAAAAATAAGAAACTGGCCTATGGGTTCAGCAATTAGTATAGCACTTACTCTACTAATGGCTTTATTAATTTTTATTTACTATAAAACAAGTAAATTATTAAATAAAAAAATGGAGTTGGAATAATGAGTCGTTTACTACGTAATATCTTTTTGTTTGTGGTATACGCTTATCTGTATATCCCGATTATTATTCTAATCAGTAATTCATTTAACAATGATCGTTTCGGTAATACTTGGAAAGGTTTCGGTTTCCAATGGTATGAGCGTTTATTCAACAACGATACTCTCATTCAAGCCGCTATTCATTCCATCACTATTGCATTTTTTGCAGCATCATTAGCAACAATTATTGGGACATTAACTGCTATCGCACTTTATCGTTATCGCTTCCGTGGTAAACAAGCGATAAGCGGAATGTTGTTTATTGTGATGATGTCGCCTGATATTGTTATGGCGGTATCCCTACTTGCATTATTTATGATGGTGGGTATATCTCTAGGATTTTGGTCATTGCTTTTAGCACATGTTACATTCTGTTTACCTTATGTTGTAGTCAGTGTTTTCTCTCGTCTAAAAGGTTTTGATAACAAAATGTTGGAAGCGGCAAAAGATTTAGGTGCCGGTGAAGTAACAATATTACGCAAGATCATTTTACCGTTAGCGTTGCCTGCCATTGTTTCAGGTTGGCTACTTAGCTTTACCATTTCATTAGATGATGTAGTTGTGTCCTCATTTGTCAGTGGTGTAAGTTATGAAATTTTACCATTAAAGATTTTCTCCTTAGTGAAAACCGGGGTAACCCCTGAAGTCAATGCACTGGCAACACTAATGATTATTTTCTCTTTAATCTTGGTAATACTCAGTCAACTTGTTGCCAAAAAAGGGAAATAATAATATTCCAAAACTGTGAAATAATATTTCACAAATGATCCTATATCACATAAAATAACACGCCCTACTTTCGGTAAGGCGTTTTTATTCCTTCAACACCGAAGTATATTCCGCATGTTAAAAGTGCGGTCGTTTTTTACTCTTATATTGGAGAACAATAGAAATGAAAAAATTTTCAGGTCTTTTCACACTGGGAATGATCGCTGTAGCTCTAGCGGCTTGTAATGATAAAGATACTCAAAAAGCAGAGACTCAAGCACCTGCTGCTTCTGCAGGTGATACTGTTTATCTTTATACTTGGACAGAATATGTTCCTGATGGATTATTAGAAGGCTTCACTCAAGAAACAGGCATTAAAGTCAACCGTTCAAGTCTAGAATCTAACGAAACAATGTATGCAAAAATTAAAACTCAAGGTGCTGCCGGCGGTTATGATGTTATTGCTCCATCAAACTACTTTGTTTCAAAAATGGCTCGTGAAGGTATGCTAATGGAATTAGACCACAGCAAATTACCTGTCATCAAAGAATTAAACCCAGATTGGTTAGACAAACCTTACGATAAAGGTAACAAATACTCTTTACCTCAATTGTTAGGAGCACCGGGCATTGCATTTAATACAAATGAATATAAAGGTTCTGACTTCACATCGTGGGCTGATTTATGGAAACCTGAATTTGCCGGTAAAGTTCAATTATTGGATGACGCACGAGAAGTATTCAATATCGCATTGTTAAAATTAGGACAGGATCCAAATACACAAGATCCTAAAATTATCGAACAAGCGTATGAAGAGTTATTAAAATTACGTCCAAACGTACTATCTTTCAACTCAGATAACCCTGCTAATTCTTTTATTTCAGGGGAAGTGAGTATTGGTCAATTATGGAACGGTTCTGTACGTATCGCTAAAAAAGAAAAAGCACCTTTAGATATGGTATTCCCGAAAGAGGGGCCTGTTCTTTGGGTTGATACGTTAGCCATTCCATCAACATCTAAAAATCCGGATGCTGCACATAAGTTAATTAACTACATGCTAGGTGCAAAAACAGCAGCACAACTCACCTTGGAAATTGGTTATCCAACCTCTAATATCAAGGCGTTAGAATTACTTCCGGCTGAAATTACTCAAGATCCGGCAATCTACCCTACAGCTGAAGTTTTACAAAACAGTTACTGGCAAGATGATGTCGGTGATGCAGTTCAGTATTACGAAGAATTCTATCAAAAATTAAAAGCGGCAAAATAATCTTTGCGCACAAAAGAAATGCTCCCATCGGAGCATTTCTGTTTTGAAAATAAGCTTAAGCTAAATTCCCAACTAAATTTTTCACAAATTCCAACCGCTCTTTATGTGACGTCAATGACTTACTAAACCTAAACTTAGTCGGTCCGTCAAATTTAAATACAGTAGGCTGAGACTGAATTAATTGCACAAATTTCATCGGATCAAGTTCTGCATTTTCAGAAAACTCAATAAATCCCCCATTAATTGTGCTATCAATTTTGACAATTTTTAAGGTTTTTGCCAGCAAACGTAACTCAGCAATTTGCATTAAATTCTTACCTGCCTCCGGTAATAAGCCAAAACGATCAATCAACTCTACTTTCAATTCATCTAACTCTGCCTGATTTTCCGCTCCGGCAATCCGTTTATAAAAAGATAATCTCATATTCACATCACCAAGATATTCTTCCGGTAATAATGCAGGTACACGTAAATCAATCTCTACTTGCTGTTGTGTTAAAGTATCCAAAGAAGGTTCTCGCCCTTCTTTTAATACAGCGACAGCATTTTCCAATAATTCCATATAAAGCGAAAAACCGATACTTTCAATTTGACCGCTTTGCTCATTTCCGAGCAATTCACCGGCTCCCCTAATTTCTAAATCATGGGTAGCCAAAATAAATCCGGCACCTAAATTATCTAAACTTTCCAGTGCCTCTAAACGCTTAACGGCATCTTTGGTCATTGCTTTTGGATGAGGTGTCAACAAATAAGCATATGCCTGATGATGAGAACGTCCAACTCTTCCTCTCAGCTGATGTAATTGGGCTAATCCAAAATTATCCGCCCGTTCAATAATAATCGTGTTAGCCGTTGGGACATCAATCCCTGTTTCAATAATAGTAGAGCAAACCAGTACATTAAAACGCTGATGATAAAAATCGGACATTACACGCTCCAACTCTCTTTCTCGCATTTGCCCATGCCCAACAACCACTCTCGCTTCCGGCACAAGTGCGGTCAGTTTTTCTGCACAATTTTCAATACTTGCCACATCATTATGTAAATAATAAACCTGTCCTCCCCGTAAAATTTCACGCAACACAGCTTCTCGAATAATCAAATCGT
Organism: Histophilus somni; assembly: GCF_014202395.1. GTDB lineage: Bacteria > Pseudomonadota > Gammaproteobacteria > Enterobacterales > Pasteurellaceae > Histophilus > Histophilus somni. The sequence goes on from NZ_JACHGQ010000009.1 coordinate 20,259, forward strand.
CTACCTGTCTTACAAAGGTCTTTATGCTCAATCGTCGTGCCGGCGGTGTGGAAATAATTGATAAATCACGGATGCCACTCATCGCCATATTTAATGTTCGAGGAATAGGTGTTGCTGTTAGGGTTAAAATATCAATATTGGTTCGTAGCTGTTTGATTTTCTCTTTTTGGCTCACTCCGAAACGATGTTCTTCATCAATAATGAGCAACCCGAGATCGCTGAATTTTACTTCTGACTGAATTAATTTATGCGTACCGATTAAAATATCAATTTTACCTTCATTCAAGTGTTGTAAAATTTGTTTCTGCTCTTTTGCCGTTCTAAAACGTGACAACATTTCGACATTAACCGGCAGATTGGCAAATCGATCTTTAAAATTTTCATAATGTTGCTGTGCCAATAAAGTCGTAGGAACCAAAACCGCTACTTGTTTATGGTTCATCACGGCTAAAAATGCCGCTCTCATTGCTACTTCCGTTTTACCAAACCCCACATCACCACAAACTAAACGATCCATAGCTTTTTCTTGGCACATATCAGAAATAACCGCATTAATTGCCATTTTTTGATCTGGTGTTTCTTCAAAAGGAAACGTGGCAGTAAATTGTTTAAATTCTTCTTTATCATATTGAAATGCAAAGCCTTTTTTAACTTCACGTTGAGCATAAACATCCAGCAGTTCAGCAGCAACATCACGAATTTTTTCTATCGCCTTATGTCGAGCCTTTGCCCAACTATCATTACCCAGTTTATGTAAAGGTGCATTTTCATCAGATCCGCCAACATAGCGACTAATTAAATGCAAAGAGGTAACGGGTACATAAAGTTTTGAATTATTCGCATATTCCAATAATAAAAACTCAGCTTTAATTCCACCATTTTCTAAACTCACCAATCCACCATAGCGTCCAACACCATGCTCTAAATGCACAACAGGTTGTCCTATTTTTAATTCAGCAAGATTGCGAATGAGTGTATCGGGATTGGCAACTCTACGTTTATTACGCTCACGTTGTTGCACTCGCTCTCCCAATAATTCAGTTTCACAAATAATGGCAACCTTATCCTCATTATCAATAATAAATCCATGTTCTAAACTACTGATGAGCAGGCTTTTAGCTGGCTTATCTTTTTCACCCAAATCCTGAATTTGCGTTGGTTTGAGCTTTAAAGGTAAGAGTAAATCCAATAATGTTTCCCGACGCCCTTCTGTTTCTACTGAAAAAATAACAGTTCCGTCAAATTCCTCAATAAACTGACGCAATTTTTGCAAAGGTTCTTTTTGTTGTACTTGAACGGTTAATTCCGGCAACGGCTGCACAGGTAAATTTTTTTGACGAACAGAAGTGCGGTCCAATTTTTTACTTTTTAAACTCAATCTTGGATAATTTTTTAACTGCCGATTAACTTCATCAATGCGTAACCACAATTTTTCCGGCATCAGCAACGGACGCATCGGATCAACACGACGGCTTTCATAACGTTGCTCAATATCCTGATAAAAACGTTCCGCTTGCGGCATAATTTGTTCAAAATCCACAAACAACGTATTGTCAGGTATGTAATCAAATAAAGTCGCCATTTGATTAAAAAAGAGCGGTTGCCAATATTCGATTCCGGAAACTAGAGTTCCTTTACTGATTTGTTGATAAATATGTTCAGGATCTCGTCTAATTTCCGCAAAAGTTTCTCTAAATTGACTACGAAAAAAGTCAATACCTTTTCTATCTGTTGGGAACTCTTGTGCAGGTAATAAATTAATACGTTGAATTTCCTCTAATGTACGCTGCGTATCTACATCAAAAGTACGAATACTATCAATTTCATCATCAAAAAAATCCAATCGAAAAGGCACCGCACTTCCCATCGGAAATAAATCCAATAAAGCACCTCGTACTGCAAATTCGCCATGTTCCAGTACTTGTTCGACTGCTCGATAACCGGCATTTTCCAACTGTAAACGAAATCTTTCGATATTTAATCGATCACCTCGTTTTATCAATAATACATTGTGTTGTAAAAATTCTGCCGGACAAACTCGTTGCATTACAGTCGTAATTGGTGCAATAAAGATACCTTTGTTGCTATGTTGCAACTGAAACAAGGCACTTAAGCGAGCTGAAATAATTTCTTGATGTGGCGAAAAATTATCGTAGGGTAAAGTTTCCCAATCAGGAAAAAATGTAACAGGTTGTTGAGTGAATTCAGTTAAAATTTTTTCTAAACAGACCGCACTTTTAACATCAGGGGTCATCACAAAAATCAACCCATCATATCGCCGTACAATTTCTGCAATCACAAGACTATCAGCCCCCTGTAATACATTACCTAGAAGTTTATGCTCATTGGGCTGGGTAGGTATGTCAAAATTAAAATACATCATATTCAAATGGATTTATGTTGAAAAGTTGCCATGTAATTTGCACTGACATCTTGATTTAACCAAAATTTTCCGGTTAAAAGATTGTAATGATAACCACAAATATTTTTACAAACTAAATTTGCTTGGTCAGTCCAATGCAGTAACTCAGCCGGTTTGATAAATTTATCATAATCATGTGTTCCTTTCGGTAACATTTTAAGTATGTATTCTGCACCTAAGACCACTAATGCCCATGCTTTAAATGTGCGATTAATAGTCGAAAAAAATAAGACACCATTCGGTTTTAATAAAGCTCGGCAAGACTGAATGATGGATAAGGGGTCAGGAACATGCTCCAGCATTTCCATACAAGTAATCACATCAAATTTTTCAGCGTAAAGTGCGGTTTGTTTTTGTAAAAATTCTTCAACAGTAATTTGCTGATAATCTATGACCAGTCCTTGTTCCTTGGCATGTAAACGAGCGACTTCAAGAGGAGCAACGGTCATATCAATTCCTGTTACTATTGCCCCTTGCTTTGCCATAGCCTCAGACAAAATACCGCCACCACACCCCACATCAAGCACTTTTTTTTCCGTTAGTCCGTTAGCTTGCTGTTGGATATATTGTAATCGTGTCGGATTAAGTTGATGAATAGGTTTAAAATCTCCATTCGGATCCCACCAACTTTTTGCCATTTTTTCAAATTTTTCTAATTCTTGCGGATCAAGATTTTGCATTTTTATCAGTCCGTATAGCAGTAAAAAACAATTACGCTATTATTCCTTAACTGCGTTAAAAATTCACTACAAAATTTCGAGAAAATCAGAAGTTATGCTATAATCTCGCCAATTTTTCGTACCTAATTAGGAAATCTCAATGACTGATTTTACCCCCAACGTTACTCCTGTGAGTATAGAAGAAGAGCTTAAATCTTCGTATCTTGATTATGCGATGTCTGTAATTGTCGGGCGAGCTTTGCCTGATGTACGTGACGGTTTAAAACCGGTGCATCGGCGTGTGCTTTTTTCTATGGATCAAAGTAGCAATACTTACAATAAAGCCTACGTAAAATCTGCTCGTGTTGTAGGGGACGTTATCGGTAAATATCATCCTCACGGTGATAGTGCGGTGTACGATACTATTGTTCGTATGGCACAACCTTTCTCGTTACGCTATATGTTGGTTGATGGTCAAGGTAACTTCGGTTCGGTAGATGGTGATGCACCGGCTGCAATGCGTTACACCGAAGTGCGTATGCAAAAAATCACCCAAGAATTACTCACCGACTTAGATAAAGAAACAGTGGATTTTTCGCCAAACTATGATGGAAAAGAAATGATCCCTGATGTCTTGCCAACCAAAATTCCAACATTATTGGTCAATGGTTCTTCTGGTATCGCTGTGGGTATGGCAACCAATATTCCGCCACATAATTTAAATGAAGTATTGGATGGCTGTTTAGCCTATGTGGATAACGAAGAAATCAGTATTGATGAACTAATGCAGTATATTCCTGGTCCTGACTTCCCTACTGCCGCTTTAATCAATGGACGTAAAGGAATTGAAGAAGCATACAAAACAGGACGAGGAAAAATCTATGTTCGTGCAAAAGCGGAAATTGAAACTAACGATAAAGGTCGAGAAACCATTGTTGTTACTGAAATTCCGTATCAAGTCAATAAAGCAAAATTAGTAGAAAAAATTGCGGAACTCGTGCGTGAAAAGAAAATTGAAGGCATCAGTAATGTACGAGATGTGTCAAATAAAGAGGGTAACCGTGTTGAAGTAGAAGTTAAACGTGATGCAGTCGGTGAAGTCGTACTTAATAATCTGTATGCCTTAACCCAAATGCAAGTGACGTTTGGGATCAATATGGTTGCCTTGGATCATGGTCAACCAAAGCTATTAAATTTAAAACAAATCATTGAAGCATTTGTTCGCCATCGCCGTGAAGTTATTACTCGTCGCACTGTATTTGAACTTCGAAAAGCTCGTGAGCGTGCACATATTTTGGAAGGCTTGGCAATTGCCTTAGCGAATATTGATCCTGTTATTGAATTAATTCGTGCCTCTAAAACCGCTGATGAAGCTCGTATCGGTTTATTATCTCAAGCTTGGGAATTAGGTAATGTAGCAACAATGCTCAGTGCAACAGGCGTAGATAGTTCTCGTCCGGATAATTTGGCTGATAACTTAGGTATCATCGACGGTAAATACTATCTTTCCGATGAACAAGCTCGTGCAATCTTAGATTTACGTTTACAACGCTTAACGGGGCTTGAACACGAAAAAATTGTTACTGAATATCAAGAAATATTAATTGAAATTGGCAAACTTTTACATATTCTAAACAGTGCGGATCGTTTGAAAGAAGTCTTGTGTGAAGAACTGGAAAAAGTAAAAGAAGAATTTGGTGATGCACGTCGCACTGAAATTACATCGGCATCCGGCGATATTAATTTAGAAGATCTTATTACCCAAGAAGATGTCATTGTTACACTTTCTCATGCAGGTTATGTAAAATATCAACCGCTTACAGACTATGAGGCACAACGCCGTGGCGGTAAAGGTAAATCTGCAACTAAAATGAAAGATGAAGATTTTATTGAGCGTTTATTAGTTGCCAATACTCATGACACTATTCTTTGCTTTTCAAGTCGAGGCAGATTATATTGGTTAAAAGTATATCAACTACCGCAAGCAAATCGAGGGGCTCGTGGTCGTCCTATTGTTAATATTCTCCCATTACAAGAAAATGAACGTATTACAGCAATTCTACCAGTGGCTGCCTATGAAGAGGATAAATTTATCGTCATGGCAACTGCCGGAGGGCTTGTGAAAAAAATTGCGTTAACCGAATTTAGTCGCCCTCGTTCAAGCGGTATTATTGCACTTAATTTACGTGATGAAGATGAATTAATCGGCGTTGATATTACAGATGGTACCAATGAAATCATGCTCTTCTCATCACAAGGTCGAGTAGTTCGTTTTGAGGAAAATGCAGTTCGAGCAATGGGACGTTTAGCGACAGGGGTACGAGGTATTAAACTGGCATTAACAAATGATATTTCCGATGATGAAAGTGCGGTAGAAATTGAGGATATTTCTGATGAGGATACAAAAGAACCTCTTGATCTGAATGTAGATAAAGTGGTGTCATTGGTTATTCCAAAAAATGACGGTGCAATTCTAACCGCTACACAAAATGGTTATGGAAAACGTACCGCACTTTCCGAGTATCCAACCAAATCTCGTAATACTAAAGGGGTCATCTCAATTAAAGTCAGTGACAGAAATGGTAAAGTGGTCGCTGCAACGCAAGTAGAGGAAAATGATCAAATTATGCTGATTACCGATGCTGGTACATTGGTTCGTACGAGAGTGAGTGAAATCAGCATTGTCGGACGCAATACTCAAGGTGTTCGACTCATTCGAACAGCGGAAACAGAGCAAGTCGTTAGCTTAGAACGAGTTTGTGATACTGATGAAGATGAAGAAAATATCGATAACGATTTTGAATAGAGAACAGACTAAATCATCATAATTTCAAGGGCGATTATCGCCCTTTCTTTATGTCAAAAAAATATGACTCTCTACCTTATTTATACCCACTTAATATGTGCTTTTTTAGCTTGGCATTACTGATTATTCGAGGGCTGATACAAATGGATAATAAATCAGCAAAAATACTCAATCCGCTATTTTTTCCTGATTTACTCTGTCTAAGTGCGGTCGTTTTTTCTCGGATTTTTTCATAATTGAAAAATCAATAAAATATGTCATTATTTAATCCCTCATTTCTCTACAAAAAAGCTATTTTCCCTTTTTGGTAAAGCGAATTTTTTTGCTATACTCGAGCACTGCTTTTATTAGGAGAAACAATATGGAACAAATGCCGAATTGCCCAAAATGTCAGGGTGAATACGTATATCACGACACAATTAATTTTATTTGTCCTGACTGTGGAAATGAATGGACTGACAATGAAATTGAACAACAAGACGAAGATCAACTCATCGTAAAAGATAGCAATGGAAATATATTAACTAATGGCGATGATGTGCTTTTAATTAAGGATTTAAAATTAAAAGGATCTTCAGAAGTACTAAAAAAAGGCACAAAGTACAAAAATATTCGTTTAGTAACAGGTGATCATAATGTTGACTGCGGCAAATTATTACTAAAATCTGAATTTTTAAAGAAAGCTTAAATTATAACTATCATGTTTATCTAAATTGGAGTTGTTATGAAAAATAAAATTCTCGGCAGTGCATTAATGATCGCCGGCACAACTATAGGTGCAGGTATGTTAGCTATGCCATTAACCTCAGCCGGCATGGGGTTTTCCATGACGTTAGTTCTACTCGCAGGATTATGGTTATTATTAACCTATACCGGCTTGTTGTTTATGGAAGTTTATCAAACTGCAAAAGAAAAAGATGTCGGCGTTGCAACTCTTGCAGAACAATATTTCGGTTTAACCGGACGTTTTTTGGCAACTATTAGCTTGCTTGTTCTGCTCTATGCTTTACTTGCCGCTTATATTACCGGTGGCGGCTCTCTTTTATCAGGCCTTTTAACGGGTATTGGTGATGAAAAACAAACTTCTCAAATCTCAATATTACTCTTTACCCTAATTTTAGGTGCATTTGTTGTGATTGGTATTAAAGGGGTTGACGGCTTAACCCGTCTCTTATTTATCGGAAAAATCATTGGCTTTATTGCGGTCTTATTAATGATGTTACCAAAGGCAAAATTAGAAAACCTAGGGGCAATTCCTTTAGATAATCTATTGGTTATTTCTGCAATTCCAATTTTCTTTACCTCTTTTGGCTTCCACGTCATTATGGGGAGTATCAATAGCTACCTTGATGCAGATATTCGTAAAATCCGTTTAGCCATTATTATTGGAACGTTAATTCCATTATTTGCCTATTTATTATGGCAATTCGCAACACATGGCGTATTAAGTCAAACTCAATTTGTTAGCCTATTAAAACAAGATCCGACCCTAAATGGATTAGTAAAAGCGACTAGTCAAATTACTGGAAGTAGCCTATTAGGTGAGGTAGTTCGCCTATTCTCATCTCTTGCATTAATTACTTCTTTCTTAGGTGTTGCAATGGGAATTTTTGAAGGGGTTGGTGATCTATTAAAACGTATTAATCTGCCGACCAATCGCCCGATACTGGCACTCTTAACTTTTATTCCGCCACTAGCCTTTGCTCTATTCTATCCAAACGGTTTTATCACCGCACTAGGTTATGCCGGCATTTTATTTGCCTTCTATGGGCTACTTCTTCCCGTTGCTTTAGCTTGGAAAGCTCGTCAGTTGCATCCCAACCTACCTTATAGAGTCGCTGGCGGTAATCTTGCATTAGTCATCGCATTTATTATGGGCATCGTTATTATCGTTATCCCGTTCTTAATGCAAGAAGGTATCCTTCCTACTGTTGCCGGATAAATTAAAAAGAGCGGTTAAATTTTTATAAATTCAACCGCTCTTTCTATTAAATTTTAAAAATAATGCCTCACAATTCATATTATGAAGTGTTACGTTTATCTAAAAGCAATTTAGTCTACTATTTTTTCGGTAAAACGTTCAATTTTCGCACCCAATCCACGTAATTTTTTTTCAATATGCTCATAACCACGATCAATGTGATAAATGCGATCAACGATGGTTTCACCTATGGCAATACAACCGGCTAAGACAAGACTGATAGAAGCACGTAAATCCGTTGCCATAACTTCTGCTCCGGATAAATATTCAACACCATGACAAAATGCTGTGTTACCTTCAATCTCAGCCTTTCCTCCCATACGAATTAATTCAGGAATATGCATAAAACGATTTTCAAAAATAGTCTCGGTAATTTTACTTGAACCCTCTGCAACCATATTTAATAAAGTAAATTGAGCTTGCATATCAGTTGGAAAACCGGGATAAGGTTCAGTACGTATATTTACCGCTTTTGGTCTATTACCTTGCATATCCAATGTAATCGTATTTTCCGTGACTTCAATTTTAGCACCGGCATCACGTAATTTATCAATTACTGCATCTAAAGTTGATGCTTTAGTATTTTTACAAATGATACGTCCGCCGGAAATAGCCGCTGCAACTAAAAAAGTACCGGTTTCAATACGATCCGGCACAATACTATGCTCACAACCGCCTAGGCGTTCAACACCTTCTATCGTGATAATATCTGAACCCGCACCGCTAATTTTTGCTCCCATCTTATTTAAAAATACAGCAGTATCAGTGATCTCAGGTTCACGAGCTGCATTTTCAATTACTGTTATGCCTTTCGCTAGAGTTGCTGCTATCATAATAGATAAAGTCGCACCAACACTTACTTTCTCAATAACAATTCGTTTACCGATTAATTGACCATCAACAAAAGCCTTAACATAACCCTCTTCCAATACAATTTTTGCTCCAAGTCGCTCCAGCCCGCTGATATGTAAATCAACAGGTCTTGCACCAATAGAACAACCTCCCGGTAATGAAACTTGCCCTTGTTTAAAACGAGATACTAAAGGAGCCAATGCCCAAATAGACGCACGCATCATCTTAACCAACTCATAAGGAGCTACAAAATGATTAATATTTGAAGCGTCTAAATGCACCGCACCTTGTTCATCTCGATAAGTTACCACACCTAATTGTTGCAGAATTTTTAACGTGGTATCAATATCTTTTAACTCAGGTACATTAGTTAATTTGACAGGCTCTTCAGCTAGAATGGCCGCAAACAAAATAGGTAAGGCGGCATTTTTAGCACCGGAAATATTCACTTCTCCATTTAAACGAGACTGCCCATAAACACGAAATTTTTGCATATGTTACTTCCTACTTATGCTACATATTCAATAAACGATCACGCTTCCACCGTTCAGTACTGAATGTTTTTATTGTTAACGCATGAATCGCACCGGATTTAAAATGTGCCATTAAAGGTGCATAAATAGTTTGCTGTTGTTTTAGTCTGGACAGTTGTGCAATTTCATCGTTTACAACAATGACACCAAAATGTGCATTTTCGCCCTGAACATATACTTCATCGAGATTCAATGCTTCCTTTAAAATTTGCTCAATTTGCTGAGTTTCCATTAATATTTTCCACTATTGTAAAAAAGGCTTAAGCCAATCAGATAAGCCAAAAAGATCTGCCAAAATTTCCAATTGAATTGGGGCATTATGAATTTTTTGTGAACTTACTTGTTTTTCAAGCTCATTAATAAAATCACCTAGCAAAGCAAAACCAGCACTATCAATGCGATTAACTTCACTGAGCTCCCAAACAAGTTGCTGACCAACAAGCTCCGCACTTGATAAAAGTTCATCACGTTGTTGCAAAAAAGGAAGCAATGTATCTCGTGATAACGCTCCCATAATTCGGAGCGTTATCTTATCACTATTTTTTTCTAATGCCCAATTCAGATTGTTCTTTTTCATACGTTATTTACTACTAATAATAATTGGTTGTTTAGAAAATTCTTCCATCTCATCAATCAAAGTTTCTATACCTTTTTTGCGTAAAATAGGTAACCATTCCTGTCTTGTTGAGTGAACCGTACTCACGCCGTTAGCGGACATATCATACACTTGCCACTTACCTGATTTACTGTTCTTACGCCAATAAAACTCTAAATCAATAGGTGCAACATTGCCGCTTTGCAGTATTTTAACCGGCACATTCATTTGATCTGCCGTTACATTAATCGGCTTTAATACACTAATTTTCTGATTACTATAAAGCGTCAATGCTTTGGCATATTGATATTCGATAAATTTATCAAATACCGCAAAGAATTTTGCACGTTGTTCCGGTGATGTTGATTTAAAATAAGGCCCTAACACTAAAGATCCTGCATAATTTACATGAGCATAGGGCATGAGTCCTTGACGTACGATAGTACGCAAATAATTAGGATCTTGTTTAATCTTACTTTGGTTAGTATCAATGGCTTTAAATAAACGCTCAGATACATCAAGCGTTAGTTCATAAGGTGTTTCTTCCGCCATGGCTTGTACAGCAAAAAGTGCGGTCATTGCCACAATTATTTTAAAAAATAGTTTTTTTAACATAAATATTAGCTCCTAAATCTACAGTGTATGAAAAATTATTGAACATCCGGTTCCAATTGCTTTTGAGTACTTTTATTCTCTTTGCTGCCATATAAGAATTGCCCGACAAGATCCTCCAATACCATAGCTGATTTAGTATCTACAATACGACTTCCCTCTTTTAACATGGAAGTTTCACCATCATCAAATCCAACGCTAAGGGAAATATACTGCTCACCCAACAAACCTGAGGTTTTAATTGATAATGAACTGTTATCCGGAATTTCATTGTACTTTTCATCTATGGCAATTTTAACCAACGGTAAATAGGTTTGATGATCAAGTTCAATTGATGATACTCTGCCTATTACAACACCACCAACTTTCAAAGGTGCTCTTACTTTAAGTCCGCCGATGTTATCAAAAACAGCATAAACTTGATAAGATTTTGCTTGATTAAACCCTTGTATATTCGCAACTCTTAATCCAAGAAAAACCAATGCCCCAATACCAATTAATAAAAATAATCCCACCCAAAATTCATGTTTAACTGTTTGTCTCATAAAAAATCCTTAATTTTCTACCGCACTTTATTTATGAACCTGCACCAAACATCAACGCTGTTAGTACAAAATCCAATCCTAAAACAACAAGAGAAGCATGCACCACCGTTTTCGTTGTCGCTTTACTAATTCCCTCTGATGTCGGAATACAATCATAGCCGTTGAATAATGCAATCCAAACAACAGCGATGGCAAAACATAAACTCTTAATAAAACCGTTTAATAAATCATATCCCCAGCTAACGGAGTTTTGCATCACAGACCAAAAACTCCCTGCATCCACACCTTTCCAATCCACACCGACTAAAGAACCGCCCCAAATACCGATTGCGGTAAAAATAACGGCAAGAATGGGCATAGAAATCACACCTGCCCAAAAACGAGGTGAAATAACTCGACGCAAAGGATCAACTGCCATCATTTCTAAGCTGGATAACTGCTCTGTTGCTTTCATTAAACCTATTTCAGCCGTAAGAGCTGAACCGGCTCGACCAGCGAATAAAAGTGCGGTTACAACAGGGCCTAATTCTCGTAACAATGATAATGCAACTAATTGTCCAAGACTTGTTTCTGCGGAAAAATCCACTAACACCACATACCCTTGCAACCCCAACACCATGCCAATAAATAAACCCGATAACATGATGATTAACAAAGATTGTACACCTAATACATAAAGTTGTTTAATGAGTAAAGGGAAATGCTTCCTCATCTGTTGTTTCCCAACCAATGCACCAAAAAGCATAAAACCGGCTCGCCCTAAAGAACGACAAAAATCCATTCCCCATCTACCTAAAGATGAAATAACTCGGATCATGAAAACAACTCCTGTACATAGTCTTGTGCAGGAAAATGAAAATGAACAGGTCCATCTTCCTTACCTTGAATAAATTGCACAACTTGCGGATCTCGGCTTTGTAAAAGTTGCTCCGCACTTCCTTCAGCGATCACTCTTTTATCTGCAATAATATACGCATAATCCGCAATACTTAATACTTCCTGCACATCATGAGAAACCACAATTGAAGTTAATCGCAACGCTTCATTTAAACGTTTAATTAAGCTAATAATCACTCCCATACTAATGGGATCTTGCCCTGCAAAAGGCTCATCGTACATGATTAACTCCGGATCAAGTGCAATGGTGCGAGCTAATGCGGCTCGTCTTGCCATACCGCCTGACAATTCCGACGGCATTAAATTTGCCGCACCACGCAACCCCACAGCTTCCAATTTCATCAACACAATTTGACGAATAAGTTTTTCCGGTAAATGTGTATGCTCTCGAATAGGAAAAGCGACATTATCAAAAGTTGATAAATCGGTAAATAATGCGCCGGACTGAAATAACATTCCTATGCGTTGACGAACTCGATATAACTCACTATTGGACATTTTACAAATATCTTGCTCATCAAACAAAATTTCGCCTTTTTCAGGTTGAAGTTGTCCTCCAATCAGTTTTAGCAACGTGGTTTTACCAATGCCTGACGGCCCCATAATTGCAGTAATTTTGCCTTGCTGTACCTGCAAATTGAGATTGTCATAAATAATTCGATTACCTCGCTTAAAAGTTAGGTTTCTGACTTCTATTAAAGGTCTTGTCATAGTTTCTTCATTACTCTACTTATATTTGTACAAAATGAGATCGGATATTCCACGAATTTCCGGTCATTGTCAAATTAAATTATGATGATTTTCAACCGCACAATCCAACGCACAATCCAAACGAGATGTCTAAGTTAACACCCCAGACTTTAATAGATTATTACATGCTTTTTTAAAAACTATGCTATGATTACGCAATTTTTGTCAAACACAAAACAATATAAGGATTTTATGCATATTCGCTGGAATATTATTTTATCGGTGATAGCTCTTGTTTTACTCGCTTGGTTTTATACTTTACAGCCAAATGATAATGAACTCAGTCAGCTTATAAAGTCAAATACACAGCCGGAATACATAGGAGAAAAGATGTCAACCTCTGTTTTTTCGCCAACAGGAAAAAAACAATATTTAGCGACAGCAGATAAAATTGAACACTACAATGAGGATAGACGCACAGAATTTCACCAACCACTGGTCTATTTATTTGATATTGATGATGAAAAATTCGGTAAGCAAAGTTGGAAATTAAGTGCTAAAAAAGCTAAATTAACAAAAAATAATATGCTTTATCTTGATGGTAACGTTATTGCAGAAACTTTATTGGATAATGCTAAATTACAACGAGTTATGACTGAAAGTGCGGTAGTAAATTTAACTACTCAAGACATCACCTCTGACACGATGGTTACTATAAAAGGTCAAAATTTCAGCTCCACAGGCTTAAAACTGACCGGAAATTTACAACAACAAATTGCAACCTTAAAAGAACAGGTAAAAACCCATTATGAAATCAACAACAAATAAGTATTTATTAATTACCGCACTTATGATGACTTCAATATCAGCTTTAGCCCTAAAAGATGATACAAATCAACCGATAGATATCGTATCTGACCATCAATCCCTTGATATGGAAAACTCTGTGGTAACTTTTACAAATAACGTAGTCATTAAACAAGGGTCAATTTTAATTAAAGCGAATAAAGTCGTTATTACTCGCCCAACAGAAAAATCCAATAAAAAAGAAACTGTTGAGGCTTTCGGTAATCCGGTTCTCTTTAATCAATTACTTGATAATGGAAAACCTGTTCAGGGCAAGGCGAATAAAATCCACTATGATCTCAGTGCCGAATTTTTAACTTTAACGGGTAATGCGGAATTAAAGCAACTGGATAGCAAAATTAACGGTGAAAAGATCACCTATGATGTCAAGAAACAACAACTCAAAGCAAATGGAGCCGGAACATCCAGAGTAAAAACAGTATTAATTCCGACTCAATTCAATAATCAACACAAGAAGTAACCGGGTAAATTAATATGTCTATACTGCATGCAGAACATCTCGCTAAAAGCTATAAAAACCGTCAAGTGGTTTCTGATGTAAGTTTAACAGTGAACTCTAATGAAATTGTAGGTTTACTGGGACCGAATGGTGCGGGAAAAACCACAACATTTTATATGATCGTCGGTTTAATACGCCATGATCAAGGAAAAATTCACATTGATAACGAAGATATCAGTTTGTTGCCTATGCACAAACGAGCACAGCGAGGAATGGGTTATCTGCCACAAGAAGCCTCTATTTTCCGACGATTGAGTGTTTATGAAAATTTAATGGCAGTCTTGGAAATTCGTAAAGATTTAAATATGCAACAACGCCGTACTCGAGCTGATGAGCTGATTGAAGAATTTAATATCGGTCATATCTGTGATAATTTGGGACAATCTTTATCGGGCGGTGAACGTCGTCGTGTAGAAATTGCACGTGCCTTAGCTGCAAACCCTAAATTTATTTTATTGGATGAACCTTTTGCCGGTGTTGATCCCATTTCCGTAATTGATATAAAGAAAATTATCCAAGATTTACGCAATCGTGGATTGGGTGTGTTAATCACTGATCATAATGTGCGAGAAACACTGGACGTTTGTGAACGAGCTTACATTGTCAGCTCAGGAAAAATGATAGCAACGGGTACACCTGCTGAAGTCATGAATAACGAACAAGTTAAACAAGTTTATCTTGGTAAAGAATTTAAATTGTAATTATGCTTAAATTTACTGAATTACTCTCTCCTGAAAATATCCGTCAAGGGTTAACTTGTACAAGCAAAAAAAGAGCTTTTGAAATCATATCCAGCTTAATTGCTAAACAACTTTCAGAACAAATTGATGGCTTAGAAGCAGATGAAGTTAGTCTTCAGGAAAAAGAAACTCTTTGTACCGATTCTTTACTCAACCGAGAAAAATTAGGCAATTCCAGTTTGGGAAACGGTATGGCTATGCCTAAAGGAAGATTACCCCTAGGTAATACACCTATCGCAGTCTTTTTACAACTGAGTGCACCTTTAAAATATGATGCACTTGATCATCGTGAAGTCGATCTTATTTTTGCCTTATTATCCCCGACAGAACATTGTTCCAATCTCGTTCAAGAATTGCCCCATTTAGTAGAGCGTTTAAAAGACAAATCTCTAATTAAACAATTAAGAAACGCACAAAGTGCGGAGGAAATTTGGCAAATTTTTCAATTTTCAGATAGACAGGCGGAAACATTACCAACTACTGAATAACACCATGCTGAAACAAAATATCCCGAGGAAGAATAAAAATGGAGATTATCATTATTAGTGGACGCTCAGGTGCAGGAAAATCCGTAGCATTGCGAGCATTGGAAGATATTGGCTATTATTGTGTTGATAATCTCACGATGGATTTAGTTCCTCAACTTGTTGATATGTTGGAAAACAAACAGCATTTAGTAGCAATCAGTTTAGATATTCGTAACTTACCTCAAGAACCTGAAACATTGGATCACATCTTAAATTTGCTGCAAGAAAAATATCCGGTAAAAATTATTTTCTTGGATACGGATAGAAATACCCTAATTCGCCGTTATAGCGACTCTCGTCGTTTACACCCGTTATCGGTCCAAAATCTGTCTCTTGAAGCGGCAATTGCTGCAGAAAAAGAGCATCTTGAACCTTTAGTACAACATGCCAATGTAATTATTGATACCACACCGCTTTCTCCCCATGAACTTGCTGAACGTTTACGTGAATTTTTGCGTGGCAATACGGAAAAAGAATTACAAATTATTGTCGAATCTTTTGGATTTAAATATGGTATTCCTTTAGATGCTGATTATGTTTTTGATGTGCGTTTTTTACCAAATCCACATTGGAATCAGGAATTACGCCCAATGACAGGATTAGAAAAACCGGTTATCGAATTTATGCAAAAACATATTGAAGTTGACAACTTTATTTATCAGACACGTAACTATATTGAAAACTGGTTGCCAATGTTAGAAAAAAATAACCGCAGTTATTTAACCATTGCAATTGGTTGCACAGGCGGTAAACATCGTTCTGTTTATATCGCTCAACAAATTGGTGAATATTTCCGAGCGAAGGGAAAGAAAGTGCAAATCCAACATAAATCATTGGAAAAACATGCACAAAATAAATAACCCCAAACTTAAATTCGGGGTTATTTTGTCAGTAATTATTTAACTCGTTGTCCCGCTTTTGCACCTGCATCAACATCAAGTAAATATAAATCCGCACCACCGTTGCCTGCACTTAAAATCATACCTTCAGACATTCCAAACTTCATTTTTCTTGGTGCTAAGTTTGCGACCATAATCACAAAACGCCCCTCCAAATCTTCCGGCTTACCATACGCCGCTTTAATTCCGGAAAATACTTGACGAGTTTCATTGCCTATATCCAGTATAAATTTCAGCAACTTATTACTTTCTGGCACGGCTTCACATTTCAAAACTTTCGCTACCCGTAAATCCACTTTGCAAAAATCATCGATAGTAATGTTTTCTTCAATTGGCTCAAACTCGGAAAATGCTTTATTTTCTACCGCACTTTTCCCTGCGGTTTGGTTAGCTTTCGCATTTTCTATTTTTGAAGCCTCGATCATTTCTTCAATTTTTTTCATATCTAAGCGTGAAAATAGAGGTTTAAACGGTGCAATTTGATGATCTAACAAAGGGCTTGCTACATTTTCCCAAGTCAATTGCGTATTTAAAAATGCTTCTGCACGTGCTGCTAGATTTGGTAGGACAGGTTTCAAGTAACCTATTAATACACGGAATAATTCAATCCCCATTGAACACACTTGTTGTAGTTCATCTGTGCGACTTTCGTCTTTGGCAATAACCCAAGGTGCTTTTTCATCAACATATTTATTGGCTTTATCAGTAAGTGCCATAATTTCACGAATCGCTTTTCCAAACTCACGATTTTCATAGTAGTCGGCAATTAACTCTGACTGTGCAATAAATTCATCGAACAACATTTTATCATCTAATTTATCCGCCAATTTCCCGTCAAAACGTTTTTGAATAAAACTTGCATTTCTTGAAGCTAAATTAACTAATTTATTCACCAAATCCGTATTTACACGCTGTACAAAATCGTCCAAATTTAAATCCAAATCATCGATACGGCTGCCTAATTTAGCAGCATAGTAATAACGTAAGCATTCAGGATCTAAATATTTCAAGTAAGTGGCGGCTTGAATAAACGTCCCTCGAGATTTTGACATTTTCTCACCGTTGACAGTAACGTAGCCATGTACAAAAATATTATTCGGTTTGCGTAAACTGGCTCCATCCAACATCGCCGGCCAAAATAAACTGTGGAAATACATAATGTCTTTACCAATAAAATGATAAAGCTCGGCATGACTCTCTTTGCTCCAGAAACTATCAAAATCAATACCGCTCTTTTTGCCACAGAGATTTTTAAACGATGCCATATAACCAATCGGTGCATCTAACCACACATAAAAATATTTATTGTCAGTATTAGGAATTTTAAAGCCAAAATAAGGTGCATCACGAGAAATATCCCATTGTTGTAATCCAGCCTCAAACCATTCCTGCATTTTATTTGCGACTTCTTGTTGTAAAGACCCTGAACGTATCCATTCTGTCAACATTGACTCAAAAGCAGGTAAATCAAAGAAAAAATGTTCACTTTCTTTTAATACCGGCGTTGCACCTGATACTGTTGAACGTGGTGAAATAAGTTCTGTCGGACTATAAGTTGCAGAACAAACCTCACAGTTATCGCCATATTGATCTTCCGCCTTACATTTCGGGCAAGTTCCTTTCACAAAACGATCAGGCAAAAACATCGCTTTTTCAGGATCGAAAAGCTGAGAAATAGTACGAGTTTTAATAAAACCATTTTGCTTTAATTTATGATAAATTGCTTCAACTAACTCTCTATTTTCATCACTGTGAGTGGAATGATAATTATCAAAACTAATGTTAAAACCACTAAAATCAGCCATATGTTTTTGTTGCACATCTGCAATTAATTGCTCAGGTTTTACGCCCATTTGATCTGCTTTAAGCATGATTGGTGTACCATGAGCATCATCTGCACAAACAAAATAAATTTCATTGCCACGCATTCGTTGGAAGCGAACCCAAATATCCGCTTGAATATGTTCTAGCATATGGCCTAAATGAATAGGTCCGTTTGCATAGGGTAAGGCACAAGTAACTAAAATTTGACGTGAATTCGTTGACATTAATTTAACCTTTAAATATGAAAATTTTGTTGTTCATCTTACCTTATTAGTGGTATTTTTTCCAGCTCTCGATACTTTACAATCGTAGTTATGCTATGATGACCGTAGCAATTTAACTTGTTTCTTTAGGAAAAAAGAATATGACAATCCATTTTTCACATAACCTCTCTGAATCACAAAAACAACAGTTACAAGAATGTTTCCGACAATTTAGTCATACTACTTTACAAAAAGATTTAATTAGCTTAGGTGCGGTCAAAAAAATCGAACTTGGCGGCAATATGTTACGGATAGAGCTAGTGATGCCTTTTGCGTGGAACACCGGTTTTGCACAATTAAAGACCGCACTTAGCGATAAATTAGAAGCAATCACACGAGCAACAGAAATCAAATGGTTACTTAGCTATCAAATTGCCACTCTAAAACGAGCAAATAACCTGCCTGCTGTAAAAGGTATTAAAAATATTATTGCGGTAAGTTCCGGCAAAGGCGGGGTAGGAAAATCAACAATCTCCGTCAATCTTGCACTGGCATTACAAACTCAGGGAGCAAAAGTAGGTATCTTAGATGCAGATATTTACGGACCTTCCATACCGCATATGCTAGGCGTTAGTCAGAACCGCCCTACTTCTCCGGATAATCAACATATCGATCCAATTCAGGCACATGGCTTAGCTGCCAGTTCCATCGGTTTTTTAATGGAGCCGGACAGTGCCACAATTTGGCGTGGCCCAATGGCAAGTAGTGCTTTAAGCCAGTTATTACAAGAAACACTTTGGGCAAATCATGGTGAATTGGATTATTTGGTGATTGATATGCCTCCCGGAACCGGTGATATTCAATTAACGTTATCACAAAAAATTCCTGTTACCGGTGCTATCGTCGTAACTACTCCACAAGATATTGCATTACTTGATGCAATCAAAGGAATTTCAATGTTCCAAAGTGTACAAGTTCCCGTTCTTGGTATTGTTGAAAATATGTCTGTTCATATTTGTAGTCAATGTGGTCATCATGAAACGATTTTCGGAACAGGCGGGGCTAAAAAAATGGCACAAAAATATCAAATTAAACTCTTGGCTCAACTACCGTTACATATTCAATTACGTGAAGATATGGATAACGGTATACCAACTGTCATTTCTGCTCCAGAAAGCGAAATATCGCAATCTTTCTTACAATTAGCAGAAAAAGTAGCTTCTGAACTTTATTGGCAAGGTGAAATTATTCCCGGAGAAATTTTATTCAAAGAAGTAAATTAATATCCAAGAAATTTCTAGCGTCGGGTTTGTCCTCTCTTGTTCGGGCTATGATAGCATTTCTCTCTAATTCAGCAAGGACGCTTAATAGTTGAGTTAATGCTATAGAAAGAGGGGTATTCCGTGCTGTTGTATCGAACATTCCGTCTAGTGTTTTAAAGTCGATTTTTCTATCGTGAAATTCAGTTATAACACCTATAACTTGTAATGCACCCTGACCTATCTAGGCTAGCAACAACATCCCCCCTCTCGGATATAATTCAGTAATTCTAGCCTTTCTGCATTATTTTCCCTAGTTCCCTGAATTTTGCAGCCTGCTTTTTTAATTGGTTTATTTGGTCTTTTAAGTCCTGCTTATGAGTTGATACTCCAGCAAATCCAACAAGAGCTATTTTTACCTCTATTCAAAAGTTACATAATAAAAACAAATATATTGATTACTTCTATTTTGAAGCTGTTTGCGAGTAGGTATTTAAACGAGAAAATTTCAACGCATCAAATTCATCGTGTATAACGTATTGGTAAATCAGCACCAAATCCCCTTGAATATGGCAATCTCGATAACCTTTCCATTCTCCAACTAATGTGTGATCTTGATAGCTTTCAGGCAATGGCAAGCGGTTTAACAAGCAGTGCATTGCTGTAATATATTTCGTTCCTACTAGCACATTTGGGTAACGTTTTGCCAAATCAGTCAAATCTCTAGCAAATTGTTTAGAGTAACTGACCTTTAATTGTTTACCAGACATTAGTTACCCGTTAAGAATGCGTTTTGTAAACTCTTCGACAGAATAATTTTCTCCAGCTTCAATAAAAAAGCTCTCTGCATTACCGCTATCTAATTCGTCCATAGCTGCTAAGGTTTCTTTATTTGGGCGAAGATAATTCAAATCAACAGGGATAGAGCGAGTCTTGGCAATTTGAGCCAAAAACATATTAAATACTTGTGATGGTGTAAGACCATATTGTTCAATGACCTGATAGGCTTCGGATTTAGTTTGCTCAACTGTTCTAAAGCTGATAGACGCATTTGTAAGTGCCATAAGTTTTCTCCATAGTATTACATTGAAAGACTATTATAGTAAGAATGAAGTTAAAAATCTACATTTTTAATGAGATTAGGGATTTTCATTTTTAATTGCTATTCAAAAGTTTTCAATGTATATTTTTGAATATAGTCAAAAATAAAAACGGAGCGTTACGCCCCGTTTAATTTATTTTTCACTTTCTTCCAATTCGTCTGCCATCGCTGATAAAATTTCTCTAGAAAGCAAAACTAAAGCACGATAAAAGGGTAAATTTGCATGCTTTTCTACTTGGTTAAAAAACTGACTAGCACAAGGTAACAAAAAAATTTCAAATAGTTCTCGCTGGGCTTGAATGGAATTTAAATTATCTTCAATCCAAGAGGCAGTTAAAAAAACCAACGCAAAATGATCCGCACTTTCTACCACTGGGCATCCTCGCTCTTGTCTAAACGAAGAAAATTCATCCGGATTAATTCCATAATCAGAGATTTTCATTGAAATAAGTGGCGTATCAGTCATAAATAAACGCTGATATTCTATTTCCAGTGCGTTTAAATCCATTGGTATTTGCAAACTATCTAACGCCTCTTTACTTTGTTTATCTGTTTCCAAACACCAAACCTGTTCCAAACCTTTTTGTTGTAACCAAGAAAATACGTCTGTCATTATAGGATCTGTCGGTTGACGATAAAATAAATTACCGAACAATCGGCTTATTAAGGAAAAATTATTCATTTGAGCTACAATCACGCAATACCTTCCTTTTGTAACGCTAAAAGAGCGGTGAGATTTTTCACTGTTTTTTCTCTTACTTCTTGCAAGATATGTTGCTTAGCTTGTTCATCTAAAATGTGAATATCACCGAAAAAACTATGATCAATATCAGTAACTCCACAATAATTAAACAGACCATCAACTAAGCAATTTTGTAATGATTGTGCAAATCCACGTTCTTGATATTTCTGTAAATTATTACCCATAGTAATAAATTGTTGTATTTTTTTACCATGTAAAAGCCCCTCTGAAACACCATTTTCCGTTTTGTAGGCAACCCCATGGCTTAAAATACGATCTAAATAGCCTTTTAAGATTGCAGGAAATCCCATCCACCACAATGGATAAATAAGTGTAATAAGATCAGATTGATCGATTAATTCTTGTTCATAACGAATTTCTGCCGGTGTGATTTTTTGTTGTGCTGCCTGTAATTCTTCCCAAGATAAAATTGGATTGAAATCAAGAGCATACAAATCCCTAACTCGTGTTTCAACCCCCAGTTTTTGACCCGTCTTTACAGTTTGCTCTAATATTGCTTGGTTAAAACTCGTCTGATTATTAGGATGAGTAAAAATAATTAAGTGTTTCATTTCTTTCTCTTATTTTTTTTGAACGATCAACGTAATTCCATTCACAGCTTGAACTTCAATAATATCCCCTTGTTGCAACCCTTTACCTTGAATACGCCAAGTGGTATCGCCAAAAACACCTCGACCAATGCCATTTTCGGCTATCACTTCAACCTTACCTAGACATCCCAACATGGCGTGATCTCGCCGGTTTAAAGAAGAATTTGCCTGATCTTTTTCATCTTTAGTATGTTGATATTTCCACCATGCGACACTCAACACTATTGCTAAGATGCCATAAATAACGCACTGTATAGTCAGAGATAAATCAATAATGATGGTGATCATTGAAACAATAATAGCGGCTAAACCCCACCATAATAAAAAAACGCCTGGAACAATTATCTCTGCAATCAATAATAAAAAACCTAAAATCAGCCAATGCCAAAATGTCCAAGCGTCAAACCATTCCATTTTACATGTTTCCTCTCAATAGAGGACGCCTAAGCGTCCATTGATATTACTGTTTATTGCCTTTTAACAATTCAGCAATGCCTGCAACAGAACCAATTAAATTTCCGGCTTCAAGTGGCATAAGTACAATCTTACTATTATTTGCACTACCAATCTCTTTTAATGCTTCAGTGTATTTTTGAGCAATAAAGTAATTGATTGCTTTAGTATCTCCACTTGAAATTGCGTCTGACACCATTTGTGTTGCTTTCGCCTCGGCTTCAGCAGCCCGTTCACGAGCTTCAGCCTGTAAAAACGCTTCTTGACGTTCACCTTCAGCTTTTAAAATTCGAGACTGTTTTTCACCCTCGGCACGTAAAATTTCAGCTTGACGCACACCTTCAGCCTCTAAAATATCAGCACGTTTATTACGTTCAGCTTTCATTTGTGCATTCATCGCTGCAATCAGCTCTTGCGGTGGACGAACATCACGAATCTCAATACGTGTTACTTTAATTCCCCAAGGATTCGTTGCTTCATCTACAATAGCTAATAAACGGCTGTTGATATTATCACGTTGAGAAAGCATTTCGTCTAATTCCATAGAACCTAATACCGTACGAATATTTGTCATGGTTAAATTAATGATGGCTTGTTCAAGGTGATTGACTTCATAAGCTGCACAACGAGCATCAATAACTTGCACAAAACAAACCGCATCGATAGACACATTAGCATTATCTTTAGAAATAACTTCTTGCGATGGAATATCTAAGACTTGCTCCATCATATTAATACGACGACCGACACGATCCACGAAAGGTACGACAAAATTCAATCCCGGTGTTAAAGTGCGGATATAACGCCCGAAGCGTTCTATTGTCCAATGATAGCCTTGAGGAACGGTTTTTAAAGTTGAATATAAAATAAATACAATTAATAAAATAAAAATAATCGTAGCAATTGGTAACCCATCAAATAGTTCCATTTCATACTCCTTGCAAAATAAAACAAACACAATATAAAAATACTACCAGCATATAGTAGCTTATTTTAGTTTATTTATCTAACTAAAGTGCGGTCTGACCAAGAATATAAGATACTTATTTTTTAGTTAAATTCGTGACAATTTTAGTTAATTATTTCTTTATTTGACTTTTATTACCACTTAATCCGGTCTGTTTCATTGGTTTGACCACAACCATCACTACGTTTTTATAAAAAGCAGTATACGGTATAATAGTTTATCCATCATAAAAAGGTAAATACCATGTCTAGATATGCAAAAATTTTATTGTTAAACGGTCCTAACTTAAATATGTTAGGAAAACGTGAGCCTACACATTATGGCAATCTCTCTTTAGAAGATATTGAACAACGCATGCAAGAATTAGCTCAACAACATCAACTTGAGCTAAGTTGCTTTCAAGCAAATAGTGAAGAAAAATTAATAGATAAAATTCACCAAAGCTTTCATCTAATCGATTTTATTATTATCAATCCTGCGGCTTATACTCATACCAGTGTTGCATTACGTGATGCTTTGCTATCAGTATCTATTCCTTTTGTAGAAGTTCACTTATCCAATATCCATAGACGAGAACCTTTTCGTCACCACTCTTATCTTAGTGATATTGCCGAAGGTGTTATTTGCGGATTAGGTGCTCAAGGTTATGAATTTGCATTACAATATGCCTCGAACTATCTAAAGAAAATAAAATAATTTGCATAAATTTTACCGAATTTCACAGAAATTTATCGCAAAAATTTATTTTTTCAGGTAATCTCTCGGGCGAAATAATTCATTTTAAATTAACCGCACTTTTTTATCCTCAATTTTGTCTAAATTGGGGATTTTAATGGCGATTTATTTATGAACAGTATTAATTTTAGTTATTTTAGGAAATCATTATGGACGTTCGTAAAATTAAAAAACTTATCGAATTAGTTGAAGAATCAGGCATTATGGAGCTTGAAATTTCTGAAGGAGAAGAGACCATTCGCATTAATCGTGGCTCCCCTGTTTCCAATCCTATTCAATATAATGTTCCTGTTACAGCACCTACACCAGTAGTTGCTCCGCCTACAGTGTCGGAAGCAACCGGTACGCCAGTAACACAAGTAAATGAAGAACCGTCAGGTCATATTATTCGCTCACCAATGGTCGGTACTTTCTATCGTAGCCCAAGCCCAGAAGCCAAAGCTTTTATTGAAATAGGACAACATGTCAAAGTTGGTGATACACTTTGTATTGTCGAGGCTATGAAAATGATGAATAAAATTGAAGCTGATAAAGCGGGAATCATCAAAGCAATTTTAGTCAATGATGGCGAACCTGTTGAATTTGATGAATCTCTGATTGTAATCGAATAATTATTTTACTTTTATAGGACTTTTACCGTCCTACAACATTATTCCAAGAGATAGATTCTTATGTTAGAAAAAGTTGTTATTGCCAATCGTGGTGAAATTGCATTACGTATTCTGCGTGCTTGTAAAGAGCTTGGTATAAAAACTGTTGCAGTACATTCAACAGCCGATCGTGAGTTAAAACATGTTTTATTGGCTGATGAAACTGTTTGTATTGGTCCCGCACCTTCCGCCAAAAGCTATTTGAATATTCCTGCTATTATTGCGGCTGCTGAAGTTACTGGTACAGATGCGATTCACCCCGGCTATGGTTTCTTATCCGAAAATGCGGACTTTGCTGAACAAGTTGAACGCTCAGGTTTTATTTTTATCGGTCCAACAGCGGATGTTATTCGTTTAATGGGTGATAAAGTTTCTGCAATTAATGCTATGAAAAAAGCCGGTGTTCCTTGTGTACCCGGATCAGACGGTCCTTTAGGTGCCGATATTAATAAAAATAAAGAAATCGCCAAGCGTATCGGCTATCCAATTATTATTAAAGCCTCCGGTGGAGGTGGTGGTCGTGGAATGCGTGTTGTACGTGATGAAAAATCATTGGAAGAATCTATCGCTATGACTAAAGCTGAAGCGAAAGCGGCTTTTAATAATGATATGGTTTACATGGAAAAATATCTGGAAAATCCACGTCATATTGAAATCCAAGTTTTAGCGGATACACATGGAAATGCCATTTACTTAGCTGAACGTGATTGCTCGATGCAACGTCGCCACCAAAAAGTTGTTGAAGAAGCTCCGGCACCGGGTATTTCAGAAGAAACAAGACGTGATATTGGTACTCGTTGTGCTAATGCCTGTCTTGAAATTGGCTATCGTGGTGCCGGTACATTTGAGTTCTTATACGAAAATGGTGAATTTTACTTCATCGAAATGAATACTCGCATTCAAGTAGAACATCCTGTAACCGAGATGATTACCGGTGTTGACCTAGTTAAAGAGCAACTTCGAATCGCAGCAGGATTTCCGCTTTCAATTAAACAAGAAGACATAAAAGTTAAAGGTCATGCCATCGAATGCCGTATTAATGCAGAAGATCCTAAGACCTTTTTACCATCCCCCGGTAAAGTAACACACTTACATTCTCCGGGTGGTTTCGGTATTCGTTGGGATTCTCATGTTTATGGTGGATATACAGTGCCACCACATTATGATTCGATGATTGCTAAATTAATTACTTATGGTGATACTCGTGAAGTAGCGATTCGTCGTATGCAAAATGCATTATCCGAAACTATTATCAATGGTATAAAAACCAATATACCTTTGCATAATTTAATTCTTTCCGATGAAAATTTCCAAAAAGGTGGAACAAACATTCACTATCTTGAGAAAAAATTGGGTATGAGAGATTAATATCACTCTCATTGAGTTATAAAAATAAAAGCAAAAGTGGATAATAGTATCCACTTTTTTATGGATAAAAAATGAAAGTACATTACAAACAATCAGCTAAAGAATCTCGCTATGCCTTGTGCTTAACAGTGCTATATCTTATCGGCTGGTGCATTTTTGCCTATTTACCTGATGAGGCAAGAGGTCCGCTTGGTTTTCCTCTTTGGTTTGAATTGTCTTGCATATACTTTCCCATAGTGTTTATTATCATCGTGTATTTGTGTATTAAGTTCTTTTTTAAGAATCTATCATTAGGAGAGGAAAAATGAACATTAATATCATTTTACCTTTGGTTCTCTACTTGCTCTTTGTATTCGGCATTGCTTACTATTCCTATCGTCAAAGAAGTCAAGGCAATTTCTTAAGCGAATATTATATTGGTAACCGCTCTATGTCAGGCTTTGTATTAGCGATGACGACAGCCGCCACTTATGTTGGAGCAGGATCTTTTATAGGCGGACCGGGTGCCGCATATAAATTCGGTTTAGGTTGGGTATTGTTAGCCATGATCCAAGTTCCGGTAGTCTTGTTTACTTTAGGGGTACTGGGTAAAAAATTAGCCATGCTGGCACGAAAAAATCAAAGTTTAACTGTTAATGATATTTTATTCTCTCGTTATAAAAATCCCTATATTATCCTACTGGCAAGCCTTTCATTGCTGTTTTCGTTCTTTATAATGATGTCCGTGCAATTTATCGGCATAGGTCGTTTATTAGAAACTACATTACATATCGACTACCACATTTCAGTACTCATTTTTGCTACCACTGTTGGTATTTACACTTTTATAGGAGGCTTTAGAGCGGTAGTACTGACCGATACTATCCAAGGCCTCATCATGGTTTTGGGAACCTTTTTATTACTGGGCGGTGTCATTTATGCAGGAGGCGGGATTAGCCAACTTATTGATCACTTAGCTAAAATTGATCCGCACTTAATCACGCCTTATGGCACTGATGACAGACCGCTTGATTTTACATTTATGGCTTCGTTTTGGGTATTAGTCTGCTTTGGGTTACTAGGTTTACCTCATACAGTTGTGCGTGCTATTGCCTATAAGAATAGTAAGGCATTACATAGCGGTATTATTATCGGTACAATCGTCATCGCTGTACTAATGCTCGGAATACATTTAGCCGGTGCTTTAGGGCGTGCTGTAATTCCAACCTTAGATGTAAGTGATAAAATTATTCCTACTTTGATGATACAAGTATTACCACCTGTAGTTGCTGGTATTTTTCTTGCCGCACCAATGGCGGCAATTATGTCATCTGTTGACTCTACATTAATCCAAATGTCCTCTACTTTGATTAAAGATCTATATTTACGTTTTTACCCCGCTCAAATACACAATGAAACCGGAATAAAACGCCTATCAATATTAACAACTTTATTTCTAACCTTACTCGTTACCATAGCAACCTTAAATCCGCCTGATATGTTGATCTGGTTAAATTTATTTGCTTTAGGTGGACTGGAAACCACATTTCTATGGGTTATGTTATTTGGCCTATATTGGAAAAAAGCTAACGCTTATGGTGCTATTAGTTCAATGTTAGTCGGGCTAATAAGTTACATATTACTTACCGCTCTTGACATAAAATTATTTAATTTCCACGCTATTATTCCCGCTTTATTATTTGGCTTAATTGCATTCTTATTGGGAAATCAAGTAGGAAATAAATTGATTAAAAATAAGGAAAAATAAATGGCTTGGGTACAACTTCGTTTAAACAGTACAAATGAAAAAGCAGAAAAAATCAGTGAATATTTAGATCATCTAGGTGCGGTGTCCGTTACGTTTATGGACAGCCAAGACACACCGATTTTTGAACCGCTACCGGGGGAAACCCGTCTGTGGGGAAATACCGATGTGATTGCCTTGTTTGATGCAAAAACCAATATGCAACAAATTGTCCGCCTATTGCAACAAAAAAATCATCTTGATGAAAATACTGCTTATAAAATCGAACAAATTGAAGATAAAGATTGGGAAAGAGAATGGATGGATAATTTCCATCCAATGAAATTTGGAAAACGCCTATGGATTTGTCCTAGCTGGCGTGAAATACCTGACGAAAATGCGATAAATGTCATGCTTGATCCCGGTTTGGCTTTTGGTACAGGCACACATCCGACGACCGCACTTTGTTTAGAATGGTTAGACAGCTTAGATTTAACAGGAAAAACTGTGATTGATTTCGGTTGTGGTTCAGGTATTTTAGCCATTGCTGCCCTTAAATTAGGTGCAAAAAGTGCGGTCGGAATTGACATTGATCCACAAGCTATTCTCGCCAGTTATAACAATGCTGAACAAAATGGTGTAGCAGAGCGTTTACAATTATTTTTATCAGAAGAAAAACCAACCGATTTACAAGCAGATGTGGTGATTGCCAATATTCTTGCCGGTCCGTTGAAAGAGCTTTACCCGATAATCAGCAATTTAGTCAAACCACAAGGTGATTTGGGCTTATCCGGTATTCTATCTACACAAGCAGACTCCGTTTGTGAAGCCTATCAAGGGAAATTTACTCTTGATCCGATAACTGAACGAGAGGAATGGTGCCGAATTACCGGAAAATTAAACTCATTTGTCTAATTCATTTATATGATTTTATACAAAAAATAAAAGTAAATGATATAAAATTTAACCAATATCAAAAAAATGTAATTTGTATAAAAAATATTCTTTGCAAATGACTTAAAAGTGCGTATCATAACGCACCTTGTCGCCTTGACTAGCGAAAGCAATAAATCTGATATAGCATAATTTGGAGAAGCAGAAGTGCAAATTGGTTCTTATCAATTAAAAAGTAATGTACTTTTAGCTCCTATGGCAGGCATAACAGATCAGCCTTTTAGAAGGCTTTGTTCTTTTTATGGAGCAGGTTTGACTTGCTCTGAAATGATGTCAGCCAATCCACAAGTTTGGCATACAGAAAAATCAAGATTGCGTCTTGCCCATCATCAAGATGCGGGAATTAACGCTGTGCAAATTGCTGGTTCCGATCCGGTTGAGATGGCTCAAGCCGCACAAGTGAATGTAGAATATGGTGCACAGATTATTGACATTAATATGGGGTGCCCAGCTAAAAAAGTGAACCGTAAATTAGCAGGATCTGCTCTTTTACAATATCCTGACTTAGTTAAAAAAATTCTATATTCGGTAGTCAAAGCGGTAAATGTACCGGTAACATTGAAGATTAGAACAGGCTGGAATCAAGAGCATCGTAATTGTATCGACATTGCAAAAATTGCTGAACAAGCAGGAATTCAAGCATTAAGCATACATGGACGTACACGTGAATGTTTATTTAATGGAAATGCTGAATATGACAGCATTAAAAAAGTTAAAGAACAAATTTCGATTCCTGTTATTGCTAATGGTGATATAACAACCGCAAAACAAGCACAAGAAGTTCTCAGTTATACGGGAACAGATGGAATAATGATTGGACGTGGGGCATTAGGTAAACCTTGGCTATTTCAGTCAATAGTAAGCTTAATCGAAACAGGTATCACTATTCCAGAGCCAAGTTTAGATGAAAAGTGCAGCGTGATTTTGCAACATATTCGTGATCTGCATCAGTTTTATGGTGAAGATAAAGGATATCGCATAGCTCGTAAGCACGTATCTTGGTATTTAGAGGGAATTCAACCTAATTCCGATTTTAGACAGACTTTTAATGCAATTACGAATGCTAAAGCACAACTAATTGCACTAGAAGATTTTTTTAATTTTATTTTATTGGATAAAGAAACATGTTAGAACAACGTAATCCGGCTGAAGCATTAACTGTTTCAGTATTAAATTCACAATCTCAAGTAACAAATAAACCACTTCGTGATTCAGTTAAACAAGCATTAAGAAACTATTTATCACAATTAGACGGTCAAGATGTGAACGATCTTTATGAATTAGTTTTAGCAGAGGTTGAACACCCTATGTTAGATATGATCATGCAATATACACGTGGTAACCAAACACGTGCGGCAACAATGCTGGGCATTAACCGTGGCACTTTACGTAAAAAATTAAAAAAATATGGTATGGGTTAATTTCCCTTGCTGAAAAAATAAGGTCGCTAATTTGGCGACCTTTTTTAATTACTCTATTTCAATTTTTTTAATAAATTCCGAACTCAAATCTAACAAAGGTAAATCCGAGCCTTGCCAAGAACGTAAAATTTGATAATCCATTAAACTTAATGTATCCAACCCCGGAGTAACATTTGGCGTATATTGTTTTGCGATACGAGCTAATTGGGTCAATCCTAAACTGCTTTCAATAGACGAGCTGATCACTGCTTTTAAGCCCAATTGATGTGCTTTTTCGATTAATTTAACACAGTCTTGCAACGAACCAATCAAAGTAGGCTTAATTACAATTGCTGCTAAGTGCGGTTCTTTTTCTAATTTAAATCCTTGTTCTCGAATACTTTCGTCCCAAGCTAACGCTATACCCGTATCCTGTGCAAATTGACGACTATCGTCTTGCGTTTTACAAGGCTCTTCTAAGAACTGAATACGCTTGCGATGTTCAGGCTTTACATATTTGGCAAACAACTGTGCTTTCGACAACGTCCAACTACGATTAGCATCAAGACGCAAATAAAGATCAGGAATTGCTTCTAACAACATATCAGCAATCATACCATCACGATTTGCTTCATACATGCCAACCTTAATTTTAGCTACCTTCTCCCCCGGAATTTGATTTAATACATCATAAAGCTCATCAGGATCGCCGTAACATAACGGGGCGACTTGATAGTTTCCTTCTTGCACCAATTCTCCTTCCATTTCAGCCAAAGCACAACTTAAGCCAAAAGCAACAGACGGATATAGCCCTTGCAATGAAAATTTTTGATTTGCAGATCTTGCCTGCACCCACTTTTTTAACCATTGAACAGTTTGCTCTTTCGCCTGTTCTAGAGTTTCTTGGCTAAATTCAGGCAAAGGGGCAATTTCCCCCCAACCTTCATGCTCACCACATTTTATTTGCACAAACAACCCTTCACGTTTCTTCAAAAAGCGATTGCGCAAAATAAGCTGGCTATCCACAGGAATAGCATATTGGTATAAATGAAAAATTCGATTTGTCATTACTGTTCACATTGTTGTGTATTGTCATTATAACGACCACCATAATCTAAACAGTGATCTTTTGCATCAAAAATAACGAAAGTGGCAAAAATACCTAGCACCACTAAAATCACTAAAAGAAACAACCATTTTTTCAACATTATTTTTTCCTCAAACAAGACAAAAGTGCGGTCAAATTTTCCACTATTCTTACCGCACTTTTACTGATTAAATTTATGGATTTCGCTTAAATTTACTGAAGTCAGGTGCACGTTTTTCATTAAACGCATTGCGTCCTTCCTGCCCTTCTTCCGTCATATAAAATAACATAGTTGCATTACCTGCCAGCTCCTGTAAACCTGCTTGACCATCACAGTCCGCATTCAAAGCTGCTTTCAAACAACGCAAGGCAATCGGGCTGTTGCGTAACATTTCACGACACCAACGCACCGTTTCTTTTTCTAAATCAGCGTAAGGTACAACTGTATTGACCAATCCCATTTCCAATGCTTCTTGGGCATTATATTGACGACATAAAAACCAAATTTCACGTGCTTTTTTCTGTCCAACGATACGAGCCATATAGCTTGCCCCCCAACCACCATCGAATGAGCCGACTTTGGGACCTGTTTGCCCAAAAATCGCATTTTCCGCTGCAATAGTTAAGTCGCATAACATGTGTAAAACATGTCCACCTCCAATCGCATAACCGGCTACCATTGCCACCACAGGTTTTGGACAACTGCGAATATCACGTTGGAAATCCAACACATTTAAATGATGCACACCGCTTTCATCTTTATAGCCACCGTAATCACCCCGCACTTTTTGGTCTCCTCCGGAACAGAAAGCTTTTTCCCCTTGACCGGTAAGTATAATTACACCAATTTTTTCATCAAAACGTGCATCGGAAAAGGCTCGAATCATCTCTTTAACTGTTTGTGGGCGAAAGGCATTACGAACCTCAGGGCGATTAATAGTAATTTTTGCGATACCGTCAGTAGATTTATGATACAAAATATCTGTATAACCTGAACTGAAATCCTGCCATTCAACAGGCACATAAAGCACATCATCGTTTGGATTTTGCATTATTTATTCCTTTTTTATTAAGTCAATTTGTGGTTGGTATTATAACTTAAATGCCAATAAAAAGTGCGGTCTGTTTTAGTGGAATTTTTATTCTACATAATAAAAAAACGCCACAGTTCTATCCGTGGCGTTTCCAAATTTGAGCAAAAATAAATTATGCTTGACCCTTAACCGCTTTTAAACCTAAAAACGGTGCTTTCTCACCTAATGCTTCTTCAATGCGAATTAATTGGTTATATTTTGCAATACGATCAGAACGGCTCATAGAACCGGTTTTAATTTGACCGGCTGCTGTACCGACTGCCAAATCTGCAATTGTTGCATCTTCAGTTTCACCGGAACGATGTGAAATAACTGCAGTATAACCTGCATCTTTAGCCATTTTAATGGCGGCTAACGTTTCAGTTAATGAACCGATTTGGTTAAATTTGATCAAGATTGAATTTGCAATCCCTTTTTCGATACCTTCTTTTAAGATCTTCGTATTGGTTACAAATAGATCGTCTCCCACTAATTGAACTTTATCGCCTAATACTTTGGTTTGATATGCAAAACCGTCCCAATCAGATTCATCTTGACCATCTTCAATAGACACGATTGGATATTCTTTGCATAACCCTTCTAAGTAGTGAGTAAATTCTTGAGAAGTGAAAGATTTACCTTCGCCTTTCATTTCATACATACCGTTTTCTTTGTTATAGAATTCGGAAGAAGCACAGTCCATTGCCAATGTTACGTCTTTACCTAATACATAACCTGCTTTTTCTACCGCTTCTTTAATGCAAGCAAGTGCGGCGGCGTTAGACTCAAGATTAGGTGCGAAACCGCCCTCATCACCTACTGCGGTGCTTAATCCTTTTCCTTTTAACACTTTCGCAAGATTATGGAACACTTCAGCCCCAATACGTAAAGCTTCTTTTAATGTTTTCGCACCGACCGGTTGAATCATAAATTCTTGAATATCCACATTGTTGTCAGCATGTTCACCACCGTTGATGATATTCATCATCGGCAACGGCATAGAATATACACCCGGTGTACCGTTCAACTCTGCAATCCAAGCATAAAGAGGCATACCTTTAGAGGCAGCTGCCGCTTTAGCATTTGCTAAAGAAACCGCTAAAATAGCATTTGCTCCAAATTTTGATTTATTTTCCGTACCGTCCAATTCAATCATGATTTGGTCGATTTCAGCTTGGTTGCTTGCCTCTTTTCCAACTAGTGCGGTAGCAATTTCGTTATTTACTGCTGAAACAGCTTTTAATACACCTTTACCTAAGAAACGAGCTTTGTCCCCATCACGCAATTCTAATGCTTCACGTGAGCCTGTTGACGCTCCTGATGGCGCCGCTGCCAATCCAACGAAACCACCCTCAAGATGAACTTCAGCTTCAACAGTTGGATTGCCACGAGAGTCGATGATTTCACGACCAATTACTTTAACGATTTTTGCCATTTTGTTTTCCTTCTATAGTTAATCTAAAATAAGTATAAAAACTGGCGATATAGTAAAGCTATTTCGTATGTTTGTCTTGTAAAAAAGCACTTTTTTTGATTTTAATCCATATAAATTGAAAGAAAAAATACTCTTACATATTTATTTTTGTAATTTTATAAAATTACAATTATTTATATTGCCAGTATGGAGAATATTTATTAAAATTCTGCTATGTCATTTAAATAAGGTATAGTTTTATGTTGTTAAGTAATATTGTGGAGATCAGTAGCGGACAGGCACAGTTTCGTCTTTCCGAAGTCAGTGATCCAATTGCACCTGTTTATACTTATTATGGTCAGGCAAACTTAGAACAAGATCTCTATTTATCTGATGGTTCAGCAGTACTTCCTAAAGAAATAAAAACTTTTGATAAAATAACCAGTTTACTTTCCACTGGTGATGTGATTTTTAGTCTGATTTCAGGTAAGGCAACGATTGTCAGCAAACAACACCAAGGTTTTTTATATACTCAAAATTACGTTAAGTTAATACCTAAAAATCAGATAGATGCCAATTATTTAGTCTATTTATTAAACGAAAATGCGGTGGTTAAAAAGCAGTTAAGTCGTGGTTTGCAAGGATCTCAAGTATTGAAATATACGACTAATCAGTTGAAATCATTGAGATTACCCAAATTACCCCACTTATCGGAACAACGTTTAATGGGAGAGATTTACCTAAAACAACAAAAATTAGCTTATCTCAAACAACGCATAGCGAATTTAGAAAAATTACTTGTGTTACACCAATTGCAAAAGCGAGTACAGCATGACTAAGAAAATACCCGAATTAAAATTTGAAAAAACCTTAATTGAATATCTTTGTACAGGAACGATTACAGCAACGGATAATATGATCGGCGAACCGCCTGCGGATTATGTAGTGCGTACCAAATTGTGGCAATATGAGCCAAGCATTAAAACGACGGAAGATTTATGGGAAAATTTTAAAAGAATTTTAGAAAAGCTCAATCAAAAAACCTTAGATCGTCCTTTAAGTGCGGTGGAATTTGCACAAGTTAAACGTACTATTTCTAATTTATCCACGCCTTATGCCGCAGGGCAGTTTCTTTATGGCACAAACGGTGTGTCACAAATTGAAATTGATTTAGATGATGATCGTCATGTGTTTTTAACCGTATTTGACCAAAAACAAATCGGAGCGGGCGATACGGTGTACCAAATTGTGAATCAAATTAAACGACCGGCGATTATTGCAGGAAAAGAAAATCGACAATTTGATACTACGTTGTTGATTAATGGCTTGCCCATTATTCAAATTGAAGAAAAGAAAGAAACGCATGATATTAACGAAGCCTTAAATCAAATGCACCAATATATCGCGGAAAATCAATACAGCGATATTTTTTCTACGTTACAACTTCTGATTGCGATTACGCCAAACAATGTGAAATATATGGCGAATACCACAGCAGATCGCTTTAATAAAGATTTTGCCTTCAACTGGCAACGTCAATCGGACAATAAACCGGTTTATCACTGGAAAGCCTTTGCCGATTCCATGTTGAGTATTCCCATGGCACATCAAATGGCGACTAACTATATGATTTTAGATGGTACGCCGAATAAGCAAACCCTAAAAGTAATGCGACCTTATCAAGTTTATGCTACGCGTTGTGTGATGGATAAACTCAAACGGGCGGATTTCGATCAAGCGTTGAATAAACTCGGTTATATTTGGCATACCACAGGTTCAGGCAAAACTATTACGAGCTTTAAAACCGCTTGGCTGGCAAGTCGTTCGCCGAAAGTGGATAAAGTGGTTTTTTTAGTGGATCGTATTGCACTGACTAACCAAACTACCGAAAACTATCGAGCTTATGATCCTGATGCCACGGAAGATAGCCTAGGTAGTGTACTGGATACCAACAACACCACAGATTTGAACCGCAAATTACACAGCAAAGGCAGCCAAATTATTATTACCTCTGTGCAAAAACTGGATACCTTGGTTAAACGCACTTCTTTCAAAGCTCCCGAAAAAAACATTGTGTTTATTGTGGACGAAGCTCATCGTTCTACAGGCAGTGATAATTTTGCTGCGATTCAAAAAAAATTTAAACATTCTGCGTGGATTGGTTACACCGGCACGCCAATGTTTGATGACACTACCAAAGGCTTACGAACTGAAGATATTTTCGGTGAACTCTTGCACGCCTATACCATTCGAGAAGCAATTGCTGATCGTAATGTGTTGGGTTTTAAAGTGGATTTTGAAACCACGATTAGCGAAAAAAGTATGAAAGAAGCGCATCTACCGAAATTCTATCGCCTTAAATATCCTCATTGGACGGAAGAACAAATTGCCTTGAAGATTGCCAATCTCACGCAACAAGATATGGACGACAGCATCGAACCGAGTTTTTATGACGAAAATGAAGAACACGTCAGATTAGTGGTGGAAGATATTTTCAAACATTGGAAAAATCGCTCCAATTGGGATAACAAACGTAATCGTGGACGATATAACGCCTTGCTGACCACGCACGTGGGTGGCGGCAAAGCCAGTACACCAATGGCAATGATGTATTTCCGTGAATTCCAACGTATCAATAAAGTGCGGTCAGAAAAGGGGGAGTTTTTGCTAAAAGTTGCTGTGACCTTTAGCCAAAATACCAGCAATAACGACACCATGCTTGAAACCAACCAAGGATTATTCGAGGCAATTCAACATTACAACAGCGAATTTGGCACTAACTTCACTATGTCTGATGTATCGGCTTATACTCAAGATGTCACCAGCCGTTTAAATCGCACCGCTGTGGACAAACAATATTTAGACCTCGTGATTGTCGTAGATCAGTTACTAACAGGATTTGACGCCCCTGAATTAAATACGCTTTATGTTGACCGCACTTTAAAAGGTGCAGGACTCATTCAAGCCTATTCTAGAACCAATCGTGTAGCGGATATGCGTGAAAAACCTTGGGGGCGAATTATCAATTACCGCTGGCCTGCCCATAATGAAAAGTTAATGAATGAGGCGTTGTCCGTTTACGCCAACAAAGATTCCGCCAAATTATCCGATGAAGAGCGAAAAGTGAATAATACCAAGGATAAGATTACTGCACCAAAATACGAAGAATTGCTCGATGACACCAAACAGATTGTGGAAAATCTGCGAGAAATAACGGATAACTTTAGCCAATTGCCACCGTCTGAAGCGAAAAAATGGGAAATGTTGGAACAATTACGCACCTATACCGCCAATATTGCCAAAATCAAGCAATATTCTGCGGAAGATGAAAATGGTGAAATTATCGGTTTTGATTATGAAAATCCGGATAAATTGATTCAAGAACTCGGCATGACCAGTGAAGAAGAAAGTATGCTCACCAACACATTGTCCAACGAACTCAAACTGCATTTAGCAAAAAGCCGAAATGTGCCAGTGATACAAATTGAGCTACAAATGACCCACATTAAAGACGTGGAAATTAATTACGATTACTTAACTGAATTAATTTCCAGCTTGTTGGCACAAGTAGAGGCAGGTGAAACGGAAAAAGCCAAAGAAACGGAAAAAGAATTGGAAAAATTTGCCAACGGCTTGGAAGATCGCAGTTTTGCACAACGCATTAACCGTGCGGCAAAAGCGATTATGAAAGGTGTGTTCAAATTAAAAGATGGGTTTAAAAAAGACGGTATTTCTATTGTGGAACAAGCGAATAACGCCAACCAAGATCAACAATTTTTGGATTTTCGTCTCCAATGGGGATTAACGGAGGTGATTACCAACGCCCAACTTCGACAGCTTTTTTCCAAACATCAATTTCAACAAAAAGATTTAGATGACAATAATCAGCTTACGGATTTAATCAAACAAGCAGGTCTCACTTATCTCGAACTTGCACAAAATGATGAAGTAAAAAAACTGACAAAAATGAAATACCGTAACCAGTTGCGTCATGCTATTTACGAACTTGCAGATGAGTTTGTGGGGGAATAAATAATATGGAAAGAAAAATCAAATCTTGGAAAGATTATGATGACTTACTTAAGTTATTGAGCATTCGAAAAATGGATGTTGAAAATCAACAACGTACATTACATTATTTAAAAAATATAGGATATTACCGATTAAGTGGATACTGGTATCCATTTAAGCAAAAAGATGAGCAAAATTCCCAAAAAGAACAAAAAACTATATTACTAGATGAGTTTAAAACAGGAACTTGCTTTTCAGATATTTTAGCCCTTTATATTTTTGATAAACAGTTACGTTTTTTAGCGTTAGATGCACTAGAACGTATTGAAATGGCAGTTAAAAATGATGTGGTACATTTATTGGGTAAATTACATCCACTGGCACATATTGAGCCTTATCAAATAGATCAGGATACAGGAAAAAAAGTTTGTTATTTACATCCTAATTTTATTGCAAAAGGGGATAAATATTCCAAATGGAAAGATAAGCATAATCAGCTTATTAAACGAGCTAGGAACCGAGATGCTATTAAGCATTACAATGAACAATATGCCGGCGTATTGCCTATTTGGGTTTCTGCGGAAGTTTGGGATTTTGGCTTGTTATCCCAGTTATTTTCAGGGTTACGGTATAACGATAAAAATACGATTGCCGCAAAATATGGCGTTAAAGACGGAAAAACATTTGAACAATGGCTAAAAAGTTTAAACTTTATTCGTAATGTTTGTGCTCACCATAGTCGTTTGTGGAATTTAAATATCATTAATACATCGGCACCACTAGAAGAACTGAGTTCAATAAATCAATATCGTATCTTCATGTACTTGTGTATGATGCAAAAGTTATTGACAATAATTAACCCTAAATCCACTTGGAATGAGCGGTTATATCAATTACTAAACACATTCCCTGAACCTAAAAATAAGGCGGTTTCAGTGCATGACATAGGATTACCAAAAGACTGGGAAGAATTAGAAATTTGGAAAAATATTAAAGACAAGAAATGAGAACTGACGCGTGCAAAAGCAGAGGCGTCAGTCATATTGGTGCTGATAGTATCACATCTTATATTTTTTGCAAAGGATAGAAAAACAAAATGAACAATGAAAAAAGACTTGTACCGAAATTACGATTCCCCGAATTTACTCACGCTTGGGAACAGAGGAAGTTGGGGGAAGTAGTTGAAATTATAATGGGGCAATCTCCAAATTCGGAAAATTATACTAATAACCCTAAAGATCACATTCTTGTTCAAGGAAATGCAGACATAAAAAATGGAAAAGTTTTTCCACGAACATGGACTACTCAAATTACTAAAATTGGCAAAAAGAATGATTTGGTTATGAGTGTTAGAGCTCCCGTCGGTGATATGGCAAAGACAGATTATGACGTAGTTCTTGGGCGTGGCGTATGTGCAATTAGAGGTAATGAATTTATTTTCCAATTATTAAACAAAATGAAAATAAATGGGTATTGGAATACTTTAAGTACAGGATCAACATTTGAATCAATAAATTCTAATGATATAAAAAATGCCCAAATATCAATTCCTCTTCCAATAGAACAACAAAAAATCAGTACATTTTTCACCGCACTTGATCGCTACATCACCATTCATCAGCGTAAGTTGGAAAATATACAAAAATTGAAAAAATCATTGTTGCAAAAAATGTTTCCGAAAAATGATCAAGAATTTCCGGAGATTCGTTTTCCCGAATTTACTTACGCTTGGGAACAGAGGAAGTTGGGAGAAATCACAAACTCTTATTCAGGTGGCACACCAAGTGTATCCAACAGAAATTATTATGGCGGCAATATTCCATTTATCCGTTCGGGTGAAATTAGTTTAGATAAAACAGAGCTATTTATTACAGACGATGGGTTAAATAATTCATCAGCAAAGTTAGTTTCAAAAGGTGATATTCTCTATGCTCTTTATGGAGCAACAAGTGGAGAGGTGTCTATGTCTTTGATAAATGGAGCAATTAATCAAGCGATCCTTGCAATTCAACCACACGAGAATTTTTCTTCAGAATTTATTATCCAATGGTTAAAAGGTGAGAAATTACATATCATTTCAAGTTATTTACAAGGTGGACAAGGGAATTTATCTGCAGAAATTGTTAAAAAATTAGTTATTTCACTTCCCAAACCCCAAGAACAACAAAAAATCGGTACATTTTTTACCGCACTTGATCGCTACATCACCATTCATCAGCGTAAGTTGGAAAATATGCAAAAATTGAAAAAATCATTGTTGCAACAGATGTTTGTTTAATAAGGGGCAAAGATGAGCTATTCCATTGAATATACACAAGAAATTGATCGGTTAAGCAAAGAAAATGCCTATCGACTTTATGATTCAGGCGATATTCATCGCTTAGAAGTCGGGACGACGAAAGGCTTGCAAGATATTCATCGTTATTTATTTCAAGGGCTTTATGATTTTGCAGGCGAAATTCGTGAATTAAATATTTCTAAAGGGCACTTTCGTTTTGCCAACGCACTTTATTTAAAACCAGCGTTAAGTGCGGTGGAAAAAATGCCTGAATCAACCTTTGAGCAAATTATTGAAAAATATATTGAAATGAATATTATCCATCCCTTTTTAGAAGGAAATGGTCGTTCTACACGTATTTGGTTGGATTTGATTTTTAAGAAAAACCTAAAAAAAGTGGTGAATTGGCAGAAAGTGGATAAAAAGTTGTATTTACAAGCGATGGAGCGTAGCCCCGTGAACGATTTGGAAATTCGCTTTTTATTACAAAATGCGTTAACGGATCGCATTGACGATCGTGAGATTTTCTTGAAAGGGATTGAACAATCTTATTATTACGAACAAGCCGAATAAACTGATTTAAAGTGCGGTCATAAATACAGAATTTTTTAATAAAGGAATTAAATATGAGCAATGTACAAACAATTACCGGTAAACTTTGGGCAATGGCAAATGAGCTGCGTGGCACGATGGACGCTTCAGAATATAAAAACTATATTCTTGCCTTTATGTTTTATCGTTATTTATCCAAACACCAAGAACTATATTTGGTCGATAATCATATTTTGGACATAGAGCCTTCGCAAAGTGTGAATGACGCTTATTTAACGCAAGCCACAGGTGAGGAATTACAAGATTATTTGCAAGATATTTCAGCCAGTCTTGGTTATGCTATTAATCCCGAAGATACTTGGGATTCATTAATGCGGAAAATTTACAATGCCGAAGTGATGCCAAGTGATTATCAAGCCTTATTTGATAACTTCAACCAAAACGCCAATTTAAATGAAGATGCGGTGCTAGATTTCCGTGGTGTGTTTAATGATTTGAACTTAGGAGCTTCTCATTTGGGCAATTCTACCAATGAGCGTGCGAAATCTTTAGGCAATATTGTGAAATTGGTGGACGAGATTGAATACAAAGATGATGACGGTCGGGATATTCTTGGTGAAATTTATGAATATTTGATCGGGCAATTTGCCGCCAATGCAGGCAAAAAAGGCGGGGAATTTTATACACCGCACCAAGTTTCAAAAATTTTAGCGAAATTAGTAACGCTGGATGTGGCTGATAATCAAGAGACTTTCCTTGTTTACGACCCAACAATGGGATCGGGTTCGTTATTATTGACGGTAGGTAATGAATTGCCACAATCGAAACCCATTAAATATTATGGGCAAGAGCTGAACACTACAACGTATAACTTGGCACGCATGAATTTGATGATGCATGGCGTATCCTATAAAAATATGACGCTATCCAATGCTGATACCTTAGAAAGTGACTGGCCTGAAGGTCTTGATGCACAAGGGATTGACCAACCTTTATGTCGTTTTGATGCTGTGGTGGCAAATCCGCCGTATTCCGCCAAGTGGGACAATCACGAGCGTAAATTAAAAGATGCCCGTTTTCAACCTTTTGGTGCGTTGGCACCTGCTTCAAAAGCCGATTATGCCTTTATTTTGCATAGTCTATATCACTTAGGCGAGCATGGCACGATGGCGATTGTATTGCCGCATGGTGTACTTTTCCGTGGTGCGGCAGAAGGTAAAATCCGTAAGGCATTGATTGGCGATAACACCAGCAATGCACAAGGAAACTATTTAGACGCAGTGATTGGTTTGCCAGCGAATTTATTCTACGGCACAAGTATCCCAACCACGATTTTGGTTTTTAAAAAGAATCGTAAAAATAAAGATATTTTGTTTATTGATGCCAGCCAAGATTTTGACAAGGGCAAAAATCAAAACCGCTTAACAGACGAGCATGTCCAAAAAATTATTGACACTTACCAAGCTCGTCAAAATGTGGATAAATACGCTTATGTCGCTCCTCTTGAAGAAATTATTGAGAATGACTATAACCTCAATATTCCTCGCTATGTGGATACTTTTGAAGCAGAGGAGGAAATCAATATTAACGAAGTGTTAAAACAACTTCAGCAAGATAATCAAGAAATCGCACAATTAGAAAAAGAAATCAACGAACAGTTAAAATTATTGGGAGTTGAACTTCCATAACAAGGAAAGAGATAAAAGAGGCAAAAGCCTCTTTTTTTATAAAATTTTGCATAATGTTACCGCACTTTTGAGAAAAAAACTTACGCTTGGGAACAGTTGCCGTTTAAAAAATTGGCAAATATTCGACGAGGATTAACATATAAGCCAACAGATCTTGCAGAAACAGGTATACGAGTTCTTCGTTCTTCGAATATAAATGAGGACATTTTTTTGCTACAAAATGATGATGTTTTTGTTGATCCTAAAACTGTAAATATTCCACTAGTGCAAGAAAATGAAATTTTAATCACATCTGCAAATGGTTCAAGTCGGCTGGTTGGGAAACATGCTTTAATCAAAGGTGCAACGAATTCAGTCGCTGGCGGATTCATGTTAGTTGCTCAAGCTAAAAACCCCAGTTTTGTAAATTCATTAATGAATTCGACTTGGTATTCAAAATTCATTAGTACATATGTAGCTGGCGGAAATGGTGCGATAGGTAATTTAAGCAAACAGGACTTAGAAGAACAACTTGTACAAGTTCCATCTAAACAAGAACAACAAAAAATCGGTACATTTTTCACCGCACTTGATCGCTACATCACCATTCATCAGCGTAAGTGAC
This sequence comes from Histophilus somni, assembly GCF_014202395.1. Lineage (GTDB taxonomy): Bacteria > Pseudomonadota > Gammaproteobacteria > Enterobacterales > Pasteurellaceae > Histophilus > Histophilus somni. The sequence continues at coordinate 63,081 of NZ_JACHGQ010000009.1, forward strand.
GTAGCTCTAAATTAACTTAAATTTGATAAAGAACGCATTACAATATCAATATCTCGATTTTCCAATTCTTGAATAATGTGCAAATATGTTTTTTGCGTGGTCGTCATATTTGAATGTCCTAAACGCCTTGCAACACTTGCAATAGATACCCCGGCGAATAGCAACAATGACGCATGAGTGTGTCGCAAACCATGTAGTGAAATAATTGGGATATTTGCTTTTTTACAACGCCTAATCAGGATATCATTCACTGTGGAATTAAAAATTTTTTTACGAACAAAAATAGGCTGTTCTTCAGGCTTATTTTTAATTAACTCAGCAAATTGAATAATAGTTTGCCAATCCAAAGGAATTTTTCGTACTGATGAACGATTTTTCGTAGGCTGAAAACCACCACCATCTTTATAATTCCAAGTTTTATTAATTGTCAGTGTTTGATGTGAAAAATCAAAATCTTTTGGTGTTAATGCCAAAGCCTCTGAAAACCGCATCCCTGTTTTAGCAATTAATAAAATAAACCAATCCCAGTTAATTTCTTTGGTTAAATTTAATTGTGTAATTAACGTATGCAGTTCAAATTGATTTAAGTATTTTGTTTTTTTCAAACGAGGTGGGCGACCTTTGATAATTGCTTTTCTTGTGGGATCTCTTGGTAATAACCCTTCATCTACCGCATCAAGAATTGCACCTTTCAGTTGATGATGAAAATCCATCGTGGTCTGCCTTTCGTGATAACAGGCATAATCATTGAGTAATTGTTGATAACTTATGCGATTAAGATCACGCAATAAGAGATTTGGAATCAATTTTTTTAGCCACTCTAATGTCATTAGATATTTTGCCATAGTGACCTTTCTAATAGCCCCCTCTTTGTACATATAAATCCAGCGTGAATAGTATTGATAAAACAGCTCTTTGTTTGAATTTACTTCATTCATAATATATCTCCTTGTATGTATTACTTACGCTGATGAATGGTGATGTAGCGATCAAGTGCGGTGAAAAATGTACCGATTTTTTGTTGTTCTTGGGGGTTAGGTAAATGAAATTGAATTTTTGAAAAAGTATTAAATTGGACTCTTTGCTTTTCAATCAATGAGCCTGTTGCATTTTCTTTATATAAAGATATTGCTTGAGATGTTTTAAGCCAAACTTTCATATACAAATCATCCGTAATATGAGAAGTCTTCATAGTTACATAATATCCAGATATAGCTACAGAATAAGGCATATCATTGTAACCTACAGCCCCAAGAGTCATATTCATTGGGTTATACACAAATTCATTTGTGTGAACTAATTTAAAGCTATCTTCTTTTTTTACCAAAAAATCTCTTTGATAACGTTCAGTTTTCGGAGTTAGTCCATTTTCAACAGTCAAACTCCAAAGTTCCGCATTATGCTTTTTAGGATTAATATATTCTGATGTTTGGACAAAAGCTTCCCCCAACTTCCTCTGTTCCCAAGCGTAAGTTTACATAAAACAAAAAGGCTATCAAATGATTGTATGATAGCCTTAATGAGATAACTTAAATTTTTCTATTTTATACTATAATTATTTTCTCTGATTTTCCTTAGTCGCTTTTACACCACGATAGTCAAAGCTACTGGGAATTAAAATACCTATGCCTTTCGTTTCGACATCTTGCGAATCAATGTATTTAATATTAACTTCACCTATTGGATTTGCTTCTTGATAAAACACTTTTTCCCCATTCAGATAAATCCGCTTCTTGACAATCAAGAAAAAATTGATATAAGGCACTCTATTTTTGTTCATGAAAAAAGGATATTATGTCAAAACTTTATTATCGGCCCGAAATTGATGGACTACGTGCTGTTGCTGTTTTATCCGTCATATTATTTCATCTAAATCCAACTTGGTTACCAGGCGGTTTTTTAGGCGTTGATATTTTCTTTGTTATTTCCGGCTATTTAATTACTTCAATTATTAGCCAAGAGATCCAAAATAATACTTTTTCCTACAAAGATTTTTATAATCGCCGTATTAAAAGAATTTACCCCGTTTTTATTTTAGTACTGGCTATTGCTTCTGTGCTTGCTTCGTTATTTTTTGTTCATTATGAATATTCGCAATTCCGAAGAATTATCAACTCAGCAGCACTATTTGTGTCTAATTTTTATTTAGCTCATCGACAAGGTTATTTTGACTTATCTGCCAATGAAAATCCCATTTTACATATTTGGTCATTAGCAGTTGAAGAGCAATATTATTTATTTTTCCCTCTTTTATTGGTTGTTGCCTATAAAAAATTTAAAACTCATCAAGTATTTAAACCTATAGTATTAGGTTTAACCTTACTTTTTATTTTAACGTCATTTATCCCTCAATCAATTTATATCAAAATCGGTTGGAGTAATACTTATTACATTTCTTTCATACGTTTTCCGGAGCTTTTAATCGGATCTTATCTTGCATTAAGTAAACCAAGAGTAAAGCCTGTTAATAATTTTGTTGGTTTCGGTATTTTTATTGCACTTATCTTAACGCTATTCTTTTACCATAAATCAATGCCGTTAATGCCAGGCATTGTTCTACTCCTACCTTGTATTTTAACCGCACTTCTTATTCATTTCTCCTCCCAAAACTCATGGGGGGGGGTAAAAACTCTCTTATCATTAAAGCCCATCGTATGGGTAGGTAAGTTATCTTATTCTCTCTATCTGTTTCATTGGATTTTTATTGCTTTTACGTATTATATTTCAGGTGAAAAGGAACTTCCTCGAGGTGCAATTTTACCAATCATCGTACTCACTTTTATTTGTTCGGCATTAAGTTATTATTTATTGGAACAACCTATTAGAAAATCTAAATTAACCTTTAAACAGTCTTTTTTCCTATTATATTTAATCCCATCATTAGTTGTCATCGGCTACAATTTAAGTGTACGTTCTCATATAAAGCATAAAACTTCTGCTTTACAAGCTCAGAAAGCGGAACAAGAAGTATTGCCTCTCAATATTCCAAGTAAAATTTTAACCATAGGCGATTCGCATGCAGGGCATCTAGAAGATTTTTTAAATTATGTCGGTTCAAAAGAAGGGTGGCGTTCGGATATCTTAAACATTCGTGATTGCCTCTCATTTGAGGATAAAGATTGTGTGCAATACTGGCAAAAAATTGAATCTTATCCTGTCATTTTTATTTCCATGTTTTATGAATTAAAAAGAGGCGGTACACCTGTACCGAGATTCAATCCTAATTCCTTTGTAATTTCTGATTTTGATCAAAAATTTCAAGCGATGGTTAAACATCTAGCAAAAACAAAAAAAGTCTATGTGTTTGCGAATAATATCTCGTTAAATCGTTCCGCTCTTAGAAATGCATTCTTAGCAAAATATGACTTAGATAAATATTTAAATCCGATCCAAAAATTGGCGGACAATACCGCAAGCAACAATGAAATCTTCCAATTAATTAAAAACATTCCGAATGTTACATGGGTTAATGCGGCAAAATATTTAGGTGATACAGTTTATGTAGGAAATAAATCTATTTATGGCGATCAAGATCATTTTACTCCGTTCGGGTCTTACTACATGGGAACCCTATTCCATGAAAAAGAAAGATTGCTCTCTCCTCAACTTGTGTCGGAACTATATCAATAAGAAAAAAATAGCTTGGATTTCCCAAGCTATTTTTATTTTCTGCACGTTTATTTTTTCCGGTTTTCGCTTGCGGCTTTTACAAAGCCTGCAAATAGCGGATGTCCATCACGTGGTGTTGAAGTAAACTCCGGATGAAATTGACAAGCAACAAACCAAGGATGATTTGGTACTTCGATAATTTCTACCAATTTTTTATCCGCACTTAAGCCTGTTACTTTCAGTCCTGCTTTCTCAACTTGCGGACGAATAACGTTATTCACTTCATAACGATGACGATGACGCTCCTCAATAATATCCGAACCGTATAATTGATGTGCTAAACTTCCTTCGACTAAATGACATTGCTGTGCACCTAACCGCATTGTCCCACCTAAATCGCTTTCATCAGAACGCACTTCCACATTACCTTCTGCATCTTGCCATTCAGTAATTAACGCAATAACTGGATATTCACAAGTGCGGTCAAATTCGGAAGAATTTGCACCTTTTAGTCCGGCAACATGACGTGCATATTCAATAAACGCCACTTGCATACCTAAACAAATTCCTAAATAAGGTACGTTGTTTTCACGAGCATATTGTGCTGTTAAGATTTTGCCCTCTACACCACGATAGCCAAAGCCACCGGGAATTAAAATACCATCCAAATCTTTTAAAATATCTATGCCTTTTGTTTCTACATCTTGCGAATCAATGTATTTAATATTAACGGTTAAACGATTGGTCAATCCCGCATGCTTCAAGGCTTCATTAACAGATTTATAAGCATCAGGTAATTCCGTGTACTTACCTACCATGCCAATAGTGACTTCACCTGTCGGATTTGCTTCTTGATAAAGCACTTTTTCCCATTCAGATAAATCCGCTTCTTGACAATCAAGACGGAAACGTTGGCAAATAAAATCATCTAACCCTTGTGATTTTAATAAAGCCGGAATTTGATAAATAGATGATACATCTTTTAAAGAAATAACCGCTCTTTCCGGTACATTACAGAAAAGAGCAATTTTCGCACGCTCATTAGGTGGAATCATGCGATCTGAACGACAAATTAATACATCAGGCTGAATACCAATTGAGAGTAACTCTTTAACGGAATGTTGTGTCGGTTTGGTTTTTACCTCTCCGGCAGTTGGAATATAAGGTACCAAAGTTAGATGCATAAAAATAGTCCGTTCACGCCCAACTTGGACGGCTAACTGGCGTAATGCCTCTAAAAATGGCAACGATTCAATATCACCAACGGTTCCACCCACTTCAACAATGGCAACATCATATCCTGCTGCACCATCAATGACACGAGATTTAATTTCATTAGTAATATGCGGAATAACTTGAATAGTTGCACCCAAATAATCACCACGACGTTCTTTACGCAAAACTTCTGAATAAATTTTTCCTGCCGTAAAGTTATTACGTTTCGTCATTTTAGTACGAATAAAACGCTCATAATGCCCTAAATCAAGATCTGTTTCAGCACCGTCTTGAGTCACAAAAACTTCACCATGTTGTGTCGGACTCATTGTCCCCGGATCTACATTAATATAAGGATCGAGTTTCATAATAGTTACATTTAAGCCACGAGCTTCTAAAATCGCAGCTAAAGATGCCGCTGCAATTCCTTTTCCCAAAGAAGATACAACGCCGCCGGTTACAAAAATATAATTGGTAGCCATATTAAACCTATGTGTTTTTGATATGAAAATAAGTGTTGGAGAATTTGCTTTGACAACAAACAACTTCCCATAAAGACGGGACAATAGTTTACATTAAAGGGGGATCTAACTCAATGCTATTAAGACAAAATAGCGATTATTCTATTTGAGTTTTTATTCTTCACTTAACCAAAAAGCAAAAAAAAGCGGGTAAATTTACCCGCTCACAAAATTAAACTTTAACTGATTATAAAATCTCTTTTGCCTTTGCCACAATATTTTCAACAGTGAAGCCAAAGAGTTTAAACAGTTGAGCTGCCGGTGCTGATTCACCGAAGCTATTCATACCAACGATACGTCCGTTAGTACCAACATATTTGTACCAGAAATCTGAAATACCCGCTTCAATTGCAACACGTTTAGTCACCGCACTTGGTAATACTGCCTCACGGTACGCAACATCTTGTTTATCAAATACATTCGTACTCGGCATTGATACCACACGGACTTTCACGCCTTCCGCATCTAACGCTTCCGCTGCTTTCATCGCTAATTCCACTTCAGAACCTGTGGCGATCAAGATTAAATCCGGGCAATCACCTTTTTCACAGCATGCACGCAAGATATAACCGCCACGTTTCACGTTTTCCAATTGCTCAGAAGTGCGGTTCATTTGAGCAAGATTTTGTCGAGTGAAAATTAATGCACTTGGACCGTCTTGACGTTCAACCGCCGCTTTCCATGCGATTGCAGATTCCACTTGGTCGCAAGGTCGCCATGTTTCTAAATTTGGAATTAAGCGAAGTGCGGTTGTTTGCTCAACTGGTTGATGCGTCGGACCGTCTTCTCCTAAACCGATAGAGTCATGTGTATAAACAAATAATGAACGTTGTTTCATCAAGGCTGCCATACGCACTGCATTATGTGCATATTCCATAAACATTAAGAACGTTGCACCGTAAGGAATAAATCCGCCGTGTAATGCAATACCGTTCATAATGGCAGACATTCCGAATTCACGCACGCCATAATTAATATAGTTACCATCTATATTTTCTGTCGCACGAATGGGTTTTGAACCAGACCATAACGTTAAGTTTGACCCCGCTAAATCAGCTGACCCGCCTAAAAATTCCGGTAATAATTTTGCATACGCTTCAATCGCATTTTGTGACGCTTTGCGACTTGCAATATTGGCTGGATTTGCTTGTAATTTTTCAATAAAGGCTTGGCTTTCTGTTGCCCAGTTTGCCGGTAATTCCCCATTTAAACGGCGTTTAAATTCAACCGCTAATTCAGGATAAGCTTTCTCATAAGCGGCAAATTTTTCATTCCATGCGTTTTCCGCCACTTGTCCTTTTTCGTGAGCATTCCATTTTGCATAAATATCAGCAGGAATTTCAAAAGGTGCGTAATTCCAATTTAATGCTTGACGAGTTAAAGCGATTTCTTCATCACCTAATGGTGCCCCATGGCTATCATGAGTATTTTGCTTATTTGGAGAACCATAGCCAATAATCGTCTTACACATAATTAAAGTTGGTTTATTTTTCTCAGCCTGAGCTTGTTTTATTGCTTCAATAATTTGTTCTGCATTATGTCCATCAACAGCAGGAATAACATGCCAGCCGTAAGCCTCAAAGCGTTTTTGTGTATCATCAGTGAACCAACCATCTACATGACCGTCAATGGAAATATTATTATCATCATAAAAAGCAATCAATTTACCTAGACCTAACGTGCCGGCTAATGAACAAGCCTCATGAGAAATACCCTCCATTAAGCAACCATCCCCTAGAAAAACGTAAGTATGATGATCAACAATGTCATGACCTGCTCGATTAAATTGTGCAGCTAACGTTTTTTCTGCAATCGCCATGCCTACAGCGTTAGTAATGCCTTGACCTAATGGACCCGTTGTGGTTTCAATACCCGGAGCATAACCGTATTCAGGGTGCCCCGGAGTCTTGGAATGTAATTGACGAAATTGTTTTAAATCTTCGATAGAAAGATCGTAACCGGTGAGATGCAGTAAACTATAAATTAACATTGAGCCATGACCGTTAGATAACACAAAACGATCACGATTTGCCCATTGAGGATTAGTCGGATTATGATTTAAAAAATCACGCCATAATACTTCCGCAATATCCGCCATTCCCATCGGAGCTCCCGGATGCCCAGATTTTGCTTTTTGTACCGCATCCATACTTAAAAAACGGATTGCATTTGCCAATTCCCTACGAGTTACCATGATTATTCTCCTGCGAAGTTATGTTGAATTATTCGATCGGCTATTCTACCCTATTTTTATAAAAAAAAGACGAATTAATTTGATAGGATAAGAAAAAGTATAAAGCTCAATAAAATAAAGAAAATCTACATAAAATTTAAAATTATCGACAATAAATTAAAAATCATGACCTATATCATAAAAAATCAGGTTTTTGTTATAGCAATACGTTACAATACAATTTCTAGGTAAATACAATACCGGTCAATAATCTATTTTAATGCTCTCTAAAGGAAAAATTATGCCACTACTTGACAGTTTTAAAGTTGATCATACGAGAATGAATGCCCCTGCTGTGCGTGTTGCAAAAACAATGCGAACACCAAAAGGCGACAATATCACTGTTTTTGATCTTCGTTTTTGTATTCCTAATAAAGAAATCCTCTCTCCTAAAGGCATTCACACTTTAGAACACTTATTCGCAGGATTTATGCGTGATCATTTAAATAGTGAACAAATTGAAATTATTGATATTTCGCCCATGGGCTGTCGAACCGGATTTTATATGTCATTAATTGGCATGCCGAATGAACAACAAGTTGCAAACGCTTGGTCAGCTTCAATGCAAGATATTTTAAACGTCAAAAATCAAGCCGAAATTCCTGAACTAAACGAATATCAATGTGGAACCTATACTGAACATTCATTGGAAGATGCACATAATATTGCACGGAATATTCTTAATCGAGGCGTAGGTATTAATAAAAATGAAGATCTACTTTTAGATGATAATTTACTCAATTCTTAAATCTTATTTTAATAAAAAACACAATGTAAAAGGACAAAAAATGACAATATTAGGAACAGCTTTAACACCTAAAGCAACAAAAGTCATGCTTCTTGGTTCAGGTGAACTAGGCAAAGAAGTCGTTATAGAATTACAACGTCTTGGTGTAGAAGTGATTGCGGTAGATCGCTATGAAAATGCACCGGCACAACAAGTTGCACACCGCTCTTACACTATTTCAATGTTAGATGGAGATGCTTTGAAAGCATTAATTGAAAAAGAAAAACCAAATTATATCGTGCCGGAAGTCGAAGCAATCGCAACCTCAACACTAGTTGAATTGGAGCAAGCCGGCTTTAATGTTGTCCCAACTGCTAAAGCTACACAATTAACGATGAACCGTGAAGGTATTCGTCGCCTTGCAGCAGAAAAATTAAAGTTGCCAACATCAAATTATCAATTTGTAGATAATTTTGATGACTTTCAAAGTGCGGTCGAAAACCTTGGCATTCCTTGTGTGATCAAACCGATTATGTCTTCTTCTGGACATGGTCAGAGTATCTTAAAAAGCAAAGACGACCTACAAAAAGCATGGGACTATGCACAACAAGGGGGAAGAGCGGGAGCCGGTCGTGTGATCGTTGAAGGTTTCGTTAAATTTGATTATGAGATTACTTTATTAACTGTACGCCATGCAGAAGGAACTTCATTTCTAGCACCTATCGGACATCGTCAAGAAAAAGGGGACTATCGTGAGTCTTGGCAACCGCAAGCAATGTCTGAGCAAGCTCTCGCAAATGCTCAACATATTGCTGAAAAAATTACTACAGAACTCGGCGGACGCGGTATTTTTGGCGTAGAAATGTTTGTCTGTGGAGATGATGTTATTTTCAATGAAGTTTCTCCTCGCCCTCATGATACAGGAATGGTTACGTTAATCTCGCAAGAGCTTTCTGAATTTGCACTTCATGCAAGAGCTATATTAGGATTACCAATTCCTGAAATTAATTTAATTAGCCCAGCCGCCTCAAAAGCGATTGTCGTTGAAGGCAAATCTAACCAAGTACAATTTGGTAATTTATTCGAAGTATTACAAGAACCTAATACTAATATTCGCTTATTCGGCAAAGGCGAAGTCAATGGGCATCGTCGTTTAGGTGTTATTCTTGCACGTGATATTTCTGTTGATAAGGCGTTAGAAAAAGTTTCTCGAGCCTATGATAAATTAGACATACAATTGTAGATAAACAAAACCCACTTCGCTAACACGAAGTGGGTTAAAGTAAAATCTATTTTAAATTATTTATTCTTTTCGTCTAAATACAACCATTCCGCTACCTGTTTAGCAAAATAAGTTAAAATTCCGTCCGCACCTGCTCGTTTAAAGCAAAGTAAACTCTCCATAATACATTCTTTTTCTTTTAGCCAACCATTTTGAATAGCTGCCATGTGCATAGCGTATTCGCCAGATACTTGATAAGCAAAAGTCGGCACGCCGAATTGATCTTTAACTCGATAAACCATATCCAAATAGGGCATACCCGGTTTAACCATAACCATATCCGCACCTTCTTCAATATCAAGAGCAACCTCTTGTAATCCCTCATTAGAATTAGCAGGATCCAGTTGATAGGTTTTTTTGTCGCCCCCTTTTAAGTTTGATGCAGATCCGACAGCATCACGAAATGGTCCGTAATAATTTGAGGCATACTTAGCAGAATAAGCCATAATGAGTGTATTAACAAAGCCTTGCTTTTCAAGTGCGGTACGAATTCTACCAATTCTACCGTCCATCATATCGCTAGGGGCAACAATATCCGCCCCTGCTTGAGCATGAGAAAGGGCTTGTTTTATAAGTACATCAGAAGTTACATCATTGAGTACATATCCATATTCATCAATAATCCCATCTTGTCCATGAACAGTATAAGGATCTAAAGCCACATCAGTCAGCACGCCTAATTCCGGAAAATTTGCTTTTAATGCTTTTACCGCTCTTTGAACTAAACCGTCCGGATTATAAGCCTCTTCCGCCATTAAGGATTTTTTCTCTTGTTCAATAACGGGAAACAGTGCAATGACAGGCACACCGTATTTCACCAACAATTCCGCTTCAAGTAAGAGTTGATCGAGCGTTAACCTCTCCACATTGGGCATAGAAGGCACCGACTCACGATGATTTTCTCCCTCAATAATAAACACAGGATAAATCAAGTCATCTACTGTCAGCTTATTTTCCGACATTAAACGACGACTAAAATCCTGCTTACGCATACGACGTAAACGGCGTTGAGGATATCCGGTAAATATTTGTTTAGTCATTTTCCAATCCTTTCTACAAACTAGAGCAAATAATTTAATCTTATTCACTCAAATTCAAATCATTTTTATGATTTTTCCTGTTCATCTTTTGGCTGATAAAAACCCGCACAAATAACACCTATCTCAAATAATAAACACATCGGCAAAGCCAACAATGTTTGAGAAATCGCATCAGGAGGCGTTAGTAGCATACCAATAAAAAATGCGGCAACAATAATGTAAGGTCTTTTTTTTCTTAAATCATCCGGCGTAGTCACACCGCTCCAGCATAATAAAACAATGGCTACCGGCACTTCAAAACATATCCCAAAGGCCAAGAATAGGGCTAAAACAAAATCCAAATAACTACTAATATCCGTAGCGATAGCAACGCCTTCCGGTGCTGTCTTAGTTAAAAAAGCAAATACTAATGGGAATACCACATAATAAGCAAAGGCTACACCGAGATAGAACAACAATGTGCTGGAAAACAACAAAGGATATACCAACCGCTTTTCATGTTGATACAAGGCAGGAGCAACAAATGCCCAAACTTGATATAACAGAAAAGGCACTGAAATAAATAAAGCAACTACTGCGGTTAACTTAATCGGAGTAAAGAAAGGTGTCGCAATATTCGTCGCAATCATTGTTGCACCGGCAGGCAATACATCTAATAAAGGCGAGGCAACAAAGTTATAAATATCATTTGCAAAATAAACTAGGGCGAGAAATATTACGACCACAAAAACGATACAACGTAATAATCTATCACGCAGTTCTAATAAATGGCTAATTAAGGGCTGAGATTTTTCGACAGTCATACTTTTTCTTTGATATTTTCAATGGTTTCGTTAGATGAAGCAGTCGCCTGCTCATCCTCTGAAAAATCAGATTCTCCCATTTCCAGCATAGGCTCTCCTTCCTCAGCTAACTCTGCAAGTTCAGCAGGAGATAACTCACTGGAAGGAAAATCAAGATTTTTTTCTATTTCAGTCGTTGCAGTACCCTGTGAATTTTGCACCGCACTTTTCAGTTCTTGCACCTGCTCTTCAACAGAAGAATTTGTTTCAGCAGCTTTCTCCTCTAAATTCATTTTAATTTTTTGTGCTGATTGACGTAATTCTTCTACGGTTTCACTAAGTTCCGGAGATAATTGGGAAATATTGAGATCTTCAGCTTTTTTAATGCTTTCTTGTAACTCTTTCAGTTTTAATTCCTGACTAAGTTCATTTTGTACATTTGTCGCTAAGCTTCGCACAGTCCTTACCCAACCCATTACCGTACGAACAGCTACAGGCAAACGCTGTGGTCCCAGTACTATCAAGCCCACAACAAAAAGTAAAACAAGTTCGGAGAAACCAATATCAAACACAGATTATGCCTGCTCTTTTTGTTTTGAATTTTCGACTGAAGTTTGCTCTACCTCTTCGGAAATTTTTTTAAATTCGGCATCTTTAGGTTGATCATCCTTCATTGCTTTCTTGAAGTCTTTTACCGCACCGCCAAGATCTGAACCAATATTTCTTAATTTTTTAGTACCGAAAATAACCACAACAACTAAAAGCAAAATTAGTAATTGTTGCCAACTTAATCCCATTTTATTTCTCCTATGACATTAAACTTAATAAAAAATCTTGCAGAATATAACCATTTTAAATCATAGTGACAATAGCTAAACTGGATTATTTTTGATCTAACGCATTAAGGTAACAAAAAACCGATTAGCCAAACTAAAAAACCAACTAAGAATAACCCCGCACTTATCGCCAACGGCAATGCAGCGAATTGCCATAACGTTACAGAAAAAATCACTATTCCCACAATTAATACAAACATTTTCTTTTGCCAACGTTGTTGTTTAGCTAACTTCTTGTTAATTTCCACTAATTGCTGACTAATAAATTTTTGTTGTTTCAAGGCGTCCATTAAAGTTTCAGGAAAATCAGGTAGATGCTCCTGCAAATAAGGCAATTCGGCTTTCAACTTTTTAAATGTTGCCTTCATACCTATTTGCTCGTTCAACCAATTTTGCAAAAAGGGTTTTGCTGTATCCCATAAATCTAATTGAGGATAAAGTTGACGCCCTAATCCTTCAATATAAAGTAACGTTTTTTGCAATAACACTAACTGCGGTTGAACTTGCATATTAAATTCACGTGCTACATTAAATAAATTCAGTAAAACTTGTGCAAATGAAATTTCAGATAAAGGCTTGGCGAAAATCGGTTCACATACCTCTCGAAATGCTTGTTCGAAATCATCAATATTCGTATCTTGTGGGGTCCAGCCGGCATCTACGTGCATTTGTGCAACCCGACGATAATCACGATTAAAAAATGCCACAAAACTTTCGGCTAAATAGCGTTTATCACTCTCATTTAATTTCCCCACAATGCCACAGTCAATACCAATATATTGCGGATTTTCAGGATAATGAGGATTCACAAAAATATTGCCCGGATGCATATCCGCATGGAAAAAACTGTCACGAAATACCTGCGTAAAAAAGACCTGCACTCCCCGTTCCGCCAATAGTTTCATATTGGTGCCGTTTCGTTGCAATGTCTCAACATCGGAAACAGGAATGCCATAAATACGCTCCATCACAATCACATTTTTGTGGCAGAATGCTTCATACATTTTAGGAATATACAGCATTGGGCTATCAAGAAAATTTTCTCGCAACTTTATTGCATTCGCCATTTCGACACGTAAATCAAGTTCATCACGCAAAGTTTTTTCATATTCTTGAATAACTTCGACCGCTCTTAAACGATACCCCTCACGAAATAATTTGGGCAGTAACCCGGCTAATTTATACATCCAACTTAAATCCGCCTCAATTTGTGGCTGAATATTTGGACGCAACACCTTGATGACCACTTCCTTTTCCTGTTCCTCGCCCAATTTAAGTTTTGCAGTATGAACTTGTGCAATAGATGCGGAAGCAAGTGCATTTTCATCAAAATCTGTAAACCAATTTTCTAGAGAAGAACCCAAAGCTTGTTCTATTTGCTGACGAGCAATCTTTCCTGAAAAAGCCTCAACGTTATCTTGTAATAAAGCCAATTCATCAGCAATTTCCGCAGGAAATAAATCACGACGTGTCGATAACATTTGCCCCAACTTTATCCAAACCGGTCCTAACTCTTGTAAAGCCAAACGCAAACGTAATCCAAACGCTTTATTTTTATGTTGATTTTTTAACCAGAAAAATAACTTACGCCAACAACGAATTGGGCGAGTATATTTACTATGCGGTAGAATTTCATCAATACCATAAGACAAAAAAACACGTACTATTTTATATAAGCGTTTAATATCATTAAGTTTCATCATGCTAAAATCTGATTAATTTTTTGTTCTAAAAGTGCGGTCTGTTTTGCTAAACTTTCCACTTGATCGCAAAAATCCATAACAGCCAATTTGGGCGAAAGTACCGCCCACTCTTCGGTCAAACGTTCCGACCAAAATTGCTGACTTTGTGTAAGCCGATATTTTATTGCTTTCGTCAATTTTTTGAGAAAACTGACCGCACTATGTGCAACAACATCACCAACATAAGGAGAAATCAGCTCTTCCGGATCTTTTTCCAACATTTCCATTAACTCCACAAAATCTTGTAATATCTGCAAATCCCCGCTAAATTGAAGCGAATTATCATTAATAAATCGACTTATTTCCGATTTTTTCGGCATTTGCAATAATAAATTTACCGCAATATCCACTGTACAATCCGCCTCACCTTCATAATGGTTCAATAAATCCACTTGCTGTGCTGAAAAAACGAAATACAAAGAAAAATGTGTTTTTTGTAATGTCAGCTTTAAGATCTTACCTTGTAATTGACGCAAGTATCTTTCACGATGACTTGTCCGTCGCAAAAGATAATTTAATAACAGTTCACATCCCGCATTAATAAACTGCGGTAACATAAACTGTGTTTTCAAAGAATTAAAATCAGGCAACATACTCTATCCTAAAATTTATAGCCTCGGTGTAAAGCCACAATACCGGCGGTTAAATTATAATAACCGACTTGTTCAAAACCGACATTTATCATCATCTCTTTTAATATGTCCTGTTTCGGGTGCATACGGATAGATTCTGCCAAATAACGATAGCTGTCACTATCATTCACAACAATTTCACCAATTTTTGGCAATACATTAAAAGAATAAAAATGATAGATCTTACTTAAAGGATCCAAAATAGGTTTAGAAAACTCTAACACTAACAACCGTCCACCCGGTTTTAATACCCGAAACATTGAACGTAATGCTTTGTCTTTATCTGTTACATTACGCAACCCGAAACTGATTATCACACAGTCAAACGTATTATCTGCAAAAGGTAATTCTTCCGCATTGGCTTGCACATAATCAACATTACTCACGATACCAAGATTTCTTAATTTTTCACGTCCAACGTCCAACATTGAAGAATTAATATCCGCCAAAATCACTTTTCCCGTTTCACCTACGATACGAGAAAACTTTGCGGAAAAATCCCCTGTACCACCAGCAAGATCGAGGACTTTATGCCCCTTTCTCACTCCGCTACAATCAATAGTAAAGCGTTTCCAAACTCGATGAATGCCGAAAGAAAGTAAATCATTCATCAAATCATATTTTGCCGCTACGGAATGAAAAACATTGGCAACTAATTTTTGTTTCTCTGATTTTGCAACAGTTTGAAATCCAAAATGCGTTGTATCTTTGGAAAAGTGCGGTTGATTTTGTGCAAGATTTTCTGGTTCGCTCATGACTGTGATCCATTAAATGTAATATAAAAATTGTCGTGTAGAATAGCAAAAAAATAGCAATTTGGCTTGTAAATATTAGTTGAAATATTTTCTTAATTCAGTATCATTCTCCGTCTCCAATTTTGGACATGTTTATATTGGGTTCCCTAACCCCAATTTTATTTATCAAAAAGGTACACAAAATGAAAAACATCTCTTCGATCTTCAATGATCAACAAAAAAAACGTGCATTAATCATCTTGAGTTTCTTCCATATATTTATCATTACGGCAAGCAACTACCTCGTTCAAATTCCTTTTGAAATTACCATTCCTCTCACAACTTTAGGATTTGCGGAGAATTTTTCGTTTCACAATACATGGGGAGCTTTCACCTTTCCTTTTATTTTCTTAGCCACAGATTTAACCGTGCGAGTTTTTGGTGCTAGAGAAGCAAGATGGATTATTTTTGTCGTTATGATCCCCGCACTAATCATCAGCTATCTTGTTTCAACATTATTTTCCGATAGCCAATATCAAGGTTTACATGTACTTACATCATTTAACACATTTGTCTTCCGTATTGCGTTTGCCAGTTTTGCGGCTTACCTGTTTGGGCAACTATTAGATGTGTATGTATTTAACCATTTACGTAAATTAAAAACTTGGTGGATTGCACCAAGTTGCTCTATGGTATTCGGCTCACTGGCGGATACGTTCATATTCTTTGGTATTGCTTTCTACGCAAGTAACGATCCGTTTATGGCTGAACACTGGGTCGAAATCGGTTCTGTAGATTATTTATTTAAAATTTTCATTAGTATTCTATTCTTCGTACCTGCTTACGGTATCTTATTGAATTATATAATGAATAAATTACGTTTATTCTCAATGGAAGCTGCAACAACTGCTTAATCTCATTGAAATATAATGCAAACTATAGCGATCAGCACCAACTAATAAAACTATGTAATGTAATTTCACATACAAACCAAGTAATTTAATAGTTTTACTTAATACATGGTGGGATCGCATTTTGCTAAGTTGATTCAGAGATGACAGATGTATTCCAATCCCCATTGACATAAAACTCCAAAAGGAATGAAGTGTTCGGTATAAAATCCATCCATTTAAAAGATAAAACGGAGTTTGTCTATCCGTAACATAAATATAGGAGAATAATTTTCTCCCATTTTTCTTTTGGCTGAAGTAAGTGTATCACCAAACGGTACTAAACCATACCCGATAATATTCCCCGAACATCCCAACAAAATATCAACCATACTCTTCTTTTCCTAAATACTGAGTAACATTATTTGCAAAAAATGATAAATTCTATATTCTACTTAGAATGACTATATAATTTTCTATTTGATATTATGAAATGCCATCAAACACTCATTTTAAGCTTAATTTCTTCCGTAATATCCACTACCACTTTCACTAATACATTTGATACTCAATTAAACGATATAGCCCAACAACATCAGCAGGCAAAAGATGATAAATCACAGCCTAAACCCGATATTCGCCTAAATATCTCTCCCCCTGAATCACTTTTGCTTTCTTATACTGAATTGCCTTGCTATCCTATCCATCAATGGGCGTTTGATAACAGCTATATTTATTCAGGTGAAAGCGAAACCGATAAGCGCACATTGTTTTGTTTTATTTGATTTATCGTGACAGTCACAGAAAAACCACAATTTCCACCGCACTTTGGTCACATCAATCGCAAAACTATATTGATAAGTCGGAAATTGAAGTACAAAAACGCCGAATGGCAGGTTGGGATAATCAAAACGGAAAAATCAGGAGGATTTATTATGAACACACAACATTTTTGCATTATTTTTAGTAACCCCTTACAACGTTTAATCGTTGTATCAGAACTTGCAAAATCCCAAGACAAATCTTCATGTTCGTCTTCTGTTTGTTCAAAAAGTGCGGTCGATTTTTCTTCGCTTTTAGCTCTGTTAAAACCTCTTTGTTTCAGTTTGTTTTGTGCCTTGGAGTTTGTTTCTTTTTCTTCGTTTTTCTCTTCTGCTTTTGCTGAAACTTTAATTATTCAAGCGGATAAATCCGCCCCAAAAACCCAACAACCGATTGTTTTACAAACTACCAATGGGCTTCCGCAAGTCAATATTCAAACGCCCAATACCAAAGGGCTTTCCCATAATAAATATTCACAATTTGATGTTGCCGAGAAAGGAGTAATTTTAAATAACAGTCGCACAAGCACTTCTACCCAACTTGCAGGGCAGGTGACGGCTAATCCTTATCTCGCCCAAGGTGAGGCGAAAGTGATTTTAAACGAGATCAATTCTTCTTCGCCGTCCGTGATGAAAGGCTATGTGGAAGTAGCAGGCGGCAAAGCGGATGTGATTATAGCCAATCCCTCCGGGCTACATTGTGAAGGTTGCGGTGTGATAAATTCCGGTCGAGTGACGCTTTCTACAGGCAAGCCTGAGATTAAAAACGGGGAAGTGGAGAGTTTTAAAGTTGAAGCCGGTAAAGTCAATGTCAGCGGCAAAGGCTTGGACAACAGTCGTGTGGATTATACTGAAATCCTCGCTCGAGAAGCGGAAGTGAATGCAGGGATTTGGTCGAAAAAAGAAGCAACCGTTATCACAGGGAAAAATAGTATCAAGCGGTTTGATTCCGACAAAACTTTGCAAATTATTCACACAACCCAACACGTTTCAGGCGAGTCACAACCGCAATTTTCCCTTGATGTAGCAGAGCTTGGCGGAATGTATTCGGGCAAAATTTATCTTATCGGTACAGAAAACGGCGTTGGGGTACGCAATGCAGGGCATATTGGTGCAAGTAGCTCAGAGATAGTGATTGATAGTCAGGGCAAGATTGTGAATACCGCATCCGGTCAAATAATAGCAGCGACAAAAAACCGTCTTAAAACCGACCGCACTTTAGATAATGCAGGCAAGCTGTATGCAGAAGAGAGGGTTGAGGTAAAAGCAAAAGAGAATATCGAACAGACTTCGAGCGGTGTGATTCGAGGAAGACAAAATCGGATTGAAAGTGAAAAATCTCTGATTAACCGAGGTGCGGTATTAGGAACGGAAAAGACAGTTATCAAAGCAACAGAGACGGTGGAAAATATTGGCACGGGACAAATATTAGGCGATAAAGTCGCCATTGAAGCCGGTGCTCGTATTGTTAATCGAGACGAGCAACTATCAAGCAATAATAACGATGTTAAATCCGCCGTCATTGCCGCTCATAAACGATTGGATTTGGCAGCACCTGAACTGATAAACCAAAAACAATTTTTGACCATAGCAGAAAAGCAAAACGGTCAAATCACGGAAGGTCCAAGTCTGTTGAGTCAGGGGGATTTGTTTGTCGGTCGCCGTTTGAATTCAACTGAGGAAGTCGAGTTATCTTCTGAAAACTCATCTTTTGCCGATAATTTTAAAAATCAAAGTGGGTTGATTGATGTGGCCGGCAATGCTTATTTTGGAGTGAAATCCTTAATCAATAGTAACGAACATTTAAAAACAGCGTTTGAATTACAAAGTGATACCCAATTAAATGAACATTATTTATTACCCGAAGGACAACCTAATTCTGCCAAAATTGATTTTAACACCTTGCGTTGGATATCTTTTAGTCGAGCCGGTAAAGTAGCATCTCGAGCAACTGAGTTAAAAGAGAGAGAATCCAATGGCAACTTTAACGGTTATGTCTTACCGATGCCGAATGAAGAAAGTTGCAGCAATCTTACCGATAAGAAAAATTGTCAAATTAAACCACATTCTTTGTATCTACCTAATGACGGGGCTTGGTCACATTTTAATATTCATTTAGATGAAAAAGTACATTTGACCCTCAAAGATTATCCTGATGTAAATCTGTTACAAGCCTATTTTGACATTCCCAATGAACCCGAAAAACCCACTCGAGAAAATAATGAGTCAGAAGCGGATTTTGCTAAACGCCTACAAAGCTATGAAACCGAAAAAGCGGATTATGAGGTAAACAAGTTAGAATATCAGGCAAAACAGACCGCACTTTCATTGCAACTGAAACCTTATTTAGATTGGTTGAAAGCCAATGAGACACAATTTGAGCAATTAGAAAAGGCAATTGAAAAGCACAACGCCGCCTTTTCCAACAAAATCTATGATCGCTTTTGGGACATTAACCTCAACCGTCGCAAAATCAGCCAAACGGTGGTGAAACAAACCGCACCGGGTAAAATATTGGCTGGTGGCGATATGTGGTTTCAAGGTGCGGTGCATAATGACCGTTCGCTAATACTGTCCGGTGGAAATTTAGTAAGTCAAGATGAAAATAGTCCGTTTAAAAACACTGATGAAGAAGGCATTCATTCTACGGAAGAATTCGGTAATCACGAATTTACTTGGTCAAAATGGCGAGGAGGGTTCAAACGCTATTTCCAACGCAAATGGGGAGGACGACATGACCGCCATACCGTGGATAATGTGACTATTCCATTAAATGTGGTATTTAGTCAAACTCAAGGGGATTATGCCGTTGCTACGACAGTACAAAGCAATTCTCAAACTACAGCTCCATTTATTAAAATAACAGACGGCAAGGGTGAAATTCGTTTTACACAAGGGACAACAATACTACCGAGTTCTTCTCTTTATCAAATCAATCCGCAAGCGGACAGTCATATTTTAGTGGAAACCACCCCAGCCTTTACCGATTACCGTAAATGGTTAAGTAGTGATTATATGTTTAATGCTCTTCGTTATGACTCAAATCAAGTACAAAAACGTTTAGGCGACGGCTACTATGAACAACGCCTTGTGCGAGAACAACTTTATCAATTAACCGGTAAACTCCCTTCAGGGCATCAGCAAGATTTTGAAGTGCAATATCAAGCCTTAATGGATTCGGCAGTTAAATTCAGCCAAACTCTAGCGAATGAATTTACCCTACGACCTGGCGTGAAACTGAGTAAAGCACAAAGGGCAAGGTTGACTTCCGATATTGTGTGGCTGGAAACTGAAACAGTGACACTACCTAATGGAAGTCAACAAGAAGTATTGGTACCGAAAGTCTATCTTGTAGCGAACAAAGCAGATTTTTCACCATTAACCACAAAAGGCAGCCTGATTTCAGCGAATAACATTTATGCAAAAAACAGCGAACTGATTAACCAAGGCAGGATTTTCGGACGGGAAGTGATGCAGTTAAATGGCGATAGCTTGCATAATCAAGGTACCTTATCCGCCCAACGACTTTATGTTCAGACATCAGGGGATTTAACTAATGAAGGCGGACACATTGAAGCACAAAGCAGATTAGCCTTGAATGTAAGTGGCACATTTTCACACCGCTCAACCACGAAAACCGATGAAAGTAGCAATCCAAGTTATGGGTACCATTATAAAAACATGCACCTTGACCGTAAGGCATTACTCCACGTGAAAGGCGAAGACGGCACATTATATATCAACGCCGACAATCTTAACCAAATCGGCAGTGATATTATTAACAGTGGCACAGGTGACAGCCTGCTTAATATTAAAAACAGCCTAAAAAGCACCGCACTTTCCACCCAACACAGTGAAAAACTAGGGACAGGCGACCACCGCCGTCAAGAAACCAATCAAAACCTCATTATTAGCCGGATACAAAGCAACAGCAATATCCGCCTAGAAACCGATAATCTTTACACGCAAAGTACGGCGATTGAAACAGCGAAAAAACTGACCGCACTTGCAACAAATGAGATGGTATTTGGGGCAATGAAAACAGTATCAACACTTGAGGAACAGCATCGCTATAAAAGCGGTAATACTATTTCTAAGAAAAGTAAAGAAACGCACTATAACGAACAGCAAGATAACTATCAGGGTAGCTTGTTAAAAGGTGACAGTATTGCACTCGTAGCAGGTGATAAATTAAAAACCGAAGCTACCGATATAAATGCGAAACAACATATTGATATTACTGCAAAAGACATTAATTTGAATGTACTCATCAATACAAAAATGACGGACTATAGGGAGAAAGCCAAAAAAAGCGGTTTGAGTGGTAGTCTTTCGAATGGTGTTGTGTCGGTGGGCTATCAACGCAATAAAACTGAATCAAATAATCGAAGTCGCAATGAGGATGTGGTTGCAACACAACTGAATGCAAAAGGCAATATCCGAGTAATAGCTCAACATCAATTAACCTTGAATGCTACCGAAATCCATAGTAGTAGCGATACGCATCTTCAAGGTAGTAAGGTAAATATCAATGCGGTGGAAGAGCATCACCTTGGGCAAAGTCGCTATGTCAGCAAATCCGGTGGGGTTGGTGTGAATATGGTGTATAACCCGATTGAGGTGGGAAAAGAAAAATACAAACAACGTCGAGATCAAGGTGTTACAAATGGAATTGTTGGTGATGAGCTTTCACGTGCAGAGGCTATTACGGATACTACCGGTATGATAATGCGAGGTATTCAGCCTTACATCAAGCACCAAAGTCATCAATCCAACAAACAAACTGAACAGGTGATTGCTCAAAGTGCAAACATAGACACGCAAGGCAATTTAACGGTAGTCGCTACCGGTGGCGATATCATCACCCAAGGTGCAACTTTATCTGTGGAAAAAGATGCGACCTTTACGGCTGCCGGCGATGTTCATTTTGATGTAGCCATCAACCGTTATAGCCAATCGGCGAACAGTTCCAGTAAGGGATTTGAGCTTAACGGGTTAAATAAATATATAGCAGGTGTTGGCAAAGGGCGTGAAAACGGCAAGCAATCGTTGATTGAGGAAAAAGGCACGGTGATTTCCGTGGGCGGAAACAGCCAAACCACTGCTCAACAGGGCGACATCATAGGTAAAGGTTTAGTGTTGGTAAGTGAAGGCAATAACAGCTTCAGTGCGACAGGTGATATTCTTTTTACGACGGCGACTACCACACAAACTCAACGCCAAGCGAGAAAAAATCACGCCATTGGTGAGGTGGCGACATCAGAAACAGAGCGTTTCTTTGGTTATCATCGTGAGCGGTTTAATCAAGTTGGTGATAGTCTCCGTCATCAAGGCAGTCAAGTTGTCAGTCTTAATGGTAATGTGGAAATCAATGCAGGCAAGGATTATCATCAAACCTCAAGTCAAATACTGTCGAAAAACAAACTGCATATTACCGCAGAGAATATTGAAGCAGTGGCAGCTCATAATGAGCAAACACAACAACAAAGTCAAAGTGATTTGAAAATCGGACAATTTAGTCGCATCAAATCGCCGATTATTGATATTATCCAAACAGTTGAACGGGTGGTAAAAAACAAAGAGGCCTCTACAAGGCTTCAGACTGCACAAGCCTTAGGTTTGGCGGCTCAGGGTTATACATTAGCCGACAGCATTTATAAAATTGCCAATAAAACGCCGAATACCGGTTATTTGATACGAGTAGAAAGTGGCACAGGTGTCGCTCACAGTCGCCAATTACAGGAAAGTGAAGCTCATCTCAGTCAAGGGAATGTGTTAAATGGCAAAGAAGTGGTGCTAACAACTCGAGATGATAACACAGAAAGCAACGCACAAAACAGTAACAAAACCGACCGCACTTTATCGACTGAATCGAGGGCAAATCACAACCAAAGCGGTACAGGTAATATCCGCCTTGAGCATGCTGATATTGTGTCAAAAGACAAAGACGGCAACCGCCTTGAAAACAGTCGGATTGAGCTAAATGCAAACAAGATAGAAATAGAAGCAGGTGAAAGCCGGATCAAGGAAAAATCCCGTGGGCAAAATGTGGGTGTGGAAGTAGGTATGTTTGCTCAAGCAGGAGCACAAACGGGTGTAGGGGTTTATGCTACTGTCGGTGGCGGTAGTCAAAAAGCCAACGGAGAAAGTTCCACTTACCATAACAGTCATTTAGATGCAGAACATATTAAGTTTAACAGTCAAGGGAGCATTACCCTCAACGGCACAACCGCTACTGCTGAGCGAATTGATGTGAATGCTAAAGGCGACCTTCGGATTGAAAGCAAGCAAGACAGCAACAATTACAACAGCAAAGGCAGTCAGGCAGGGATTAGTGTAGATGTGAGTTTTGGTAATGCTTGGAGTGTGAGCGGTTTTGCTTCGGGTGAGAAAGGTAAAAGCAGTTATAAACAAGTTAATGAACAGGCAGGTTTAATTGCAGGCAAAGGCGGTTATCATATAGAGGCAAACAACGTCCACTTGAAAGGCAG
>NZ_JACHGQ010000010.1 GCF_014202395.1 Histophilus somni
AAAATAACGACACACTGCTTAACCTCTCACAACAGCGTGTCGTTGTGTGCCGTGCATTATAGGCATTTTATATTTCAATGCAAGCTTTTTTTATATTTTTTATCAAAATTTGATTAATTTTCTCTTTTTTTAATCTTTTTGTTTAGTTATTAAACAATTATAATAATAATGTAAACCATCGGTGGCATATTTTATCATTTCTCTAAAAAATCTAAAGAAAATAGCAAACTTTTTTATAAATTCTCGATCTCTATCACAAACTTTAACAAAATTAGAAAGTTATTTAAAATAAAATCCACTCTCTGTGTTATAACTTATCTTGATTGGAGATTTTTTCTAATCAAAAGGTTTTTATTTATTTTGTCACAATAAATGAGGTTGAATTATATATGACCAAATCATTAAAAGACACTGAAAATATTAGAAGTGAACTTACCGAATTGATAGGAACTATAACTGTGAAAAATCTTTTTTCTGGTTATGGTTTATTTAAGAAAGGTCTTATGTTTGGTTTATACCAGCAAGGAAAATTTTATATTCGAGCAGAGAAGGAATTAGCTAAATACCTAGAAAGCCTAGGTGCTTTATCATATTTAGCTTTAACCCCAAACCCTCAACTAAATATAGGAAATTATTATCTATTGCCAAAAGAAATTACACAGAATAAGGAACATTTTCGTCAAATTCTCTATCTATCTATTGCTCAAACTAGAGCAAAGAAAATTGCACAAGAACTTGCTCGGAAAAAAAGAATAAAAGATCTCCCAAATCTTTCGATAAAACACGAAAGGCTTCTTTCTAAAATACACATTAAAGATATAAAATCCTTTAAATTAAAAGGAGCAGCAAATTGCTACATAGAGTTAAAACTCTCAGGTATTCCTGTAAATCTCATTTTATTTTGGAATCTTACTGCCGCACTTTTATACAAGAATGTCAATGTATTGACTAAAACAGAAAAAGAACAGGCTTTAAAGAAACTTAATAAAGGTCTAGAGAGAGCAGGATTAAAACCTGTTGAGATTATACTTTTACAATAAAATCACCCTCCCCTGTTTAAAAGCAGGGGATTCATCACTAAATCAATATAAAATCATTTTTTATTTCATATCAAGTTTTGGGATTTTTTCATTGTCACAAAACTAAAACTAGACTCAAAAAATTATTAAGGTTAAATCAGTTATTAACCAAAGAGTATGTTATCAAAAAACTCCACCGCACTTGCGATACTGTTTTCGTTTAACTTGGTTGATGATGACCAATGATGAATCAATACCCATCCCATGAACTCACCTTGAAAATTGCTATTTCAGCATAATTTTACTGTCATCACTCATGCGAGAATAGATGATGGTTAAGGAATTTATAACCTACTACTATTAATATGAAATCATAAAAAATCTGCACTTTAATCAGATGGGAAATTAACCCTATCTTTTAGAGTGCAGATCAAAGTGCGGTATTTTTATTTGAAATTTATCATTCTTTAGGTAATCTTAATATTGATACAACTAATCCACCCCAAATAATTACCAAAGAGATGATCATCATAATAGCGCTGTTACTCATTTTTATTCTCCTTTTTTGTGTGTTAATGCTTCATCTTTCCATTTCAAACGGGAAAGTAAGAATGCTGCAACTAATAAACTTAACGACATACCCCATCCAAAAATATTTACAAACCAAGCAGGATAACCTTCATAACCTTCAGAAAATACTTTTGCACCTTCGCTAAATAACATAAAAGCTAGAATACCTGTTGTTAAAACAATACATAAACGCCAGATAAAACCAACTTTAAAAGAAGATGTTTCATTTAAGTGATTACCCAATGAAGTTAATTTTTCGTTGGAAACAATAGCAACTAATGAAACAAATGCTACAGCCACAATACCAAAATAGTTTACAAATTTATCTAACACATCAAGCATTGGTAAACCTGTAGTAGTACCAAACAAAATCACTGAACAAAACATCATTGGTAAACCAACAATAAAAGTAACTTTTACTCGACGTATTCTTAGTTTATCTTGTACTGCGGAAATAATTACTTCAATAACAGAAATAAATGAAGTTAAAGCTGCAAAAGTTAAGGAACCGAAGAATAATACACCAATAAATTCACCAAAAGGTGATTGATTAATAATTGTTGGGAAAGCAAAAAATGCTAGACCAATTCCTCCTTTTGCTACATCACTAACTTCCTGTCCTGCTGTCGCTGCCATAAAACCAAGTGCAGCAAAAACGCCTATGCCTGCTAACAATTCAAAGCTACTATTTGCAAAACCTACAACTAATCCACTACCTGTTAAATCGGAGTCTTTTTTGAGATAAGAAGCGTAGGTAATCATAATACCGAAACAAATCGAGAGTGAGAAAAATATTTGTCCGTATGCCGCAATCCATACACTAGGATCGGATAATTTAGACCAATCTGGTGAAAATAACGCATCTAATCCTTTTTCCGCACCGGGCAAAAATAATGATGAAACAACGAGAATTACAAACATTATGACAAGAATAGGCATTAAAATACTTGATGATTTTGCAATTCCTTTTTGTACACCTAGTGCTAATATTCCTAAAGCAATCAGCCAGACAGCAATTAATGGACCTGTCACCATTCCTACAAATTCAAAACTAACACCTTGAGTAATATCACCCATTTTTAAGAATTCATTCAGGAAAAACTCTATAGGCTTATCTCCCCAAAAGTTATTTATTGAAAAATAGGTATAGCTAGCAGCCCAACCCAAAATAACTGCATAATAAATACCAATAATAAAATTAACCAATACTTGCCACCAACCAAATGTTTCAAAGTGCGGGTTAAAACGACGGTAAGATAAAGGTGCACCACCACGATGACGATGTCCAATAGCATAATCTAAGAAAAGTAATGGAATACCTGCGGTTAATAACGCAATTAAATAAGGAATGATAAATGCACCACCCCCATTTTCATAAGTAGTATAAGGAAAACGCCAAATATTTCCTAAACCAACGGCAGATCCAATCGCTGCTAAGATAAATGCACGACGACCGGAAAATGTTTCTCGCTTTTGTGTTGTATCTTTCATTTTATAGACCTTTTATATTTTTTATTTCATTACAGAAGGTTTAGCAATATAACAAAATATTTTATCCAGTCAACAACAAAAATTTAGATTAAATATCTTTTTTTATTAATTAATTATATTTAATTGGAATTAAATATTGTTTATTTTTAATTATTCAGTTTTTTATATTGTTTTATTTTATATTCTAATTTTTGTTGCCAAAAACACAGTGTAACAACAGAATAAAAACTCAATTTTAGTTAGTTGAAATTTACGAGAAAAATTTACATTTCCAGTAATTTTTCTAAATGCCACAATTCAGCAAACTCCTCTCGACGTTTAATTAAATGAACTTGCTCTCCATCAACCATTATTTCAATAGCTCGTGGACGAGAATTATAAGTTGATGCCATACTTGCACCATAAGCACCGGCTGATCGTTGTACGATAAAATCTCCTTGTGCAATTGCAAGAGAGCGTTGTTTTCCTAGAAAATCCGATGTTTCACAAATTGGACCGACTACATCATATACTTTAGTTTCTCTCGACAAAGTGCGGTCAACTTCAATGATATTCATGTAAGCCTGATATAAAGCCGGTCTGATCATATCATTCATTCCTGTATCAACGATGGCAAAATGACGACTTTCATTACTCTTTATATATTCCACTCTAGTGAGTAAAATACCTGCATTTGCGGTAATTGCCCTACCTGGCTCCAAAATAATTTCCAAATTTTGATAATTTTTTAATTTTTCCAGCAAAGCTGTAGCATATTCACTTGGATGTGGTGCTTTCTCATCACTATAAGTTACCCCTAAACCACCGCCTAAATCCACGTGTTCTAATGTTATTCCATCTTTTTTTAATTGCTCCATAAGAACAATTAAACGATCTGTAGCATCTAAAAAAGGTTGAAGTTCTGTCAGTTGTGAACCAATATGGCAATCTATTCCTACAATTTTTATATTTTCCAATTGACTTGCTTGGCGATAAACTTCTCGAGCCTGTTCAACACTTACACCGAATTTATTTTCTTTTAGACCAGTCGAAATATAAGGATGAGTATGAGCATCAACATCAGGATTTACTCGCAAAGAAATAGAGGCAATTTTCCCCATTTTTCTTGCAACCTGATTTATTCTTATTAATTCAGCCGCACTTTCCACATTAAAACAGCGAATACCTACTTCCAATGCACGTGCAATTTCTTGTTCTGATTTTGCCACACCAGAAAAAACCACTTTTTTAGGATCACCTCCAGCAAATAATACTCGCTCAAGTTCACCTTGAGACACAATATCAAAACCTGATCCCAACTTTGCCATAATATTTAAAATGGCTATATTAGGATTGGATTTAACAGCAAAACAAATTAAATGAGGGTGATCTCCTAAAGCATTATCAAAAGCATGCCAATGACGCTCTAGAGTTGCTCGTGAATAAATATAAGCAGGTGTGCCAAATTGCTCTGCAATTTTTTTCACAGAGACATTTTCTGCCATTAAGTGTCCATCTTTATATAGAAAAAAATCCATAATGTTATCCTTACATATTGATTACTTTAATTTTGAATTAACTTTTTGTTGATTTTGTTCTGTTTCTGGAAAATATAATGATCCTTTAACACCACAACCTGACACACCAAAAGCTATTGCACTAAGTAATAAAATTGAAATTATTTTTTTCATTGCTTATGTCCTTGTTAATTAAAAAACTTGCACTTTTTACCATTAAAAATGCCTTTGTGCTATCACTATCTTATAAAAATATTTATAATCTTTTGTTATTCTTTTTTATTAATAGGTAAACTTTATGAACATAGCAGAATATCACCAAAATATCGAACAAGTTTGGTTGCAAATAGAAGAACAATTAGAAGAACAAGGTTGTGATGTAGACTGTGATACTCAAGGTTCGGTTTTTACTATTACTTTCGTTGATCGTAGCCAAATTGTTGTAAATAAACAAGAACCATTATTAGAATTATGGCTTGCAAGCAAGGCTGGAGGTTTTCATTTTGCCTTTAAAAATAATCAATGGATTGCTCAGGATGGAAAATTGTTTTGGCAATGTTTAGAACAAGCTTGTTTGGCTCATGGTGAACAGGTGAGTTTTTCTTAATGTCAGTTGAAGAATGGAAGCAACAAAAAAGTGCGGTAGATTTTAGCCAAGATTCTGTGGAAAAATCTACCGCACTTGATATTTTACATTCTGTTTTTGGGTATCAGTCCTTCCGTAAAGGACAACTGGAAGTTATCGAAGCAACTTTAGCTAAAAAGGACAGTTTAGTTATTATGGCAACAGGTGGCGGAAAGTCCTTATGCTATCAAATTCCCGCTCTTTGTTTCTCCGGTTTAACTTTAGTGATTTCTCCTCTAATTTCATTAATGAAAGACCAAGTAGATCAGTTATTAGCAAATGGTATAAATGCTGATTATTTAAATTCCAGTCAAACATTTGAACAACAACAGTTGGTTCAAAATAAAGCAATGTCAGGAAAATTAAAGTTGCTTTATATATCTCCAGAAAAAGCCTTAACAACCAGCTTTTTTCATTTTATTTCTCATTGCAAAGTCAGTTTTATTGCCGTTGATGAAACCCATTGTATTTCACAGTGGGGACACGATTTTCGCCCAGAATATACTCAATTAGGAGGATTGAAAGCAAGTTTTCCTGATGCACCAATAATGGCACTAACCGCAACAGCAGATCAGGCAACCCGACAAGATATCCTTATTCATCTTAAATTATCTAATCCCCATATTTATATCGGTAGTTTTGATCGTCCAAATATTCGTTACTCCTTAGTTGAAAAATTTAAACCTATGGAGCAACTTTCTCAATTTATCGCAAAACAAAAAGGGAAAAGTGGAATTATTTATTGTAACAGTCGTAATAAGGTTGAACGAATTGCAGAAAGTCTACGCCAAAAAGGAATATCAGCTGAAGCTTATCATGCTGGTATGAGTAATGAGCAACGAGAATTTGTTCAACGTGCTTTTCAACATGATAATGTACAAATTGTTGTTGCAACAATTGCTTTTGGAATGGGAATTAATAAATCTAACGTGCGTTTCGTCGCTCATTTTGATCTACCTCGAAGTATCGAGGCATACTATCAGGAAACAGGACGAGCGGGGCGAGATGATTTACCAGCTGAAGCTGTCTTATTTTACGAACCTGCAGATTACGCTTGGTTACAAAAAGTACTTTTAGAAAAACCAGATATACCGCAACGTCAAATAGAACTACATAAATTACAATCCATAGGGGAATTTGCTGAAAGCCAAATTTGTCGGCGTTTAGTTCTATTAAATTACTTTGGTGAATATCAACAAAAACCTTGTAATAACTGTGATATTTGTTTAGATCCTCCGAAAAAATATGATGGATTGGTTGATGCACAAAAAGTGATGTCAGCAATCTATCGAGTGGGGCAACGTTTCGGGGCAATGTATATTATTGCTGTACTGCGTGGTTCCCAAAATCAAAAAATTAAAGAATATCAACATGATAAACTAAGCGTTTTCGGCATTGGTAAAGATCGTAGTAGAGAATATTGGCAATCAGTTATTCGACAATTAATCCATTTAGGTCTGATAAAACAAGTAATTGACCATTTTAATATAACATTACAACTCACATTAGATTCATTGCCTATTTTACGAGGTGAACAACCATTGCAATTAGCAACACCAAGGATATCTTCTATTACTAATGCCGTTACTATACCAAAAAGAGCGGTCACAAATTACGATAAAGATCTCTTTGCTCGATTACGTTTTTTGCGTAAAAAAATAGCAGACAAAGAAAATATTCCTCCTTATATAGTATTTAACGATGCAACATTACAAGAAATGGCACAATACCAACCAATAACAGAACAAGAAATGATACAAATTAATGGTGTCGGCGATATTAAATTAAAACGTTTTGCTCAACCCTTTCTTGCGTTAATTAAAGAACATCAATTTTTTAGAACAACAAAAAAATAAAGATCCCCCTTTTTAAGGGGATCTTTTTATTTACAAATAATATTCATACAAATCAAGAGTTTATTTATTATGCTTATCACCTACGCATAATATTTATGAACAGGCTGACCTATATATTTATCTTTGATATTCTTCACTATCATTGATAAGAGATTATAATCAATGTCATCATGATGAGTACTATACAAATCATTTTTTAATTTAATCAAATAATTCTGATCCTCATTATTTTCTGCTTTAGGTTCTATTATTACATTGATCGTAGCCATAGTATTAGCAATCATTTCAATTAATACATCTTTCTGCATAACTGTACACATCAAAAACCTCTATTAATTCCAAAATTGATAAATAAAAAATAAAATTAAATATCTAAATTAGCTCTTAGTGCATTCATTTCAATAAATTCACGACGAGGTTCTACTTCATCTCCCATTAAAGTGGTAAATAATTGATCTGCTGCAACAGCATCTTTAATCGATACTTTTAACATTGTACGCTTATTTGGATCCATAGTTGTTTCAAATAACTGATCTGAATTCATTTCTCCTAGCCCTTTATAGCGTTGAATAATCAGACCTCGGCGAGATTCTTTCGTCAGCCATTCGATAGCTTGTTCAAAAGACGAAACCGATTGTTGACGTTCACCACGAGATACATAAGCTCCTTTTTCTAATAAACCCTGTAGTTGGTTACCTAATTTAACAATACGGCTATATTCAGTTCCATTTAAAAATTCAAAATTCAAAAAATAATTTTTTTCTATACCATGGGTACGAATAATTATAACTACTTCATATAAATGACGTTCATTGTTAAAAACAATACGATATTTGTAACTACTACCACTTATTTTTTTGTCAGTTAAAATATTAACTAAAGATTTAGCCCAAAAATCAACCGCACTTTCATCAGTCATCATTTCATTAGTTAATGCTTTTTGATAAATTAATGATTTCAATAATATTTCTGGATAATGAAAAGATAAACGGCTAATCATCTTTTGTACTGAATTATATTCCGAAATAAGTTTTTCTAATGCTATTCCGTTCATTGCAGGAGCATTTTCATTTACATAAAGAGAGGATCCTTCTAATGCCAAATTTAACTCAAACTGTTGCATTTCTTCATCATCTTTAATGTATTGCTCTTGTTTACCTTTTTTCACTTTATATAAAGGAGGTTGTGCAATATAAACATGACCACGTTCAATTAATTCCGGTAATTGACGATAAAAGAAAGTCAATAACAATGTACGAATATGAGAACCATCTACATCTGCATCGGTCATAATAATAATACTATGATAACGTAATTTATCAGGATTATATTCATCTCTGCCTATACCACAACCAAGTGCGGTTATTAAAGTTCCCACTTCTTGAGAAGATAACATTTTATCAAATCGAGCTTTTTCTACATTAAGTATTTTTCCTTTTAATGGCAAAATAGCCTGATTTTGACGATTACGTCCTTGTTTAGCAGAACCTCCCGCTGAATCACCCTCTACAAGATATAATTCAGATAAAGCAGGATCACGTTCCTGACAATCAGCTAATTTTCCTGGAAGACCTGCTATATCCAAAGCACCTTTTCTACGTGTCATTTCACGAGCTTTGCGAGCGGCTTCTCTTGCCCGAGCAGCTTCAATAATTTTCATTACAATAATTTTGGCATCATTTGGATTTTCTTCCAAAAATTCTTGTAAATAATCACTCATAACAGACTCGACTGGAGCTCTTACTTCAGAAGACACAAGTTTATCTTTTGTTTGTGAAGAAAATTTTGGATCCGGTACTTTAACAGAAACAATAGCAACCAACCCTTCTCTCGCATCATCACCTGAAGTTGCTATATCCTTTTTGTCTTTTTTATTCGAATTTTCTTCTACATATTTGTTTAAAACCCTAGTTAATGCACCACGAAAACCGGCTAAATGAGTACCTCCGTCTCGTTGTGGAATATTATTAGTGAAACAATAAACATTTTCTTGATAACTATCATTCCACTGTAAAGCTACTTCTACACCAATATCGTCTTTTTCCGCACTAAAATAAAATATTTTTTGATGAATTGGTGTCTTATTTTTATTTAAGTATTCAACAAAAGCCTTAATACCGCCCTCGTAGTGAAAATGATCTTGACGATTATTCCGCTTATCCAATAATTTTATTGATACACCTGAATTTAAAAATGAAAGTTCACGTAAACGTTTTGCCAAAATTTCGTATTCAAAATCAATATTAGTAAAAATAGTGGGACTAGGCCAAAAGCGTACAGTTGTACCTGTTTTTTCCGTTTCACCAATAACGGATAAAGGTTCCTGTGGATCACCTAAATGGTAAAATTGTTCATGCACTTTTCCTTGACGGCGAATAGTGAGTTGTAATTTATCCGACAAGGCATTCACAACAGAAATCCCTACTCCATGCAATCCTCCTGAAACTTTGTAGGAGTTATCATCAAATTTTCCACCAGCATGCAATACTGTCATAATAACCTGTGCTGCTGAAACACCTTCTTCAGGATGAATATCAACAGGAATACCACGTCCATCATCTTGCACAGAGACAGAGTTATCTGCATGAATAGTAACAATAATATCTTTACAATAACCTGCTAAAGCTTCATCAATTGCATTATCTACAACTTCAAAAACCATATGGTGTAAGCCTGTACCGTCATCAGTATCACCAATATACATTCCAGGTCGTGTACGTACTGCTTCAAGCCCTTTTAAAACTTTAATGCTTCCTGCACCATAATTTTCAGTTGTATTTTCTGACATAAAATTTCTCTTTTTTATAAATAAAAATTAGCTCGGATTATAGCAAAAATTTGCTTAATAGGCTAATTTTTATCAACTTACTGCTGATGTTATACTCCAATAAAACATAAAGAGCGGTATATTTTCTATTACAAATAATGGATTGATTACACAATGCCATACAACATATAAAATTTTCATAAATTTCCTTAAAAATAATAGACAACTGAGTTAGAATAACTACGCAAATTAGTTTTATTTAAAAGGAAACCATTATGTCTTTAGAAATTTTAGACCAACTAGAAGAAAAAATTAAACAAGCTGTTGAAACAATCCAATTACTTCAATTAGAAATTGAAGAATTAAAAGAAAAAAATGAGCTATCTCGTCAAACCAATGAGCAATTACGTAGCGAAAATGAACACTTAAAAACAGAACATCATAACTGGCAAGAACGATTACGTTCATTATTGGGTCGTATTGATAATATTTAAATTCATAAAATCAATGGCTTAGATTAATTCTAAGCCTATTTTTTTAGCTAAAATTAAGGTATTAAGATGAATAAACAAATTTGCATTCTAACAGGAAGTACTTTAGGAGGTGCAGAATATGTAGCCGAACATATTCAATTATTACTAGATAAGAAAGGTATATCGACTAATCTATTACATGGCCCTTCACTAAATGATGTAATTAAACATAAAAATTGGTTAATAGTGAGTTCAACACATGGTTCCGGTGAACTACCTGATAACTTAAAACCCCTATTTGAAGAAATTACACAAAAAAACTTAGATCTTTCTCAAATACGTTTTGCTGTTATTGGTTTAGGAAGCTCCGATTATGATACTTTTTGCTATGCTGTGAATCAAATTGAAGACACTTTACTGAATAAAAAAGCTATAAGAATTACAGAAAGTTTAAAAATAGATGTCATGAATGTTGATGATCCTGATCATTTTGCTGAAAACTGGTTAAAAAATGTTAATCTAAATTTATTCAATTAATTTACATTACTCTGTGGATAACTTTAATAAAAAACAAAAAATTTCCTGTTATTAAGATAAAAAAATTTTTTTATTTAAAAAGAATTGTGGATAAATCATAAAAATATCCACAGTTCTTTTACTGTAAAAGATCTAGATCATAACAATAAAAAAAAGATCCAACTTATTAATTTAAAAAATAAAAAAATACTTATTAACAAAAAAAAAGATCCTAATAATATACATAATAATACTTTTATATATAAAAAGATTCTATTTATATTAGGAAGAAGATCAACTGATGATCTTTTACTTCTTTCTTCTTTTTGTTTATCTTGTAATTTAATGTAGAATAGATCGCTATTTTGAACTCTAAAACCTTTAATAACACTTAGGCTATTATGTTTTATACAGAAAATTACGATGTCATTGTAATCGGTGGTGGACATGCGGGAACAGAAGCTGCTTTAGCGACAGCTCGTATGAAACTAAAAACGCTTTTATTAACTCATAATATAGATACTTTAGGACAAATGTCTTGTAATCCGGCTATTGGTGGAATAGGTAAGGGACATTTAGTAAAAGAAATTGATGCTATGGGCGGATTAATGGCAACTGCTGCAGATAAAGCAGGTATCCAATTTCGCACTTTAAATAGTAGCAAAGGTCCTGCTGTGAGAGCTACACGAGCCCAAGCAGATCGTGTTCTTTACCGCCAAGTTGTACGTATTGCTCTTGAAAATCAACCTAATCTAGATATTTTTCAACAAGAGGTAACCGATATTATTTTAGAAAAAGATAGAGTTACAGGTGTTGAAACAAAAATGGGATTAAAATTTAGGGCAAAGTCAGTAGTATTAACTGCAGGTACATTTTTAGCCGGTAAGATCCACATAGGATTAGAAAACTATGCTGGTGGTCGAGCAGGTGATCCTGCATCTGTAAATCTTGCTAAAAAACTTAGGGATCTAAATTTAAGAGTAAATCGCTTAAAAACAGGAACGCCGCCGAGGATCGATGCTCGTACTATTAATTTTGATATTCTAGCTAAACAATATGGCGATGAAAAATTACCTGTTTTTTCTTTTATGGGATCTGTAGAACAACATCCAGAGCAAATTCCTTGCTATATAACGCATACCAATGATCAAACGCATGATGTGATTCGCAAAAATTTAGATCGTAGTCCTATGTATACAGGAGTTATTGAAGGTATTGGACCACGCTATTGCCCATCTATTGAAGATAAAGTAATACGTTTTTCTGATCGTAATTCTCATCAAATTTATTTAGAACCGGAAGGTTTAACAAGTAATGAAGTTTATCCAAATGGTATTTCAACAAGTTTGCCGTTTGATGTTCAAATGAAAATTGTTAATTCAATGAAAGGATTAGAAAAAGCAAGAATTGTTAAACCAGGTTATGCAATTGAATATGATTATTTTGATCCAAGAGACTTAAAACCAACTTTGGAAACAAAAGCTATTTCTGGTTTATTTTTTGCTGGTCAAATTAATGGTACAACGGGCTATGAAGAAGCTGCTGCACAGGGTTTATTAGCTGGTATTAATGCAGGTTTATTTGTTCAAGAAAAAGAAAGTTGGTTTCCTCGTAGAGATCAAGCCTATATAGGGGTTTTGGTTGATGATCTTTGTACTGTAGGAACTAAAGAACCTTATAGAGTATTTACTTCAAGAGCAGAATATCGCTTATTGTTGCGTGAAGATAATGCTGATATTCGTTTAACTTCAATTGCAAGAAAATTAGGATTAATTGATGATATTCGCTGGGCAAGATTTAATCAAAAAATGGAAAATATTGAACTGGAACGTCAACGTTTGCGTTCAATCTGGTTGCATCCTCGTTCTGAATATTTAAATGAGGCTAATGAAATATTAAAAAGCCCACTTATCCGTGAAGTAAATGGGGAAGATTTATTACGTCGTCCTGAAATAAATTATCAAATTTTGACCGCACTTACTCCTTTTAAACCGGCAATGGAAGACAAAGAAGCTGTTGAACAAGTTGAAATTGCAATTAAATATCAAGGTTATATTGAACATCAACAAGAAGAAATTGAGCGTCAAAAACGCCATGAAAATACGGCTATTCCTGCTAATTTTGATTATAAAAATATATCGGGATTATCCAATGAAGTTTGTGCTAAGTTGGAACAATACCGCCCAATTTCTATTGGTCAAGCGAGTCGAATTTCAGGTATTACGCCTGCAGCTATTTCTATTTTACTCGTTAATTTAAAAAAACAAGGTATGCTGAAACGAGGTGAATAATGGCTGATTTACAAAAGAATTTAATGGAAAAACTAAATTTTTTGTTAAAAAATACCGCTCTTTTACCCACTAATTTACAAAAAGAGCGGTTAGTTCAGCTGGTTTTATTATTAAACAAATGGAATAAGGCTTATAACCTAACATCTGTGCGTGATCCCATGGAAATGTTGGTAAAACATACTTTGGATAGTATTGTTGTAAGTCCTTATTTACAAGGAAATATTTTTATTGATGTTGGAACTGGCCCAGGATTACCTGGATTACCTTTAGCTATAATTAACCCTGACAAAAAGTTTTTTTTATTGGATAGTCTCGGTAAACGTATTAGTTTCATTCGTAATGCAGTTCGTGAACTTGAATTAACTAATGTTGAACCTGTTTTAAGTCGAGTTGAAGAATTTAAACCTGATCATCAATTTGATGGGGTTTTAAGTAGAGCTTTTGCATCTTTAAAAGATATGACGGAATGGTGTCAACATTTACTAACGGATCAAGGTTTTTTTTATGCTTTAAAAGGTCAATATAATATGGAAGAAGTTTCGGCTTTATCTGCTCAATTTTCTGTGGATAAAATCATAGAATTGAATGTTCCTGAATTAGTTGGTAAGCGTCATTTAGTTTTGTTAAAAAAGATTAGAATAAATTTAATGAATTATTTATAATATGGTCGAAACTGTCATTTATAAAATGATTTTAAGTTAAAAATTCGCAAAAATAGGCTTGTAACTGGCAAAACTGGCAAGATTTTTGTAAGTAGCAAATTAGAACGATAAGATGTCTGCTGTAATAAAAAAAACTCAAAAAAGATATAAAACTTCATTATTAATTGAGTTTTTTATTTTTGTGTTTTCTTTTGTTTTACTGAGTATAGGCGGTATGAGTGATCATGAAGTGTATTTATCTTTCTTATTTGGTGCACTTTCAGTTTTTATTCCATATTGCCTTTTTGTGTACTTAATGTTTTTTACTAACAAAAAGTATAAAAATAACCTAAAAATGTTTTATAGTGGAGAATTGATTAAGTTTATCTTAACAATTATTTTGGTTGTATTCATTTTTAAAACATTTAAGGTTGATTTTAAAGTTTTTTTTGTAGGTTATCTTATAAGTATTGTATTGAATAATCTTTTGCCTTTTATGGTAAATAAATACCTTAAAATTTAGTTTTAAAAAGGATTAACTATGGCTGGCCATACTACTGCTGACTATATTAGTCACCATTTAACATTCTTAACTACCGGACAAGGTTTTTGGAATGTCCATCTTGATACTTTATTTTTTTCTTTAGTATCTGGAGTTTTGTTCCTTTTCTTTTTCTATCGTATTGCTAGTAAAGCAACATCAGGAGTTCCTGGAAAATTTCAATGTTTAGTTGAAATGCTAGTTGAGTGGGTTGATGGTGTTGTTAAAGATAATATTCACGGAAGTGATGTTCGTCATCAAATTGGATCATTGGCATTAACAATATTCTGTTGGGTGTTTATTATGAATGCTATTGATTTGATTCCTGTTGATTTTCCGCCGCAGTTTGCCGAGTTATTAGGTATTCATTATTTACGAGCAGTTCCTACAGCCGATATTAGTGCGACATTAGGTATGTCTGTTTGTGTGTTTGCATTAATTATTTTTTACACGATTAAGTCTAAAGGGTTAGGCGGTTTTGTAAAAGAATATACCTTACATCCATTCAACCATTGGGCATTTATTCCTGTAAACTTTTTATTGGAAGCAGTCACCCTTTTGGCTAAGCCTATTTCATTAGCCTTCCGTTTATTCGGTAATATGTACGCAGGGGAGCTTATTTTTGTCCTTATTGCTGTTATGTATATGGCAGATAATATTATTCCGCAAGTATTAGGTATTCCTTTGCATTTAATTTGGGCTATTTTTCATATTCTAGTTATTACTTTACAGGCATTTATTTTTATGATGCTGACTGTAGTATATCTAAGTATAGCTTATAATAAATCAGATCATTAAATCTGTTTTATGAAATTATTTTTACTAAACATTTTCGATTGATTTTTTAACAACTTAGCTTTTGGCTAAACTTTTATCTACATCTATAGGAGAATATTATGGAAAACATTATTACTGCAACTATTTTTGGTTCTGTAATTTTATTAGCAGCTGCTGCACTTGGTACTGCTATAGGTTTTAGTCTTTTAGGCGGTAAATTCTTAGAATCA
Organism: Histophilus somni; assembly: GCF_014202395.1. Taxonomy (GTDB): domain Bacteria; phylum Pseudomonadota; class Gammaproteobacteria; order Enterobacterales; family Pasteurellaceae; genus Histophilus; species Histophilus somni. Next base: position 15,294 of record NZ_JACHGQ010000010.1, read on the forward strand.
TCTGCTCGTCAACCTGAATTAGCAGCTAGCTTGCAAACAAAAATGTTTATTGTAGCTGGTCTTTTAGATGCTATTTCAATGATTGCAGTAGGTATTGCATTACTATTTATTTTTGCAAATCCATTCATTGGTTTATTAAACTAATTAAAGTTGGATAAATAATCATATTATTCTTTAGAAGAATAAATCCAATTTTAGGGAGGGCATTGTGAACTTAAATGCAACATTAATAGGTCAGCTGATTGCTTTTGCTATTTTTGTGTGGTTCTGTATGAAATATGTATGGCCACCGATTATTAAAGCTATAGAAGAACGTCAAAGATCTATTGCAAATGCACTAGCTTCGGCTGAAGCTGCTAAAAAAGAGCAATCCGATACAAAGGTTTTAGTTGAGCAAGAAATTAATCAAGCTAGAATTAAAGCTCAGGAAATAGTGGATCTAGCGAATAAACGTCGCAATGAAATTTTGGAAGAAGTCAAAATTGAAGCTGAGGCATTAAGAGAGAAAATTATTGAACAGGGACATGCAGAAATAGAATCTGAACGTAAACGTGTTCAAGAAGAGTTGCGTATTAAAGTCGCATCTCTCGCTATTGCCGGTGCTGAGAAAATTGTGGGTCGCAACATTGATGAAGCGGCGAACAATGACATTATTGATAAATTAGTTGCAGATTTATAGGAAGGTTGAGACTATGTCGGAATTAACTACGATAGCTCGCCCCTATGCGAAAGCGGTATTTGATTTTGCAGTAGAGCAGTCTGAAAAAGATAAAAGTGCGGTAGAAAAATGGGCTAATATGTTAGAGTTTTTGTCTGGGCTTATTCGTCATGATAAAGTTCAAACTTACTTAACAAGCACTAGTTCTACTTTTAAACTTGCTGATACTGTTATCTCAATTTGTGGCGAACAACTTGATCAATATGGGCAAAATTTAGTTAGGTTGATGGCTGAAAATAAGCGTTTAGCTGTACTTCCAGCTGTATTTAACGAGTTTAAATCTTATGTTGAAGAATATAAATCTCTATCACAAGTTGAAGTTATTTCTGCTCAACAGTTAAATGATGCACAGCAACAGAAAATTATTACCGCAATGGAAAAAAGACTTGCTCGTAAAGTAATATTAAATTGCAGAATAGATAGTTCGTTAATTGCAGGAGCTATTATTCGTACAAATGATTTTGTTATTGATGGTAGTTGTCGTGGACAAATCAACCGTCTAGCAAATGAGTTGCGATTGTAAGAGGAATAAAATATGCAACTAAATTCGACAGAAATTAGTGAATTGATTAAAAAACGTATAGCTCAGTTTGAGGTGATAAACGAAGCACGTAATACAGGGACAATTGTTTCTGTAAGTGACGGAATTATTCGTATACATGGTTTAAGTGATGTGATGCAAGGAGAAATGATTGCATTACCGGGTAATCGTTATGCCATGGCACTTAACCTTGAACGTGATTCTGTAGGTGCGGTAGTGATGGGACCTTACTCTGATTTAGCGGAAGGTATGGAAGTTCAGTGTACAGGTCGTATTCTTGAAGTACCGGTCGGTCGAGGGTTATTAGGTAGAGTAGTAAATACCCTTGGACAGCCAATTGATGGTAAAGGTGAAATCAAAAATGATGGTTTTTCACCGGTAGAAGTTATCGCACCGGGTGTAATTGAACGTAAATCTGTTGATCAACCTGTACAAACTGGTTATAAGGCTGTTGACTCAATGGTTCCTATTGGTCGTGGTCAACGTGAATTAATTATCGGTGACCGTCAAACAGGTAAAACAGCATTGGCTATTGATGCCATCATTAATCAGCGTGATTCAGGTATAAAATGTATATATGTCGCTATTGGTCAAAAAGCATCAACAATTGCTAACGTAGTACGTAAATTAGAAGAACATGGAGCATTACAAAATACTATTGTTGTTGTAGCTTCTGCATCTGAGTCAGCAGCTTTACAATACCTTGCTCCATATTCAGGTTGTGCAATGGGTGAATATTTCCGTGATCGTGGTGAAGATGCGTTAATTGTTTACGATGATTTATCTAAACAAGCAGTTGCTTACCGTCAAATTTCATTACTTTTACGTCGTCCACCGGGTCGGGAAGCTTTTCCTGGAGATGTATTCTATCTTCATTCTCGTTTACTTGAACGAGCTTCTCGTGTGAGTGAAGAATATGTAGAAAAATTCACAAAAGGTGAAGTGAAAGGAAAAACAGGTTCTTTAACCGCTCTTCCTATTATTGAAACTCAAGCAGGAGATGTTTCAGCGTTTGTCCCAACTAATGTAATTTCAATTACGGATGGTCAGATTTTCTTGGAATCCAATTTATTTAATTCGGGTATTCGTCCCGCAGTGAATCCGGGTATTTCGGTTTCTCGTGTAGGTGGTGCGGCACAAACCAAAGTAGTTAAAAAATTGGCTGGTGGTATTCGTACCGCACTTGCTCAATATCGTGAATTAGCTGCCTTTGCTCAATTTGCATCAGATCTCGATGAAGCTACACGTAAACAATTATCACATGGACAAAAAGTAACTGAATTATTGAAACAGAAACAGTATTCACCGTTAAGTGTTGCTGAACAGGCTTTGGTATTATTTGCTGTTGAATTTGGTTATTTAGATGACGTTGAATTAAATCGTATAGGTACTTTTGAAACCGCACTTTTAGAATATGCAAACTACAACTATGCTGATTTTATGGCTGAGTTGACTAAAACTGGTAATTATGATGATGAAATTAAAAATACATTGAAAACCGTTTTAGATCAATTTAAAGCAAATGTTGCATGGTAATAGTTAATTAACGGAGAAATAAAATGGCTGGTGCAAAAGAGATAAGAACCAAAATATCCAGTGTGCAAAGTACGCAAAAAATTACTAAAGCAATGGAAATGGTTGCAGCATCGAAAATGCGTAAAACGCAAGATCGTATGTCGTCTTCACGTCCGTATTCTAAAGCAATACAAGGTGTAATTAGCCATATATCAAAAGCCAATATTGATTATCAACATCCATTTTTGATTGAACGAGAAGTTAAAAACGTTGGCATCTTAATTATTTCAACCGATAGAGGTTTATGTGGCGGTTTAAATGTTAATTTATTTAAGACCGCACTTTCTGAAATAAAAAACTGGAAAGAACAAAATGTTGAAGTTTCATTAGGTTTAATTGGAGCAAAAGGTATAGGTTTTTTCCAATCTCTTGGTTTAAATATTAAAGCTCAGCATTCAGGTATGGGAGATACCCCTGTAGCTGAAGAATTAATTGGTATAGCAAATCGTATGTTTGAGGCTTATAAAGAAGGTAAAATTGATGCAATCTATGTTACTTATAATAAGTTTATCAATACGATGTCGCAAAAACCAATAATGGAAAAACTCGTTCCATTACCGGAATTAGATAATGATAGCTTAGGCAAAAATAGTGATAATTGGGAATACATTTACGAACCAAATCCTCAAACTTTGTTGGATAGTTTATTAGTCCGTTATTTGGAATCTCAAGTTTATCAAGCGGTTGTTGAAAATTTGGCTTCTGAGCAGGCGGCTAGAATGGTAGCAATGAAAGCAGCAACAGATAATGCAGGTAATTTAATTAATGACTTGCAGTTGGTGTATAACAAAGCTCGTCAAGCAAGTATTACAAATGAATTGAATGAAATTGTTGCGGGTGCAGCAGCAATTTAATGGAGATAAGGTAATGTCAGCAGGAAAAATTATACAGATTATCGGTGCGGTAATTGATGTTGAATTCCCACAAAATGCAGTACCAAAAGTTTATGATGCATTAAAAGTTGAATCAGGATTAACTCTTGAAGTTCAACAACAGTTGGGTGGCGGTGTAGTACGTTGTATCGCATTGGGTTCATCTGATGGTCTAAAACGTGGTTTAAAAGTAGAAAATACAGGAAATCCAATTTCTGTTCCTGTGGGAACAAAAACACTAGGGCGTATTATGAACGTTCTGGGAGAGCCTATTGATGAAAAAGGAGAAATTGGTGCGGAAGAATATTGGGCTATTCACCGTGCTGCACCAAGCTATGAAGAACAATCAAATAGTACAGAACTTTTAGAAACAGGTATCAAAGTTATTGACCTAATTTGTCCTTTTGCTAAAGGTGGTAAAGTTGGTTTATTTGGTGGTGCTGGTGTAGGTAAAACTGTAAATATGATGGAATTAATCCGTAATATTGCAATCGAACATTCAGGTTATTCAGTATTTGCAGGTGTAGGTGAGCGTACTCGAGAGGGTAATGATTTCTACCATGAAATGACAGAATCTAATGTATTAGATAAAGTATCGCTGGTTTATGGTCAAATGAATGAACCGCCGGGTAACCGTTTACGTGTTGCTTTAACAGGATTGACTATGGCGGAAAAATTCCGTGATGAAGGTCGTGACGTATTATTTTTCGTAGATAATATCTATCGTTATACCTTGGCAGGTACAGAAGTATCCGCTCTTTTAGGTCGTATGCCTTCTGCGGTAGGTTATCAACCGACATTAGCAGAAGAAATGGGTGTTTTACAAGAGCGTATTACTTCAACAAAAACGGGTTCTATTACTTCCGTTCAGGCTGTTTATGTTCCGGCGGATGACTTGACAGACCCTTCTCCGGCAACAACCTTTGCTCATTTGGATTCAACAGTGGTGTTAAGTCGTAATATCGCTTCTTTGGGTATTTATCCAGCTGTTGATCCTTTGGATTCTACTTCACGTCAATTAGATCCATTAGTAGTAGGACAGGAACATTATGATGTAGCTCGAGGTGTGCAGGGTATTTTGCAACGCTATAAAGAATTAAAGGATATTATTGCTATCCTCGGTATGGATGAGCTTTCCGAAGATGATAAACTAGTGGTAGCACGAGCACGTAAAATAGAACGTTTCTTGTCACAACCGTTCTTCGTTGCAGAAGTATTTACTGGTTCTCCTGGTAAATATGTATCATTAAAAGATACTATTAGTGGTTTCAAAGGTATTTTAGATGGTGAATACGATCATATACCGGAACAAGCGTTCTATATGGTTGGCTCAATCGAAGAAGTGCTAGAAAAAGCCAAAAAAATGTAGTTACTTCAAGACTGATTAACAGCAAACTTGAAGGAGAAAAAGATGGCGACATTTAAATTAATCGTAGTAAGTGCAGAACAACATATTTTTAATGGTGAAGTTAAAGGCATTCAAGCTACAGGTTCTGAAGGTGAGTTGGGTATTTTAGCCGGACATTTACCCTTACTTACCGCTATCAAGCCGGGTATTATAAAAATTACTCTTGAAGATGATACTGAGGAAGTTATTTACATTTCAGGAGGTTTTTTGGAGGTTCAACCAACAATTGTAACTGTTTTAGCTGATGTTGCTATTCGTGGTAAGGAACTTGATAGAGAACGTATTTTGGAGGCGAAACGTAAGGCTGAACAAAATATTGTTTCTGGTGCCAAAGATGCTAATTATGAAATGTTGGTATCTAAACTTTCAAGAGAATTGGCAAAATTACGTGCTTATGAATTAACAGATCGTTTAACACAAAGAAAACGTTAATCTTATAAATAAGAAAACCGCCAAAAGGCGGTTTTTTGTTGATGTAATGAAAGAGTATGCAATAAAAAAACAGAGTTGAGTAATAAAAAATCTATTTTTGATGTAAGATAAAAATAAAATCTGTTTTTTATTAATGAAAATATAGTGTTATACATCAAATATCAAATAGTAAAAATAAGGATAAACTTATGTCGATACAAAAAGTCCTAGAAAAAAAGCTATTACAAGAATTTTCACCGCACTTTTTACAGATAGAAAATGAAAGTTATATGCACAGCTCAGGTCGAGGTGCTAACTCTCATTTTAAATTAGTTGTTGTGAGCAATAGGTTTTCATCCTTGACAAAAGTCGCTCGTCATCGTTTAGTTTACTCATTGTTTAGTAGTGAGTTACAACAAGGTATTCATGCTTTAGCTTTACATTTATATAGTCCTGAAGAATGGGAAAAATTAGGCAAAGTTTTTCCAAAGTCGCCTAATTGTTCAGATATTGGTCAGTAACTCTTTAGCAATATTTTGGTTTAGAATTGATTTTTTTACAAAAATAGATCAAAAATTTCATAAAAAAACATAAAAAAAGGTGTCTAAAGTGGAATCGGAGTCATTATTTAGTTAAAATGACTCGTTGATTTTTAGTAAATTTTTAATTTATTGTTTCTATCATTAAGCTAGGTACAGTAAAAAACAGAATTTGAGTTTTATTTTTATGTGATTGATGCGGATAAATTGATTTTTAGTAGTTCGTCGGCTGAAATCATTACTCAAGACGCGGTTGTTACTTTTTTGTTACAACTATATTTTAATCTAACGAAAAGTAGTGCAAACAATATGATTACAATTAAAAAAGGCTTGGATCTTCCTATTGCAGGAAAACCAGAACAAGTAATCCATAACGGCAATGCTGTTAAAGAAGTTGCTTTGCTTGGCGAAGAGTATGTGGGTATGCGACCTTCGATGAAGGTGCGTGAAGGTGATGTAGTGAAAAAAGGTCAGGTACTTTTTGAAGACAAAAAAAATCCTGGTATTGTATTTACCGCACCTGCAAGTGGTACTGTAACTGCGATCAATCGTGGTGCTAAGCGAGTTTTACAATCTGTGGTAATTAAAGTGGAAGGTAATGAACAAATTACCTTTACTCAATATAATGAAGATGAATTGAAAAAATTGACTTCAGACCAAGTTCGTCAAAATTTACAATCTTCTGGTTTATGGACCGCACTTCGTACGCGTCCTTTCAGTAAAGTACCTGCGAGTGATGCGGTACCTTCTTCTATTTTTGTTAATGCAATGGATACAAATCCATTATCAGCAAATCCTGAAATTGTTTTAAAAGAACATTGGCAGGATTTTACTGATGGATTAACCGTTTTAAGTCGTTTACATGAAGGCAAATTACATTTGTGTAAAGCTGGTGATAGTAATATCCCAACGATTGATTTACCTAACTTAGCTGTTCATGATTTTAGTGGACCACATCCAGCAGGATTAAGTGGTACACATATACATTTTATTGATCCTGTTAGTGCAACTAAATCAGTTTGGTATTTAAATTATCAAGATGTTATTGCTATCGGTAAATTATTTACTACAGGTGAAATTTATACTGACCGAGTGGTTTCTTTAGCTGGACCACAAGTTAAAAATCCTCGTTTAATTCGTACGCAGTTAGGTGCAAATCTTTCACATTTAACGGAAAATGAATTAAGTGCGGGTGAAAATCGAGTTATTTCCGGTTCAGTGTTAAGTGGTAATACAGCAATCGGTCCATATAACTATTTGGGACGTTATGCTTTGCAAGTATCTGTTATTGCTGAAGGTCGTGAGAAAGAATTTTTAGGCTGGATTATGCCTGGAAAAAACAAATTTTCCATTACTCGAACAGTACTAGGACATTTCAGCAGTAAATTATTTAATTTTACTTCCGCAGTAAATGGTGGCCATCGTGCTATGGTACCGATTGGTGCATATGAGCGTGTTGTTCCTCTAGATATTATACCTACATTATTATTACGTGATTTAGCATCAGGTGATACGGATAGTGCACAGGCTTTAGGCTGTCTTGAATTGGATGAAGAAGATTTGGCTTTATGCACTTTCGTTTGTCCGGGTAAAAATGAATATGGTCCGATGTTACGTGCAGCATTAGATAAGATCGAGAAGGAAGGTTAAAAATGGGTTTAAAACATCTTTTAGAGAAAATGGAACCTGCTTTTTTGCCGGGTGGTAAATATGAAAAATGGTATGCATTGTTCGAAGCGACAGCGACATTTTTATATACGCCGGGTACAGTAACAGGTAAATCTTCACATGTTCGTGATGCATTGGACTCAAAACGTATGATGGTGCTTGTTTGGCTTGCATTATTCCCTGCAATGTTTTACGGAATGTATAATGTTGGTGCACAATCAATTCTTGCATTAAGTGTTGGTGATTTTTCTGCAAACTTAGCTCAAAATGTAGCTAATGATTGGCACTTTGCATTAGCAAACATGCTTGGTTTAGTGTCTATTGATGCTGGTGTTTTAGCTAAAATGGCATTAGGTGCAATTTTCTTTTTACCAATTTACATAACTGTCTTTTTGGTCGGTGGATTTTGGGAAGTTTTATTTGCAATGGTGCGTAAACATGAAATTAATGAAGGTTTCTTTGTTACATCTATTTTATTAGCATTGATTGTTCCCCCTACATTACCATTATGGCAAGCGGCATTGGCAACAACCTTTGGTGTTGTCGTTGCAAAAGAAGTGTTTGGCGGTGTTGGTAAGAATTTCATGAATCCAGCATTAGCAGGTCGAGCGTTTTTATTTTTTGCTTACCCGGCTCAAATTTCTGGAGACTTGGTTTGGACAGCTGCGGATAGCTTCTCTGGTGCGACCGCACTTTCTCAATGGGCTGCAGGTGGACAAGTTGCATTAAAACATGTTGCAACAGGCGAGCCTATTACTTGGATGGATGCTTTTTTAGGTAATATTCCAGGTTCTATAGGTGAGGTTTCTACTTTTGCTTTATTAATTGGAGCTGCAATTATCGTTTTTGCTCGAATTGCATCTTGGCGGATTATTGCTGGTGTGATGATTGGTATGATTGCAACTTCAACTTTATTCAATATTATTGGATCTGAAACTAATCCATTATTTGCAATGCAATGGTATTGGCATTTTGTATTAGGCGGTTTTGCATTAGGTATGTTTTTTATGGCAACAGATCCTGTTTCAGCCGCATTTACTAATAAAGGTAAATGGTTATATGGTGCATTAATTGGTGTGATGGCTGTAATTATCCGTGTGGCAAATCCAGCATATCCTGAAGGTATGATGCTGGCTATTTTATTTGCTAATTTATTCGCACCGTTATTTGACTACCTTGTTGTTCAAGCAAATATTAAACGTCGGAGATCTCGCAATGGCTAAATTTAATAAAGATAGTGTTGGAGGAACAATTTCGATTGTTGTTCTGTTGAGTTTAGCTTGTTCTGTTATTGTTGCTGGTTCTGCGGTATTGTTAAAACCAACACAAGAAGAACAAAAACAACTTGATAAGCAAAAAAATATTTTAAGTGTTGCAGGATTATTGCAAAAAGATACAAAAGCCGGTCAAATTAAAGATATTTTTACTAAGAATATTGAAGCTCGTTGTGTGGAATTAAATTCTGGTGATTATGTAAAATGTCCTACCGGTTTTGATGCAAAATCTGCAGCGAAAGATTCCGCTCAAAATGTTTCTATTGCCCCTCAAGATGATAAAGCTGGTTTACGTCAACGTGCTAAATTAGCGGAAGTTTATCTTGTTAAAGATGAGAACAATCAGATAAACCAAATTGTTTTACCTGTGTATGGTACGGGTTTGTGGTCGGTAATGTATGGTTTTGTTTCAATTCAACCGGATGGTAATACAATTAAAGGTATTACATTCTATGACCATGGTGAAACACCTGGGTTGGGAGGCGAAATTGAAAATCCAAAATGGCAAGCTAAATTTGTTGGTAAATTACTGCTTGATGAAGAAAATCAACCGGCTATTCGTGTAGGTAAAGGCGCATCGTCTGATGCACAACATGGAATTGATAGTCTTTCCGGTGCAACATTAACTTCTAAAGGAGTTCAAGGTACGTTTGATTATTGGTTTGGTGCTAATGGCTTTGGTCCATATTTAGCAAAACTAAAAAAGGGGGCTAACTAATGGCAAATGCAAATATTAAAAAGTTATTATTATCACCGATTACTGATAATAATCCGATTGCATTACAAATTTTAGGTATTTGTTCTGCGTTGGCGGTAACAACCAAACTTGAAACAGCAGTTGTTATGGCAATTGCGGTAAGTCTTGTTACAGCTTTTTCAAGCTTTTTTATTTCTTTAATCCGTAATTATATTCCGAACAGTATTCGTATAATTGTCCAAATGGCAATTATTGCTTCGTTAGTAATTTTGGTTGATCAAATTTTACGTGCGTATGCTTATGGGTTATCAAAACAACTTTCAGTTTTTGTGGGGTTGATTATCACAAACTGTATTGTGATGGGACGTGCGGAGGCTTTTGCAATGAAATCTGCACCAATAGAAAGTTTTGTTGACGGTATTGGTAATGGTTTAGGCTATGGAGCAATTTTAGTTACTGTCGCTTTTATTCGAGAATTAATTGGTTCAGGTAAATTATTTGGTATGACTATTTTTCAAACTATCCAAGATGGTGGATGGTATCAAACCAATGGTTTATTCTTATTAGCACCAAGTGCATTCTTTATTATCGGTTTCATTATTTGGGGTCTGAGAACATGGAAACCGGAACAGGTGGAGAAATAATTTATGGAACATTATATTAGCCTTTTCGTAAAATCCGTATTTATCGAAAACATGGCTCTTTCTTTCTTCCTTGGTATGTGTACATTCCTTGCAGTTTCAAAGAAAGTATCAACAGCTTTTGGTTTAGGTGTTGCGGTGACTGTTGTATTAGGTATTTCTGTGCCTGTAAATCAATTGGTTTATTCTCTCATTCTTAAAGATGGAGCTTTAATTGATGGTGTTGATTTAAGTTTCTTAAATTTCATCACTTTCATTGGGGTAATTGCTGCATTAGTTCAAATTCTTGAAATGATTTTAGACAAATATTTCCCCGCACTTTATAACGCATTAGGGATTTTCCTTCCTTTAATTACGGTAAACTGTGCAATCTTTGGTGGGGTATCTTTTATGGTTCAGCGTGACTATAACTTTGCCGAGTCTGTTGTTTATGGTATTGGTGCAGGGACCGGTTGGATGTTAGCTATAGTTGCTCTTGCCGGTATTACAGAGAAAATGAAATATGCTGATGTTCCGGCAGGTCTTCGTGGGTTAGGTATTACTTTCATCACTGTTGGCTTAATGGCTCTTGGGTTTATGTCATTTTCCGGTGTTCAGTTGTAATAGGGGATACTTAAATGGAAATTACTCTTGGTATTGCAATGTTTACTGTTATCGTTTTAGCTTTAGCTGTACTTATTTTGTTTGCTAAATCTAAATTGGTAAATTCAGGGGACATTACTATTGAAATTAATGATGATCCTGGTAAAGCTATTAACTTACCAGCAGGTGGTAAATTATTAGGTGCATTGGCAAATAAAGGTATCTTTGTATCCTCTGCTTGTGGGGGCGGTGGTTCTTGTGGTCAATGTATCGTGAAAGTTACTGAAGGTGGAGGAGATATTCTGCCGACAGAACTTTCACATATTTCAAAGCGTGAAGCTAAAGAAGGTTATCGTCTTTCTTGTCAAGTAAATGTGAAGAACAGTATGAAGATTGAGTTACCAGAAGAAGTTTTTGGTGTGAAAAAATGGGAATGTACTGTTATTTCTAATGACAATAAGGCAACTTTTATCAAAGAGCTTAAACTTCAAATACCTGAAGGTGAAGAAGTACCATTCCGTGCTGGTGGTTACATCCAAATTGAAGCAGAACCACACACTGTTCACTATAAAGATTTTGATATTCCAAAAGAATACCACGAAGATTGGGATAAATTTGATTTATGGCGTTATACTTCAAAAGTGGACGAGCATATTATTCGTGCTTACTCTATGGCTTCATATCCAGAAGAGAAAGGTATCATAATGCTAAATGTTCGTATTGCAACACCTCCACCACGTAATCCTGATGTACCGCCAGGTCAAATGTCTTCTTACATTTGGTCTTTGAAAGAAGGAGATAAAGTTACTATTTCAGGTCCATTTGGTGAATTTTTTGCTAAAGAAACTGATAATGAGATGGTCTTTATCGGTGGGGGTGCGGGTATGGCACCAATGAGATCACATATTTTTGATCAATTAAAACGTTTAAAATCAAAACGTAAAATGTCATTTTGGTATGGTGCTCGTTCTAAACGTGAAATGTTCTATGTGGAAGATTTTGATATGCTTCAAGCCGAAAACGATAACTTTGTATGGCATGTGGCTCTTTCTGATCCACTTCCTGAAGATGATTGGGATGGTTACACAGGCTTTATTCATAATGTTCTTTATGAAAACTACTTGAAAAATCATGAAGCACCGGAAGATTGTGAATACTATATGTGTGGACCTCCGGTGATGAATGCTGCGGTAATTAAGATGTTAAAAGATCTTGGTGTTGAAGATGAAAATATCTTATTAGATGATTTTGGTGGCTGATCTTAAATGATCAATAAAGTGCGGTCAGATTTCATAAATTTTTGAAGCTGACCGCTTTGTATTTTATTTAAACTAATTATATACTTGCATAAAGGGAATTACGTATGAGCAACAAAGCTATTTATCTTGCGGGAGGTTGTTTTTGGGGAGTAGAGGGCTATTTTCATCGTATTGATGGTGTGTTGGATGCTATTTCAGGTTATGCAAATGGTAAAACTGAAAATCCAAGTTACCAAGATGTGTTATACAATAATACTGGTCATGCGGAAACGGTTAAAGTGATCTATGAGCAAAATAAATTAAGTTTAGAGGATATTTTGCAATATTATTTCCGAGTAATTGATCCTACTAGTTTAAATCAACAAGGTAATGATAAAGGAACACAATATAGAACAGGTATTTACTATACCGATCCACAGGATAGAGAAATTATTTTAACCGCTCTTACACAAGAACAGAAAAAATACAGTAAACCAATTGTTGTTGAGGTGTTGCCTTTACAACGATTTGATCCAGCGGAAGAATACCATCAGGATTATTTATTAAAAAATCCTAATGGCTATTGTCATATTGATATTAAAAAGGCTGATGAACCTTTAGTAAAAACTTATAAATAGGATAAACCGCACTTTATGACTAAGAAATTATTATTAAATTTAATAAATATATTTGCGTTGGTATTTTTACTTAGTGCTTGCCAAAAAGAAGCTGAGTTAGTGTCATTAAATGGTAGAACCATGGGTACAACTTACCATATCAAATATATTGATAATGGCAAGACTAAGTTAAGAGTACAAAAAATGCACGAAGGCATTGAAGGTATCTTACAAGATGTAAATGCTAAAATGTCCACTTATATTCCTAATTCAGAGTTAAGTGTGTTCAACAAAAACAAGGAGATAAATAATCCTATTGAAATTTCCGCAGATTTGGCTTTTGTAGTTGCTGAAGCAATAAAGTTAAATCAAATTACTCAAGGTGCTCTAGATGTAACAGTTGGTCCTATTGTGAACTTATGGGGGTTTGGACCGGAAAAACGGGTAGAAAAAGCACCCACACCGGAGCAAATAGCTGAACGAAAAGCCTGGGTAGGTATTGAGAAAGTTAGACTAACACAAAAAGACAATAAATTCTTTTTGACCAAATCTGTGCCGCAGATTTATATTGATTTATCTTCTATTGCTAAAGGTTTTGGTGTCGATAAAGTTGCTGATTATATTGCTGAGCAAGGTATTACTGACTACTTAGTGGAAATTGGCGGTGAGATTCGAGCAAATGGTCATAATGCTGAAAATAAAGCTTGGCAAATAGCTATTGAAAAGCCAACCTTTGATGGAACTCGATCTGTATCACAAGTTGTCGGTTTACAAGATTTGGCTATGGCAACTTCCGGGGATTATCGCAATTATTTTGAGCAAGATGGAAAACGTTTTTCCCATGAAATAGATCCTACAACTTGCCAGCCCGTTCAGCATAATTTAGCCTCAATTACAGTCTTATCTAAAAGTGCTATGACTGCAGACGGCTTATCCACAGGTTTATTTGTTTTAGGTGCGGAAAAAGCACTGGAAATTGCTGAGCAAAATGATTTACCTATTTATTTAACGGTCAAAACTCCACAAGGGTTTGAAAATAAAATGTCCTCTAAATTTGCTGAAATATTATCAACTCAGAAAAAATAAGGAGTTTCTATGAAATTATTTTTAGTCACTTTTGCTATTTTTGTTTTAGTTATTTTAGGTATGTCTCTTGGTTATATCATAAAGCGTAAGTCCATTGCTGGAAGTTGTGGTGGTATATCTGCTTTAGGGATGAAAAAAGTCTGTGATTGTGATACTCCATGTGATAACTTGCAGGCTAAACTTGCTGCTGGTGATGAAGATGCAAAAACTGAATATGAAGAAAAATTTGCGAAAAAACAACCGCAGTTTTATGAGTTGAAATAACGTTAATATTCTTGATATTTTTTATCTGGAGAAGCTTTTGTGAAAAAATTACTTTTTTTGATACTTGTAATTTCTCAAATTTTTTCTATTGCTTTCGCTGTAGAAAAGAAGACTAACCCAAAGGAAATAAAGATTGATGGTTCAAGTTATGCACTTATTGCACCAGTGAAGGATGCTGAAAAAATAAAGTATAATTTTATTAAGTTAGATGAAATTTTGGCTGAGAAATGGAAAATTTCAGAGAAAATTAGTTCCACAGAAGATAAGAAAATTATTGAAGAACAATTTGATAATATTAACAAATTAATGATCGAGCAGGACAATATTTTAAAGGATATTTTTCAGCAAGGTTATTATTCTCATACATTATTAGTCAAATTTATTAATATGAGAAAATCTTTTTCCCACAGTTTGAAGAAAGATTTTGAACGATTTGTTCAAAAAGAAATTGCAGATAGAAAAGCGGCTGACAGATTTTTACAGATGTTTGATGTAAACACCTCGCAATATGAAAGCGTATTTATGTTTTTATCTAAAAATTACCTTCAATAAAAAATTAACTTGATTATTAAAAATAAATAAAAATATGAAATCCATTGTTTATGAAAAAAAACTACCAAAACTTACCGCACTTGAAATTGCTAAAAATAGTAAAAAGAAAGTGATTTGCGGTATGTCTGGTGGTGTTGATTCCTCTGTGTCCGCTTTTATTCTTCAACAGCAAGGTTATCAAGTTGAAGGATTGTTTATGAAGAATTGGGAAGAAGATGATGATACGGATTATTGTACTGCCGCTAACGATTTAGCTGATGCACAGGCAGTGTGTGATAAATTAGGAATAAAGCTACATAAAATTAATTTTGCTGCTGAATATTGGGATAATGTATTTGAGCATTTTTTAGCTGAATATAAAGCCGGAAGAACACCAAATCCTGATATTTTATGCAATAAAGAAATTAAATTTAAGGCTTTCTTGGAATATGCGGTAGAAGATTTAGGTGCTGATTACATTGCAACAGGACATTATGTTCGTCGATCCGATGTAAATGGACAAACAAAATTATTACGTGGTCTGGATAGTAATAAAGATCAAAGTTATTTCCTTTATACCTTGAGCAAAGATCAAGTGGCTCAAAGTCTATTTCCCGTAGGTGAAATTGAAAAACCGATTGTTAGGGCTATAGCAGAAGATCTCGGTTTGATTACGGCAAAAAAGAAAGATTCTACGGGGATTTGTTTTATTGGAGAACGTAAATTTAAAGAATTTTTGGCAAGATTTTTACCTGCACAACTGGGTGAAATTCGTATGGTTGACGGTAAAGTCATCGGCAAACATGATGGCTTAATGTATTACACCTTAGGTCAACGTAAAGGATTAGGTATTGGAGGAGTAAAAGGGTTAAGTGAAGATCCGTTTTATGTGGTAGAAAAAGATTTAATTAACAATGTACTAGTAGTTGCACAAGGAAATGATAATTCTGCCCTGTTATCACAAGGTTTAATGGCTACTCAGCTATATTGGATTGATCGTTTGCCAATTCGTCAAAATTTACGTTGTACAGTCAAAACACGTTATCGTCAAAAAGATGTTGATTGTGAAGTTATTCCTATAAATGATGATTGTATTGAAGTGCGGTTTGATGAGCCACAAATTGCTGTTACGCCGGGACAATCAGCTGTTTTTTATCAAGGTGAGGTATGTCTCGGTGGCGGTGTGATTGAAAGGCAAATTAAATAAAGTAAAAGCTAATCTTTTAAGATTAGCTTTTTTATATCCGGCATAAAAATCACTAACTAATTTGTTGATGATTTTGTTAAATGCTATGAGAGTTTTACATTTTTATTTAACAGCGTGATTAATATTTCTGTTATGGCTTGGTAGAACGAGGTTTCTGTTTTAATTTTTTGTACTTTTTTATTAAAAGGAATAAGCCAAGCTAATAAATAATGTTGAATAAAGTTAAAACTTTTCTCTTTTTGACCGCTCTTTTCAAGGGTTATCAGTAATTCTAAATAAACAGCGAGATGATCGCTGGGTTCACGTAGATTGTGATCAAACTTTAGCTGGTATTTAAATAGTAAATGGTCAATAAATGCAATATGTTGATTTAGTTCTTTTTCCGATAAGTAAGCGGAGGCGTAAGGCAAAGCACTATTTTCTCCATTCAACAAGAAAAGTTGGGCAAAATCCGCAGCTAATTCTAAATGAGCTAAAGGCAAATTAGATAATTGCATGAGTGAGTTTCGAACAGTATTTATTTGCTTCGCCAAATCTTGTTCTGACAAAAAATCAAACAAGGGAGTAAAAACCCCTTGTTGATATTGTTGTAGCTGCTGTTCAGTTAATTCATGGCTTAATATATTTTTAAGCCATGAATAAATAAAGATTTTTTCTTCGGTATTCAACGTTATCATAATGCAATTTCTATTGGACCTTTGAAACCATTAGGTTCAGGAGCAATGCCTTTATATTTTTCAATATTAACAAGGCATGTATTGGCAGAAACAGCTTGAGCTAAGCTAGAAGAACCTATGTCAAGAGTCATAGTATTCGGATCGCCATAAGTATCAATAGAGCCGATTTTTTCATCTAACGGTGAATACCATGCACCTTCTTGTAACCGCACTACACCGCTTGGATAGTCCTCTGAAAGGTGTGCACCTACAATAGCTTGACCTCGATCATTATAAACTCGCACAAGATCTCCATGAGCAATGCCTAGTTCTTTTGCATCATTTGGATTGATAAATAAAGGTTCTCTACCCTGAATAGTATAAGTTTCACGTAATTCTTTTGATTCACAAAGTTGTGAATGTAAACGTTGATCAGGGTGAACTGATTGCAACCAGAATTTAAATTTATCTGATTTTGGTCCGCCATGAGAACGTTCCGTTTTTTCAAACCACATTGGATGACCTTTGCAATCATCATAGCCATAAGAAGCGATTTTATTGCTATAAATTTCAATAAAACCAGAAGGAGTACCAAGTGCATGAAGTTCAGGATCTTCTCGGAAATCAGCATGTCTTACCCAAGGTTTACCTTCCGGGAAAAGTACAAATCCTGTTTTCCAAAATTTTTCAAAGGTTGGCATAGCAAATTTGCCTTCATTTTCTTTACGGCAGTCTTCGTAAAGTTTTTCTACCCATTCCATCTCGTCCATGTTACGACAATATTCTTTCTCTTTACCAAATCTGCGACAAAGTTCTTTGAAAATTTCAAAATCTGAACGGGAATCGTAAAGCGGATCGATTAATTTTTGCATAGCAATAACGCCTCGGTTGCTATATGAACCGTAAGCATCAATGTCATTACGTTCAAAAGGCGTACAGGCGGGTAACACAATATCGGAAAAACGACAAGTAGCTGTCCAGCTGTAATTAATTGATACTATGGTTTCCAGCTTTTGGAAGGCTTGTTTCATTTTATTGCGTTCAGAATGACGATGCCATTGGTTACATCCGGTGAAGATTGCCATTTTATAGGGAGCATAAACCACTTTTTGTCCGTTAAAATGAATTGTCTTATCCGGATTTAACAAGGAATCGGATAATCTTGCTACAGGAATGACCGCACTATAACCGTTATAATCGGTGCTTTCGTATTTCGGTTTTTGTCCTTCATCCACATTCAATGGAAAAGCACCAGGCATGGCTGCTCCGGATTCCGGTATACCGATGGAACTATAATGATGGGCATAACTGATACCACCTCCCGGTAGACCGATTTGTCCGAGCATAGCCGCTAAGACGGCACCCATCCAGTAAGGTTGTTCACCGTGTTGTTGACGTTGAATAGCCCAACCAAAAATTAACTGTGTCCGTTTTCCGGCAAGCATATGTGCAAACTCACGAATTTTACTTGCAGAAATACCACAGATTTTCTCTGCCCATTCAGGAGTTTTTGCTGTTTTGTCTTCCTCTTCACCCGTTAAGTAAGGTACAAATTTTTCAAATCCTATCGTGTACATTTTAAGGAATTTTTTATCGTAAAGATTTTCCGTATAAAGCACATAGGCTATGGCGAGCATAAAAGGAACATCAGTTTGCGGATTGATATATTGTTGTTGGCAACCCAAATAATTTTGAGTTTTACTTTTCACAGGATCAACACAAATTACATTAATTGAATTATCTGCTACTTTTTGTTTGAGTTGGGCTAAATATTTATAGGCTTCATGGGTTTCACAGTTCCAACCGACCTGTAAATTTTTTACCGGATCGCTTGCCCAAAAAATGATGTTTTGACTCTCTTTAAGTAAAATCTCCCATGATGTTCCTTGAGAATAAACCTCTGTTGAGCCTAACACATAAGGCATGATAATTTGTCCGGCACCGGTAGAGTAATCTCCGGCAGTACTGACACTGTGTCCGTGCATGCCGATTGCTCGGATCATATGGTTACCACAGCTGTGGAATTGTCCTGTTGAACGCCAACCTACGTTACCCGTATGCAAAGCCCAAGGTCCGTAATTTTGTTGAATTCGTTCTAACTCTTCATAGAATAAGTCAAGGGCTTCGTCCCACGTCACACGTACAAAGCGATTATCTCCTCGTTGCTCTGTATTGCTGTTGTGTCTATTTTTAAGCCAATCTAATCGTATCATTGGATAGCGAATGCGAGATTCGCTATAAATTAACCCTTTGATTCCTTTTATCATCTCGGTTGGGTATTCATCATACTCAAAAGGTTTAATTTCACTTACTCGACCATTAACGACTTTGGCACGAATTGCACCCCAATGGGAGCCGGTAATTTTCCATTGTGATAAATCTTGTTTATTTTCCACCGCACTTTTAGCAACGAGGAAGTTAGGCATTGCAAAAGTCGCAGCCATAACAGACATATTTTTCAAAAATTGACGACGTGATTGTTGCATAGTTTTATTCCTCATTAATGATTATTATCGTGTGGTTGAAAATCGGATGAATGCATTTGTAAATAGCGTAAAACACGTTTTCCTGTTGGTTTATCAATATTAGTAAAACCGACCATACCATTAAACAGTCCAATCCAAGTATTTGAATCAAAATGTTTTACATCAGGTTGTCTATGACAAGTACTACATTGCGTTTTATAAATTTTTTCCGCTTCAGCCCATAAATTATCAATATTTTCAATAAGTTGATTTTTACCAATCCATACAGAAAGTTTTACTTTTTGCCAAGTTAGACCGGTAATAGGATCTTCAACACTTTCCAATACATCATATTTAGGCTCCGCCGACATAAATTCTTTAGTTAGTATGGCATCGGTAATATTTTTTCCGAATTGGTTATACCAAATTCGTCCAAAGCCTTTGTCTTTTCGCCACATTTCCAGTTCAACCAAATCCGCGTTTGGTGTTGTTTTCACAAAATGTACTGGTACGCCAGTTTCTAACTGCCCGATTTCTTGCCCCATTGTTTCATCTGCAAAAAGAGCGACATTATTTTCCGTATAATAGATTTTATTTGCTTGTAAAGAGCTTGATGGTAAACCATTGCCTTTTGATGATGAATGTGACATTTCAGGAAGATGATGTGCAATTCCTTTATGGCAATCAATACAGCTTTGATCTTTTTCAGCTGCAGGTATCATGGCATTGCGTGCAATCTCCGACATTTTATCAAAATCCATTCGATCATAGCTGTGACAAGCTTTACATTCCGCCGAACCGTTAGCGGACATTCTCGCCCATTCCCTTTCTGCCATTTCTAGACGGTGTTTTTCAAAGTCTGTTTTCGAAGAAATTTTACCGCTTAATTCGGCAAAAATTTCCTTTGTTGCTTGAATCTTACGAATATATTTATCCACCGTATTGTGAGGTAAATGACAATCAGGGCAACTTGCGGAAACCCCTTTATCATTGGACCAATGAGCGGTTTGTTTGAGTTCTTCTAATGGATATTGCATAGAATGGCAACTTATACAAAATTCTTCTTGACTGGTATGGTCAAGAACGGCATTAAAGATAATCCAACCTACAATTCCTGCAAAGGCACCGCCGACCAAAAGGATACCTAACCCTATTTTTGCAGATGGCTTAACAAAGAATTGTTTTATTGATTTAAATATTCTCATTATTCCCCCAAAAAAAAGAAATTATTCTTAAAATTAAGAAGTTAAGAAAAAAATTAACTAACTAACCACTTAATTATACTGTTTTTTCATACTACTTTAAATTAAAAAAATAAATTACAAACAAAAACAGATCTATTTGAGAAAACGAAATAAAAGTTTTCAATAAAGTCAATTTACGCAATAGCAAATTTATGTATAATGCTTTTACCGTAAATTTTAATTTGGTTATAACCAGCGGAATATTACATAAGGAGATTGGAAATGGGTAATTATTTCAATACATTAAATTTGCGTCAACAACTTGACCAGTTAGGTCGTTGTCGCTTTATGGATCGTGAGGAATTTGCCGATGGGGTTAATTTCTTAAAAGGTAAAAAAATTGTCATTATCGGATGTGGTGCTCAAGGATTAAATCAAGGTTTAAATATGCGAGATTCCGGTTTGGATATTGCTTATGCTCTTCGTCCGGAAACTATTGAGGAAAAACGTGCTTCTTTTCAGCGAGCAAGTGAAAACGGATTTGTTGTAGGAACTTATCAGCAATTAATTCCTACGGCGGATTTGGTGATTAATTTAACACCAGATAAACAACACTCTAAAGTCGTTGCTGATGTTATGCCGTTAATTAAACAAGGAGCAGCTTTGGGATATTCGCATGGTTTAAATATTGTTGAAGTGGGAGAAAAAATTCGTCAGGACATCACTGTGGTAATGGTCGCTCCTAAGTGTCCTGGGACGGAAGTGCGGGAAGAATTTAAACGTGGATTCGGTGTGCCGACGTTAATTGCTGTTCATCCTGAAAACGATCCGAAAGGTGAAGGGTTAGCCATTGCTAAAGCATGGGCTGCGGCGACTGGTGGACATCGTGCTGGTGTTTTGGAATCTTCTTTTGTTGCGGAAGTAAAATCCGATTTAATGGGAGAGCAAACAATTTTATGCGGTATGTTACAGGCTGGTTCTTTAGTATGTTATGACAAGTTAATCGCTGATGGTAAAGATCCGGCATATGCGGGTAAATTAATTCAATATGGTTGGGAAACAATTACTGAAGCCTTAAAACAAGGCGGTATTACCTTAATGATGGATCGGTTATCTAATAGTGCTAAGTTACGTGCATTTTCCCTTTCCGAGCAAATTAAAGAAAAATTGGATTTTCTATTTAAAAAACATATGGATGATATTATCAGCGGTGAATTTTCCCGTGTCATGATGGAAGACTGGGCAAACGGTGATGCTAATTTATTGAAATGGCGTGAACAAACCGGTAAAACAGCATTTGAAAATGCACCGAAAGGAGAAAATATTAAAATTTCCGAACAAGAATATTTCGATCATGGCGTATTAATGGTAGCAATGGTTAAAGCTGGCGTTGAATTGGCTTTTGATACAATGGTAGAAACGGGAATTTATGAAGAGTCTGCCTATTATGAATCACTACACGAGTTACCATTAATTGCCAATACAATTGCTCGTAAGCGTTTATATGAAATGAATGTAGTCATCTCTGATACTGCTGAGTATGGTAATTATTTATTTGCTAACGTAGCGGCTCCAATTTTAGCTAAAGAAATTATTCCAACGTTAAAACGTGGTGATTTAGGTGAGTCAACACCAGCAACGGAAATCGATAATATTTTGTTACGTGATGTAAATGATGCAATTCGTCAGCATCCGATTGAATTAATCGGTCAGGAATTGCGTGGTTATATGACAGACATGAAACGTATTTCTTCACAGGGATAATTTTAACTGATTTTGCTGTAAAACTACCGCACTTTTGTTTCGTTATTGAGATAAAAGTGCGGTGATTTTTATATGGAGTCGATAAAATAACAGGTAGGTATAAAACGTGCTTTTGTGTTTATGCTAAATTAGCAATCCTGTTTTCCGTACTTCTCTTGTCGGAGGATTTGGCGTACGTTCTCATCAAACTCCGCTAATACTTCGTCTGCATTTTTCGGATCTGTACCGCACACATCTAAGTAGAACTTCACTTTCGGCTCGGTGCCGGATGGACGAACAATAAGGCGACTACCATTTTCAAGCACAAACACGAGAATATCGCTAGCACGATCAGTTTTACTGTGATCAATAAATTGTGTAACTTTGAAACCGCCTAATTCTGTTAGTGGTTCTTTACGAAGTGCGGTCATCATTTTGCCGATATCCGATAATTCGTTCACACGAATAGAGATTTGTCCGCTTACATATGCACCGAATTCCGCAGTAAAGTCATTAGCGTAATCTGTTAGTGTTTTACCCTCTTTTTTCAGGCTACGGACTAAATCTAAGAAGGCAATAGCTGCTGAAATCCCGTCTTTATCACGTACTTTGTTTGGATCGACTAAGTAGCCCAATGCTTCTTCAAAGCCGAACAATAAGTCGTTCACTTTGCCGATATATTTGAAACCAGTTAAAGTTTCTTCGGATTGGAAACCGTATTTTTTCGCAATTTCCGCCAGAGCAGGACTAGAAACCAGTGAGCAAGCTAATTTGCCCTGTTTGCCCTGTGCGTGGTATTGTTTTGCTAGATACCAACCTAAGAAACAACCAATCACGTTACCGTGCAAAGGTTTCCAGTTGCCTTCCGAATCAGGTACCGCAACTGCAAGACGGTCTGCGTCAGGGTCGTTGGCAATGATGAACTCGGCATTTTTTGCTTTTGCCAGTTTAATTGCTAAATCTAACGCACCTTTCTCTTCTGGATTTGGGAAATTGACCGTTGGGAATGATCCATCAGGTTGAATTTGCTCTTCGACCAAATATGGTTGTGGTAAGCCTGCTTTCGCTAAGGTTTTACTCAACACTTCATAGCCTACTCCGTGCATTGCGGTGTAAACGTAGTTAATATTTGCTTGTGGCTCTTTGGCAATAGAGGCAGTTTTTGCGATATATGCCTCTACGATCTCATCGTCTAACACTGTGTAGTGTTGGCTACGTGGTAAGTCACGAATATCGCCGTTAGCCACTTTGTCAATCAGTTTAGCGATGTCAACATCGGCTGGGGAGACGATTTGTCCCCCGCCGTTCGCTTTACCTAAATAAACTTTATAGCCGTTATCTTCAGGAGGGTTGTGGCTTGCAGTGACCATCACGCCCGCCGTAGTGTTGAGGTATTTGATAGCGTAAGCCAGTACAGGTGTTGGCAATTTTCGTGGCAAAAGGAAGGTTTTGATGCCCGCACCAGCCATAATTTCAGCGGTATCTCGTACGAACACATCAGAGTTTTTACGACCGTCATAACCTAATACGATAGAGGGTTCACTATCATAGCCTTTTAGGTATTCCGCCAAACCGCCCGCTGCTTGAGCCACGAGTACACGGTTCATACCCATAGAACCAGCTTGTAAGCGACCGCGTAAACCAGCGGTACCGAATTGCAACCGACCGTTAAAACGGTTATGTAACTCTTTCTGTGCATTCATATCGCCTGCTTTGGCTTGGTTGAGTAATGTTTGTAATTCTGCACGAGTTTCCGCATCAGGGTCTTGAGCGAGCCAGTTTTGAGCAGTGGTAAAAAGGGCAGTCATAACAGTTCTCCATGAATAAGTTTAATGAAAAGTCAGTTAAGTATATCTTAGCTTTTAAGCATGCGTAACTTAATTATTCTTTTGTTATGGTTTATTAAGGCAAATCAGATTTGCTATTCTTAATCACCCTATAACTTTTTTGTGCTTTATCTACTTTGAGTAAATAATTTCTTGCTTGCTCAGAGGGGTGCATAGTAGTAAGAATACGATATACTTGCTCCGGATATAAGCGATTAATTTTGTTAATTGCTATATCTCGATCATTATGAAACACTCGTAGTACTGCTCCGGCACCGCTATTGTAAGCGGAAATCATTGCAAAACGTTTTGAAGTTGGATTTGTTATACCATCTAAATATTTATCCCGTAATAAAGTCAAATAGGCAACACCTGTATCAATATTTTTAGCGGGATTAAAGAGATATTTTTTTGACGGTTGCCCGTTTAACCCTTTTAAATGGAATACATCTCGCCCTGCAGTATGAGGTACAACTTGCATTAAACCTATTGCGTTAGCATAACTAATTGCATAAGGATTGAAACTTGATTCCGTTTGCATAATACCAAGAATTAAACTTTCATCTATCCCATAACGTCCGGCGGCTTTTCGAATTAGAGGTAAATAGCGTTGGGCACGCACTGCAACATGGTTTGCAACCATTGGAATAATAACATACTGTACAGGATTCCCATTAGTGAGGTAACGTGTTTGCAACTTATTTTGTAAAAGATAATTTGCAAAATTACTTGCCGTCGCAATATTTTTAACTTGTGCACCTTTATGATCAACAACTAATCCGACGAGGAATGGACGAGAACTGATAGGCACATCGCCAGAGGTAAATAAATCGATTCCTTTTGCATCCGCACCCATTAATAAAGTATGAATAATCGAATGATATAAACGACTTTTATCACCCAATGTTTCAATCATAATAGAACCTTCATCAAAGCTGATATGACTGCGAGTGTAAAAATTATCTGTGTATTTTACATAGTCTTTTCTGCTTGCCACGAGGAGTTCATTTACTCCCCAAATTTGATCGATATTATGAGAAAATTGTCCGGTTAAAATATCAAGTCCTTGAGTATCTTTTGCAAAAGCTTCATCATAGTCATCATTTAGCGTAGAACTACTACAAGCAAAAAGAAAAGGAATAATCGCAAATACAATATATTTTTTCATGTTAAATTATTTTTCTGTCGGAGGCACATAGCCCTCAATATGAACATCTTTCCCTTCAAAAAGAAAATTTGTCATTTCTTGTTCTAATAACTGGCGATGTTCGGAATTCATCATATTTAATTTTTTCTCATTAACTAACATGGTTTGTTTTTTCATCCATTCCGCCCATGCCTGTTTACTGATATTGTCAAAAATCCGTTTACCTAACTCGCCGGGATATAGCTGAAAATCCAATCCTTCAGCCTCTTGATTTAAGTAAGTGCAAAACACATTTCTTGCCATAATTATTTCCTTTTTTGAAATTCGATCAATAAATTTTTAACCGGCACAGCCAAACCAATTTGGCTTGGATTGGTAGGATCATACCAATATTTGACCGCACTTGATATAGGAGAACCATATTCTACGTTATTTTCTGCAATTTTTTTCCAATCTGTGCGATCAAATTCTACTTCCTGAGTTTGTATTTGTGCATAAATTGGATAAATATCTAAATGAAAATGGCTGAATGTATGACGAAATGCCGTCCATTGTTGATATTGTTGAATACCTTGCTGAGAAAGATGAGCCAATAATTCAGTCAGGGTATCAAACTGCGGAAAACAATATAATCCGCCCCAAAGTCCTGAAATAGGGCGTTGTTCTAAAGCAACCTTACCTTGATTCTCCAAAATCAGAAAATAACTTTTTCTCTCAGGTAACGATTTCTTCGGCTTTTTAGACGGAAAATCTACCCAATTATTGTTTAAATTAGCACCGCACTTTATGGCTAATGGACACAACAAGCACTTAGGTTTTGTACGAGTACAAACCATCGCACCTAAGTCCATCATAGCTTGATTAAAATCTGCGACCTGCTCTGTAGGGGTAACCTCCGCACTCAATTGCCAAAGCTTCTCCTCTACTTTTTTATCACCAGTCCAACCTTGCACCTGAAAATAACGAGTCAGCACTCGCTTTACATTACCGTCCAAAATAGGATAAGGCTGATTAAGTACTGAAGATAAAACCGCCCCAGCTGTACTACGTCCAATACCGGGTAAAGCCCACACGTGCTGAAAATCCGTTGGAAATTCACCTTGATACTGATCTCTTATGGTTTGTGCAGCCCTATGCAAATTGCGAGCTCTTGCATAATAACCCAGTCCTGTCCATAAGTGTAGCACTTCATCTAAAGGTGCATTGGCAAGTGCGGTAATATTTGGAAAAACTTTAATAAAACGTTCAAAGTAAGGAATAACTGTCGCTACTTGAGTTTGTTGCAACATCACCTCGGATAACCAAACACCATATAGAGTTTTATTTTGCTGCCAAGGTAAGTTTTTACGCCCGAATTGCCGATACCATTTAAGTACTGTATAAGCAAAAGGATTGTTAATAGAGGATTGAGCCTGCATAATTTAGGTAATCAAAATAAAAAGAAGTGTAACATAATCAAATAAAAAGTGCGGCTTTATCTTAATTGATAAATTTAACCGCACTTTATATTTTCTATTAAACCCCTTATAATTTGCCCCCAAAATTAACAAGTAGTCAAATGAAATGACAGAACAAAAGATTACGTTTGCCGATCAAAAAAGAAAGACCGTTGAAATAGCTGAATTTACTGAAGATGGACGTTATAAACGCAAAGTTCGCAGCTTTGTATTACGCACAGGACGTTTAAGCGAATTTCAGCGTAACATGATGAATAATAATTGGGCAACATTAGGACTTGAGTATCAAACAACTGCTTTTGATTTCACACAGATTTATGGCAACACCAACCCTGTGATTTTGGAGATTGGCTTTGGTATGGGGAAATCTTTAGTAGAAATGGCACTACAAAATCCCGATAAAAATTATCTTGGCATTGAAGTACATACGCCGGGAGTAGGTGCTTGCATCGCTTATGCAGTTGAAAAGCAGGTAAAAAATCTACGTGTTATTTGCCATGATGCAACCGAGATCTTACAAGACTGTATTGCAGACAATAGTTTAGCCGGATTACAACTATTTTTCCCCGATCCTTGGCATAAAACAAAACATCATAAACGCCGAATTGTACAACCGCACTTTGTTGAAAAAATTCAACAAAAACTGGTACCAAACGGCTTTGTTCATATGGCAACGGACTGGGAAAATTATGCGGAATATATGTTGGAAGTGTTAACAAGTGCGGTCGGTTTACGCAATACTTCTGCAACGAATGACTATATTCCACGTCCGGATTTTCGTCCTTTAACCAAATTTGAACAACGTGGTCATAATTTGGGTCATGGGGTTTGGGATTTATTTTTTATTAAAAACATAACATAACGAGGTAATTTATGAAGAAAATAGCTCTTTTTTCAATACTTTTCGCAAGCCAAGTCGCAATGGCACATAGCGATGTACTTCAACCACAATCTTTTGAAAGTAAATACAGTTTTGACCAAACAATAACTGTACTTACAGATACACTCACAGAAAAAGGAATGACCATTTTTGCAAAAATCGATCATCAAAAAGCGGCTAAAGAATCGGGGCTAACAATGCAACCTGCAACGGTAATTATTTACGGTGCCCCAAAAGCAGGCACACCATTGATGGTTAAAGATCCCAGTCTTGCATTACAATTACCATTAAAGGTGTTAGTGACCGAAGCAGAAAAAGGCGAAGTGAAAGTGTTATTAAATACTGCCGAACAAGTAGTTAGCCACTCTAAGACCCCTTATTCAGCGGTGGAAAATAGTTTAGCTAAAGCGGAAAAACTAATTAAAGCAACTGTTTCTAAATAAATTCGTTTTCAAGCAACTTAGAAAAATATAAAATGCAAAGGATAAAATAAATCCAACAGAATAAACCGCACTTTAAATCCTAAACAGAGTCTATAAAGTGCGGTTATTTTTACTAAAATTTCTTCTTAGTCCGCTACATTGCTGGCGGGAATAAAACTCCCCAAATTGTAAGCCTCCAGTTTTATAGGTAGATTAGGACTGATATCAAAAATCGTCAATGTTCCTTGAGTTACAGGCAAAAGATGCTTAGTAGATAGCGATACTAAAGATTCACAAGCTGCTCGAATTACACCGCTATGAACAATAGCTAGAATATCGTCATCGTATTTATTTGCCCATTTTAGTAGTGCTTGTGAAATACGTTGACAAAATGCTTGCCAACTCTCAGCCCCATTCGGTGTGTAATCGCCATTACGCCAATCCTGATATAAAGCCGGATGTTGAGCTATTATTTCCGTTTTTCTACAACCTTCCCATTCTCCCATTGCCAACTCTCTAAGCTCACTGTCTTTAATTGGATTTTTATAACCAATAATTTCCGCTGTTTGTAGTGCTCTCCCCAAATCTGAACTGATCACATATTTAGGTGAGAATTGCTCAATCAAAGGCTTAATTGCTTTCGCTTGCTGAATACCTTTTTCAGATAACGGCGAGTTTTGGTGTCCCTGTAGGCGATGTTCTTGATTCCATAGCGTTTCGCCGTGACGTAATAAAATTAATCGCATGATTCCTCTCCGTTTTTTTATAAGGTATATCCAAGTAATTGGAACCAAGTAAAAATTGATAAACAAATGATCGAGGCACCGATAAAGCAAGTAACCAAACCGTATTTCATTTGATCCAACACACTAAAATAACCAGTGGCAAAATAAATTGTGTTTACTTTGGAATGTGGAGGCAACGTTATAGTATATGTCAGTGTAAATGACGCAGCTAAAGCTAAGGTTACAGGATTCATCCCTAAAGATTGTGCCAAGGCAATAATAGATGGAATAAGAATTGTCGTTTTGACCGTTTTACTGGTAAAAATCAAGTGGCTATACATACATACGAAGATTACTACCACATAAACAGCCGTATGGCTCATTGTTTCTAAACCTAATCCATGAACGACTTTATCCATAATCCATTGAGCACCTTTAGTCGATTCTAAGGTATTACCTGCAGCATAAGCACCGGCAGCAAACAACATTAAATCCCATTTAATTTTGGCTTCGGACCAAGTGAGTAATCCAATTCTTGGCATTAAGCAGAGAACTGCTGCTATCACAGCGGTCATATAAACACTAATTTTGAAGCCGAACCATGCTTTTTGATAACTTTCCGTTGCCCAAAGTAGAACCGTAAGCAAAAAGATTGCCATAGCTTTCTTTTCATCTAAAGTTAAAGAACCTAATTTTTTATATTCTGCTTGAAGACGAGATAAAGCTTCAAAAAAATGAGTTTCTTTCTTCATTGAGAACAGTTTAAAACCAATTAAGAAAGAAATTATCATGGTAACAAAAGCTATGGGGAAAGATGCCAAAAGCCAATCAAGATAACCAATATCTCCGCCAGCTTGATTATTAATAAATCCAACCGCAATAATATTACCGGCAGTTCCTGTCATTACACCGGATGTTGCAATTGCATCAGCTTGCACACCTTGTAACATCATTAATTTACCAAAATTGCTTTCACCCGGTACCGCACGATAAATTTCCAGTAAAATTAAACAAATAGGCACCATTAATGAAGCCCTAGCAGTTGTAGAAGGTACGAAGAAAACTAGTATAAAATTAATTAATATCAAAACAAACATAGCCTTGCGTGGTGTTTGTCCAAAATGAGTGATCATCCATAAAGCAAAACGTCGAGCAATATTTGATTTAATCATTGCTGAAGTCAGCACAAAAGCAGATACCATTAACCAAATTACATCATATCCAAGAGTAGCGAAAACAACTTTATCTTTTGCAACGGTCTGAGTTAATGGCAATAAAATAATGACTAACAAAGATGTTAAATAAATAGGAATTGAACCACATACCCAAAGGATTAAAGCACTACAGAAAATTGCAATCGCTTTTTGCCCTTGTACCGTTAAACCATCAGGTGTTGGCATGAACATCAATACAAGTAATACGATTAAAGCTAACGGGATACCGATTTTTTTCAGCCATTCTTTTCGGGCAGATTGGTGTTCTTGATTTTGAATTACTGTGTCATTCATGGTGAGTTACTCCATATATTGTCTATAGAATAATCTGATTATAGAGAGTTGATTAAACATAAAAAAATTGTATTATTCTATACAAGCTATAAATTATTTTTATGGAATTGATATGAATTTAAGTCAACTTAAAGCTTTTATAGTACTTTCTGAATGTTTAAATGTAACAGAAACTGCGAATAAACTCTTTTGCACGCAACCGTCAGTAAGTATTAAGATTAAAAAACTTGAAGAGTCATTAAATACAGTTTTATTTGAGCGAATTAATAATCGACTTTATTTAACCGAACAAGGCAAGATTTTCCAAAATTATGCAAAGCAAACACTTTCTACATTGGAAACTTCAATAGAACATCTCCATCAATACGATGATCCCAACTACGGAAAAATTACTATTGGTGCCAGCCATTTTGTGGGTGTTTATTTGCTCCCGAAAATAATTGCCGAATATAAAAAAATATCACCTAACGTTAAGCTAAGTATTGATATTTTACCTTCCCCCCAACTCATTCATAAATTAGAAAATCACCAAATTGATTTTTTGATTATGTCGGATCAAATTTATTTTGATCCGCAAACCTATCAAACTCACAGATTTTTATCTGACGAACTCATTTTAATTGCTTCACCTAAAAATCCTTTAGCAAAAAAAACAGCATGTGATTTCACCGCACTTAGCCAGCAACAACTCATCATGAAACCTAATCTTTCTGAAACAAGAAAATTTATTTTTCAACATTTTAACCATGAACAAATTACACAACTAAAAATAATGGAATTTAACAGCTTAGAAGGAATTAAACATTGTGTAATCAATAATCTAGGGGTTTCCTTTATTTCAAGACTGGCTGTAACGCATGAATTGAATAGTCAACTGTTAGTTGAAATTCCATTAAAAAACTTAACTTTTGAAAGAGGGATTAATTATATTTTTTATAAAGACAAATTTATTTCCCCTGCGATACAAAGATTTTTTTCATTACTTCACAACAAATAATTAATATAAGCTCGGATTTTGTTTTTTTATTAAGGACAGGCGATAAATATGCTATGATTGCCCAGCCTGACAAGAATAGTAACAATAGGAGAAAAGTATGGCGATTAAACGTAATCAAAGACAACGTAAAAAAATGCACTTAGCAGAATTCCAAGAGCTTGGCTTTTTAGTGAATTGGCAATTTGCAGAAAACACCCCTATTGAGCAAGTAGATGGAGTCGTTGATCGTTTTATTCGTGAAGTTATTCAAGAAAACGGACTTGCTTACGAAGGTAGCGGTTATCTTCATTGGGAAGGTTTAGTTTGTTTGGAAAAATTGGGAAAATGTGATGAAAGTCATCGCACTTTGGTGAAAAACTGGTTGGAGAAAAACGGTTTACAACAAATTGAAATCAGTGAATTATTCGATATTTGGTGGGATTACCCTACAAAGTAGTCAAATCGAAAGTTGTTTATAAGATCCCGCTTTTAGTGGGATTTTTCTTGCAAAAATCCTTGACGAACAGCTATTTCAAGCGTAACATTCCGCACGATTTAGTAACGAGAGGACATACACTTTGGACAGTCATAGTCGATACCTATTATCTTTTTTCTAAATCTCGTCTTGTCTTTCTAGCACTTATCGGCGGGATTACGCAGGTAAGTTCCATTACCTATTTTTCAGGTATCTTTTAATCAAATATAATTTTCACCGCACTTTATACGTGTCTTATTTGATTTTATTTTGTTCATTGCGTTGTTCATAATCCCTTTAGAGGAGCATGACAAAATGATTAATGCTTTTTCACTCGAAGATGCCCGTTTGGTTCGTATTGATGAAAGTGCTGATACAGAGTTGAATAATGCGGTTTGGTTGGATTTACTTGAGCCGAGTAAAGAAGAGCGTGATTTGTTACAGGAAGGACTTGGGCAAAATTTAGCCACTTTTTTAGAGTTAGAGGATATTGAAGCGTCTGCACGTTTTTTCGAAGATGAAGATGGCTTACATTTACACTCTTTCTTTTATTGCGAAGATGAAAATGATTATGCCGATTTAGCCAGCGTTGCCTTTACCATTCGTGACGGGCGATTATTTACTTTAAGAGATCGTGAATTGCCGGCATTTCGTCTATACCGTATGCGTTCACGCAATCAACGTTTAGTTGAATGTAATGCCTATGAGGTGTTATTAGACTTATTTGAAACTAAAATTGAACAATTAGCTGACGTAATTGAAAATGTGTACGCTGATTTGGAAAAATTGAGTCGTATTATTTTAGAAGGTAAACAAGGTGAGGCTTTTGATCAGGCGTTAGCAACTATCACTGAACAAGAAGATACCAGTTCTAAAGTACGATTGTGTTTAATGGATACTCAACGTGCATTGAGTTTTTTAGTGCGTAAAACACGTTTACCTACCAATCAGTTAGAACAAGCTCGAGAAATTTTGCGTGATATTGAGTCCCTACAACCGCATAATGAGTCATTATTTCAAAAAGTAAACTTTTTGATGCAAGCTGCTATGGGCTTTATCAATATTGAACAAAACCGTATTATTAAAATCTTCTCCGTTGTATCGGTAATTTTTTTACCGCCAACGTTAGTAGCATCAAATTATGGAATGAACTTTAGTAATATGCCGGAATTAGGCTTTAAGTTCGGCTATCCGCTGGCATTGGGTCTGATGGCATTAGCAGCATTTGCACCTTATTGGTATTTTAAACGTAAAGGATGGTTATAATGATTTATCAATTAAATTCAATTCAGTTTTTATTGAATACTATTTTTGACGTATTAAGTTTTCTTTTTATGTTACGTATGTGGTTTCAGTATTGCCGTGTTGATTTTTATAGTTCTTTTTCACAATCTTTGGTGAAATTCACTAATCCAATTATTTTGCCTTTGCAAAAAGTTTTGCCGACAATAAAAAATATTAATTTTGCACCGCTCTTTGTTGTCTTTGTATTAGGCGTATTAAAATATCATATGATTTTTGCGATAGTGGGTGCACGTTTTCCCATTGGACAAAGCGTAATTATTGCGTTATTACACACCTTAAGAACTTTTGGTGAATTGTTTTTATATATTTTATTTTTAGGAGCGATTTTAAGTTGGTTTAATCGTGGAGCTTTAAGTTATTTATTACATCAATTGGGAGAACCCTTGCTCAAACCTGTTCGTCGCCTACTACCTAGAACAGGGATGATTGATTTTTCCCCCATGTTACTTGCCTTTATTTTATTTTATGGCAATCGTGTAATGTATGATTTATTAGGAAATTATTGGGCGTTGGCTTAAATCGTGTCAATATTGGTAGAAATGTATGCCTGCTGTGGAAAAAATTGGAGATAATTTACGTTTGAGGATCTTTTTGCAACCTAAAGCAAGCAAAGATCACCTTATCGGACTATATGATAACGCACTGAAAATCAGTATTACTGCCCCACCCATTGACGGACAGGCAAATGCTCACTTGTTGAAATTTTTAAGTAAAACTTTCAAAGTGGCAAAAAGTCAGATTATTTTGGAAAAAGGTGAACTGAGTCGGCATAAGCAAATTCTTATTCCTCACCCCAAAAGTATTCCACCGGTTGTAGCAAATTTACTGATAGAAACTACATAAAAAACCGCACTCTTTATAAAGTGCGGTTTTTTTACCAACGTTGACTCAATTAAGCATTTAAGATTTTTTGAATTTCTGCCATGCTTAAATGATATTCATGGGGACAGGCACGCCAGGCGTCAAGCATTTTGAGGTACTTATCCCACATTGGAGTTTGGGAGTCGCAACCATGTTCACAACGCATAAACTCTTGATATTTCCCTTCGACTGAGGTGATAAAGCGTAAGTAATTAAGATATTTTTTCTCCCGCACTGCACAATAGCCCGCAAATTGTAAGCGATGCGGTGTCAAAGCGGACTTATCCGGCAAATTATTGTAAGAAATTTGTAATGCGTTATACATCTCCAAAGTATTTAATACAGTGAGACATTCCGCTTCCGAAAGATCGGAAAACTCTTTATCCAATTCTTTCAGTTCTAAGCCGAAACCGCCTTTCACAATAGCTTCTAAACGTTGGTATTTTTGTGTATTGGTCGGATCCAATAAACCCATTAATCTATATTGATTGGCTAAGATTAAGCGTTGAGTTGAGGTCATTTCCATAATAAATTCCTTCTTGAGTTTAGTCGATGTCTTTTAAGTCTTCTTTAGAAAATTCTTCTTGCGTTCTCTTTATTTGTCCATCATGAGTATGATGATCTACATTCTGTAAATAAGCTTCACGGAATGTAACATAAGGATCTTTTGATTGTTCCAATAATGTTTCTTTGCCAAGCAGATTAGCTCGAGAATCAAGGCGTTGTATACTCGATTTGAGCAGTCCCCAAGGACCTAATAAGGATAACATCGGATAAGTTACATCAACAAGATTGCCGAGATCTTGACGAGGTGTTGCCGGTCCGTAAAGCGGTAACATTACATAAGACCCCGTTTCCATGCCATAAGTACCTAGCGTATCACCGAAACGGTGTTTATTTTCAATTTGCAGAGGTTCACTATAACTTGCCCAGTCGATGAGTCCACCTAATCCAAAGATTGAATTAATCCAAAAGCGATGAAAATGCACCATTGCCTTTTTAAACTCACCTTGCAACAAACGATTAACCATGCTGGCAGGTTCATCAAGATTGTTCGCTACATTAGTCAATCCCTTTCTGATTGGTTGTGGAACATATTCTTTCCAACCCTTTGCAATCGGTTTTAGCACATAAGGATCAGCAACGTTATAGTTAAAATCCCACATCACACGGTTAAATCCTTCTAAGGGATCTTTACGTTCTCCGGTTTGCTCATCTATAGTGGCACAAGCCGAAAGTAATAACATTGCACTCAGTGCGGTGATAATTAATTTGCTTTTTTTGACAGTTTTCATTTTTTAATCCTGATGAATAAAAAATCTTTGTGCATTGTAAACAACTTACCCCTTAACTACAAAGTAAATCATGCAATTAATGAATAACTTGTATAAATTGACTATTTCTTTAATTTAAAAACATAAAAAGCGGTGATCAGTTCACCGCTTTTTTGTGTTGAGATTGAATTATACATCATAAGTCGTTGATGCAGTATTGCCACCTCGTCCTGTCCAGTTAGTGTGGAAAAACTCGCCACGAGGTTTGTCAGTGCGTTCGTAGGTGTGAGCACCAAAGTAATCACGTTGTGCTTGTAACAAGTTTGCTGGCACACGCTCAGAAGTATAACCATCTAAGAAAGTAACCGCACTTGCCATACAAGGCATTGGGATACCCACCTCAATAGATTTTGCTACCACTTTACGCCAATCACTTAACGCATTTTCTAAAATGCCTTTAAAGTATGGATCTGACCCTAAGAAAATCAGATCCGGATTGGCTTCATAAGCATCACGAATATTACCTAAGAAACGGCTACGGATAATACAACCTTCACGCCATAAAAGTGCGGTCGCTCCGTAATTGATATTCCAACCGAAGTTTTCAGAGGCTTCACGAATGAGCATAAAGCCTTGAGCATAAGAAATGATTTTTGATGCCAATAATGCTTTACGCACAGCTTCAATCCAAACGTTTTTATCGCCTTCCACTTTGCCGATAGTCTTGTTGAAGAGTTTAGATACCGCCACACGTTGATCTTTGAAAGAGGATACGCAGCGAGCAAATACCGATTCTGTAATTAAAGTTAATGGAATTCCGAAATCTAAGGCGTTGATCCCTGTCCATTTACCTGTTCCTTTTTGCCCTGCAGTATCAAGAATTTTTTCGACTAACGGCTCGCCGTCCGCATCTTTATATCCAAGAATATCTGTTGTAATATCAATTAGATAGCTATCAAGCTCAGTTTTCTTCCACTCAGCAAAGATCTGTTGCATTTCATCATAGCTTAAACCTAAGCCATCTTTTAAGAACTGATAGGCTTCACAAATTAACTGCATATCACCATATTCGATACCGTTATGCACCATTTTCACAAAATGTCCTGAACCTTCTTTACCTACCCAATCACAGCAAGGTTCGCCTTTGTCGGTTTTGGCTGAAATGGCTTGTAAAATTGGTTTTACATATTGCCATGCTTCTTCATTGCCACCTGGCATAATAGATGGTCCGTGGCGAGCACCTTCTTCACCGCCTGAAACTCCCGAGCCAATAAAGCGAATACCTTTCTCAGCTAAGGCTTTTACACGACGATTTGTATCGGGATAGTTTGAGTTACCGCCATCAATAATGATGTCGCCTTGTTCTAAGTGCGGTAGTAATGCCTCAATAAATTGATCCACCACTTCCCCCGCACGTACCATCAACATTACTTTACGTGGCTTTTCCAATTTACCGGCAAGTTCTTCCAATGAATAGGCTCCGATGATGTTCGTGCCTTTCGCCGCACCTGCTAAAAACTCATCCACTTTTGAAGTAGTACGGTTATACGCCACGACTTTAAAGCCGTTGTCGTTCATATTCAAAATTAAATTTTGACCCATTACGGCGAGTCCAATCACGCCGATATCGCCTTTTTGTGACATTGTTTGCTCCTGTTGTTTTGGAATTTAATTACTTAACTGATACTTAGTTTGTGTTATTACAAACTTGCAACAAATACTAGAATTGGCAATTACAATTCCTCATTTGTATTTTGCCTTTTCTATTTATTTAGAGGAAAGTAGTGTAAGGTTATTTGTTTTTTCAAAGCCAATTTTTCTAGCTCATCTTTGTCATCGAGCGAGCCAATCATATAAAGCTCTGTATTTTTACCTACCTTTTCAGATTTATTTAAAGCAGCAATGACAACGGCTTTATTAACCATAGAGTTCTTACCTGCAATACCAATATTAATATTATCTATATTAATTAATTGAGATAGTTTATCTACTTGATTACTCCCGATAGTTTTTACCATTCCGATATATGTTAAGTCTGATACTAAATCTCCAGTAGAGGGAACATTAAAAATAACGGACTTTTTCTCTTCAGTTGAATTAAGCATCTTACTACCAATCTCAGTTAAAGAGATTGTATTGCTGCAAGCGACGATAAGAAATGAAGAAATAATAAAAATAAACTTTTTCATAATAGTCTCTCTATGTAATTAAATATAAATGATTTCTATAAAAGAAAATAACACTTTAAAGAAACTTACCTGCATTCCTATCCAAAATCCACTCCGTTATCCCATTTTTCGCCTGAATTTTAGCCGCAGGGTAAGGCAAATTTTCCGGAAGTGCGGTCTGAATTTCTTTTAAAATTTCCGCTTTGGCTTCACCGGTCACTAAATAAGTAATGCGTTTTGCCTGTTCAATTAGTTTTGCAGTTTTTGAAATACGAATTTGCCCAGTTTCAGGGTGTTTGGCGATAACCGCAACATTTTGATCATCAAAATCCGTTTGGTGTGGGAAAAGTGAGGCAGTATGACCATCGTTACCCATTCCTAAAATAATCCAGTCAAATTCAAGGTTTGGCACGCAAGCGGTTAATTCTTGTGAGAATCTTGCGAGTTCTTGCTCTACATTCTCTTCGCCACGAATACGATGAATATTCTCAGTTGGAATGCTAATGTGGTCGAACAGTAATTTTTTCACTTCACCGTAGTTACTTTCAGGATTATTCGGTTCAACCATACGATCATCTCCCCACCAAAAATGTAAATTTTCCCACCGCACTTCGCTTTTAAACGGCTCTTGAGCAAGGGTTTTAAATAACAATTTAGGCGTTGAACCTCCTGAAAGGGAAATATGCACCGGACGATTTTGTCTGCTATATTGCACAAATTCTTGAGCGATTTGTTCGACTGCTTGTTGAGCCGTATCAAAAATTTTTTTGTTCATTTGTACTCCTTATGGCAAGAGTTATTACGTTTAATTACTATTTATTTGATTTAGACTTTTTTCTTCATCATTCCGCTAGGTTTACGCCATACTCTCCCCGTTTTAGCAATTAATTTATCTGCTTCTGTCGGTCCCCACGTTCCAGCTTCATATTCGTAAACACGCCCTTGATCTTTTTTATAATTCAAGATGGGTTGTACAAATTTCCAGCAGGCATGTACTGCATCTGTCCGTGCAAAAAGTGTCGCATCGCCTTTTATGGCATCTAATAATAAACGATCATAGGCACTTAGTAGGCTTGGTGTTGCTAAATCAGCATAGCGGAAATCCATTGACACTTCTTTTGCTTCAAAGCCAGCACCCGGTTTTTTCAAGCCGAAACGCATTGAAATCCCTTCATCAGGCTGAATTCGGATAATTAATTTATTTTCCGGTGCATTTTGACTGAAGACTGGATGGGGGGTTGTTTTAAAGTGTATGACAATTTCCGTAACACGAGTGGGTAGCCGTTTACCGCTACGCACATAGAATGGCACACCAGCCCAACGCCAGTTATCAATTTCGCAACGTAAAGCAATGTAGGTTTCTGTATTGGAGTCTGCTGGAACGCCTTTTTCTTGTAAATAACCATTCACCACTTCACCATCTATAGTTGAAGATGTGTATTGACCTAAAACAAGATTGTTTTTTATATCGTCTTCGCTGAGCGGGTGTAAGCAATGTAACACTTTTGCTACTTCGTCACGCATAGAATCAGCATTAATAATAGCAGGGGGCTCCATTGCTACCATGGCTAAAACTTGTAATAAGTGGTTTTGGAACATATCACGCATTGCACCAGAATCATTATAGTATCCGCCACGTTCTTCAACACCGATTTCTTCAGCACCTGTAATTTCTACATAGTCAATAAAGTTGCGGTTCCATAGCGGTTCAAATAAGCCGTTGGAAAAACGTAATACGAGAAGGTTTTGAACAGTTTCTTTACCCAAATAATGGTCAATACGATAAATTTGATGTTCTTCAAAAAAACGATGAATTTGCACATCAAGTTCTTTTGCTGTTTTTATGTCATAACCAAAAGGTTTTTCTACAATAAGACGTTTCCAACCGCATTCTTCCGTATTTAGTCCGTGTGTGGCAAGGCATTCAGGAATCACACCGTAAAGGCTTGGCGGTGTGGACATATAATAAAGAGTATTGCCTCCGGTCTGATATGTATCATGTAGCTCATCTAAACGAGGAACAAGTTTTCCATAATCAGAAGCATTCGAGGTATCAATCGCCTGATAATAAAGATGAGAACAAAATTTTTCCAAATGTTCTTCTGTTATATCTTCTGTTTTTCTCAACGCATTACGCATTTTTTCACGAAATTCTTCATCGCTTAAGTCAGTTCGGGAAACACCTAACACAGAGAAATTTTCTGTCAAACGTCCTATTTTGTATAAATTATAAAGTGCGGGGATTAATTTTCGGTGAGTTAAATCTCCCGAAGCTCCAAAAATAACAATACAATTATTTTCTGCATTTACGTTCATATTTTATCTAAGTCCGATATTAAAAGAAGTGAATAATATTCTGAAATCAGCTAAATTTCCAATAGTTCTCATTAATTAAATTGAAAGATTTTTTTCCAATCGGCAAATATGTCCGATACCATAATAAAATCAGGATTTATTAAACTCGGTCGTTTGTTATAAGTTAGGGCGT
This sequence comes from Histophilus somni, assembly GCF_014202395.1. Taxonomy (GTDB): domain Bacteria; phylum Pseudomonadota; class Gammaproteobacteria; order Enterobacterales; family Pasteurellaceae; genus Histophilus; species Histophilus somni. The sequence continues at coordinate 54,723 of NZ_JACHGQ010000010.1, forward strand.
TGAATTGGGTATCACGGATTCCTCCGCCTATTTCGGATAAAATGGCTTCCGCAGCAGCTGTGTCCCATTCACCGGTTTGTCCCAGTCGAATATAGCAATCTGCACTTCCTTCTGCAACCAGTGCGGTTTTTAAACCGCTAGAACCATAAGTAATAAATTCGTATTGATAATTCGGGTTCAAAACTGACCGCACTTTTTGTGCTGCACTTTTTGAACCTACCGCAATTTTTACTCTGTGGTTTAAGTCAATCTCTCTGGCTGACAAGGTTTGTAGATAATGTTCAGTTTGCTTATAAGCACCATGACCTTGCAGAGCATAATAAGTTTGTTTTAATACGGGAGCATGAATAATACCTAATATGCTCCTATTTTGATGAACCAATGCAATGAGAACAGCGAATTGATCTGTTCGATTGATAAATTGTTGAGTGCCATCTAGGGGATCAATCAACCAATAAGTACTCCATTGTCGACGATGTGAAAAAGGAATTTGACAGTTTTCTTCCGATAAAACAGGGATATGTGGTGTAAGTGCGGTTAATTTTTCGATGAGAAATTGGTTGACAAATAAATCTGCGTTTGTGACGGGCGTATTATCCGATTTTGTTTTGATCTGAAACTCAATCGTTCCGTCATAAAAACGATTGAGATGCGTCCCTGCTTGATAAGCAATTTGTAAAACCTTTTCCAGTAATACCCGACTTTTCAATTCATTCATAATCTTCCCTTTTACAAATGTCTTTAATCGCCCTATCATACCCCTGATGTTAACTGAATGAAAAGACAAATATGGCAAAACAGCATTTACCCAAAGAAAAAGATGATAGCATTCGGCTCGATAAATGGTTATGGGCAGCTCGCTTTTATAAGACACGTACTATTGCAAAAGAAATGATTGACGGTGGAAAGGTGCATTATAATAACCAACGTACTAAACCAAATAAAACGGTGGAAATTGGTGCAATACTCAAATTGCGTCAAGGTAGTGAAGAAAAAGAAGTAGAAGTGCTAGCCCTATCTGCACAACGTCGTGGTGCACCGGAAGCACAATTGTTGTATCGTGAAACCGCTAGGAGTGTTGAACAGCGAGAGAAAATGGCAATCGCACGTAAGAATAATGCACTTTCTATGCCACACCCAGATCGCCGTCCAAATAAAAAAGAGCGGAGAGATTTATTGAAGTTTAAGTATCAGGAATAGCATTCAATTTATAAAGACGATAGATATTGAAAATTTGAATAAACAGGAAAAATATATGATATATCAAACAGATAATGACAAACTTTACCGTTACCTATTTAAAGATCGTGCCGTACGAGGTGAGTGGGTACGTTTGAATAAGACTTTCACCGATACACTTAACTCACATGAATATCCTCGTATTGTACGGAATTTATTAGGTGAAATGATGGTCGCTACCAATTTATTGACAGCAACTTTAAAATTCAAAGGCAATATTACCATACAAATTCAAGGTAACGGTCCGTTAAAATTATTGTTAGTTAACGGCAGTGATAGTCAACAAATCCGTGCATTGGCTCGTTTACAAGATGATGTGTATGATGATATGACCTTATCAGAGTTAGTCGGCAATGGTATATTAGTAATTACTATAGCCCCAACAAATGGGGAGCGTTATCAAGGAGTGATTGCATTAGATAAACCAACCATTGCAGAGTGCTTAGAGGATTATTTCATTCGTTCGGAACAGCTACAAACACAATTATTGATTCGTTCCGGTGAATATGAGGGAAAACCTGTTGCTGCTGGATTATTATTACAAATCATGCCTGATGGTACCGGTTCACAAGAGGATTTTGAACATCTTGCGACATTAGCTGCAACAGTAAAAAATGAAGAATTATTTGGACTAACTGCAGAAGAACTATTGTACCGCTTATACCATGAAGAAACTGTGGAGATTTATCCACCAAGTGCGGTGGAATTTCATTGTGGTTGTTCTTTAGAGCGTTCTGGATCTGCATTACTTTTGATTTCCGATGATGAAATTGAAAATATTTTAACAGAACATGGCGGTAGTATTGATATGCAATGCGAATGTTGTGGTACACATTATTTCTTTGATAAAAAAACTATTGAGAAACTTAAAGCATAGATCTTCACCCAATCTAAATGGAATCTTTCGTTATTTTTGCAGGATAGAATTGCTTAATTCTTGACAATATCACTTTGTGTGATTAGAATTCGGCGTCTATCTTTGTATAGATAGATTATTAAATATACATTTTTGTAAAAACTATTGGAGTTTTATTAATGGCAACTATCAACCAACTAGTACGCAAACCGCGTGTGAAAAAGGTTGTAAAAAGCAACGTTCCTGCGTTAGAGTCATGTCCGCAGAAACGTGGCGTGTGTACTCGTGTGTACACAACTACACCTAGAAAACCGAACTCAGCATTACGTAAAGTATGTCGTATTCGTTTAACTAACGGTTTTGAAGTAACTTCTTATATCGGTGGTGAAGGTCATAACCTTCAAGAACACAGCGTAGTGTTAATCCGTGGTGGTCGTGTGAAAGACTTACCGGGGGTGCGTTACCACACAGTACGCGGTGCATTGGATTGTGCTGGCGTTAAAGATCGTAAACAAAGTCGTTCTAAATACGGCGTTAAACGTCCTAAAGCTTAATGGTTCTCCGTTAAGTAAGGCCAAACGCTAATTAACAAATTAATTACCATAAACTCCAGTAAAAGTAAGATGTCATTTCTTACATAAAGAGTTTTGGATAATCCTGAAGATAAAAAACGGAGAAATTACAATGCCACGTCGTCGTCGTATTGAACCTCGCAAGATTCTTCCTGATCCGAAGTTCGGCTCAGAATTACTTGCGAAATTTATTAATGTTTTAATGGTAGATGGTAAAAAATCCATCGCTGAATCTATCGTTTATGGTGCATTAGAAACGTTATCTCAACGTACAGGTAAAGAAGCATTAGAGGCTTTTGAAATTGCATTGGAAAACGTACGTCCAACAGTTGAGGTTAAATCTCGCCGTGTTGGTGGTTCTACATACCAAGTGCCGGTTGAAGTTCGTCCAACTCGCCGTAACGCATTAGGTATGCGTTGGATCGTTGAAGCTGCACGTAAGCGCGGTGATAAATCTATGGCTTTGCGTTTAGCTAATGAGTTATCAGATGCTTCTGAGAACAAAGGTGCGGCAGTGAAAAAACGTGAAGATGTCCACCGTATGGCTGAGGCTAATAAAGCATTTGCACATTACCGTTGGTAGTAGTAGCAAAGTGTTTTTTAGGCTTCATCACATTACTATGCGGTGGAGCCTTGTTCATATTTTAAATTTATTCCAAACAAGGAAATAATAATGGCTCGTACAACCCCTATTTCACTTTACCGTAATATCGGTATCAGTGCGCATATTGATGCGGGTAAAACAACTACCACTGAGCGTATTTTGTTCTATACAGGTGTAAGTCACAAAATTGGTGAAGTACATGATGGTGCTGCAACCATGGACTGGATGGAACAAGAACAAGAGCGTGGTATTACTATTACTTCTGCGGCTACAACGGCATTTTGGTCGGGTATGTCGCAACAATTTCCACAACATCGTATTAATGTAATTGATACTCCGGGACACGTAGACTTTACTATCGAGGTAGAACGTTCAATGCGTGTTCTTGATGGAGCGGTAATGGTTTACTGTGCGGTTGGTGGTGTTCAACCTCAATCAGAAACAGTATGGCGTCAAGCTAATAAATATAAAGTACCGCGTATCGCTTTCGTAAATAAAATGGACCGTACCGGTGCTAATTTCTTACGTGTTGTTGAGCAAATCAAAACACGTTTAGGTGGCAATGCTGTTCCTCTACAATTGCCTATTGGTGCAGAAGATAATTTCAAAGGTGTTGTTGATCTAATTAAAATGAAAGCGATCAACTGGAATGAAGCAGACCAAGGGATGACTTTTACCTATGAAGATATTCCTGCAGAGATGCTTGCTGAATGTGAAAAATGGCGTGCAAACTTAGTTGAAGCCGCTGCCGAATCTTCTGATGAGTTGATGGATAAATTCTTTTCAGGTGATGAGTTAACTGAAGAAGAAATTAAAAAAGGTTTACGTTTACGTGCATTAAAAACTGAAATTATCCTTGTAACTTGTGGATCAGCATTCAAAAATAAAGGTGTTCAAGCGATGCTTGATGCTGTAATTGATTATTTACCGGCACCAACAGATATTGAAGCCATTAAAGGTATTAATCCAGATGAAACAGAAGGTGAGCGTCATGCCAGTGATGATGAACCGTTTGCAGCTTTGGCATTTAAAATCGCTACTGACCCATTCGTTGGTAATTTAACATTCTTCCGTGTATATTCCGGTGTTGTTGAATCGGGTGCAACTGTATTGAATTCTGTAAAAGACAAACGTGAGCGTTTCGGTCGTATCGTGCAAATGCATGCGAATAAACGTGAAGAAATTAAAGAAGTACGTGCAGGAGACATCGCAGCCGCAATCGGTCTGAAAGATGTAGGTACCGGTGATACTTTATGTGCAATGGATGCACCAATTATCCTCGAGCGTATGGAATTCCCGGAACCGGTTATTTCTGTTGCTGTTGAACCAAAAACAAAAGCTGACCAGGAAAAAATGGGTCTTGCATTAGGGCGTCTTGCTCAAGAAGATCCGTCTTTCCGTGTACACACTGATGAAGAGTCAGGTGAAACTATTATTTCAGGTATGGGTGAGTTACACTTGGATATTATCGTTGACCGTATGCGTCGTGAATTCAAGGTCGAAGCAAATATCGGTAAACCACAAGTATCTTATCGTGAAACTATCCGCACTCGTGTAAACGATGTTGAAGGAAAACACGCAAAACAATCTGGTGGTCGTGGTCAATATGGTCATGTAGTTATTGATTTATACCCTCTAGAACCTGAAGGTCCTGGATATGAATTTGTTAACGAAATTAAAGGTGGGGTAATTCCTGGTGAATATATTCCAGCTGTTGACAAAGGTATCCAAGAACAACTTAAATCCGGTCCATTAGCTGGATATCCTGTAGTTGATTTAGGTGTTCGTTTACATTTCGGTTCATACCATGATGTTGACTCATCTGAACTGGCGTTTAAGCTTGCTGCTTCTCTAGCATTTAAAGCGGCATTTAATAAAGCAAATCCAGTGTTACTTGAGCCAATCATGAAAGTGGAAGTTGAAACTCCACCTGATTATGTTGGTGATGTAATTGGTGACTTAAGTCGTCGTCGTGCTATGGTAAGCGGTCAAGAAGCAAACGAATTTGTTGTGAAAATCAATGCTGAAGTTCCATTAGCAGAGATGTTTGGTTATGCAACGGATCTACGTTCACAAACTCAAGGTCGTGCATCATATTCAATGGAACCGTTAAAATATGCTGAAGCACCGAAAAACGTGGCAGATGCAGTAATTGAAGCACGTAAAAAATAATTTTATTTAATCAACAAAACTCCCCAAATTTGCACCGCACTTTTGGGGACTCAATAAAAGGAAACTGAAAAGTGTCTAAAGAAAAATTTGAACGTACAAAACCGCACGTAAACGTGGGTACAATCGGCCACGTTGACCACGGTAAAACAACTTTAACAGCAGCGATCACGACTGTATTATCCAAACACTTTGGTGGTGCGGCACGTGCATTTGACCAAATTGATAACGCACCGGAAGAGAAAGCACGTGGTATCACTATCAACACTTCACACGTTGAATATGATACAGCGACACGTCACTACGCACACGTTGACTGTCCGGGACACGCTGACTATGTAAAAAATATGATTACAGGTGCGGCACAAATGGACGGAGCTATTTTAGTGGTAGCGGCAACAGACGGTCCAATGCCACAAACTCGTGAGCACATCTTATTAGGTCGTCAGGTAGGTGTACCGTACATCATCGTATTCTTAAACAAATGCGACATGGTAGATGACGAAGAATTATTGGAATTAGTTGAGATGGAAGTACGTGAATTACTTTCTCAATACGACTTCCCGGGCGATGACACACCAATTGTACGTGGTTCAGCATTACAAGCATTAAATGGAGTTGCTGAGTGGGAAGAAAAAATTCTTGAATTAGCGTCTCACTTAGACAACTATATTCCGGAGCCTGAGCGTGCGATTGACCAACCGTTCTTATTACCGATTGAAGATGTTTTCTCAATTTCAGGACGTGGTACAGTAGTAACCGGACGTGTAGAGCGTGGTATTATCCGTACTGGTGAAGAAGTTGAAATTGTCGGTATTAAAGAGACAACAAAAACCACGGTAACGGGTGTAGAAATGTTCCGTAAATTATTAGACGAAGGTCGTGCGGGAGAAAACATTGGAGCATTATTACGTGGAACAAAACGTGAAGAAATTGAACGTGGTCAAGTATTAGCGAAACCGGGTTCAATTACACCGCATACAGACTTTGAATCGGAAGTGTATGTGTTGTCAAAAGAAGAAGGTGGACGTCATACGCCATTCTTCAAAGGTTACCGTCCACAATTCTATTTCCGTACTACTGACGTAACAGGTACAATTGAATTACCGGAAGGTGTTGAAATGGTCATGCCTGGCGATAACATCAAAATGACAGTAAGCTTAATTCACCCGATTGCGATGGACCAAGGGTTACGTTTTGCGATTCGTGAAGGTGGACGTACTGTAGGTGCGGGTGTTGTTGCTAAGATTATTAAGTAAAACACCATTAAATGAACAAAAACAATTCTAAAATTTATAAGGAATTGTAGTTGGAGCATCAAAAAGTGAGCAGATTTATGCTCACTTTTTCATTTATAACGTTGTTTAGCCTTAATTTTGGTCGTATTTTTGAAGATCATTACTACTGCAATCTGCATTAAAAGTCTCTGACCCAGTTAACTTCTTGTATTTATTATAAGGATTTAACTAGGTTTTGATCACTAATTTTGTTCTTAAGTCTGAATTCCCCTTAGTTTTTTATTTATTACTATCTATTAGCCGACTTCTAATGACAATTTTAGAAATGATCTTGTTTCTATCACTTATTTCTCGAACTGCTAAACTGATTGCCTGATAAGCAATTTCATATAAATTATGACCAATACAAGGAACATGAATACCTTAGTAAGGTTTTTTGAGATCTCCATAGATTTTTATGTTTTCCTTTATTGATTAAATAATCCCCTGTTCCTCTAATTTTGAGAGGAAAAATGGCATCTGAACTCGCCACCAAGGCCAGTCATGATCCACATCATGACCCCAGTAATCAAACCAACCTTCTATTCCTTTACTGCGAAATGCTTCTTCTAAACGTTTTGTATCCGCTATATGTTGTTCTTCCCAAGCACCTTGCCCAACAGCCACAATATAATGATTTTGGCGATAACGTTCTAAGAACCAGTTATCATGTTGATTCCATAAATAATCAATTGGCGAGTTAAAATAAACGGTAGAATCACCATGATATTCATGAGTAAAGAAACGTGCGTCGTAAACACCGCTCAATGCAATTGCAACATCAAATAAATCCGGATGACGCAAAGCAAAGTTAATTGTATGGAATGCCCCCATACTACAACCTGTCGCAATCATTGCTCCGTCCCATTTTGATTCATGACGGATTAGTGGAACAAGTTCATTTAAAATATAGCGATCATAAGCATTGTGTGCCTGTGCCATATCATGTCCGGATTTCCATTCTGCCAGCCAAGATTCATTATCGAAAGAGTCGGGTGTATAAAATTTAATTAAGCCACGCTCAATAAAAGAACGACAAGCTTCAATCATACCAAAGTTACCATATTCATTTTGATTTCCACCGGATGAAGGAAATACAATCACAGGCTTACCCGCATGACCATACACATTAAAGTGCATTTCACGTCCCAATTCACCGCTCCAATGGCTACGTCTTTCAAAGTGCATTTATTTTTTTCCTAAAAGTTACAGTAGACAGGGAAATCCTGTCTATAAATTAAAACAAAGTTATGCTTTTTGTTGTGCAAATTGTGCAATTTCATGCATCTGATCTAAAGTTTCTGTGCGAGCTAAAATGCCATGTTCCCCCATAATTTTGGCAAAAACGCCGGGTACAGTTTGCACACTAATAATATTAGTAGAATATTTTTGTTGCACATCTTCAATGGCGTTTACATAATTCTTATTTGCTTTACGTGAGATATATACCACATTCCATGGGTGTGTAATATTTGTGTAGAATTTATTTTCTTTCACAATATTGGCGTATTCTCTGAATACATCAAAATCATTTGCATAATTCCACATATCAATAGTCAAGCCACCGGGTGGGCGACAATTGATTTCTAACGGCATCAAATCACCTGTTTTTTTCACACGGAAAAACTCAAAATGGAAGAAACGCTCACGAACGTTGAAAGCATCAACACATTTTTGTCCTAATTTAATTAAGTCGGTTGAAATTTCTCGAGGAACGTAATAGAACATATCGTTATCATTTTCTACGGTATCCAATACGCACTCGGAATATTCAAGACCGGAATAGAACACAATATTGCCCTCTTTATCGGTTAAACCATCAAAGGTAATAATGTCCCCATCAATAAATTCTTCCATGATGTATTCAACGTGTGCATTTTTATAAGAAAAAAAGTCCTCTAATTCTTGTACCGACTTAATTTTATAAGTATCGCTTGCACCCACTCCTGAATTTGGCTTAATAATCACAGGAAACTTCAATTTTTTAGCTAACTTACGTGCTTCATCATCAGAGTTAAATACTTTTCCCTGAGCAACTTTCAGACCTGCTTGACGAAAAATTTCTTTCATTTGTGCTTTGGTTTTGATTGCCAACATATCATCGTTCTTATACCCGGGAACATTAAAATCTGTACGTAATTTTGCATCAAGCTCAAGCCAGTATTCATTATGAGATTCAATACGATCAATTCGACCATACTTATGTGCAAAATAACCAACAGCACGATAGACTTGCTCGTAGTCTTCCATATTATCAACACGATAATATTCCGTTAAGGAATTACGCAAGTTTTCACTTAACTGTTCATAAGGTGTGTCTGCAATACCTAATGTATTAAAACCACACTCCTTTAAACGAACGGCAAAAGTTTCAAAGTTTGCAGGAAAATGTGGAGAAATCATCACAAAATTTAATGGTTTTGACATAATAGCTCCTAAAATAAAAAACGAAATCGCTCGGATTATGACATAAATATCATTTATCTGTATATATTCTTTCCAGATATTGTTTAAATTTTGAAAAAATTGTACGCATAAAATAACATTATTGTTATTTTTTTGTTATGCTTAGAACGCTCTAATACCATAAAGAGCAAATTCATTCCAATTAACCAATTCATATCTATACAGGAACATGCCTATGTCAGCAAAAATTACTTATACATTAACTGATGAAGCACCAATGTTGGCGACTTATTCTTTTCTTCCAATTGTGCAAGCATTTACTGCTGTCGCAAATATTGATGTAGAAACCAAAGATATTTCTCTTGCAGGGCGAATTTTAGCCAATTTATCTGCTTACCTTAGTGAGGAACAGAAAATTCCTGATGCCCTTGCTGAATTGGGTGAATTGGCGACTAAACCGGAAGCTAATATTATTAAATTACCGAATATCTCAGCTTCTATTCCTCAACTTAACGCCGCCATTAAAGAACTTCAACAACAAGGATTTGCTGTTCCTGACTATCCAACAGAACCACAGACGGAAGAAGAAAAAAAAATAAAAGCGGCTTACACAAAAGTATTAGGTTCAGCGGTAAATCCCGTTTTACGTGAGGGAAATTCTGATCGACGTGCACCAAAAGCAGTGAAAAATTATGCACAGAAAAATCCGCACTCAATGGGCGATTGGTCTGCACAATCAAAAACCCAGGTTGTCAGTATGCAACAAGGGGATTTTTATGGTACGGAAAAATCCGTAACGGTAAAAAGTGCGGGACAATTTCAAATAGAATTTGTGGCTGCAAACGGTGAAAAGAAAGTGCTGAAAAAATTTGCACCGTTAAAAGCTGGTGAAGTAATAGATGCCTCAGTGATGAGTTTACAAGCGTTAAAAGATTTTGTAGCACAAGCAAAAGCTCAATCTAAAGCGGAGGGTACGTTATTTTCAACACATCTTAAAGCAACAATGATGAAAGTATCAGATCCTATTATTTTCGGTGTTATTGTTTCTGTTTATTTTGCCGATGTTTTTGCACAATATGCTGATGTGTTTACTCAACTTAGCATCAACCCGAACAATGGGTTGGGTGAGCTTTATAGCAAAATCGCCGGCCATGCCAAGGAAAATGAAATCAAAGCGGCAATTGAAAAAGCAATGGAGCAAGGACCGGATATTGCTATGGTGAATTCAGATAAAGGGATTACTAACTTGCATGTTCCATCTGATGTTATTGTTGATGCTTCTATGCCGGCGATGATCCGTAACTCGGGCAAAATGTGGAACAGTCAAGGAAAATTACAAGATACCTTAGCACTCATTCCGGATCGTTGTTATGCAGGGATTTATAGTGCGGTCATTGAAGACTGCAAAAATAACGGTGCCTTTAATCCGACTACAATGGGTTCCGTACCTAATGTAGGATTAATGGCACAAAAAGCGGAAGAATACGGCTCACATGACAAAACTTTCCAAGCTGAAGAGCAAGGGGTAATTCAAGTGGTGGGCGAAGACGGTGAAATTTATTTGGTACAAAATGTGGAGAAAGGCGATATTTTCCGTATGTGTCAAACGAAAGATGCACCAATTAAGGATTGGATTAAACTTGCAGTTAATCGAGCAAGAGTTACCAATACGCCGGTTGTTTTTTGGTTAGATGAAAATCGTGCCCATGATCGTGAAATTATCAAAAAAGTGCGGTCTTATTTAGCTGAATTTGATACAACAAATTTAGACATCAAAATATTATCTCCGATTGAGGCTTGCAAATTTTCATTAAATCGTATTCGTCAAGGCTTGGATACTATTTCCGCTACCGGTAATGTGTTGCGAGATTATCTTACAGATTTATTCCCAATCTTAGAATTAGGTACTTCTGCCAAAATGCTTTCAATTGTACCATTGATGAATGGTGGGGGGTTATTTGAAACTGGTGCCGGCGGTTCTGCACCAAAACATATTGAGCAGTTTATTGCAGAAGGTTATTTACGTTGGGATTCGCTAGGAGAGTTTTTAGCACTACAAGCTTCGTTGGAACACCTCGCTCAAACGCAAAATAACGCTCAAGCACAAATTTTGGCAGAAACATTAGATCAGGCAAATGCAATTTTCTTAGATAAGAATAAATCTCCGGGACGTAAATTGGGGACGATTGATAACAGAGGATCGCATTTTTATTTGGCAATGTATTGGGCTCAAGCCTTAGCAGTGCAAAACAAAGATGAACAACTTAACAGGAAGTTTGAGTCAATTGCACAAGCCTTGCAAGAAAATGAGCAGCAAATTAATCAAGAGCTACTTGCTGCACAAGGGACGCCGCAAAATATTCAAGGTTATTATCACCCTGATTCCAAGGCTACAGCACAAGCCATGCGTCCTTCAGCAACATTGAATAATATTTTGGCAAAAATCTAATCAGCATAAGGGCAGCTAATGGCTTGCCCTTATTTATTTTTATCTAAAACATGGATCTTCAACGCAAAAAATTAAACAACACTAACTTGATAAAATCGCTTGTAAAAAGTGCGGTACTGAAACGTAGGCAAAAAAGGGGACTTAACTTTGCACAAACTAAAGTGATTTTATTCAACAAGCCTTTTGATGTTCTCTGTCAGTTCACAGATGAACAAGGGCGGGCAACATTAAAAGATTTTATAAAAATACCGCACATTTATCCCGTAGGACGTTTAGATCGAGATAGCGAGGGTCTTTTATTGTTAACCAATAATGGCGAGCTACAGCACCGACTGACGAATCCAAAATTTAAAATGGAAAAAACCTACTGGGTACAAATAGAAGGCATTCCAGTGGAAACCGATCTTGCACAGCTGAGAAAAGGCATCGAATTGAATGATGGATTGACCAAACCGGCAAAAGTGCGGTTGATTTCTGAACCGAATATTTGGCAACGACATCCACCGATTCGTGAGCGTAAAACTGTTCCTACCAGCTGGCTGGAAATTAAAATTAGCGAAGGGCGTAACCGTCAAGTACGACGTATGACTGCCCATATCGGTTTTCCCACATTGCGTTTAATTCGTTATGAAACAGCGGGGCTAACGCTCACCAATTTAGCCAATGGACAATTTCGTGAGCTTACGTTAACCGAATTACAAAATTTATATCAACAAGTTAAAAAGAGTATCTAATATGTATAAACCAAATATTACAATGGCTTGTGTTGTGCACTGCAAAGGCAAATTTTTATTTGTCGAAGAATTTGAATACGGCAAAATGACGCTTAATCAACCAGCCGGGCATCTAGAAAAAAATGAAACTATTTTACAGGGTGCACAAAGAGAATTATTTGAAGAAACCGGTATTCGAGCAGAGATGCAAAACTTATTAAAGATTTACCAATGGCATGCACCTCGTTCTAAAACTGATTATTTACGTTTTGTTTTTTCTGTTGAGTTAACAGATTGGGTTGAGATAACACCTTCTGATCCGGATATTTCCGGAGGGCTTTGGTTGAGCTTGGAGGAGTTTCACCATTATATTCAGCAAGATGGACAAGCGGCTCGCAATCCTTTGGTATTACAAGCCGTGGAAGATTATTTATCCGGAAAAACCTATCCTCTTGATATTCTTGATGTTTATCAATAAGTTAATAATGTGGCGGAGGTGTTTCTTCCGCTTGAGTTGCAATATTAGAAGATTGTAAATCCTTTAATTTGCTTGCCATATAGCGTAATTGTAACTGCATTTTGTCTAAAACAAATTGTTGATCAATTAATGCCTGATTTAATTCTTCTAAGGTGTTTTCTTGAAAGGCAATTTTCATTTCTAATTCTGCAATACGTTGATCTAATTCTTGAGTTTGTAGCATAAATAGTCTCTAATTAAAAAATAATGATTGTGCATTTGAACAAGACAATTTAATCTATTCAACATTTCATATTTTTATTATAAAGGATCAAGAAAAATGTTAAAAATTAAAAAACGTTCTGCAATAGCGTTAATAGCAAGTGCGGTCATTTCTCAATCTGTTTTTGCTGATAAGCAGTTCAATGATGATGTTTCTTATGCTTTGGGCTATTTTATGGGAAAATATTTAACGGTGATGGGTGAAGAACACAAAGATGTTGCCAGTTACAATTATGAGAAAATTGTCGCTGGCATTAAAGATGTTGTAGAAAATAAAAGCACTTTAACTGATGAAAAAGCACAAGAAACGTTGCAAGAGTTAGAAAACAAAGCACGTCATGCAAAAATGGCTAAAATCAAAGCTGAAAATGAGAAATTTACAGCAGAATTTGCTAAAAAATCGAATGTGAAAAAAACGGAAAGCGGTTTACTTTATCGTATTGAAAAAATGGGAGAAGGTAAGAGCATTAAACCGACAGATCGTGTTAAAGTACATTACACGGGCAAATTAGCCAATGGCAAAGTATTCGATAGTTCCAGAGAGCGTGGACAACCTGCTGAATTTAAATTAAATCAAGTGATTTTAGGTTGGACAGAGGGTTTACAATTCATTAAAAAAGGCGGAAAAATTGAGTTGGTTATTCCTGCCGACTTAGCTTATGGCGAAAGAGGTGCAGGCCTAATTCCACCGAGTTCAACGCTATATTTTGATATTGAAATCTTAGATGTAACTTCTGAAAAATAAAGTAAAACTCACCGCACTTACATTAAAAATAGCCTAAAGTGCGGTGAGAAAAATAAGGGAAATTAAGCATGTTATCGGATAGACGCCCTTTTACAAATGAAGATCATACTATTCTCAATTCTTATATCGCTGTGGTTGAGGGGATTAGTGCATTAATTGGTGAGCACTGTGAAATTGTTTTACACTCTTTGGAAGACCTTGAGCATTCGGCTATTTGTATTGCCAATGGACATAATACCAATCGCCAAGTGGGGTCGCCGATTACAAATTTTGCATTAACGTCTTTGCACAATATGCAAACCGAGAGTGTGTCTAAACCTTATTTTACTCGATCTAAAAGTAAGGGATTGATGAAATCGGTGACGATTGCAATTCGTAACGGTAATCAACGCATTATAGGCTTACTTTGCATTAATATTAATTTGGATATTCCCATGTCTCAATTTATTCAGGCATTGATGCCCGCACCTGAACAAGTGGAAATGTCAGCAGTTAATTTCGCCAGTTCAGTAGAGGAGCTTGTTGTTCAAACTATAGAACAAACTATCGAAGAAATTACAGCGGATCGTCTTGTTGCAAATCATAACAAAAATCGTCAAATTGTCCTGTCCTTATATGAAAAAGGTATTTTTGATATTAAAGATGCGATTAATTTAGTAGCGGAACGCTTAAATATCTCTCGACATACCGTTTATCTCTATATCCGTCAACTCAAACAAGAGCAAGGAATAGAATAATGCGTTATGTTTTAGCGGTTAAACAGCCTGTTTATGGTACACAAGGGGCATATCTTGCTTATCAATTTGCACAAACCTTATTGGCGAAAGGTCATCAAATTGAACAAATCTTTTTTTTTCAACAAGGGGTAACTTTAGGTAATGCTTTTGTCAATCCGGCAAATGACGAATTTCATTTACAAAAAGCGTGGCAACAGTTAAGTCAAACATATTCTGTTCCATTGCATCTTTGTATTTCAGCAGCACAACGGCGAGGTATCGTTGAACCGCTGAGTTCAAATAACCAGCAACAAAATAATTTAGCAGAAGGTTTTATTTTGGCAGGATTAGGAGAGTTTAATAAGGCAGTTTTGCAAGCAGATAGGTTGATAACAATATGATAAAACTGGCTTTTATCTTTCGCCAAGCACCACATGGTAGCAGTATTAGCCGAGAAGGTTTAGATGCACTGTTGGCGGCAACGGCATTTTGTAATGAAGATGAAATTGCGGTCTTCTTCTTAGAAGATGGTGTTTTTAATTTACTTAATCAGCAGAAACCTGAAATTATTTTGCAAAAAGATTTCATCCGTACTTTTAAATTATTGGATCTATATGAAATTGAGCAACGTTATATTTGCCGGCAATCTTGTGAAAAATACCAGTTAACTTGCCAAGATTTTATTATTTCCTGTCAAAAAATTGACCGCACTTTGTTGCTACAAAAACTAAATCAGGCAGAGAAAATTTTAACTTTTTAGGGATAAATAATATGCTCTATACCTTTTCTCAATCAAGCTACGACATAAATGAATTAACCGGTTATTTAGACCAAGTCACACCACAAGATGTATTAGTTTTATGGCAAGATGCTGTTTTATTACCCTTAAAGCACCCTCAAATTTTTGCTTGCCTTAATATACCTATTATGTTTTTACAACCTGATGTTGAGGCGAGAAATTTAAGTGAAAAAATATTTGTACAGTTACCGCAAATGAAAATAATCTCTTTAGATGAACTAGTTGAACTTACCGTAACATTTACTCCTCAGCTTGCTTTATAAAGTGAATAATGAAGTTCATTATTACGGATTAATTTAAGATCATTTATTTATTTATTTTTTTTGCTAGAAATTTTAAATATCAATCACTTTTATACCAAAATCTTTCAATATATCATAACAATCTAAATATGCTTTTTCAGTTAATTTAGGCTTTAAAGCATAGATATGGTCAATATTTTCTTTGGTTACTATATTTAATACCGCACTACTAAAAAAAGTATATATTTTAATATTATTTTCAACAGATTGTTCTGCATAAAATTCTTCAAAAATAAGCGGTGTTTTAATATATGAAATATTATCGATATGATAATCCTCTCGAGGGTGAGGAAAATAAAAATCAATTTTAAATTTTTCAATAACTTCTTTGATTAATTGAATATTTTTATCTTCATCATTAAATATAGGTTGACCTAACAGTATTGAGATGCTTTTATCTTGTGCCGTATATTTCTTTTCTAGATTAAACAAAGGCATATATTCTATATTATCTATAATATTATTTTTACAACGATAAATTGAATAATGTAGCTTAGATATATTCTTTACTTTGTTGGAATTGTAGTGATTGGGTAATAGAATATCAGTAATTCTTTTTTTTAAAGAATGATCATATTCTTGATAGAGATGACTATTTGGGGCGATGTTTGCAGTACCATCATCAAAAGTATACAACTCTTTGAAAAAGATATTACTTAAAATAATATGGATATATCTTTTTTCGATATTTGCCAAAAAAACACGATCAAAAGTTTTGTTTTTAAGTTTTAATAAAGAAAGTAAATTTTTATATCTTTCAAGTTTAAATCTTGCAATTTTTATACAAAAAAACTTATGACATAAATGCTTTAATTTATTTTCATAAAAATCAAATTTATCGTTATAAAATGATTCTAACATAACCCCATAAAATTTTTGCTCAGGATAACGTTCGATAATTTTTTCGGCGATGATTACCTGTAATGGAGTACAGCATATAATTAAATTCATATTATCTTCTCGGAACATCTTATTTTAGTGCGGTGTTTTTTTGTGAGGAAATGCAAGTACATTAACTGCAAACATACCAATAGTATTGATATCGTTCGTTCTGAGAAATAAACAACAATCTTTTAAATCTATGAATGATTTATAGGCATCAAAAAAACGAAAACTATGTTGAGTAATAGATTGAGATTGATTGGTCTTGGATTTTTGTTTAGACATTAACAACCTTTCATAATGAATTTGCAAGGTTGTTTTTAGCCAATATACTAGGCTTGTAGGCTTGTAGGCTTGTAGGCTTGTAGGCTTGTAGGCTTGTAGGCTTGTAGGCTTGTAGGCTTGTAGGCTTGTAGGCTTGTAGGCTTGTAGGCTCATTTTTATTTCTGCTATGTTTATAGATGGCATTATTTTACGCTAAATTTATTAGTAATGAAATGATGTAATAGATTTTTGCTTTTATCTCGAAATTTCACCTATACATTATGGCATCGTTATTCAGTATTTAACTGACTATTTTTTATCATGCATTGCTCTCAGGCAAATACCGCACCAACAAACAAAAAAGCAGTGATTCTGATCTTCACCTAGAAGTTGGATTAAAAAAACAACTGACCAAGGAACAGATTATCACTGCTTTTTTTGATAGTTTGACCTCAGCTTACCACGCCCAGCCGATACCGACACCACCACCGAAATCGCCGGTTGAGGTGCTGTTGCCGTGTAGTTTCAACATAATTTTACCGTTGTCACTCACACGAGAGTAGCCCAAAGCCACCGCACTTTGCCCTCTATAGGTACCCGCAGAGACTGCAAGTGCTGATTTACCCGGCATCGCAATCGTTGGCAATGCAGCCGCCGCATTTGCACCGGCAATTCCTGATTGCAAGCGTTTGTTGTTGGCACTGATCACATTATCCAAGCGGTTGACAGCGGCACTGAGTTGACCATCCACATATTTCTTATTCACCACCGCACTTCCACTGGTTGTTGGTTTAATATCCGGTACGGTAATAATACCGTTTTCACCATCAATCTTAATTTCACCGTTTGCTCCGGTTACGGTTAAGCCGTTTTTATTAAGAACAGCTTTTGGCATTGGATTTTGCTGATTTTGTGCTACGTTGTCAGCAAAGGTAAGGCTTTCAGCGGTTATTGTGGCTTTATTGTTTTTACCTTTATCTTCCAACATGATATTGTCCGCACCATAAGTTGCCGATTTGTCTTTGTTGCTACCATTTTTGTTGACAACAGTTAAGCCCTCGCTATTTAACGTCGATTTTTTACCGCCCTCCTCTTTGGTTTCGAAGGCTTTCATATTTTTCAAGGTATCCGACAGTTTTATTTCTAAGCCGTCTTTGGCTGTATTGGTTTCTACCTTAATGTTACCAGCGGCACTACTAAATGAACTTGTAGTTTGACCGTTTTGAGTTTCCTCTTCCCCTTTAATAGTTAAGGTATCGCTGATTTTTCTGACCACATCATCGCCCTGATTTCCTTTAAATCTCAACCCAGCTTGTGCAACCGCTTTTAAATCAGCGAGATTAGCCGCTTTGTGCAGGTCTTGTTCTGTCATTTTTTGCCCTTGCTGGCTACTTATGCCGTTGGAAACCAGTTTTTTCACTAGATCAAGGGATTTACCTTGTTTTTCAGATTCAGACTTACCTTTCATACTATCATTATCAATTCCCAAGGCGGATTTTAGATTTTTGATGGCAACAGGGTCATGAGCCTTACCTCCATTTTGAGGTTTACCGCCTAAAGTGATTGATTTTTTATGTTCATCATCATATTTCACCGTCACTTTATCCAGTTTATCCACATAGTTTTTATTCACCGCACTCGTGCCGTCAGAATTTGCTTCTAAATCTTTCAGACCAGTGATTTTTCCTGTGCCAATGCTAGATTTACCATCACTTGTTTTCTTGGCTGAGAACTCTATTGAAGGTCCGTTATTAGGATCAAGTGAATCTAAACTTTTTGGATCCGCTGGTTTTGCACCTGCTTTAATAGTGATTGATGCTGTATCGGCAAATGGATTTGCTCCGCCTGTGTTATTCGCCCCTTGTGGCGTGAGTGAAATACCCTCTTTATCAATTTTCACTTTAGAACCTGTTGTTCCAACTTGGAAAGTCGCCCCATCAGTTGGATCTAACGTCAGTTTAGTGACTTCTCCATTTCCGCCCGCACTTCCATCTTTAGGTTTAGAGGAAATCGAGGTGATGTTTTTCAATTCCTCAGTCGTGCCAATGGTTACCACTGCCGTTGTTGGGGTAGTGGTAGTTGGTGTACTTGTTGGCGTTGTCGTAGCCATGCCTGCACCATTTGAACCACCTGACGAAGCCATACTATTTGAACCACCGCCGTTTGAACCTGCACCACCTGATGAACTGCTTGGAGCTGCTGATGATGCTGGTGCTGGAGCAGCTGGTGTTGGAGCCGGTGCGGAAGCAACCGCACTAGCTGAACTCATACCTGCACTTGCTTGTGTTGTACTATCATTTCCATCTTTTACAGTTACTTGGATATTCTGTCCGTTCGTAAACTTCAAAGTGTCGCCACGACCGATTTCGATAGGCTTACCACTACCATTTTCAACCTTGAACTTAAATTTATTTAACGCTTGTTCAAGGTATCCTTTGGTAATGAGGTCATTTTCACCAACTGTACTTCCGCTTGCACCACTTCCGCTACCTGTGCCATTCTCATACATTTGTTTTTGAGAAAGCGTAACCTTTTCAAACATTGGTGCATTTTTAAACCCGATTTCGATTTTGGCGTTTCCACTCTCGTTGGTATATCGAGTGATTAAATTATCACCTTTAAACTCAGCAATATTTGGTTGTGATGAAGTCCCCGCCGGAGTTGGTGTAGCAGACGAACCAGCCTGATTCATATCTAAACGCACAATGCTAAGGGTCGAACCAAGATAGTGCGGTGTGTTTTGAGTGCCATTTGTTCCCGCACTTGGCATATCGCCTTTGAATGTCAAGCCCTTGTTAATAGCCGTAATGCTTTCATTAATAGCTTCTCTAAAAGTGTATTTTGCTTGTGCTTGTTCTTTTGGCGTTCTCGTATATTGAACAGCAGTAAACGTGGATTTTTTGAAACCATCTTCACTATCATGTTTCTCTGCTCCAAGTACATCAAAACCTAATTTACCAAAAACGCTAATCACTTCCGCAAGCTGTCCGCCGTTGATGGCATCGGTTGAGCCTGTTTCGACTTTACCTGCGGCAACGTTGGTGATAATCCGCTCGCTACCCTTATCCCCTACACTGACTACGGTTTTGTCTTTTGTCATACCAGAAGACGTTCCTGCACCTGTCCAAGTGATTTTTACTTGACCTTGTCCAGTAGTTTGTGTAATGCCTGTTGGTGCAATCTGCTTCTCTTTCGCCTTAGAGTTTTTACCCAACGCAATGGAATCGCCTGCATTTTCTTCAACTGTCGCACCCTCACCAACGGCGACCGCACCTGCGGCGTTTTCTGCAACATTCGCACCGTGACCAACTACCACCGCACTTGCGGATTTAGAATTTGCATGTTTACCGATAATTACAGATTTTGTTGCATTTGTTATTGACAGTGGGCTATTGCTATTATCTTCTCCATTGCCGATTACAATTAAATCTGTATTGTTATTTCCTACATTAAGATTACTTCCTAAGGCAAGAACATTATTACCGGAACCATTTATTGTTATTTTGTTTCCTAATGCGGTTGACCATTTAGAATTTGTGATTTTGGTTTCTCCTGCTACTCCCAGTGCTATTGAAGAATCGGCACCGGTTAATATCTTCGTCCCATAACCCAATACCAACGTTTGTTCAGATTTAGACTCAGCCTTATTACCAATTACAACAGAATATTTTGCATCATGGGCTTTTGCTCCATTACCAATTACAACTAGGCTATCATTTTTATTGCCATTACTGCCGTTAGAAGACGAGGTTACATTAATATTCGACCCCAAGGCGACAATATCATTTCCGCCTGAAACGTTGTTTTTATTACCGATGGAGATTGCCCATTCGGCGTTTTGTAAACTACCTTTATCATTATCTTTAGTCGCTGAAATCGCAATGGAGTTTTTAGCACCTGCACCCACTACCGTGCCGTGTCCTATCGCTACGCCATATTCCGATTTCACCTCCGCACCGCTACCCAATGCGACCGCACTTGTAGCGTTGGACTCTGTTTTAGTGTTTACACCGATAGCAATTGATTTATCGCCTTTAGCTCCATCGTTGTTGTAGTTGTCTCCATTTGAAGTTCCATTTCCTTTCACCGACAAATAATGCAATTGTGAAGCGGTTAATTGTTTGACAGTAACAGCATCGCCATCACTCTTTCCATCTGCCAAGCCAGTAATTTTGACTTTGTCACCATCTGCTTTGGTAAAAGTTAATTCACTTCCACCGACTTTTAATACCGCTGAATTTCCACCACTTGTACCGCTTGCACCATTTGCAAACGTTAAAACATTATCAGTATCTTTCCCGATAGAGGTAATGCCTTTCAAATCCTTATTCAAAGCGATTTCCAAAATGCCTGTATCTTTCGCTGTGGTAAAGATATTTTGATGGGTATCTACACCGTTTTGCCCCGCACTTGAAGCTGAACTTGAACCCGCACTTGTTGTTGGTTTTGAAGCAGGACCTGTCGCTCCCTTAATCGTCAAGGTTGAGCCGAGTTTGAGATCTTTTGGTCCTCCGCTATCTCCATCAAATTTAAGCCCTTTATTAATTGCTGTAATAGTTTCATTAATAGCTTCTCTAAAAGTGGATTTAGTTCCATTGGTATTTCCGTGATAATCAACTTTGGCAAATGTTGATTGTTTAAAGCCGTCTTTGTCAGCATCGGCTTTTTCAGCTCCCAATACATTTATCCCTAAATTAGCAAAGACATCAATTACACTCTTAAGTTGTCCGCCGTTAATCGCATCGGTTGAACCAACGGCAACATTACCAGCGGCAACATGCGTAATAATGCGTTCAGCGTTTGTATTACCAACACTAATGACTTCTTTCATATCAGTAGGATCTGTAGTTTTAGAAGCCCCTGCTGTTGTCCAGCTAAATTTGACTTCATCTTTTCCTGCATTCGGTATAATTCCACTAGGTGCGGTCTTTTTCGTCTCTAGTTTTGAATTTTTACCCAACGCAAAGGAATTATCGCCGTTGTTAGTAGTGCCGACATTGATAATATCGACTTTATTTTTCGTGCTATCCGTCAAAGAAAACACAATTTCTTTACTATTGCCAGTACCATTTTTCGCTTCGCTGGTTAAATACGTTCCATCACCCTTAATCGTGATTTTATCGCCGAGTGAGGCTTTAACGTCACCGCCAGTATTCCCTGCAAAGGTCAAGCCTTTAGTCACAATCGCTTTAGCGACTTCGGACAGGTCTTTCACATTGACGGCGTTGTTGCCGATACTTGTACCGCTATTGCCACCGCTAGTCGCACCATCAGGGTTTCCTGAGAGGACTTTTTCAATAATGCCAGCATTTCCGTTTCCAGTACTGGTACCATTTAACCCTAAACCACTCGCTAAGTTAGTGAGTTTTTTGCTATTTAAATCTAAACCGCTGTCACTAAAGGTATAGCTTGCTTTATTGGTACCCACTTTAATGGTGGCACCTGCATTGTCTACGACAATGCTTGAACCGTCTTTCGTGCTTTCTAAGGTAGCTTTACCGTCCTCAAGTTTTAATGCTGCTTTGTCGTTTCCTTTACTAATTTCAGACACGCCACTGAATTTACCATCGGCTAGGGTAACCTCTGAACTACCTGCCTTGAAAGTAATTTTGTTATCACTTCCATTACTTCCACCCAAAGCAATTTTCGCCTTCTCGCCATTGGCAATAGACGCAATACCTTTTAAGTTTTTAGACAATTTAATTTCTAGGGTATCTGCTTTGCCATTTGTACCGTTTTTCTTCGCCACGATAATATTATCAGGTGCGGTTGTAATTTGAGTTGTTGCAGTTGTTCCTGATGCTGAAGTTGCTGTTTCTCCAACTATTTTCAACGTCTCGCCCAGTTTTCTAGTAACATCTTGACTGTCATTTCCTTGGAACTTCAAGCCTTTTTCCACAAGGGCTTTCGCCACTTCGGATAAGTCTTTTACATTGATGGCATTGTTGGAAATTTTGTTGCCGTTGTTATTACCTTTATCAGGATCGCCAGCAAGAACATTGGCAATAACTGTACTATTATTTCCGGCATTTCCACCAGTACCGCTAGCATCTGTCAATCCTAAACCGCTCGCAAGTGCGGTGATTTTTTTATTACCAACATGGAATCCTTTTGGATCAAAGGTGTAGCTCGCACCATTTGAAAGAATGACAACATTGGTATTCGCATTATTGCCTTTACTATTTTCATTAAACTTAATTTCAGTTTTTACTTTTGTGCCACCATTACCGCCATTCACCTCCTTACCGGCAATCGAAGCAATCTCTTTTAATGCCTCATTGACATTAAACTTAACAACACCGTTACTTTCCACTACAGCGGTTGTGTTTGTACCATCTTTAAAATTCAAACCATCGCTTAATTTGACGGTATAATCACCCGAACCATTCGCCTTGTATTTAATGACTTGGTCGGTAATTTTTCCCTCTATACTGGTTTTTACTGCTGTAATAGCTTTCTCGTTTTTATCCGCTTTAGTAGCCGTATCATCAATTTTTTTCGTGATTTTCTCATCTAGCCCAATTTTGATCGTATCTTCACCCTCAACAGAGGTTTTAATTTGATCAGTAGTGCCTTTCACTTTCAATGTACCCGTTTTTAATGACAAGGTTTTTTCAGCGTTACTGTCTGTGTCAAATTTCAAGTCTGAGCTGAAATTTTTAAATTTATCATCAACATATTTTTTAGTGGTTAAAGTCATTTCAGGACTTTTATCAGTAACATTTTCAGTTACTGTTACTTTTTCAAAACGTGGATCTTTTTTAATTCCAATTCGGAATACTCCTTGCTTCTTACCGTAATTAGTCTTTATGTTGTCACTGACAAAATCACCATTATCAATAACACCGGATTGTATTGTTATTTTTTCTCCCAAATATCTTGTACCTTCAGTAGTTGTTCCATCACTAAAAATAAAACCACTATTAATTTTTGTGATGTTAGCGTCAATAGCCTCTTTAAATGTTTTTTCTACTGCTGTATTAGTACCACTACTACTTGTTTTCAATTGGTTAAATGTTGATTTCGTAAATCCACCTGAATTTACTGTCGCACCCAATACATTTGTTGCTAAATTCTTTAATTGTCCAAAATTGGCTGCATCGGTGTCGTCTGTTCCGTTTGCTAAACCGGTGATTTTTTTGCTGTTTAAAGTCAAGCCATTGTTTGTAAAATCAATTTTCGCACCGCCAGTTTTACCAGTAATTGAGGAAATGCCTGTTAAAGCCTCTTTAAGTGAAATTTTTACTTCGGTACCAGTAGTGGCATTTGTAGAGATATTTCCTTCTCCTTTAATATCCAGTTTGTTAGTTGCTTTAAAGCTTCCAGTATTGCCAGTTACGGTAAAACTCGTGACAACTTTGCTGAATTTGTCATCGACGTATTTTTTGTTGACGGCGTGATTCTTATCTGTAGGATCTTTAGTAATTTTTACAGTATTAAATTCAGGATCGTCTTTTAAGCCGATGGTGAATGTTGCTTTACTGTTGCTTGATGTATTATCAAGTTTTACCTTTAAGTTTGCTCCCTTATGAGTTTGTGCAATATCTCCCGCCTTTATCTCCAATGTAGATCCTAAATAGTATTTACTAGTTCCTGCGTTAGTATTTGTTCCATCACTAAACTTATATCCTTTGTTAATAGCATTAATCGTATCTGTTAAAGCTTCTTTAAAATTTTTTCTAACGCCCGCAGTATGTGGTGGTGTGTCTATATATTCTACCCCTGTAAAACTAGGGCTATCAAATTTTAGTCCATCAGCGTTTACAGATACCCCCAAAATATCGCCTATATTTTTAAGCTGATTCCCCGTAATCGCTTGATCGGAGTTTAGTTCAATTTTGCCGTCTTTTAAATTGCCGAATTGGATTTTGTTACCAAGATCTTTTGTTCCTATTTTTTCATCGAAGCCTTTTGCTCCGACTAATACGTTGGCTTCAGGAATTGCCGGAGAATTTGCTAACGGTTCGCCGGTTTGGGTGTTGACTTTGTAGAATTTACCGTCACCAGCTGATTTTACCAGCTTCACTTTCTTGCCGCCTTCTTCGGTGTAGTAAACAACAAGTCCTTCTTTTTTAACATAATATAATGCTCTTAGTTGTCCTACAGTGGCGGCATCACTATCCAACGCGCCCGGTGCGACATTCACTATTCTACGCAATCCAACATGATTTTTATTTCCTTTAGATGAACCGGGACCGCCCTTTGCATCTTTTGTCGTATCCCAACCCCCAACGGAAATAACCCCTGCCGATGTATCCGTTTCAATTCTATAACTGGAACCTTCCGGTACATATCCCTCTAAACTAGAGGCATTTGTTCCAGTTAAACTGGCTGTTGCTTTATCTGTATCATCTTTATAAAAGTAATTCGTTGTTGATCTATATCCTAAAGCGACTGAATTTTCGGATGATGAGCTTGAATTATTCCCCAATGCGACTGAGTTTTTAGCATTTTCATTAATCTTAGAATCATTTCCCAGTGCCATAGATGATTCTGAAAAAGCAGATGAACCATATCCTATGGCAATTGAATTATCTTTCTTAACCCCAACTCCGGAGCCTATCCCAATTGAACCAGCTCCTAATATTGTTGTACCGGTTCCGATAGCAACCGAGTTTTCTTTATGTACGTTTGTTCCAATACCTATGGCTATTGTATTGGTTGCATATTGTCCAACATTATTTAATGCCCCTAAGACGACCGAATTAGCACCCCTGACATAAGAGGCACTACCTATGGCTATGGTATTATCTCCATTATTTGAAATGTGATAACCCAAGGATATTGCATGATCTCCTTGTTTTTTCGTTTTCTTTATATCTTCTGTAGTGGTGATTTCTATCTGAGATTCTTTTTCATAGTCAAATTTATTTGCCTGTTCAATTTTAGTTATTAAGTCGCTTATTTTATTCTGTCCATTAAAATGATTGGCAGGAAATCCATACTTAACAATTTCATTGTTATCTCCCACTTTAAGATCATTAATATCAGTAGTTACAGTTTTAAAATGAGGATCTTGATTTTCATTGACAGTACCAAGCTTGGTTTCTTGCATAATTTGAGTTCTGAATTTCTCAGCTGACATACTCGTTAATTCTGCATTCGACGATACATTAGGACCTATCGCTATTGAACCCCTTCCCACTGCTTTTGCTCCGGAACCAAAGGATAATGATCCTTCTGTGGTTGATTCAGCCGCATTTCCTATGGCATAAGAATTTTTCGCAAAAACCCTTGATGAGTCACCTATTGCTGTTGCTCCGTCAGCACCTAAACCGACAAACGCACGAACACCGACCGCCGTTGATCTATCGGCTAATGCAAATGATAATGTCCCCATAGCCAGTGAAGCATTTCCATATCCAACTGATCTTGACCCTATTGCGATTGCCCCCACTCCGGCTGCATAGGTTGGGGAATACATTCTATGGTCTTTTCCGTCATCTGTTCTAACATATTTTTTGGAAAAATCAGACCAATCTAATATATCGCTATACGTAACTTTATTAGATGCTCTACTTCCACTATATCCATAAATTTGTTTGATTGTCGTTTCAGGTAATCTATCTGCAAATCCGCCTTCACCGGCTTTAAGATTTGGTTCTCCATAGTTAACTTTGTTCCCATTTTCAAATATATCATCTCCTCCTATTGCGATAGATGCCCCACCAGCTGCCATAACGTCCGCACCTAAGGCTGTCCCTTGTGCTACTGCATAAACATTATTCCCTATTGCTGTTGCTTGTGCACCTTGAGCCTTACTTTCAGCTCCTAATGCAGTTCCATTGGTTCCTGCTACTATAGATTCGTATCCTACGGCTGTTGCTCCATCTCGAAGTGCTTGAGCTCCGTATCCTACAGCAACCAGTCCTTCTCCTGTTGCTTTAGTTTTATCTCCTGCTCCTATTACTACAACTTTTTCCAACTTGGTGACTTGTCCATTTACTTTATGTAGGTCTTTTTTCCCTAACACAATATTACCATTATTATTATTTTCTCCATATTCATTGCCCCAACCTGCTATACCTACAGTTCCTTTACTTTCATTAATAGCTAACCAAGCAGCATTTGATATAGTACTCACCCCAAAAAATCCCGCAATTACCAACACCAACGGTAAAACCTTAAACATTCGTAAAACCCCACCGCACTTTGGTTTCTCCGAACTGCTCGCCACTTGGCGATTGCTTGCCAACTCGGAAACGGCTTTACATTGACCTGTTGTAATATCGTATTTGGTTTTAAATATTTTGTTCATAGAATTACTCGCTTTAAAAATTATCTGTTAATTACTTATTAAGTGGTTATTGATCGAATCTGTTATTGGTTATTTATTTATTTATTATCTCTTACTGATTATTTATTAAACTTTAGAGAGAGGGGATAACCCTAAATAGGCAACACCTTGCTTTTTAAGGCAAAGCAGAAAAAGGCGAATGATATTTTCGCCGAGGGTTTTAAAAGGGGAAATTTGGGTATGACGAGAAGTTAAAAATTTTTTAAAATTTATTTTGCAAGGTTTATAAAAAGGCGTTAGCCTAGGCTGTAGGCTGTAGGCTGTAGGCTGTAGGCTGTAGGCTGTAGGCTGTAG
>NZ_JACHGQ010000011.1 GCF_014202395.1 Histophilus somni
TACGACATCGAACACAACGGCGGTGCTAACCATTAATACGACTGATGAATTAAGCAATATAAAATCAATTTCTTCACCGTCTAAAAACGGAAGTGCGGGCGGAAATGGTACTGATACAGAAGTCACCAAACTTACTTTAGATGCTGATAAAGGGGCGACTTTCCAAGTGGGTAGCACTGGTGCGAAAGTGAAGATTAATAAAGACGGCATTGCACTCACACCGCATAAAGCAAGTGGAGCGAATGGCTCTCCTCTTGAAGTACCAACCATCACCATTAAGGCAGGTACAGCCCCTGCAGAACCAAGTGAGGATTCCAGTTTACCTGCACCAGAGGGACCGTCTATTGTGTTCTCAACCAAGAAAACAGATGGTCAGTCCACAGGCACTGGCACGATTACGGGCTTGAAAGATTTGGCTGATAATGCTGATGGCACTAGTGCAACGAATAAAAACTATGTCGATGAACAGGTTAAAAATCTGAACAATAACCGTCCATTTGATTTTTATCTAGGCAATGAAAAAGTCGTGAAAGGGGCAGATGGTAGTTTCAAAAAATTAAAAGACGTCACACTTCAAGATATTTCTGAGGAAGAGAAGAAACAAGTCGTGATCAAAGCCGAACCAAGCACCGCACCTATTGGGATTAGCAATGTGGCGAGTGGTCTTGGGCTAGAAGCACAAACCGAAGAAGAGAAGAAAAAGACTCAAGAAAAATCGGCTGAACTCACCAAAACCGTTGAGGAAAAAGTAAAAGTGGTGAGCGAGAAAGCTAAAGCACTTTCGGACAAAGCACAAACTTTCACGGATTTAGCATTAGCGGTAAGTAGCTTAGAACAAGCAATAAATGCGTTGCCAGAGGGCAATGATAAAACACAAGCAGAAGCCAAGCTCAAAGAAAATCAAACAAAACTTGATGAAGCGAAAAAAGCACTTGAACAAGCAAGAAATGATTTAAAAGAAGCTCAAAAAGGCTTAACAGAAACCAATAAAGAGTATGAGAAAAATTACGGAGGCTATGAAAAAGTTGCAGAGTTAGTAAATCCGAAACAAGATAGCAAAATAGATTTAACCAACGCAGCAACAATCGGTGATTTGCAAGCGGTAGCGAAATCGGGCATGAAGTTCAAGGGCAATGATGGTGTTGAAGTGCGTAAACAACTCAGCGAAACCTTAGCAATTACAGGCGAGGGCGACACATTTAACAGCGACAGCACCGCTACCGGCAATATCAAAGTGGAAATGTCTCAAGACGGCAAGGGCTTAGAAGTCAAACTGTCTGATCAATTGAAAAATATGACGTCTTTTGAAACCCGTGAAGTGGACGGTAGAAAATCTACGCTAAACAGCAATGGTTTGATAGTGGTCAATAAAGGTGCAGATAACAAAGTCAAATCAGCAACATACAGTGCGGAAGCGATGGTGTTGTCGAATCAAGAAAACGACAATAAAGCCGTGGTGACCGCTGGCGGTGTCCATTTTGCCACTACCCAAGCCCCAGCAACAGGGGCTCGTGCGGGGACAGGCGTGATTACAGGCTTAAAAGACCTAGACGCACGCTCGACAGGCGACATGGCAACCAACAAAAACTACGTGGACGAAAAAATTGGTTCCGCCGTCAATCGCTTGGATAATGCGATCAGTACCACTAACAGACGCTTGCAGGCGGGTATCGCTGGAGCTTTGGCTACAGGAGGATTGCCGATGACGGTGATGCCAGGTAAATCTATGTTGGCAGCGTCGGCTGGCTCGTATAAGGGGCAAAGTGCGGTGGCATTAGGCTATTCTCGCATGAGTGATAACGGCAAGATAATGCTACGCCTACAAGGTACAAGCACTTCAACGGGCGATGTCGGCGGTTCGGTTGGTGTAGGCTATCAATGGTAGGGTTCTAAACGCCAGCAAAACTCACCGCACTTATTGATAAGTGCGGTGGGTTTGGTAGGGATGATTAGTTAAATCTCACCAAAACAGTGAACAATGCACTGTCCCAAACATTAAACTAATTTATTCTCTTATGTCTCAGGCTTAAGATCTAATTTTGCCATGAGCAATTGATCGCCATCTTCTTCAGGATTGACTGTTACCAATAATTTGTCACCGTAAAAAATAGAATTTGCTCCTGCCATAAAACACATTGCCTGCATTTCTTCAGACATTCCTTGACGACCGGCAGATAAACGCACATAGCTTTTCGGCATGGTAATTCGAGCAACGGCAATTGTCCGCACAAATTCAGTCCAATCTAATTCTTGAGCATCGGCAAGCGGCGTTCCCTCCACTTTTACCAGCTGATTTATTGGTACGGATTCAGGCTGAGGATCTAAATTTGCCAGACTTGCAATTAAACCCGCCCGCTCTTTGCGAGTTTCATTCATACCGACAATACCGCCACAACATACTTTTAAACCTGCTTTCCTGACTTTACCAAGAGTATTTAATCGATCATCAAAATCTCTTGTGCCGATAATTTCTTTATAATGTTCGGGTGCGGTATCAATGTTGTGATTATAGTAATCCAATCCTGCCTCTTTTAATTCTTCCGCCATACCGTCTTGTAATAAACCGAAAGTGCCACAAGTTTCCAACCCCAGATCTTTTACCGCTTTGATAATTTCAGTAATTTTTTCAATATCTTTCGGCTTCGGTCCACGCCAAGCCGCTCCCATACAAAAACGCCCCGCACCACGAAATTTAGCTATTTTCGCTTTTTCGACAATTTCCTCCACACATAATAATTGCTGATTTTGTACGCCGGTATGATAACGTGCAGATTGTGGACAATAACCACAATCCTCAGGGCATCCGCCTGTTTTAATAGACATCAATGTCGAAAGTTGGATCGTTTGTGGATTAAAGTGCTTTCGATGTACCTGAGCCGCTTGATACACAAGTTCTAAAAATGGTGTTTCAAATAACGCCTCAACTTTGCATACAGACCAATATTTAACGCAAGGATGCGGTGTTAAAGAGGGAATGTTGATAGTTGTGATTGTCATATTCTTTTCCTTATATAAAGTGCGGTCAATTTCAACGAGGAATTTCCCTCTCTGTTGCTTGACCATTTTTTATTTCAACTATGCGATCAATTTTATCTATCACTTCGCTCAGTTGATGAGTAACCAATAATAACGTTAATTGTTTTTCTCTGCAGAACTTATCAATCAATGTCAACATTTCCTGACGTAAATGAGGATCTAACGCTGAAAAAGGTTCATCAAGTAATAAAATCGGTTTATCTCGTAACAAACATCTCGCTAGAGCAACTCTCTGTCGTTGCCCTCCCGACAATTCTTTAGGTAAACGTGATAAAAAATCCGTTAAACCTACCGCACTTGCTACTTTTTCCAGTTGTTTGATTTCTTCTTTGCTCAACTTCAAATCCGCTCTTAAACCGATAGCAATATTTTGCCATACCGTTAAATGAGTAAATAAATTATGCTCTTGAAACAAAATGGAAACAGGGCGTTGATGTGGTGCGGTATAAGTATGATTTTCACCATTTAGCCGGATTTCCCCTTGCTTAACCGGCTCAAATCCTGCAATTAAGTTTAGCAATGTACTTTTTCCCGCTCCGCTTTCACCAATAATAGCAATCTTTTCGCCTAGACTTATATGTAAATCAAAGTGCAGAGAAATATTGGGATAATCAAAAATAGTGTTTAATTTAATCATCTTTTTTTATTCGTTCAATTAATATAAAAATACATGTACAAAAAACGAGTAACAGCAATGCAGTTACTGCACCTTCGTCAGAGCGATAACTGCCTAATTGTTGATATAACAAATAAGGCAAGGAACTAAAATCCTGATTCCCGAATAAAGCTATGGCAGTAAAATCCCCTAAGGAAATAGCACAAGCCAGTGCAAAAGCATATTTAAATGATGCGTTTAAATTATGCCATTCAATTAAATAAAATCTATTCCAACCTTGAATAGCCAAGGATTGCGATAGTTTTTCGTAATGTTGCATATTGTTGTACATCGGTAACTTTAGAACCTGTAAAACAAAAGGCATGGCGGTTAAGCCATTACATAGTACGACTAAAGCAAATAAATGATAGTGGGAGAAATCCATTTCCCTTAAGCGAATAAATAAACCTACTGAAATAACCAAGACAGGGATAGCCAGCACCAGCATTCCGCTATTTAAAATACTCTGAGATAAAAATGAATAAGACAAATAGTGTAAACGGCGTGCCAGTAATAATAATGAAACGGAAAATAACATCGCTAAAATCGCTGATAAAGGTGCAATAGCTAACGAATAACCTAAAGCCTGCCAAAGTTGTGATTGCTGCCAAATTTGCCATAAACTTTGTGCTTGAAAAGCGGAGAAAACAATATTTATTAAAGGCAAGCTGATGAACAATAAAACGCAATTGATATAAAAAATTTGCCAGATTTGTACCGCTCTTGACTGCTTTTCTAACCAAATATTTTTACTATGCAATAACACTTGTGGCGATTTTTGCCATAGGCTACCCAATGCAAACAGCACACAACAAAAAATTACTTGTAACAACGCAAATAACGCCGATTTTGCGAGATCAAATTCAAATAAAATGGCTTGGTAAATAGCAACTTCCAACGTGGTGTATTGAGGACCGCCGCCTAAAGTGAGAACAATAGCAAAGCTGGTGAAACATAGCATAAAAATCAAGCTGAAAACCGGTAATATTTGTTGGCGTAAATAGGGAAATTCAATCAAACGGATAAACTGCCAGCCACGAAGATTTAATTGTGATGCCAGCTGTCTTTGCTGAGTTGGAATTGTTTGGAATGTTTGCAAAAACATTCTTGCAGCTAAAGGAATATTAAAAAATAAATGTGCGATTAAAATACCGCTTAAACCGTAAATATGGGGTTGCCAAGTTATGCCTAAAAATGTTGTTACTTTGACTAGCCAGCCGTTATGCCCGTAAATTCCTGTAATACCAAAAATTACCACTAATGCAGGCAACACAAAAGTTAAAGAAAATAGTTTAAGAATCAAAGATTTTGCTATAAACCTTTGATAGAAAAAGGCTCGAGCGAATAATAAACCGAAAAAGACGGAAAGTAAGGAGGATAAGATAGCTTGTCCAAAACTAAATAAAAT
Organism: Histophilus somni; assembly: GCF_014202395.1. Classification (GTDB taxonomy): domain Bacteria; phylum Pseudomonadota; class Gammaproteobacteria; order Enterobacterales; family Pasteurellaceae; genus Histophilus; species Histophilus somni. Next base: position 5,100 of record NZ_JACHGQ010000011.1, read on the forward strand.
GACTTGTTTGACGTAATCATCTCGTATCAGTTCCGCCCAGTTATAATCAGTTTCAACAGTAAAAATACCGCTCAAGACCGAAACATAAAACAAAATAATAAATAACCACACTGCCAATCCACTTAATGAGCTGATTGGTAATGTGGAAAAATAACGCCATGCTTTTAACAAATTACTTCACCAAACTTGCTTGCCATTGATTAATCCATTTTTTTAGTTGCTCAGCAGAAATATTGGAACTGTCAAACACATTTGTTTTGAGCTGATACTGTTTTAAGGCATCATAATGTGGCTCAATAGGGTCAGAAATCACAGATAACATCACATTATTTTTAACGATATGTGTCTGTGCTTGCGGTGAAATCAAGTAATCCATAAATAAATCGCCACAGGCATTTTCTTTGTTTGCTATTTTGGCTGCTAATTCAACTTGTAAAACGCCGCCTTCAGCAAAATCCGTCGCTTGGTACTGATCTTTTTGTTCATTTAATAAATGATAAAGTGGAGAGGTGCTATAACTTAATACTAAATCCGCTTCACCTTTTAAAAATGCCCCATAACTTTCCGTCCAACCTTTACCGACAGTAACAGTATGTTTAGCTAATGTCTGCCAAGCTCGATCTACCTCTTGTTGCGGATACACTAAATTTAACCAAATGATTAATCCCCGTCCCACACTGCTTGTTCGAGGATCCTGATAAATAACTCGTAAATCCTGACGTTCAACCAGCTCTTGCAAAGATTGCGGTGGATTTACTAATTTAGTTTTATCATAAATAAAAGCATAATGCCCGAAATCATAAGGTAAAAAACGTCGATCTTGCCAAGAAATCGGTAAAGAAAGTCTATTTAAATCAACTTTATGCTCACTAAATAATTCAGACTTAATTGCCTCTTGTAATAAATGATTACTTAAGCCTAGTACAATATCCGCTTTGGTTTTCTTACCTTCTAAACGCAGACGATTGAACAATACACCTGAACTGTCAAAGGACACATAATTTACCCGACATTGCGGATATTGTTGCTCAAATCCTTGTTTCACCTTTGGACCTGCTCCCCAATCGGAGGAAAAACTTTTATAAGTATAAACGGTTAAGCCTTGTGCCGATTTCGCTTCCGCTTGAGCAAAAGAGCAAATAGACATCGCAGAAAGTGCGGTAAAAATTAGAGTGGTTTTGAAGTTCATTACTTTTCTCCTGTTTGAATAAACACAGCATGATAAGTAATATTGACTTGATTGGAAAAAGAAAGGAGTAAGACCATTAGTTTCCTACGTCAGTATTAACTGTATCAGGTTCACGGGTATTATCTCAGCTGTTATCAGCACCCCGACTAAGTCGGACAATAGTCTATTATATTTTTGTTGAAAATAACAAGGAATTTTCTCTTAATCTTTGACTTAACTTCAAGAACTTATTATATCTAATGTAATGTACAATTTTTTATCAAACATTTTCCGGCACAATACAACGCTACACTTTTTCAAGAAATTCAAAAAAATAAACATAATCAAAAAACTCAACTTGAGCAATTAAGTTATAGATTATGTTTATCAGATTTGTCGTTTTGCTTGCTCATATACAAAAACCGAACACCATCCTCTTATTAAAAGTGAATTTAGAATTTTAAGCAAAACAAAAACGTTCCCAATTAGTAGGCAGGAAGAGTTTCAAGCCTGTCTAAAAAGAAACGTTTTGAAGTTATGTCTGATTAAAAGAAATTATTTAATCAATTATTTTTTTGTAGTTGACCACATTAAAGAAACGTTTTCCTTCTTGTTTTCCGGCATAGCCACTTTTTTGCCAAAAGGCATTTTTCAACCAATTCTCAAACTGCTGATGAGTTGGGAATGTCATTTCACCAAAATTCGGATCAAAGAAAGTCACTTTTGAGCCGTCAACCGCCGCAGATACAGTGTGAGATCCTCCCTCAAGATTAATGGAGATTTTCTTAACACCGGCTTTATCATCGCCTGTATCCAAAATCGCTTTTACTAATGAGGATACATCATTTTTTGATACAGTTCCTGATACTTCATCACGACGAACAAAATCCGCTACTTTTTTCTCTTTCGGAACAACACCTTGCTCTTGCAACCAACTGTCTGTTAATTTGAATTGCTGAGTTGCACTACCGCTATTAATAAACTCAGTTTGAAGTTTTTTAATAGAATCAATAGTTTCTTTTTTCAAGTGTCCTTTTTTACCGCCCTCATAAAGGGTATTAAAGAAATTCTCGTCGTTTGGATTAACATTTTTTGCAATCCAATGTGCACAAGTTGATTCACATACACCATTTTGTGTTTCCATGTGTTTTACAATTTCCTTGTAAACTTCCCCTTTAGATTGGGCAAACTTAAAGCTTACTTCTCCACCAAACTCTTCAACGGAAGAACGTACAGCATCAATTTTACTTTTCACTTTCAAAGGCTGAAATTGATCCTGAATGCGTTGCAATACCGTGCGTTGCTGTTCAACTAGCTCTTTGTTACTCACCAAATCACTCACAGGTTTCGCTTTTGCCTGTTCCGTTTCGGTCACTGTTTCAGAAACTGTCGCAGATCTAACTGTTCCGGAACTCAAAGCAGCCGAATTTTCCACCGCACTTTCTGTCAAATCCGTAGAAGTGCGGTCAGTTTTTTCTAAATTCTGCCCGTTATCTTCCTCGCTTCCTTTTTTTGCCAACTCTTTTAAAAACTCAACTACCACTTCACTGCTCGTTGCGGATTTAGTTGATGCTTTCGTTTGAGGAATAATCTGCGGTTCAAACTCATCACTAAATTTGGTAAATGCCGGATAACCTGCGTCAAGTAAAATTTTATTTACTATGACTCTCGCCATACGTCCATTACCTTCTGCAAATGGGTGATAAGCAATCAATCGCTGATAAACTAATGCCCCAACCACACTCGGCTCAATTCCTTCATTTTTCGCTCGATTGATAAAATCAACCGTTTCCGCTAACTGAATTTTTGCCGCTTCGGGACTAGAAAATACCGCATTTTCTTTGGTTAAATTCTCTTTTTTATAAAGTAAACGACCTTCTCCCTCATCCGGACGTAATCCGTGATTAAGATTCTCGATCATCTGCACTGTCAAAGGTTTGCCTTGACTGTTTTGTAAGAAATCCTCTATTGCGGTCTTTAACTGTTCTTTCAACTCCGGTGTACGTTGAATGGTTTTCGACGTCGCAGCTAAAGCCTCTGTGATTTCATTTGTTTTTGTTGAAAGATCCTCTATAACCTTTGTTTTCGGTAACGTTTTCACCAAATCTTGAATTTCTGAAAACTCCTCAGCAGAAGGACGAAATGTGATTGCCTTATTAATACGACTTTCTACTTTCTTAGCTCCCTCGGTGAGAATATCATCAAATTCAGGTAAATGAGACATTTGCTTAACTGTCGCTTCAGGAATTGATTTCTTCGAAATCTCTCTTGCTTCATCTAAAAATTTCTCATTTTTCAATACATTACTTTCAAAATTAGCATTTCGATCATCTTCTAAAGAAATTAATCCTTTTAAATTTAAATTATCTTCCAAGTCTTGATAATTGACTTTATTCGCTGTCTCATCTCCCGCTACAGGCTTCGCACCGCCCTTACTTCCGGTGAAAAATTGTTTCACTCGTTGGAAAAGTGTGGTTTTTTCTTTTTCTACACCTGTAGCACCCTCTGATTTCTCTGCCGCTTTTTTATTTCCTCCCGCAGCATTTTTGAGTTCTGCCGGTGCAGATGATAGCGATGCAACTTCATTTACAGAAGTCTCCACTTTCGGAACAGATGGTAACTGACCACCTGCTTTACCTTGTTCCGGCTGTTTAATGGTCAAACTGTCTGCGGATTGTGTGTTTTCGACTTCACTAACATCTTTAGACTTCAACGTAACAGGCAAAGTCGCTTGTTCGTCTTGATTATTCGCACCGCTCTCTTGAGAAGATGATTTTTTTCCTAATTCAGTCAAAAATTCTTTCACAACTTCAGCACTTGTCGCCGACTTAGCGGTAGCTTTTGTTTGCGGAATGATCTGCGTTTCAAATTCAGAACTGAATTTAGTAAATGCCGGATAACCTGCGTCAAGTAAAATTTTATTTACTACAACTCGAGCCATACGACCATTACCTTCTGCGAACGGATGATAAGCAATTAGTCGCTGATAAACCAGACCCGCTAAAACGCTTGGTTCCACATTTTGCTTGATTGCTTGGTTAATAAAGTCCACTGTTTCATTTAACTGAATTTTTGATGCTTGCGGACTGGAAAATACTGCATTTTCTTTAGTTAAATTTTCCTTTTTGTAAAGCAAACGATCGCTACCTTCATCAGGACGTAATCCATGATTTAACTTTTCGATCATCTCTACAGTTAACTCTTTACCCTGACTACTTTTCAAAAATTCTTCAATCGCACCTTGAACTTCTTCTTTCAATTTCGGATTACGTTGAATTGTTTTTGACGTATCTGCTAAAGCTTCTGTAATCGCTAAAGTTTGTGCATTGAGATCATCTACCGCACTTCCTTTTTGTATATTTTTCACCAATCCCTGAATTTCATTAAATTCATCAACAGATGGCTTGAAAGTTAAGGCATCATTGATGCGTTTCTCTACTTTCTTCGCTCCCTCTGTCAATATTTCATCAAACTCCGGAGAATTCCCCATTTGTTTGATTGTAGCTTCAGGAATGTATTTCTTAGCGATCTCTCTTGCTTCTGCCAAAAATTCAGGATTTTTCAACACATTTTCTTCAAAAGAAGAACCACGTTTATCTTCTAACGCCAATAAATTTTTCAGATTTAAGTCATCTTCCAAACTATCATAATTCGGCTTAGAAACAGTTTCCTGTTCAGATTTTGCCTCTTTAGCTTGTGATTTATTCGATTTCGCAAAGAAGAAATCTTTTACTTTCGCAAACCAAGATTTCTCATCTGATTTTGCTTTTGGCGATACGCCCTCTGCTCCTTCTGATTGGAGTTTATGATTACCGTTATTGTTGCGATTACTTTCAGCCAACGCACTTCTTGGTGTACCTAATACAGCTGATTGTCCATTTTCCGCAACTGTTTCATTGCTTACCGGATCGCTCAAATTTGATGGGCGTGGCGGTAATTCAGGTGCCACATCATCTTCCACTCTCGCTTTTACAATCGGATTTGCCGCTGCCGCTTCATCACCTTTTGCTTTCGCTCTCGCAAGCCCTTCCGGACTTTTATCCAATGTTGCATAAATCGGCTCGTTTACCTCTGGTTTTGCCGTATTTGCTCGATCTTCTTCAGAATTTGACCGCACTTTTACTTCATTTACAGTGTCAGTCGCATTTTCCGCAGGTAATGCACGCTTCGGCGTTTGTGGCTCAGAAGAAAATTCCGATGGAATCGGTTCAAATTCTTCACCGCTAGACTGACTACGAGCCGATCTCGGCTGTATTGATGGAGAGGTGATTTCAGCATAATCTCCCTCCACAGCCAAGCGTTCTGTACGCACCGCTGTTTGCGATGGTTCGTCTAACGGAATTGTTTCATAATCACTAACTTGACCTTTTGCAGCTCTCGGTTGTAACGGCGAAACCTCACCAATTGTAGCGTAATCTCCACCATCTACCGCAACTTTAGGTGTAGCCTCCGGTGTTGCCGGTAAATCACGTTTTGCTTTATTCGCTCTATTTACAACATCATTAATGTCGGCATAAATATGATCTGCCGTATCAACTTCCTGAGTTAAACGGAAATTTGGAAGTGCCGGCAGAGGATCATTCGCACTGCGAGTTTTAGAGGTAATTTCCGAATAAATTTCATTACCTACTTCTTCCACTTTGTTTAACAAGGTTTTCACTGTCGGTAATTCCGGCAATTGATCACCAGCCGCTCTTCTCACACTGCCGTACAACGGATTATCCACCATTTCAAGGTTAGAAGATGCTTTTGGTTTGGACAATACGCTGTAAATACTTCCAATCGTATCATAAACATGATCAGCTAAATCCGCACCTTGACTTAAACGAGTTCTAAACTCATTTGGAAGAGGTGGTAACGGATCATTCGCATTGCGGGTTCTAGAAGTAATTTCCGAATAAGTGCCATTACCTGCTTCCGTGTCGCTATTCAACAAGTTTCTCACTGTCGGTAATTCCGGCAATTGATCACTCGCAGATCTTCTCACACTGCCGTACAGCGGATTATCCACCATTTCAAGGTTAGAAGATGCCTGCGGTCGGGACAAGGTACTGTAAATGCTCTCAATAGTATCTGCTAGAACTTTATTTCTCGTCCCTTCACCACCTAAAAGGCTGTAAGGACTATCACTTTCACCACCTAAGTTTCTATTTCTAACCGCACTTCCATTACCTAAAAGACTGTAAGGACCTTCACCGATTTGTTCGTAAATATGCTCCTCTGCTGCTTTTGTTCTTCCTAAAAGGCTATAAGGAGCGGCTGCAATTTCATCATAAACATTTGATCTGATACGAGAAATATCTGAATTTGCATCACCTACCGTACTGTAAGTGCTATCACTTTCACCGCCTAAAGTTCTATTTCTAACCGCACTTCCATTACCTAAAAGGCTGTAAGGACCTTCACCGATTTGCTCGTAAATATGTTCCTCTGCGGCTTTTGCTCTTCCCAAAAGACTATAAGGAGCGGCTGCAATTTCATCATAAACATTTGATCTGATACGAGAAATATCTGAATTTGCATCACCTACCGTACTGTAAATATCATCGCTATTGTTACGTAACGTTCTAGCTTTGTTAGCGTTGCTATCGCCTAAAAGATCGTAAGCACCTTCAGCACTCACTTTGTCATAAACAAGCTCATCTCCTAATGCTTTCACTTTTCCTAAGAGACTGTAAATATCATCGCTACCATTAGGCAATTTTCTTCCTTTATTGGCATTTTGATCACCCAAAGTGCTATAACCTTCACTGCCTTCATCAGAAGTTCTTAGTTTGCGTACATCAGCACTAGAACCGTAGAGCGGATTATCTACCATTTCTACAACATCTTCTGAAGAAATTCTAGTTGTAGTCGGCTGTTCGGCATCATTATTTACTGCTTTGCTAAACTTAGATTGTAATTTAGATTTTGCTTTTTCACCCAACTCCACTAAGTCTGCAACTTCAAAATTGAATTGTGTACTTGCATACACATCATCTCTCGTTACGGTCTTAGCTTTGCTTAGATCATCAACAATTTCGCCCGTTACATTATTATCTTTAAGATTGATTCCGGAAATAACCGATTTTTGTACCGCATCGTAATGTTTTTGCTCCGCACGCCCGCCACGTACATTAAATGAAGATGCACCACGCTCGTTAATACCTACAGAAACGCCGACAGAACCACCATCTTTATGATGACTATCATTAAGTTGTTGGCTCGTAACATTTCCTGAAACACGGAAGCCACTATTTTCATCTTTATTGATGAAATGAGCCGCTACAAGATCCAAATCTTTAATTTGTCCGGTAATTCTGTTCGCAACAATACCTGCCTGTTGATTAAGAAGTTTTCTGTTCTCAACTTCATGAGTATAACCTGCCCCAAAACTTCCATTACCTTTTACAAGTGTGGAACTAGAAAGTGCGGCACCTGCTGAAGCACTAAAATCAAAACCTCTATAAAGTCTATCGAAGGAATCTTGTTTTGATACAATGTTCGTTTTACCTTTGATATTTAAATCCAAATGATCCGCTTTAATATTTGAGCTAATCAAATTAAGATCTTTACCTGCTGCAATTTTTAGATTTTTCGCTCTCAGCAAGCTGTTGTTATGTGTAACTGATTTTTCTGTCGTGAAACTTTCATTGCCATCAACAGAACCTGATACGCCACCATTACAACCTCCGCTCATCACGCTACAACCTGAATTTATACCAAATGCAAATTTCTGACGAGATTGTCTTTCAGTACTTTCTCTTGTTGTTTCGCCGTCAAGTATATCAACATTACGTTTGGCTTGAAGCGTTAGCTTGCTGTTAGCATCGCTTTCTACATTTTTCAACTGTAGATTTCCACCATGGGCTGAAAGCGTAATATTACCTGCAATTTTTGTGCGAATGTCAGAGGTTTCCTTAACCTTATTTGTTTCGTAATTACGCTCAAATCCAAACTTAGATGAACCGCCAACCAATTCGCCGGTAACAATATTTGCAACATCGCTAATATGTTGCAACGCAACTGTACCATCTTGCTTAACGCCTCGTTGTGCCTCTACAATTTCTTTCGCTACATGGCTAACAGCATCTGCAATAGCTGAGTGTCCTTCTGTTTCAATACCGAATTTCAAGACTGAACGTTCAGAATCAAGATGATATTCATCTTTTTGTTTATTCGATGTAATCTCTTTTGCAGAAAGTTCAAAGCCTTCATCTTCTTTAACTTTCTTATACTTGTTGAATAAATCATTGGCAGATTTTTCTGTCATCAAATCATCAACTTCACTTTGAGATAGGACTTTAAATTTAGGTTCCTCTTTCTGAGCTGCGTTGTCTGTTGCATCAGGTGCGGCTTTTGCCTTAGCCTGTTGCTCAGCTTTCGCTTCATCTTCTTCTGTTGCCTTTCCTGTGAACTTGTGTTTATTAATATCAACACCACCGATTTCCGCTTTTTTCAATACATGTAAAATACCATGATCGACTTGCAAATCGCTGTTGGTGTGAGTTAATGATGTTTCTTTTTCTCTCGTTTCGCTGAAAGAACCGCCCAAAGTAAAACCGGTGCCAGTATTAGATGATGCACCGCCAATATTTGTTTTCTCGCCGTTTTGGCTATCACGTTCATGGCTTACAGTGAACCCTGCACCGCTAATATGACCGGATGAATATTCTTGATCTAAGCGAATGTAACGTTCCGTCTGTTTCGCATTGCGACCTGCCTTGGTGTTATAATCACCTTGCACAATCCCTGTAACAACTTTTGCCTTGATCTTACTGCCTTCCTGATTCACATCATTTTTTATTGCGAAATGCACATGATCAAATTCGGTATTTGAACCGACAGAAATCGCTTTTTGCGTGCTTTCCTTACGATAGCCCAATACCTCGCCTTTCTTAGAGAAAATTCTACCTTTTTCAACGGAATGCTCAGTTCTGTGGGTATCTGTCGTATTGAAATTACGTGCTTTTACAAAACCTGTTTTACCTTTAATATCCGAACCTTTTGAATTAATATCTGAATCTTCATCTGCTTCAAGGTGTAAATGTCCCTCTGTTCTAATTGAAGCACGTTGAACTTCAACATCGCCGTTTCCATTCACAAAAGAGCGAGCAGTATTATCAATTCCTTTGTGTCCAACTAAGCGAGTGCTTTCCTCACTTAAAATATCGCCTCTATTTTTGATTTTACTTTCGGCTTCAATATCAATATTTTTGCCGGAAATCGTACCGCTGTTTAGTACATCTCTTGTTTTCAAATTAATTTCATTAGCACGAATAAGTGCATCACCAAGTCCTCTGAATTTTTCAGCATCTCTTAATGTTTTATTTGCAAAATAAACTTGCGGTAATAGAACCTCTTTATTGTTGATATTGGCTTTAACATACCAAACAATGTCTTGTTTAAGTTGATTTTGTTGTTCTTTTGTTAGTGCTTCCCCAACTTTCAAACCTAACTCTTTAGATTCAAAATAAGAGTTATCTATTAATTTTTTAACCAACTGTGCATCATTTACTTGATATTTCAATGCCAAATGGTTATCTACTTTCTTCTCAATAGATTTTGTAATTAACTGATGTTCTAAATAGTTATCACCAATTACCGCTACTTTCTTACCGGCATCGGTAGATGAACCTACTTTATTTAAGAAATATTTAGATCCAAAATATTCATCTTGGTTAATATACTGCAATTTCGTTCTGTAAAGCGGATCGGTTTCCACTTTAGGACGTGTATCATCTACCTCTTTTAAGAATTGGTTTTTCGAAAGTGCTTCTTCAATTTGATGATCTTTCGCCAGCTCTTTTCTGTATTCTTCAAGACGTTTTTCTTCTTCAATTTTCGCTTTTGCATCCGCTTGTTTTTGCTGTTCTTGTTTTTCTTTCTCAAGAACGAGTTGTCGTTTTTCTTCTTCAATTTTGCCTTGTAATTTCTTCTCTTCCGCAAGTTTTTCGGTTTCTTGCTGAGCAATTTGTTTCAATTCTGCTTGTTTTTCAAGTGCACTTTTCTCTTGGCGTTCTTCCTCTTTTTTGTAACCTGTTTCTAGTTCACTTTGTACTTTTTCATTTTTTGTTTTTGCATCAAGAGCTTTGCTTTGGCGTTCTGCTTGTGCTTTCTCTTTATATTCATTGAATTTTTGACGTAACTTTTCCTGTACATGATCAGGTAAAGTATCAAAACGATCTCTTGTTTCTAGCCTTGACTCAGTTTTATAGTCAGGCTCATCGGGTTCGCGTTCCCAGCCATCATCAGACACCTCTCGAATATATGTTTTTTCACCAATTTCATCCAATAACTTATCTAAGAATTTTCCATTCTCTGATAATTCGTTTTCATTCAATAAATCAGGTTCTTCTCCTGTGTGAGGTTTTAATAGAAATTCATCTTCCTCATCAATCTCAATATTTTTATCGACCGTTTTATCTAACTGTACGCTGTTATCCACAAAAAGATTTGGAATAGATAGCAGATCTGACAAGGCGGATAAATCAACATTGCTATTATTCAGATTTTCTTGCCCGTTGACCTCTGATTTAAATTCCGCTTTACTGATATCAAATTTATAGTTTCCTACTGTTACTTGCTCAGTTTCAGAAAATCCTCCAGTTGAACCATTTTCTAAAGCTTTCATATCTCCCTGAATTTTTCCAGCAAGAATTTTAGCTTTATCTGTTGGGCGATAATCAAAGTGGGCATCTTGTTTTTCTTTAAATGATTTCCAACGTTCTGACAATGTTTTATGGTTACTATTTCGCCAATCCGCCCCAAAAACTTGCACCATAGCCTTTTGGAAAGTATCCGATTTAATGTCTTTTAATAAGTGCATAGCTTGCGAGTTATCCGCATAATAAGAACTGGAATTTGTTATTGGTTGCTCAGAAAATAAACCGTCAAAAAGCTCCTCAAGAGAATTGAATTTTCTCTCTGCTTGCCCTGAAAGTGCGGATAAAAAGAGACGGGCTCTCGGCTGATAATTAAATGTAATATCTTGTTTTTGTTTGAAAAATTCAGTCAACAAATTGGCTTGGTAAGCCTTCATATTATTTACAACTTTTGCATTTTGGGCTTCGAAAGTGTTTTTAACATTAATCACACCATGATTAGTGAGTGTTGCCTCTTGTTGATTATCTCTTTTCTTACCTTCGAATTTGAAATTGCCTTCCGCACGGATCAAGCCTGCTTTTTCGACTTTCACCTCTGCTTTTTCAAATTCTACCGGATTGATCCATAGACGATAGTCGTTATTATGCCAACCATGACTTGCAATATCAGAACGGCGATAACGGGTTAATACGGAAGAATTTGTTCCTTTGCTGACTTTGCCCGACAATTGAACATCATTAATCAGTTCATTAGCTTTTACAGTAAGATCGCTCTTAGCAAAAATATTACCCAAGTTGTAAACGGTATTTTCTGCATCGAGTTCCATTTTACCCTCAGAATGCAATAGAGAATCCGCTCCATTAATAATATTTCCCTCAGTTTCTTTATTATTTCCTTTAGCAGATAAAGTCAGTTGTTCACGAGCACCCAAAATCCCTTTTTCATTATAGATACTCCCTTGTTTAGCATTAATCGTCAGCGTTTTTCCGCTGGCTAATAATCCGTTGTTAACAACATTGCCTGCCGCATTAATGGTAAGTCTTGCAGTAGTTTGTAGTTCATCATTTTCGCTAATAACCACATTTTGAGCATCAATAGTCAACTCATCTTTCGCTTTTATAAACTTGTTACCCTTGCTGACAAAACTTGTATTATCTTTAAAAGTTAATTTAGCTTTAGATTTACTTTCAATGGTACCGGTATTTTCAAAGCCAACATCTAAATCAGCAACGGTTTCTTCTTTAACGTCCGCCTTGCGTTTATTGTCTTTATTTACAGAAACAGTAACTGTCTTACCTTTGGTTGTAATATCAAGATTGTCTTCCGCATAAATTTCTTTTTTATTGACTAATTTATCGGTATCAATTTTTACTTTATTTCCGTAAATACGCCCTTGGTTAGTCAATGTTTGAGATTTAAGCTCAAGATCCGTTGCAACGATTTTTGTCTCGCCATCCAAGACAAGAGATTTTTTTGCATCCACTTTAACTTTTTTAGAAGCTAACTTCCCTTTGTTTTTTAACTTGGCATCTTCTGTATCTTTAAGTGTGATGGAGTTATTTGCCGTAATCTCATTTGCTATGGTAACTCTTTTGGCGTTATTTAATGCAATCTCATTTTTGGCTTGTAATTTATCACCTAAATCAATATCCCCTTTATTGCTTTCAATTTTAATATCGTTTTCAGATAAAATAATACCATCGTGTTTTACACCCGCACCTTGATCCGTTACGATCAATTTAATACTTTTACCGTGCATTGCACCTGTACTTGCACCGGTAATTGCGACTTCTTCTTTGTCGGAAGCCTGACTGGTACTACTGTCTTTTTGTACTTCTAATTTCGTTTTATCATTCTCAATGCTATATTTGGTTTTACCTTTCCCTGCAATAAAGGTAATTTCTGTTTCTACATTAGAACTTTCTTTATTTTTAATTGTGCCTTTCTGTTCAATTTTCTTCGCAATAATATCTAAGTAAGGTAAATTATCCGTTGCAAACCCGTTGACATCTATTGTTACTGTTCCTTCTGAAACATCTAGATCCATAACACCATTTTTAGGATCGATAAGCTTACTTGTCGTTGCAACAAAACGTCCTGCGTTAATGGTTTGCACCCCATTTAGGTTAATACCATGTTGGTTGGCAATAACCAAATCGGCTTTTTTACCTAAAATCTCTAACGCCCCTTTAATTTGACTTAACTCTGCTCCCGTTACTTGATTTAAAATAACTTTTGCTTCCTGCTCTGTTAAATTCTTATTACCTTCTAGATAACCCACTAATTCAGAACGTTGTTGATCTTTATTATTTTTAAAAACCGCTCCGTTTGGAATATTAAATTTTTGGAAACGGTTATCTGAAATTCCTTTATCATTCGGTTTCGCAATATCGATAACAATGACGTTATTTTCTGTTTTGTATAGTTTAGTAGGGTGGTTGTTTACATCGTTTGCAACAGTATTTCCTGCTCCAGTTTGATTCTTATAGCTAGTATCCAATTGAACATCATTATTATTGTTGGTTGATGTAATATCAGTTAGCTGAGGTTTTTTCTCCGTTTTTGCTACTTCTGCTGACTGTGCAAAATTCGGTGCTGCTACCATACTTAACAGCAATACAGAAACGCTTTTCCAATTTAAGCACAAAGCAGAAGATACCGGATTTAAAAAGGTTTTTACGGATAAACATACGTTGGATAAGCGGTAGTCTTCAATCGCTCCCTGCCGGTCTTCCTCGTCTGTTTTTTCTGACACAACAACAGAATCAGATGAACCACTATCTACAGCTGATGTAATACATTCTGCTACAGGAACTAAACAACCTCTTGTCTTGCTGAAAATAAGCTTATAACAATTCTTATTCATAATACCTTCCTCTAAACTAAAAAATCAAAACGAAACCGAACCTGTGAAATAAAAAACCGACTTCTTGTTACTTTCCTCAAAAGTTCCCACTCCATTAATAGGCTTAGCATAAGTCAATGATAATGCAAGTGATTTTATTTGAGCTTTCACACCGAATGCAAACCCCGCAAACGTATCTACAACATGGTGCGGTCGTTTTGCATGAACTTTTCCTATATCAATACCCAAAAAAGGGTTAATGTAAGATAAATAACTCTTTTGAGGGTAAAAAGGGATCGTAACTGTTTGAGAAATATAGAAACCACGATCACCTGAGCCTGCCCCACCTTTGAATCCTCTTACCGTATATTCATCTCCAATTGAGAACTGGTTCTCTCCATATAAGCTATCAAATCCATATTGTGCACCTAAACGAAATTGATAACTCATTCCTCGATTAAAAAAAACAAACGGTCTCTGCCAGTTAATACTGCCTGAAACCAATCTTAATGTTTTGTCTCTATGTGAATTATATGCAGAATGATTTGCATTAAACCACCGCAGTCCATTGGAATAAGACAGATCACTATAAAGTTTGCCATGCCCCAAATTGGTCACATAAGATAATCCTATATTCAATTTGTTATTGTGATATTTCCCTATGCGAATATCACCAAAGTAGCTAAGACGCCTTTTAAACTCAAGTTCTCCATATAAAGATAAAATCATGTCTTTATTACGCAATAATGTGTGCGATAACTTAAATGACGCTTGCTTTGTTTCCCCACTGGATCCGTGAGTATGAATTCCTCTCAACTGTTTCTTATAACCGGAATATGATAACTTAATATCCAAAGTCGAAAATGAGAAAGGTTGAGTATAAGACAAGGAATAATTTTGTTGCCGATTTGCTTGACGATCCTTATAAATACGATAACCCGTTGAAAAACTCCAACGGTCATTCGTTCCTAACAGATCACTCCATGAGATGCTTAATGTTGCCTGATTTCGACCTTCGGCATTACTTCCTTCACCGGAATTATTCAGGCTTAAACTAACCTGCGGATAAGAAGTGCGGTGCCTCTCAATACTCAGATTTGACATACTTTTCTTGTCCGATGCAATCACATTGACTTTCGCTGTTTTATTCCCTGTATTTAAGATCTCAATAAGCTGATCTACATCATAAATACGAAGTACTTTTCCCTTTAAATTGGGCAATACCAATAACATAGCTTTGTCTTTAAATAGAGATGCTTGTTTATCTTCCACTAAAATGTCATTTACTTTTCCCCAAAGTACGACAAATTCCACTTCACCGTTTTTGATCTTTGAAGATTTTAAACCAATAGCACTGGTTACATAACCGGCATTGTACAACACCTGTGTTAATTCTTTTGTCAACGCAAACACGGTTTTCGTTGATAAAGGCTGATTTAAATAATGTTTTATGACTTCATCAAAATCCAGTGAGATTTCCTCTCCACCCAAATCAATAGTAATCTTCGTAATTGTTTGTATCGCCGTTGTGGATTTAAGTTGAGTAACGGTATCCTCTTGATTTGGTCGGTTATCCTCCAAAAAACGTTGTGCTTTTTCAAAATTTTGCTCAACTTTTTCAAATTGTTGTTGATTTTTTAAATGCAATAACTCTTGAACCAAAGGCTTAGCCTCTTTCGCTGCTTCTCTTGCTTGCGTAACCAAAGGATCTTCTTGTGCTTGCACAACTAAAGGAGCAGCAACAAAAGAAACTAGTAAACAGCATGAAAATAGGATATTTATCTTGTTATATTTATATTTTGGCATAAAACGCCGTCCTTCCACTTTAATTGGAACAAATTATACTATACGCTATTTAGACAACTGGTAATACCAGTATAAATCATTCTTAGCAATTTCATCGTGTCTTTTTCATAATTTTTCATAAAAAATCCCCCTTTCCTGTGCTAAAAAGAAAATTGATTATACTGTAGTTTTTATACTATTGAATGGAATGAATTACGCAGTAATTACTTTCTTATTTTTATCTTCGTTTTATCATAACTGTCATTTTCATTAAATAATACTAATTTCCTCTTTAAATCTCTCCTTTTTTCGAGTAGATTAAGAGTTCTCCTCAAAAAATTAAGTAACCATAAGGAAGAACATTATGTTATTAACTAACCCAGTAGTAATTTCCATTATTGTGTTACTCGCCTTAAGTCTTATGCGAATTAATGTTGTTATGGGATTAGTTATCTCAGCATTAGTTGCCGGGCTATGTAGCGATTTAACCATTAATGAAACAATAAAAGCGTTCACAGGCGGTTTAGGCGGGGGGGCTGAAGTTGCAATGAACTATGCAATTTTAGGTGCTTTTGCTATTGCCATCTCTAAATCAGGTATTACCGATCTACTTGCTTTTAAAGTAATTAAACGCTTAGGTAAATCGCCAACAGGTAATTCAATGGCTGGATTTAAATACTTTATTCTTGCCATACTAGTGTTATTCTCAATTTCTTCGCAAAACTTATTACCTGTACACATCGCATTTATTCCAATTGTTATTCCTCCGCTCCTTGCAATTTTTAATAAACTAAAAGTTGATCGTCGTGCGGTTGCTTGCGTATTGACATTTGGATTGACTGCAACCTACATGCTTCTCCCTGTCGGTTTCGGTAAAATTTTTATTGATAGTGTTTTAGTGAAAAATATTAATCAAGTAGGTGCTTCACTCGGCTTAAAAACCAGTGTAGCAGAAGTCTCTTTGGCAATGGCAATTCCGGTTATCGGTATGGTTATCGGTTTATTAACCGCAGTTTTCGTCACTTATCGTAAACCTCGAGAGTATGTTTCAGCCGGTTTAAATGCTACAACTGAAGAAATCGAAAAGCACATTGCAAATATTAAGCCCTTCCATGTGATTGTAAGTGCGGTCGCAATTGTACTCACTTTCGCTTTACAACTGATAACCAGTTCAACAATTATCGCTGGTCTTGTCGGTCTCATTATTTTCGCAGTATTTGGTATTTTTAAACTAAAAGAAAGCAACGATATTTTCCAACAAGGCTTAAAATTAATGGCAATGATCGGTTTCGTAATGATTGCCGCTTCGGGCTTTGCTGCGGTAATTAATGCAACTGGCGGTGTAACAATTTTGGTGGATAATTTCAGCCAAGGCTTGGGTGCAGAAAATAAAGGTTTAGCTGCATTTCTTATGTTGCTTGTAGGTCTATTTATTACCATGGGAATCGGTTCATCCTTTTCAACTGTACCAATTATTACATCTATTTATGTACCGCTTTGTCTTTCCTTTGGATTCTCACCGTTGGCAACTGTTGCAATTATCGGTGTTTCTGCCGCACTGGGCGATGCTGGCTCACCTGCCTCAGACTCAACTTTAGGTCCGACATCCGGCTTAAATATGGACGGTAAACATGATCATATTTGGGATTCTGTTGTACCAACATTCATCCACTACAATATTCCGCTCATTCTTTTTGGTTGGATTGCGGCAATGTTCCTTTAATAACTTACTTTGAGTGCCTATGGCATGGCACTCAAATTTTTTAACTTATGCAACAATCTCCTGTTATTATCTTACTTAAACAAAAAGTTGACGAGTTTTTCTCTCGTTATTCTCATATACCTTCCAAGCAAAAAATCTATGCCAAATTTGACCGCACTTTATTTAGCCAAGACTTTGAGAGTTTATCGTTTTACCTGAAAGAAATTCGTCAATGTTTAACTCAATTAGAAAAAATCAATGATGATAATGTACAAAAATATACTTTTTATAGTGAAAAATTAAAAGGACAATGTAAGGCTCTCTCAGAGGCGTTATCACAAACAAATGCTAAAACAAACATCAAATTTCAGCATAACGATACAAGTCTGCAATCTGTACAAGAGCGGCGGGAAAAACAAAGAATTGCACTGAATAAACTTCCTCCAAGGGAGCGTTTAAGCAAATATTATGAAGCATTACAGGCTTTAAACACAAAATTAGAACGACAACGAGATTGCTTTGAAGAGGCTACATTATTACAGGATAAGCAAACCTACAGCCAACAAATCGCAATTACACAACAACGTAAACAACGGTGTTCTGAGGCTATTGAACAACTGGAAGAATATTTGGCTTTATTAGATACAACCTCAGAGAAATAACGAAAATATTTCACAAGTATGCACTATTTTTGTTTAAATTCTTGCATTAATCGCTTGATCTGCCGATCATTCTTTTTAAATGCTCGACAATAAGGACAAAATAATAAATGAATATTAATTGCACATTTTTGATAGAACGCTAATTTTTTTTCATTACTCAAAGAAATCAATTCAGTAATTTCTTTACAATTTTTCATCTATTTTTTCCCTCCAAACCAATTTTTAGATAAACATGCCTGTAACTGAAGTCTAGCTCGATACAACAATACATGTAAATTAGACGTAGAAATCTCACATTCCTGACAAATTTGTTCGCTATCCAATTCCAAATACTCTCGCATCATAAAAATGCGTGCTTGCTGAGCCGGCAACCGATTTAAACAAGCATCAAAAACAATCCAAAACTCCTCTTTGTAGGTAGCACTTTGAATATCTGACCATTCATTAGGTTCAAAATGGTTTAAATCCCAATGTCCTTTATCATTAAAAAAAGCGTTCGGTGCATCTTCTTCATAAATTTCAGAAACGTTAATCATGCGGTTACGACTATGAATTAAATCAATGATTTTATTTTTTAAAATAGCAAATATCCACGTTTTCAATGCTGCTCGTCCCTCAAAAGTGCGGATATTTTTTACCGCACTTGTTAAGGCTTCCTGTACCACATCTTCAGCTAAATCAAGATCCTTCAACTGCAAAACAGCAAATTTAACCATTTGTAAGCGAATTTCTTCAAGATCTGCTTGAGAAATATGTTTTGTTTCACTCACAATCATTCTCCTTGACAAAATAATGTAAGATTTTTCATCATTCTCTGACTATACAAATTATACGCTAATAATATAGGATTTAAGAATGAAAAAATTAACTTCTCACGATGTTACACCTGAAGAAATTTTCCACCAACGTCGTAAAATTATTAAAGCCTTCGGATTAAGTGCGGTGGCAACTGCATTACCAACGTTTAGTTTTGCACAAGACAGTAACAGCTTGAAATCCCTTGAATATAAAAAATCGACAGCCACAACTTTAATTTTAACGCCTGAAAATAAAGTTACCGGCTATAACAATTTCTATGAATTCGGTGTAGATAAAGGATCTCCTGCACACTATGCCAAAAAATTTCAAGTAAACCCGTGGAAACTGGAAATTGGAGGAGAAGTCGAAAATCCTTTTACGCTCAACTATGATCAGCTTTTCACTCAATTTCCATTAGAAGAACGTATTTATCGTTTCCGCTGCGTGGAGGCTTGGGCGATGGTTGTGCCTTGGATTGGTTTTGAACTCAATAAATTATTAGAAAAAGCAAAACCGACAAGTAAAGCGAAATATGTGGTATTTCATACTTTGTATGATCCCGAGCAAATGCCGGGGCAAAAAAATCATTTCTTTGGGGGCGGTATTAATTATCCTTATATTGAGGCACTTACCCTCGCCGAAGCAATGCACTCTCTCACGTTAATGTCGGTAGGTTTGTACGGAAAAGCATTACCACCGCAAAATGGAGCACCAATTCGCTTAGTTGTACCTTGGAAATATGGCTTTAAAAGTATTAAATCTATTGTCAAAATTACTCTATCGGAAACACGCCCACGCACTACTTGGGAAAGCCTTGCACCGAATGAATATGGCTTTTATGCCAATGTAAACCCTAAAGTAGATCACCCTCGTTGGTCTCAAGCCTCTGAACGGGTTATTGGTGCCGGCGGATTATTAAGTGTAAAACGCCAGCCTACACTTATGTTTAATGGCTATGAACAGGAAGTGGCACATTTATACAAGGGATTGGATTTAAGGAGCAATTACTAATGTTGGCATTATTACGCATCATTATTCACTTGTGCTGTTTCGCCCCATTGGTGTGGTTGCTTTTCGTGCTTTTCTCAGGAAATGAAACCGCACTTGGTGCCGATCCGATCAAAGAAATTGAACATTTCTTAGGCTATACAGCTATTTTGATTTTCTGTGCTATGTTTTTACTCAGTATCCTATTGCAACTATTGAATAAAAACCAATACCAAATTTTACGCCGTCCTCTTGGTTTATGGGCATTTGTATTGGCATTATTGCACGTTGCCAGCTATCTTTTCTTGGAATTAGGATTTGATTTCTCATTATTCATAAATGAAATTATAACTCGTCCTTATCTGATTTTAGGCGGCATTGCTTTTCTCATTTTGTCAGTAATGGCAATAACATCGTTGCCCCAAATAAAACAATGGCTTGGTAAACGTTGGTTTCAAATACACCAGCTTGCCTATATAGCAATTATCTGTGCAGCAATCCATTATTATTGGTCATCAAAAAGTGTAACTTTAGCACCGATTGTGGTAAGCCTAGCAGTGATTGGGATCGTTATTTGGAAATATAGTGGAAAATATCTCTTAACATTTTTGCATAAAAAATAGACATTTTATTGTATAAAACTCTCCTGATTTTCACCGCACTTTTCCGCTAATTGAATGATCATTTCACACAAAAAGCGACAACTAAGTGTCGCTTTCTACCTTTAAGCAAACCATCCTGCTTGATAGGCAATAAATAATAATGTGAATGCAGTTAAATACACTAAACCGATTATAGAAAGCCAAAATAACCCGCCTCTTATCCGATGTTCGCCCTTTAATACAAGCGAAAGATTTAACCACGCAAAAATAGGCGTTGAAACAAAAGAAGCGATCATGGCAAATTCTAACATTGGACCGACAGCATTATTGAAGTAGAAAATAATCGCTAATCCGGAAAGTGCGGCAAATAATATCGCTAAATTTAATGTTCTTAAACTACTTTGTTTTTTATTTAAAATTAAACGTAAACATTCCACATTTGAGCGAGAATATCCATCAATTACCGTAATTGTTGTACCAAACATACACATAAAAGCAATAAATGCAATAAGTGCCTTTGCCCATTCACCAATCGTTGAAGCATACATATTAATCAATTGTGCAATATATTTTCCACCAACCATTTGAACCGTTTCACCTGAACCAAATTGGACTAGTGCACCCAGTGCAAGAAATACAATGGCTAAAATTGCAGTACCAATATAACCGACATTAAAATCCCAAATGCCGTCCTCATAAGATATTTTTGAAATACGGCGTTTAGCGACTACCCACATTGAATTGATTGCAGAAATTTCAATTGGTGCAGGCATCCAGCCCATCAATGCAACAATAAAAGCAAGTGCACTTAGACTCCATGGATTTGGGGCAATATAATCTTGCGAAGCAACGCCATTAATACCATTACGCATTAATGCAATAATTACAGCAGTTAATGTTGTCAATGTTAATGCAATCATAATGAGTTTAGATAAACTATCTAGCAAACGATATTGCCCAAATAACAAAATAAATAAGCTAACGCCAATAACAATCAGACTCAATGTAGGAACCGGAACAGAAATCGGTAATACAAAAGTTAAAATCGCCGCACAAAGCAAGCCTACTGCGGCAGTATTAATAACCGTTGAAAAAACATTTAATAAGAAAAATACCCATAGATAAGATTTCCCTTTTTGGCGATAACCTTCAAGTAACGTGTTACCGCTATCTAAAGTATATTGCACACCAAAACGAAAAAATGGATATTTAAATAAATTCGCTAAAAGAATAATAATGGCTAATTGCCAACCATAAATAGCACCTGCCTGTGTCGACGCAATAATATGCGAACCGCCAACAGCCGCTGAAGCCATTAAAATACCAGGACCCAGTGCACTTAATTTTTTTGCCCAAAAAGATTGATTTACTTGTTGATTTTCTTTCATAAAAATTCCTACTAACCATCTAACGAATTAAAATTCTAAAATATTTAAATATAAAAACAAGAGAAAAATAAAAAATAAAATTCTAATAAAGAAGATTTATAAACAAAAAATAATTATATAAATCCAAAATATTTAACTTTACTAGATTTTAATGCTATTTTTTAAAAAATAAAAAGAAATAAACTCTAGAAATTAAGAAGTTAGCAAACAAATAAAAAAACATATAAAAAGTAAAAGCAAAGAACACAATTTCTGTAACAAGATGAAAAACCGAAAAATAAGATGGCTGGGGTACTAGGATTCGAACCTAGGAATGCCGAGATCAAAACCCGGTGCCTTACCGCTTGGCGATACCCCAATAGATATTCTAAATCTGAATTAACTAAGAAGTGCTTAAGATAGTATGGCTGGGGTACTAGGATTCGAACCTAGGAATGCCGAGATCAAAACCCGGTGCCTTACCGCTTGGCGATACCCCACCAACTAAAGACTTGCAAGCTAATGAATGGTGCGGGACGAGGGACTTGAACCCACACACCTCGCGGCGCCAGAACCTAAATCTGGTGCGTCTACCAATTTCGCCAGTCCCGCAAACATGGTGGCTATGACGGGATTCGAACCTGTGACCCCAACATTATGAGTGTTGTGCTCTAACCAACTGAGCTACATAGCCATATTATTTGCATTACCCTCATCGGCTTTGCGGGGCTAATTATGCTGATATATACCTTACTCGTCAACTATTTTTTAATGTTTTTTTTGATTTCAGTGTTGTTCGCATATAGATTATACAATTCAGATAAAAAGCATCTTATGTTGTTTTTAATAACCGTTTATGATTGATGTCGAATAATCCAACAATTATGAATTTGTTTATTCCGTTCAAAATCTAAAGGTAAAGTTTTAGCAGAAATTTCTACCGCACTTAACTCTAATTCTTGCAAACCGTCTATATCCATTTTAAAACCTCGTTTATTATTGGAAAAAACGATAGTTCCATTTGTTCGTAGGATACGCTTTAGATTTGCCATTAACTTAATATGATCACGTTGAACATCCCAGCTATCTTCCATTCTTTTAGAATTAGAAAATGTGGGAGGATCAACAAAAATCAAATCGAATTGACGATCACATTTATTCAACCACTGCAAACAATCCGCTTGAATTAGTTTATGCTGTTTACCTTCAATATCATTTAACAACAAATTCTGTTCTGCCCAATTTAAATAAGTATTTGACATATCTACCGTGGTTGTTGATTTTGCCAACCCCAACGCAGCATGAACCGTTGCAGATCCTGTATAAGCAAATAAGTTAAGAAAATCTTTCCCGACAGCCATTTCTCCCAGCATTTTACGGGTCAAACGATGATCTAAAAATAACCCTGTATCCAAATAATCAGTTAAATTTACCCATAATTTTGCACCATATTCATGCACATAAAAATACTCTCCCTTATTAGCGAGTTTTTCATATTGACTGGTGCCTTTTTGTTTTTGACGTACTTTTAAAATTAATTTATTCGTTTCAATACCTGTTACCGATAAAATAGCACTTACAGCATCCAATAAACGCTGACGAGCTTTATTTTCATCAACATTTTTAGGTGCCGCATATTCTTGTACTATAATATGATCCGCATAGCGATCAACCGCCAAATTGTATTCAGGTAAATCGGCATCATATAAACGATAAGCATCCAGTTTTTGTTGATTAGCCCATTTATCAATTTTCTTGATATTTTTACGTAAACGATTAGCGAAATCTTGTGCAACTTGTGTATTTTCCGATACAAAAGTCAATGTTTTTTCTTGCGAATTTTCAACCGCACTTTCTACCTGTTTACGAACAGCAATATGGTAATTTTTTTGGACACAATCTAAAGGACCGTTTTTTGCCTTAAATTGACGATACGCACGTAAACGTAAACAATCCAGCAATGCAGGTTCTCCACTAAAAATTGAAACGTTCCAATCTGCAAACTCTGTTTTTAATTGACGACCGAATACAGAATATAAAGCAATTAAAGCCGGAGTAGTGCCTAATCTTTCACCATAAGGCGGATTACAAATCACTGTTCCTATTTCTTGTTCAGTTGGATTTTTCAATCCTGCAACATCACCTTGTTGCCATTTAATGAGATGTGAGACCCCTGCATTTTGAGCATTTTTCTGTGCTTTCTTCAATACTCGATGATCCAAATCAAAGCCCCAAAAGTGCGGTGTTAATTTTCGATTAAATGCCTGCTCTGCAAGCTCAACCGCCTCTTGCTTTACTTTTTCCCATACAACTTGATTATGACCTTTCCAAAAATCAAATCCCCAATGTAAACGATGTAATTGTGGTGCTATCTGAGCTTCCATTTGTGCTGCTTCAATCAATAAAGTACCGGAACCGCACATAGGATCAACAAGAGGTGTCCCTTTTTCCCAACCGGAGCGTAAAACAATTGCAGCAGCTAATGTTTCTCTTAAAGGTGCTTTCCCTGTATCTTCACGATAACCTCGCAGATGCAACGCCTCTCCGCTCAAATCGAGAGATACAACTAACTCATCTTGATTTAAATAGGCATGAATACGAATATCGGGATACTCTTTATCCACATTTGGACGTGTTTTTCCATGACGCTCAAAATAATCTACAATACCGTCTTTAACACGCATTGCACCGAACTGAGTATGGCGAATTTCTCTATTAGTACCGTTAAAATCTACCAAAAAAGTGACTCGTTCATCAAAATGAGTCAACCAATTTTGTCCAACAATAGCAGAATATAAATCTAAATCACTATAAATTTTTGTTGTAATAAGCGGTAACAAAATCCGAGAACTCAATCTTGACCATAATAAAATGCGATACTGCGTTTCATCATTCGCAATAAAGTGAACTCCACCTTGTACAACTCGACATTCTTGAGCACCAAGATCCGTTAATTCAACTTTTAAAAGTTCTTCAAAACCACGTGACGTAGTCGCAAAAAGTTGTTTCATTCTATCTCTCTATAAAGTAAAAATTGGGCGAAAAGCCCAATTAACATTAATGATTAAATTGCGTGCTATGTAGCTGTTTATAAGCACCATTTAAGGCTAGTAACTCTTGATGAGAACCTCGCTCTTTGATTTCACCCTGCTCAATCACTAATATTTCATCTGCTTTCTCAATAGTTGATAAGCGGTGTGCAATAACCAATACTGTTCTATCTTTCTGCAAAGTTTCCAAAGCGGCTTGGATTGCACGTTCCGACTCTGTATCTAAAGCAGAAGTTGCTTCATCTAAAATCAAAACCGGAGAATCTCGTAATAAGGCTCGAGCAATAGCCAAACGTTGACGCTGTCCGCCTGATAAACTCGCACCGTTCTCACCAATCACGGTATCCAAACCATTTTCTAATTTTTCGATAAACTCCATAGCATAAGCCGCTTCAGCCGCTTCAATAATTTGCTCACGAGTACATTTCTCTGTAACTGCATAAGCAATATTGTTAGCAATAGTATCGTTAAACAAATGAACTTGCTGTGAAACAACCGCACAATGTTCACGTAAATTTGCCAAAGTATAATCTTGGATATTCACCCCGTCTAAAGTAATTTTACCTTGTTCAACATCATAAAAACGAGTAACCAAGTTGGCTATAGTCGATTTACCTGAACCGGATCGTCCCACTAATGCAACGGTTTTACCTTGCGGAATAGTGAAAGAAATATTATTCAATGCCGGATGTTCTTTTCCACTGTAACTGAAAGTAACATTTTCAAACCGCACTTCCCCTTTAACTGTATCTACAACATGTTTCCCTGTATCCTTTTCAGTTTCGAGATCTAATAATGCAAATAAAGTCTGACAAGCCGCCATTCCACGCTGAAATTGTGCATTTACGTTAGTTAAAGATTTTAGTGGTCGCATCATAGCAAGCATTGATGAAAAAACGACAGTAAATGAACCCGCACTGAGATTTTGTGTCATGATTTCCGGTAGCGTTGCCAAAAATAAAACGGCAGCAAGTGCAAATGAGGCTATTATTTGTACAACCGGATCGGAAATTGCACTAGCTACCATAACTTTCATGCCTCTACGACGCATATTATTACTTACTTGATCAAAACGCTCTTCTTCAATTTTTTGTCCGCCAAAAGCTAAAACAACTTTATGGCCTTTTAACATTTGTTCTACTGAAGAGGTTAAATCTCCCATGGAGTTTTGTAAATTTTTTCCCAATTCACGAAATTTTTTTGACACTATACGAATGATAATCGCGATAATTGGACCAATAATAAAAAGCACCAAAGCCAATTGCCAGCTGGTATAAAACATGACCGTGAGTAAAGCTATGATGTAAGCCCCCTCACGTACAATTGTAACTAGCGAACCTGATGAAGAATTTGCTACTTGTTCACTATCATAAACAATACGTGACAGTAACCTCCCTACCGAATTCTGATCAAAAAAAGTAACGGGCATATACATTAAATGCCTAAACAATCTACGACGCATCACCATCACAACTTTACCCGAAACCCAAGCTAGACAATAAGTTGAAATGAAATTGGTGACCCCACGAACAAATATTAACAAAACCACCACAATAGCCATTATTCTCAAGAGCGAATTGTCAACTTTACCAAAACCTTCATCCAACACCGGTTTTAACATTTGGATGAGTGCCGCATCAGCTAAAGCATTAAATACCAATGCTGCAGCAGAAGCAATTAAGCCTAATTTAAAAGGTGCTATTGTTGGCCATAGCCGTTTAAATGTTTGTAATGTAGAAAGATCTTTATCTTGCATATTCATACTTCTATCGTAAAAAAATTGAGTGGCATTATACATTTATTTAAATTACAAGCCAATTAATCCTCTATACCAAGGGCTAAACTCTGTCCTTGCGGTTTGAATTTGAATATCTTTTCCTTTAAATGTTAAACGGATTTGGCCGGAAATGGCCGTATTATAGACCGCACTTTCAACCGCATTTAAGCGTTTGACGACATCTTGATGCGGAAATCCCCACGGATTCCAACGTCCACTGGAAATTAAAGCAATTTTAGGCTGAATATGCTGTAGTAATTTCTCACCGGTTGACGTTTTACTACCATGATGTCCGACCTGTAACACATCAATCTTACCCAAGTCAGACAAAATTTTATATTCAGTCGCCACATCAGCATCTCCTGTTAATAATATTTTATGCTGTCCATCTGAAATTATCAGCACACAAGAATCCGGATTATTGGCTCTCATCACAATTTTACTTGGCGATAAGGCTTCAATATATAACCCCTGCCAATGCCATATTTTTCCTTTTTGACAAGCAATATGCGGTCTATTTTCTGGAGAATTCTCGTACTTTTTTAATGAGGGACTGATAAACTCAGCATTAGGATAAGCTTGGAAAATATCTTTTACTCCACCTGCATGATCATTATCATCATGACTTAATATAACTTTATCAAGAATAATACCCTGTCTTCTTAGATAAGGAATAATCTCAATTTTTGCCATACTACCATTTTTCCAGCTTGCTCCCGTATCATACAAAATTCCATGTTGATTTTTTACCAATAAACTTGCCAATCCTTGACCAACATCTAGAGTATCAAATTGCCATTGTGTGTTTTTTAATCGCCCTTGTTCATATAGCGAAAAAAACCACAGACATAAAAAAATAACAAACATAGCTGAACTGACCACCATACCATATTGATATTTTTTATGTGAAAAACCGTCCGAAAAATTCAACCGTATAGGGTAAAAACTTTTTTTTCTAACTTTTCTCAATAAAGATAAATCATCGTCGGTTGAACACTTAATAATCCATTTACAGCATAAGGTGAAGAGCAAAGCTAATATAGCTGAAATAAAATAGCTTTCTGCAAGAGAAATATTGATCCACTGATTTGGTAACAGCTTTAACAATTGATTGATCCATATAGCAAGCTGATTAGCTATATTCCAACTATTTAACGCACCTTCCGTCAGTACAGCAAAAAGAATAAGTGGAACTAACAAAAAACTGAACAAAGGCAACAATAATAAATTAGCCCAAAATCCATTTAAGGCAATACCGTTAAAAATTAAGAGTTGGATAGGTGTAAAAAACCACAAAAGCCCAAATTGCAAATGAAAAAGACCGATAAAATACCGCACTTTTTTCAAGGAAGATTGTGCCAAAGGCTTTTCTTTCCATAAAAATAAATTTAGCGGTATCCATTGATACCACATGATCAAACAACCTACCGCTCCGATTGATAGCCAAAAACTGGCTGACAATAACATAAATGGATTAAGTATCAGTAAAACACAAATAACCCGCAAAAATAGTTGCCAAACATTATAGGAAACTCGACATATACGACATAAACAAACTATAAATAAAGCGACAATCGCACGAAAAGTAGGAATTGAAAATCCCGCCAATTCTGCATAACAGAATGCTAAAAAAAGCCCTAATATTAAAGGAAAATAAGGTTCAATATAACGAGTAGGGAATAATAATTGAATAGCTCGCCCTAATGTAAAACCGATGAACATAGCTAACCCAATATGCAACCCTGAAATTGCAATTAAATGTGCGGTATTGGTTTGTTGATAGAGTTGCCATAATTCCTTGTCTAGCCATGCTCTTTCACCAAAACCCAATGCAAGCAATAAACCTTGTGAAACTAAATTGGAAGTTTGTTGTAAAGCTTGATTCAGTCGAGTAGCTCGCCAAGAAAAATCCTCACCAATTTTCACCGCACTTTTTACTGTGGCATAAGCTGTAATTTCTTTTGCTAAATACCAGGTTTGACGATCAAATCCTCCTATATTTAATCGAGAAGAAATCGGACGAATGTGCATATTTACTTGCCAAATTTCACCAACTTGAACTTCTTGCTCAGTACGCCAATTTAAATAAATTCGCTGTGTTGGCAAAGATGAGGTGAATTTTCCTTCTGCGATCACTGCTTGATAGTCTTTCTGCTGAATAATTTCAGCTATTTTAACGTTAGTTTGTACTTTTTTAGGTAAGCGGGTAATATGCTCACTTTGTTCCAACAAGTTTAATGCTTGATAATGAAAAAATCCCAACCCAAGAACAAAAATGAAAAATAGCTTTAGAACACAGCGAAAAAATACTGCTTTAACACCAATATATCCTAACCCAAGAACAAGACATAAGATCAATATCCATTGCCAATTCAATAAAAAAATACGAGGCGAAATTAGCAATGTCATTGCACTCGCTAAAATAACAAAAAGGTAATGATCAAGGTTGAATTTCATTGATAAATTGAAGATTAATTAATTCTTAATCTACAATATGAAAAAAATACCCATAAAAACCAAGTCAGATAAACTTATCTTGGAATACAAATCACAAAATCAACAAAATAATAGAAAAAAATGAAGAGTTAACATAAATTTATTTGCTTATTTGAGCAACTTCTGATATTTATAGCGCCTTTAAAATCAGCTGTTCCATTTTTTGGAGTTTTTGAACAATCATAACCAGTTTGCAAAGTGCTTTCTTAAGTTACAATCAATTGTAAGCCACAGAATGAATAATTATTAGGAGATTTAAATGTCTAAGTCATCTTTAAGTTTATTAGTGCTCGCCGGCGTTGACCCTTATAAAGAAAAAAAAGGCGAAGAATATATGAACGATGAGCAACGTTCTCATTTCAGAAAAATTTTGCAGGCTTGGCAAACACAAATTCAGGAAGAGACATCTCGTACTGTAGCACATATGCAAGATGAAGCTTCGAACTTTCCGGATCCTGCTGATCGTGCAACACAGGAAGAAGAATTTAGTTTGGAGTTACGTGCGAGAGATCGTGAACGTAAATTAATGAAAAAAATTGAACATACATTGAAAAAATTAGAAACAGACGATTTCGGTTATTGTGATTCCTGTGGTGTAGAAATCGGTATTCGTCGCTTAGAAGCTCGCCCGACAGCAGATCTTTGTATTGATTGTAAAACGTTAGCTGAAATTCGTGAAAAACAAATGATCGGTTAACCAATTGATCAAATTTGGATAATGTAAAAATAAATTTTGGAAACGTTTTTTGATAGTTGGTTTGTTAGCTTAAAAGAAATTTTAGAACATAAATCAATTGTTAGTGTTCATACGAATAAAGTGCGGTCTTCTCTGCCGCACTTTTGAATTTTTATAAAACCACAAGATATTAAAAAAGGGGTTTATTATTTTAAAATTTATTCAAAATCTGTTAAGAAAAAAAAATAAAGTAGCTAAATTACCAAGCTCAAATTTGCCTCTAACAGTTTCTACTTCAAAACATAAAACTATCTCTCAGGAAATGCGAACTGAGTCGCCTTTTATTGCAACAAAACAGCGATCGATACACAAAAATCAACACAATAAATATGTTGTCAAGGCGTCTCAATACGGAATTATGCCACGTATGATCAGTCGTAATGCACTGTCAGTTGTAGAAAAATTACATCGTAATGGTTATGAAGCTTATATTGTTGGCGGTTGTTTAAGAGATTTATTATTAGGCAAAAAGCCAAAAGATTTTGATGTTGCAACTAATGCTAAACCTGAGCAAGTTCAAGCTATCTTTCAACGACAATGTCGTTTAGTGGGGCGTCGTTTCCGTTTAGCTCATATTATGTTTGGACGTGATATTATTGAAGTGGCAACATTCCGTGCAGCACACTCGGACAATCATAATGAACGCCAAGCAAAACAAAATAATGCCGGTATGCTATTGCGTGACAATGTTTATGGAACTATTGAACAAGATGCCGAACGCCGTGATTTTACCGTCAATGCCCTTTATTATAATCCGCAAAATAATACATTACGTGATTATTTCAACGGCATTGAAGACCTCAAAGCCGGAAAGTTACGTTTAATTGGCGATCCAGTTAAACGCTACCAAGAAGATCCTGTACGCATGCTTCGTTCTATTCGTTTTATGGCAAAACTGGATATGTTTTTGGATAAGCCTAGCCAAGAACCTATCAAAAAAATGGCTCATTTATTAAAAAATATTCCTCCGGCAAGACTTTTTGACGAAAGTGTAAAACTTTTACAAGCGGGTTATGGTATAAAAACTTATCAGTTGTTACGTGAATATGGATTATTTGATCAATTATTTCCCACGCTTACACCTTATTTCACCGATAAAGCGGATAGCTTTGCAGAAAAAATGATTATTACCGCTCTTACCTCTACAGATGAAAGAGTTGCCGATAACTTACCAATTAATCCTGCCTTCTTGTTTGCCGCTTTCTTCTGGTATCCGCTAAGAGAGAAAGTTGAAATACTCAAAAATGAAGGTAGTTTCAATAATCATGATGCTTATGCTCTAGCAAGTAATGATATTTTAGATGCTTTTTGTACCGCACTTGCCGCACCACGTCGTCATACAACTGTCATCCGAGATATTTGGTTTCTACAGCTTCAACTGCTTAAACGCACCGGTTCTGCTCCGATGCGAGTCATGGAACATGCCAAATTTAGGGCGGCATTTGATCTCCTCGTTATGCGTGCACAAATAGAGGGGGGTGAGGCAATTGAATTGGCAACTTGGTGGCATGAATATCAACTTAGTAACCAAGATCAACGTGAAAGTTTAATAAAAGAACAACAACGCCTTAATCCGAAACCGAAGAAGAAATTTTATCGTTCAAAAAAACATCGGAAATCTACGCTATCATCATGAAGACTGTTTATATCGCTTTAGGAAGTAACCTTGATACGCCTATACAACAACTAAATCTGGCACTAGGTTCATTAGCTCAACTCAAAAGTTGTAAATTAAGTGCGGTAAGTTCTTTTTATCAAAGTAAACCTCTTGGTCCACAAGATCAACCGGATTACGTGAATGCGGTTGCTTGTTTAAAAACCGAATTAGATCCCATAGCCCTATTGGATCAATTACAACATATAGAAAACCAACAAGGACGAGTGCGGTTACGTCGTTGGGGTGAACGTACTTTAGATTTAGATATTTTGTTATATGGCAATGAAATTATCCAAAATGAACGCTTAACAATTCCTCATTACGATATGAAAAATCGTGAATTTGTTATCATTCCTCTTTATGAAATTGCACCACATCTCATTTTACCTCATGGCGAAAAATTAGCGGATATAATGCTCAATTTCACTCATCATCAAATGCAAAAATTATAAAATTTAAGGCAAATATCATAATATTTGCCTTATTTGCTGAACTAATTTTCAACTTAAACATTGTTGAATTTTTTTTCGAAGGATTTGACGTCGTTGACTATAAATTACAATAAGTTTTCCACTCACCATTCACTGCGGTACCAATCACGTTAAATTGATTATCAAAGACAGTTAAGTTTGCAATCTTGCCCACTTCAATCGAACCTAATCTATCATCAACGCCGATTGCACGAGCCGGATATAAATTACACATACGTAAAGTTTCATCTAGAGGAACTTCAACATATTTCACCATATTTTCTACCGACTCTATCATAGTGACCGCCGCACCGCCTAATGTACCATTAGCGTCATAGCATTTTCCATCTCGCACATAGATTGTTTTTCCAACAAATTGAAAAGATTCAATATTGGCTCCGGCGGCAGCTGTCGCATCAGTCACAATACAAAGTTTATCGCCTTTCAACTTTTTATCCAGTTTGATATTTTCAAAACTCACATGTAAACCATCGGCAATAATACCGCTATAAATATCACTATCTAATACTGCACCAACGACACCCATTGCACGTCCGGAACTAATTGGCGACATAGCATTATGTAAATGTGTTGCAAAACCTGCTCCTAGTTGAATAGCCTTTTTTGCAACTTCATAGCTTGCATTGCTGTGTCCTAAAGAAACCAAGATCCCATTTTTTACAAACTCAGGAATATGTTTTGCGGTTGGATTTTCTGCTGCTAAAGTAATTTTGGTAATGACATCCGCATTATCACATAAGAAAGATTTCATCTCGGGCGTAATTTCTCGAATATATTCATCACGATGCACACCTTTACGCTCAACACTTAGATAAGGTCCTTCTAAATGCAAACCCAATGCTTGATTTTGATATTTTTCCAAATAATCTCGCATGACTTGCACCGCACTTTTCATCCCTTCATCAGGTGAAGTGATAAAAGTCGGAAGATAGCTTGTCGTACCGGAGCGTAAATTCGTTTCTTGCATAATCTCTAATGTGCGGACACTAATATCTTCATTAAACATTACGCCCCCACAACCATTTAACTGCAAATCAATAAAACCAGCGGTTAAATTATTACCTTTTAAATCAATACGTTGAATTTCATTACATAGCTGTTCTTCGGAAACAATGGCTGAAATTTTATCGTTTTCAACCACTACTGCATGTCCGTACAGCACTTCTTTAGCCGTATAGATCACACAATTTATAAAGGCATATTTCATTTTTTCGTCCTTTTAATCAAGCACGCTATGAATAGCACGTTGTTCCAGTTCAGTAAAATACTTAACCGTTTTTACTTTTAATTCTTGTGTTGCCGGTTCATCACAAACAAAAATAGCATGACGATGTAATTGCAATGCACTAATTGTCCAAAAATGATTAACATTTCCTTCAACACCAGCTTGTAAAGCCAAGGCTTTATTATGTCCTGTTACCAACAACATAACTTCTTCCGCATCTAATAAAGTTGCAACTCCAATAGTAAGTGCATATTTAGGCACTTTAGTTACATCATTATCAAAAAAACGAGAATTGGCAATTAATGTATCTTCTGTTAATGTCTTAATTCGAGTACGAGAGGCAAGAGAAGATGCCGGCTCATTAAAGGCAATATGCCCATCAACCCCTACACCGCCCATAAATAAGTTAATCTTACCGTAAGATTTAATTTTCTCTTCATAACGGCGACATTCTTCATCATGATCATCTGTATTCCCATCTAAAATATTAATATTTTGTGGCTGAATATCGATGTGATTAAAGAAATTATTATACATAAAAGAATGATAACTTTCAGGATGTTCTTTAGGTAGACCTACATACTCATCCATATTAAAAGTTACAACATATTTAAAACTCACTTCCTCCGCTTGATACAGTTTAATTAACTCTTTATATGTCTGTAATGGCGTTCCTCCCGTTGGTAAACCTAGTACAAACGGACGTTCTGCAGTAGGAGCGAATGTATTAATACGGTCAACAATATATTTTGCAGCCCATTTACTGACTTGTTGTGCTGTTTTTAATGGAATTAAACGCATAAAATCACCTTAATTATTTCAATATTGTCATGTACAAAATGAAGTGTTATTTCAGAAATAGAATAATAAATAAAATTATACACTAAATCTAATAATAATTAGCCTATTTCTTAAAATAGTGATCTCAATCACAGATAAATAACCGCTACATTTGGATTGTTCCACATTGTGAAACATATTATTGAGCAACATTAATGGTGTCGGTATAAAGGATAATATAAACCTTTTGATTTACCATTTTTCCAACGCTTGTTGATCGGATTCTCGATGTTCAATCCAACGTGTACCTTGGCAAGTTTGTTCCTTTTTCCAAAAAGGGGCTTTGCTTTTTAAATAATCCATAATGAATTCATTAGCCTGATAAGCATCACCTCGATGAGCTGTGCTGACACCCACTAAGACAATTTCATCACCCGTATTTAACAAACCGACACGATGCACAACTGCAACTCGATAAAGTTGCCAACGTTTTTTTGCCTCGACAACAATTTCCTGCAAGGCTTTCTCTGTCATTGCCGGATAATGTTCCAAATATAAACCGGAAACCGAATCGCCTAAATTCATCTCTCTTACTTTACCGATAAAAATAACCGCAGCACCTACGCTATGAGGCTCGGTCAACCATTGGTAAATTGCATTTTGATCAAAATGTTGTTCTTGAACGGAAATTTTAATATCTGTCATTTATCCTCCCGTAACAGGTGGAAAAAATGCAATTTCATCTCCGGAACGAACCGCACTTTCCAACGGTTTAAGCGTTTGATTAATCGCAACCAATAGCTTCCCTTTCTCTAAAGCTAATGCCCATTTATCACCTTTTTGGCTGAGATGTTGACGTAACTGCTCTGCTGTTGCAAATTCCGCTTTAACGTCTAATTCATCAACACCGATTAACTCTCTCGTTTGTGCAAAAAATAATACTTTTAACATCTTTATAAATTCACTTCTTGTCTATTCAGCAATAAAATGCCCTGATTTTCCACCGCTCTTTTCAAGTAATCTAACCTGTTCAATAACAATGTCTTTTTGTACTGCCTTGCACATATCATAAATAGTTAATGCAGCAATACCGGCTGCTGTTAATGCTTCCATTTCAACGCCGGTTTTTCCACTTAATTTACATATACTTTCAACACGAACACTACTTATCTCAGGAAGTGCGGTCAAATTTACTTCAACTTTTGATAATAACAATGGATGACACAAGGGAATAAGTTCCCAAGTACGTTTTGCCGCTTGAATTCCGGCTATACGTGCAGCAGCAAACACATCACCTTTATGATGTTGCCCTGACAGGATCATGTCCAATGTTGCCGGCGACATTCGAACGAATGCTTCCGCTCTTGCTTCACGAACAGTATCTTGTTTAGCAGATACGTCTACCATGTTCGCTTCACCTTGATGATTGATATGCGTAAATGTTGTCATATTTTCCTTTTATCCTCCAATACTCGCCAAATGATTTCGAACACCGCTATCGCCAATATGTAAAAAATGATGTTCTCTTTTACTTTGCAATGCTGTAAAAATTCGACTTTTTAACTGGTTCTGCTGCTCATCAAATTGCAATAAATCTCGTAGATCAATTCCTTCTTCACCAAATAAACACAAGTGTAATTTTCCCTTTGCCGAAACTCTTAGACGGTTACAACTTGTGCAAAAATTTTTTTCATAAGGCATGATCAATCCAATTTCGCCCTTATAATCAGGATGTGCAAATACCTTTGCCGGTCCATCCGCACGTTCTTTTTTCTGTATGCTCCACCCTTCTCTTATAAGTTTTTCCGCTAAAATTTGACCTGATAAATGGTATTGATGAAAAAATTGAGCCATTTCGCCGGTTTGCATCAATTCAATAAATCGCATTTGAATAGGACGCTCTTTGACCCACATTAAAAATTGATCAAACTCCTTATCATTGAGGGATTTCATTAACACTGAATTCACTTTAATTTTTTCATAACCAATTTCAAAAGCACGGTCAATTCCTCGCATAATATCGTGAAATTTATCAACGCCGGTAATCGCATGAAACATTTTAGGATCAAGGCTATCCACGCTCACATTGATTGCACTGATTCCCGCTTTTTTCCAATCCTCAACTTGTCTAGCCATTTTGTAGCCATTAGTCGTCAATGCAATATTTTTTATTGTTTCAATAGCACGAATATTTTCAACAATGGACAGGAAATCTTTACGAAGAGTCGGCTCACCACCGGTAATACGAACTTTTTCTGTACCTAATTGTGCAAAGGCATTCACCAATCGTTTAATTTCAACCAGATTCAGAAAACTGGGTTTTGTGCTTTCCGCTCGATAGCCATGAGGTAAACAATAGTTACAACGAAAATTACACATATCCGTGACAGACAAGCGTAAATAATAGTATTTACGTTGAAACGCATCAATAAGATGATTTTCAATAACATTATGAATAGAAATAGATCTTTGCACTAGACACCTTTTTAAATAAGAAAGGATAAGTCGTTTCCAATATTATCCCTGAGCAATTATATTTGCTGGCATTGTTTCCTTATTTTTCAACTTAGGTAAACAAGCTCGGAGTTATGCGATAACGCTCGTATTTTAAAGAAATTTAACTCATTAGCCTAGTCTTAAATGAATGAAATTAAAAAATTGTAATTTAGTACATAAATTTAAGTGATAAACATTCACCTTAAGCATTTCAATCTTTATAATAGGTGAAATTTTATGGAGAGATATTATGGCAACAATTAAAGATGTGGCAAAAATGGCAGGAGTATCCACAACAACGGTCTCCCATGTCATCAATAAAACACGTTTTGTTGCAAAAGAAACTGAACAACAAGTTTTGCAAGCAATAAAAAACCTCAACTACTCACCAAGTGCGGTTGCCAGGAGTTTAAAAGTCAATACAACAAAATCTATAGGAATGATTGTTACAACCTGTGAAACTCCCTATTTTGCAGAAATTATTCATTCCGTGGAAGAGCTTTGTTATCGACAAGGTTATTCTCTATTTCTATGCAACACGCAAAATAATCCGGAGAAAATCAAAAACCATCTCGACATGCTGGCTAAAAAACGTGTTGACGGCTTACTCGTTATGTGTGCTGAATATACTCAAAACTCTCTTAATCTCCTTGCCGCATTCGAAGATTTGCCGATGGTTGTCATGGATTGGGGACCATTTAATGAAAATACGGATCTTATCCAAGATAACAGTTTCTCCGGTGGATATATTGCGACCAAATATCTGATTGATAATGGTCATAAAGATATTGCGATTATTTCCGGAGAATTAAAAAAAACTACCGCAGTAATGCGTTATCAGGGATTTGAAAAAGCAATGCAAGAAGCAAATCTGGCTATCAATCCTGACTGGATCATGGAGGGCTTCTTTGAACCGGAAGATGGCTATGAATGTATGAATAAAATTCTTGTGCAAGATAAACTGCCGACTGCGGTCTTTTGTTGTAACGATGTTATGGCATTGGGTGCAATTTCAGCAATTGGAGAAAAAGGTTTGAAAGTGCCTGATGATATTTCAGTTATTGGTTATGATAATATTCATGCCTCACGCTTCTTTTCTCCCCCTTTAACAACGATACATCAATCAAAATCCCGTTTAGGGGTACAGGCAATTAACCTATTGTTTAAACGGATTAGTGAAAAGGGGAAAGAACATGAAATTATAGAAATTTATCCTGAGCTTGTTATTCGCAAATCAGTGAAAACGCTATAAAATCTATCTTAAAAATAAATCTCCATAATATTTTTGTAGGTATTTATTTTTTATCTATTATCTAATTGAATATGCTCAAACAATTTCTTTACCGCATTATTATCTCTTAAACGTTCAGCTTGCTCAACTAATGTTCGGGTTAAGTGCGGTGAGAAATATTGAATAAAATCGTACATATAATTTCTTAAAAAAATACCATGTTTAAACGCTATTTGTGTCATACTCGATCTAAATAAATGGCTTGCATCAAGTGCAACTAAATCATTGTCAGCCTCAGTATGTGCCATTGATGCCATTATTCCTACGCCTAACCCTAAACGGACATAGGTTTTGATAACATCGGCATCTGTCGCTGTGAAAACAATGTTAGGCAATAACCCCGCACTATTAAAAGCATAGTCTAAATCAGATCCCCCTGTAAAACCAAAGGTATAAGTCACTAGAGGATATTGACCAAGTGCTTCAATTGTCAATTTCTTACATTGAGCCAAAGGATGTTCCGGTTTGACAATTACTGAGCGATTCCACATATAACAAGGCAATAAAACAACGTCATCAAAAAGATATTGTGCTTCTGTTGTAATTGCAAAATCAACCTCACCGAATAAAAGAGCGTCATAAATTTGCGTAGGAGAACCTTGATGAATATGTAAACTTACTTCCGGATATTGTTTAGAAAAACGTCTAATGACGGAAGGTAACATATAACGAGCCTGCGTATTTGTTGTCGCAATACGTAAAACTCCACAATTTGGACGAGTATATTCATTGGCAATTGCTTTAATATTTTGTGTTTTGACTAATAATTCCCTTGCCACGGCGACAATTCTTGCCCCTGCCGGTGTTAGGCCTTTAATATGTTTACCATTGCGTTCAAAAATCTCTAAACCCAACTCATCTTCTAACAACCTAACTTGTTTACTGATACCGGGCTGAGAAGTAAACAATGCGTTAGCCGCATCAGTAACATTCATATTTTGATTAACAATTTCAACAATATAACGAAATTGCTGAATTTTCATAGCAATACCTAAAATCTCAATGAGAAAAAAGGTGTGTCAAAACACACCTTCGATAAAAAATTTATTGTGGATAACGAGCTGCGACTTCAGATAATAGAGGTTGCAACTCTCCCTGTTGAAACATTTCTAGCATTATATCACAACCACCAATTAATTCCCCCTCTACCCACAATTGCGGAAAAGTAGGCCAATTAGCATAATTCGGTAATGCCGCTCGAATATCCGGATGTTGTAAAATATCAACATAACCAAAAGGGACATTACAATTAATTAATACTTCAACCGCTCTTGCAGAAAATCCACACGACGGGAATTTAGGCGATCCTTTCATATAAATAAGAATTGGATTCTCACTGATTTGTTTTTTAATTTTGTCTAAAGTTTCCATAATATCTCTTATAAGGTAAATTCGGGCTGAATTGTAGCATAATACAATAAAGCCCTAAATAAATATTTAGGGCTTATAAAATCTACTAAAGGATAACGATATTATTTGCTACCTTTCACTGAGATTTCAACACGACGATCTTCTGCTAAACAGGCGATTAATGCTTTGCGACCTTTAACCGCATCACATTTCATACCAGTCACCGGATTTGCTTCACCGTAACCAACCGCACTAATGGCATCTTGAGCAACACCTTTAGAGACTAAATAATTTGCTACAGTATCCGCACGACGTTGTGATAATTTTAAGTTTGACGCATCAGAACCGATACGGTCTGTATAACCGGCAACAGAAACTTGTGCAGTTTTTAATTGTGCGATTTCACCATAAACACCGTCCAATGTTTGTTGAGCTTCAGGTTTTAATGTATCTTTAGCGAAGGCAAAATTCACATCTGAATTTAAGCTGAACACTTTGTTTACTACTTCAGGTGCCATAACCGGTTTTTGACCGAAACGGTAAGATAAGCCAAGTGTTACTGCACCGATACTTGGTGTATAATCTAAGCGTTCACCACCGCTTTTCTTAAGTGCTTTACCAACGCCTTTAACCCATTGATATTCCAAACGTAATGCCAATTCCGGTAAAGAAGGTAGGCTGTATTCAACACCCGCTGCGAAAACCGGAGAAACTTTTAAAGTGTTTTTTACATCTTTATCACTTTCGAATTTTTCAACATTAAGATAATTAGAACGAATTAACGCCGCACCTACACGACCGTAAATATCCAAGCCTTCTAATACAGGGTAGCTGGCTTTTAAGCCTAATTGCATCCCTTGAGCGGTATGTTTAGCTTCGTCTTTATCTTTACGACCTTTTGCTTGACCGAAATACTCAGAACCCAACTCTACAGCGACATGATCGGTAATTTGGTAACCACCAAAAATACCATAAGCTACTGAATTACGAACTGTTCCTTTCTTTTCTGCAGAATTTTCAAATTGATTAAGACCGTCATGGAAAGATGCCCAACCGGCTTTCGCACCGGCATAGAACGTATTTGCTTGAGGTGCCGCTTGCACAGAAGCAACAAAACCTGCGATAGATAATGCAATAATTGTTTTTTTCATTTGAATTTCCTCTATATTAATTATCAAGAAATTAAGCACTACATGTATTCCGAAGATTTAAACATCTCTAGGAATTAAGGTGGGATTTTAACCTAATTTTACAAAAAAGATAAATTTTTTCTCTGATTTATCTTATTAAAGACTAAAATTTAAGCAGGTTTTCCATTTTTTTTGCTTTAACTAAGAATTCTTTTCTTTCATGACTTGCCATTTGATTACTTGTTCCCGGTAATTTCACTGTTAACGGGTTAACAGGTCTACCGTTAATATGAAATTCGTAATGTAAATGAGCACCGGTTGAACGTCCGGTATTTCCCGATAATGCTATACGTTGTCCTCTTTTTACCGATTGCCCCGGTTTGACTAATGAGCGACTTAAATGCATATAGACTGTCTGATATTCTTTGCCATGTCTAATCATCATATAACGTCCGGCACCGTTAGCCTGATAAGCGACTTTCTCTACTACTCCATCTGCCGGAGCGATGATAGTCGTGCCTACAGGTACAGCAAAATCAACCCCTTTGTGCGGTCGTATTTTTCCTGTAACGGGATGACGGCGAGCAAGATTAAAAGGAGAAGACACCCTAGCTTGACGTAATAAAGGATAACGTGCGAAACCTTTCCCTAAAGTTTCTCCCTGACGACTATAATAGCGTCCATTATTTGCTTGGATTGCGTAATAACTTTTTCCACCGGACATAATATGTATGGCTTCGACCTTGCCTTGCCCAGTCAATTTATTATCTAAGTACTCTCTCGAAACTAAAATGGCAAACTTATCCCCTTTTTTTAACTTATTAAGACTTACCTGCCACTGAAGTGCGGTAGTTAATTGAGCAATTTGTTTACTGCTCAAGCCCAAGGCTTTCAAACTGGCATAAAATGATCCTTCTATCTGTCCTTTTAGAACCTCTTCTTTCCAAACACTTTTCTTTTCTAAAATTTGACGTTTAAACTGAGATTCATTAACTCGCTCATAAATACGTTCTTCACGTTCGGAAACAAGCCAATTTAAATATTCCAAATTTCCATCATTATCCAATATCCAATAAATTTGTTGGCCAGCTTTCAGATTTTTTAATTCCGGATAACTCGCCATCATTTGACGACTGATTTCCTCATCCAACCCTGAATGTTCCAATACATCTTTCAATTTATCGCCACGAACAACTGTATGTGCAAATTGATCTTTAATACGCATTGCTTGATCTGCAGCATCTAATAAACTATTTAAGGCATCTTTGGCATTATCGGGCAATGATGACATTTCATCATCCAAATTAACCTGATCCGCTTCATCATCCAAACCGTCTAAATCATCATAAGACAATTCACTGTTATTTTTTTCATTTGCAATTGGCATATCAACGGATGTAGGCTTCTGAGAAGAAACATCGTTTCTCAAGAACAACCCTATACCCATTAAAATAAATAAAATAGCTACAAAAAAAACGGCAACTTTTATGTAGAATTTCTTTTTGCGTCTATCTCTAGCTAATTTAATGTGCTGCACCATTCTAATAACAACTCTATAAAATTTCAGAACTTCAATAAGACCGAGAATTGTACTAAAAATTCATTTCATTTCATAAAAAAAATTATACACCCGCATAATTTATAGACATAAATAATTACTACACCTTGTTAAAATAAAAAAAATAAGCTATTTTTCTACTTCAATTTTACCTCAGACATTTGTTTATTATGCAAATTCACTCTCTAAAATATCCATTAATCGAATTAAAAGGCGTTAATGTAACATTCGCACAAAAGAATATTCTAAGCGATATTAATTTAACGATTTATCCCAATTCCATTATGACCATTGTAGGACCGAATGGAGGCGGAAAATCAACATTACTCAAAGTACTATTAAAACTGTTACCCGCCACAAGCGGTGAAGTTATTTATAGCAAAAATGTCGTTATCGGTTATGTTCCACAAAACATTTATTTGGACAAAAGTTTGCCTATTACCGTAGAAAAATTTTTATCTTTAAGAAAAGGGACGCATAAACAAGATATAAAAGATGCGTTAACATTACTTTCCATTGGACATTTACGTTTGAACGCTATGCAAAAACTATCTGGCGGCGAAATGCAACGTGTTTTGCTGGCTAGGGCTATTTTGAATAAGCCTAATTTACTTGTATTGGATGAACCTACTCAAGGAGTAGATATAACAGGACAAGCAGAACTTTATCAACTGATAAAGCAAACTCAACAACAACTCAATTGTGCCATTCTCATGGTTTCCCATGATCTACATCTTGTCATGGCAGACACAAACGAAGTTCTTTGCGTTAATCAACACATCTGCTGTGCAGGCTCTCCTGAGGCAGTATCCAATGATCCTGTTTTTATTCGTTTCTTTGGCAATCAATTCGCAAAAAATATCGCTTTCTATACTCATCACCATAATCATAAACATAATATTCATGGTGATATTTGTTGTGGTCAAGATTTCCGGTCTACACAATGTAAACACAAAATAAATTAAGGAATAAAAATGCTTGAAATTCTCTTTCCTGCTTGGCTAACCGGAATATTACTCTCATTAATTACCGCACCTTTAGGCTCTTTCGTTGTTTGGAGGAAGATGGCTTATTTCGGTGATACATTGGCACACTCTGCCTTACTTGGTGTTACCTTAGGCATTTTTTTACACATCAATCCATATGTTGCTATTCTAATATTAACCGTATTATTAGCGATCTTAATGGTTTGGCTGGAAAGTAATACGCAATATTCCATAGATACATTATTAGGTATTATTGCACATAGTTGCTTATCTCTTGGAGTTGTTACCGTTGCTTTACTGCAAAATGTTCGTGTAGATTTAATGGCTTACTTGTTTGGAGATTTATTGGCACTGGGATTTGATGATCTCTATTTTATTGCCATCGGAGTAAGCATCGTATTAGGAATTTTAATCTTTTTTTGGCAACCTTTATTATCAATTACCGTCAGTCCTGAACTTGCTCAAGTTGAAGGCATTAATATCAAAAGAATGCAGTTTCTATTAATGATTTTAACCGCACTTACCATTGCATTAAGTATGAAATTTGTAGGTGCTTTAATTATTACTTCATTACTGATTATTCCGGCGGCAACGGCAAAACGTTTTGCAAGAAGTCCGGAAATGATGGTGATTATTGCTATTTTTGTGAGTATGATTTCCATCACATTAGGATTAACATTATCAGCATTCTATGATACGCCTTCCGGTCCTTCCGTTGTTATTAGCTCTACGTTCTTATTTATTCTTTCTTTATTTAAAAAAGAAAATAATTAGGTAAATTACAATAAAAAGACGCAAGGTAACCAAAATACCTTACGCCTTTTCTTTTTATTATTGAAAAATTAACTTATTTCCAGAGAGTAGGATCAACGCCTTTACGAAGTAATTGAGGGTATTGTTCAATTTTAAATTCAGGATCTTTACCCGCTTTGAGCTGTTGGCGGTAATCTTTTAGCAACAACATAACTATCGGTGCCAATAAAACAATAGACACAAGGTTAATTAATGCCATAATCGCCATCACCGTATCTGCAAAGTTCCATACAATATTTCCTGAATTGACTGCACCAAAATACACAAAGAACAACACAATTAAACGGAAAGTGAGAATAAACAATGGTTTATTGCGAATAAAACGAATGTTACTTTCTGCATAAGCGTAGTTTCCGATAATAGAAGAAAATGCAAATAACAATAGGATAAAAGCTAAGAAATGTAAGCCAAATTCACCGACATGGTACTGTAAAGCATATTGGGTTAATGAAATGTTTTTCAGTTGTTCGCCACCATAATTATCTGACAATAAAATAATCACCGCAGTACAAGTACACACAATAATGGTATCTACAAACACACCAAGCATTTGAATCAACCCTTGACTTACCGGATGTTTGACATCTGCCGATGCTGCCGCATTTGGTGCAGACCCCATACCTGCCTCATTAGAGAAAAGTCCTCGTTTAATTCCCATTAACATAGCTTTAGAAAAAATTGCACCGAACATACCACCAGCCATTGCGTCAAAATTAAAAGCACTTTGAATAATACGGCTTATCACTGTCGGTACCATTTCAATATTCATACCTAAAATAATCACCGCAACAATGAGATAAAATAACGCCATCATAGGAACAATCTGAGCAGAAACTTTACCAATACGTTTCACTCCACCAAAAATAATT
This sequence comes from Histophilus somni, assembly GCF_014202395.1. Classification (GTDB taxonomy): domain Bacteria; phylum Pseudomonadota; class Gammaproteobacteria; order Enterobacterales; family Pasteurellaceae; genus Histophilus; species Histophilus somni. The sequence continues at coordinate 49,306 of NZ_JACHGQ010000011.1, forward strand.
AACCCCGTTACGATAACGAGAGTTAACCCGACATAGTGCGGTTGCCATTTCCAAGCATTTTTTGTTGCCTCAACAATGGCATTGGATTGAACTGCATTAAACGCAAATCCGAACGTAAATATTAAAGCAATTGCAAAACATGCTGCCAACCAAGGAGCTTTCAATCCTCTTGTAATATAATAGGCAGGTCCGCCACGAAATAACCCGTTTTTATCTTTAACTTTAAATAACTGAGCCAAAGAAGATTCAGCAAATGCACTGGACATTCCAATCAACGCCGTTACCCACATCCAAAAGACAGCACCTTCCCCGCCAAGTGCTATTGCCGTTGCAACGCCTCCGATATTACCCACACCTACACGGCTGGCTAAACCAGTAGTAAATGCCTGAAATGGCGTTAAAGATTGTCCTTGAACTGCCCGTCCAAACCACATTTCACGCAAACTTTGTGGAAATAAACGCAATTGAATAAAGCCGGTTGCTAACGTAAAAAACGCACCTACACCAAGTAATGTAATAGTCGCTAAATCCCATAGTGGTCCATCAAATTTATCAACAAACCAACTTAGTGCTTGTTCAATGTTTATTATTATAGTTGAAAACATAATCTACCTCCCATTAAATTGAAACGTGAGTATTTAAATACAAATTTAAAAAAAACAAAAACAAAAATAATTAAAATATAAAACAAATACTCTTCAATTAGAAAAAATCTAATATTAAAGCGTTTAATTAAATAAAAAACAATAAAAGGAGGTTCTACTTTTGAAAAAATACTAATCTCGTGATAAAAAGAGTGCCGCCGCACCTCGTACACCGCCGGAATCACCAAATTTTGCTTTTTTAATTAACGGTACTTTCGCTGTACGCATTAAATGCTGCGGTAATGCTTTAGGTAATGCTTCATATAAATAATCAAAGTTGGACAAGCCTCCTCCTAAGATAATCACATGCGGATCAAGTGCGGTAATAATATTGCCAATTGAAATCGCACACAGCTCAATAAAAAGTTCAACAAATTTAACCGCACTTTCGTCTTTGTCATAAAAGCACCGAATAATTTCTTTAGCGGATAACGCCTTTCCTTGTAGATCACGATACAACATTTCAAAACCACGACCGGATAAGTAAGTATCCAAGCATGCTTTATTGCCACAACCGCATTCATAAATAGGTGCTTTATCCCAACCTAACAATTTCAAGGCGTGATAATTAAGTTGCAAATGCCCCAATTCGCCCGCCATACCGCTTTGCCCGGAATGGACTTTGCCGTTAAATACCAAACCGCCGCCAAAACCGGTACCTAGAATCAAACCTAATACGACAGGATATTGCTGGTTATCTTTATCCCAAGCCTCTGACAAGGCAAAGCAATTTGCATCATTTTCCGCCCGCACTTCTCTACCTAAACGCTCAGATAGATCTTTTAAAATAGGTTTATTGTCAGCAACACGAATATTTGTAATCTCTGCAATACCGGTTTCCTGATTAACAAATCCGGGAACGCCGATGCCAACTGTACCTTTACAGGCAAATTTTTCATCGGCTTTTTGCACTAAATGGGTAATGACATTTAACCATTCATCATAACTGTCTTTGGGTGTATCCACTCTTTCGGAATAACGTTTCTCCAATTTTTCATTAAATACAGCAAGCTCAATTTTTGTGCCACCAATATCAAATCCGTAATACATAAATCCTCCAAATATAACCAATACCAACCGCACTTTTATATCTTGTCAAAAACAAAAATATCTTTTCTTTGTAAATAAGCAAATATAATCAAATGCACAAACCAAGCGATTAAAATAGAAGCCAATAGATCAATAGGATAATGCATACCTAAGCGTAATCGACTCACCAACATTAACACCGCCCACACAGTTACAACAGGTACTAACAATTTAATTTTAGGGTTGCGATGACCAAGTAATTGTGCAAATCCAACAACTAATAGCAACCAAGTTGCCGCAAACATTGTATGTCCGGAAGGGAAAGAATAACCTGTTTCATTAGCATGATGTTCGATCAGCCAATCAGGTGCGGTCTGTTTTGTCTTTGTTTCTTGATAATATTGATACACCATTTTTTTCCGCTCATGGCGTTTTTGTGCATAAAAATCATCTGTACTCATGTCTGAATTCTGCACTATTTCTTGCACAAAAGGACGAGGTTCAGAAAACATTGTTTTTAAACCGCTCTTAATGCCTTGAGTCAAAATAACTGAACATGCCATAATCACAATTGCCCATATTGCCTGTTTTTTATCCCGAATTGCAACGAAATAAAATAAAGCAAATGCAATACAAGTGATAATTGCATAAGGTGTGCTACCCGTTTCTGTTAAAAAATATAAAAAATAATCAAGCGAGGCAACTTCATTAGATTGCCAGTGCCAATCAATGAAGTAAGTAAAAATTGGTACAACGCAAAGTAATAAAGTATATAATGAAAAACGTTTTAACATCTTGATAACTCATAAAATGAACTTACATAAGGCTCTTACATTTTAACATTATCAAGTTATAAAAAGCTAAAAATAAGTATAGGTATTTTATTATGTCCAAAATTCAGTTAGTTGCTGAAGCTAAATTACCCACCGAGTTCGGAATTTTCCGTATTGTCGGCTTTGAGTTTCCAGATACTCAAAAAGAACATGTTGCTCTTGTAATGGGCAATATTAATGATGATAAACCTGTTCTTGCACGTATCCATTCAGAATGTTTAACCGGCGACGCTTTACATAGCTTAAAATGTGATTGCGGTTTCCAACTGGCGACCGCATTACGCCAAATCAGCGAAGCAGGACGAGGAGTATTGATTTATCATCGTGAAGAAGGGCGTGGTATTGGACTAATTAATAAAATTCGAGCTTACGCTTTGCAAGATCAAGGATTGGATACGATTGAGGCGAACCTTGCTTTAGGTTTTGCTGCTGATGAACGCAACTTTTCGGTTTGTGCCGACATTTTTGCATTACTGGGGGTGAAACAAGTACGTCTGCTCACAAATAATCCGAATAAAATTGAAACCATGAAAAAATCCGGTATCAATATTGTGGAGCGAGTGCCATTGAATGTAGGTGAAAACCGCTATAACACAGAATATCTAGATACGAAAGCAAAAAAAATGGGACACTTTATTGTGCATAATAATGAACCACATTTAATCACTTGTCCGCATTGCCAAGAAGAAATTCCGAAAAAATAATTTTCATAGGTTGGCATTCCCCAACCTATATTTTTAACTAAGTTGTCCAATAATTTATTTTTCTATTTAATCTTTCTCACTTAATTCTGTGTTAAAATCCATTTTGCATTTTTAACCCGATACAACGGTTACGAACAAATATAGGTAAGATAATGCTCCCTAGATTAAAAGATATTCCTCAACTTGATCCTTTAGTTTCTGCCTATTTGGAAAAATTAAAAACGCAACATTTTGAAGGTGATATAGCGACAAATTATGCAGAACGTTTAAGTTTAGCAACCGATAACAGTGTTTATCAACAACTTCCACAAGCTATTTTATTTCCTAAAACAACAAACGATGTGGTATGCCTTACAAAGCTGGCTCAACAAAAAAATTTCCAATCTCTTACCTTTACGCCAAGAGGCGGCGGTACAGGAACCAATGGTCAAGCAATTAACCATAATATCATCGTTGATCTTTCTCGTTATATGACAAAGATCTTGGAACTCAATGTGGAGCAACGGTGGGTTCGTGTACAAGCCGGTGTTGTTAAAGATCAGCTCAATCAATTTTTAAAACCCTACGGGTTGTTTTTTTCACCGGAACTTTCTACCAGTAATCGAGCTACTATTGGCGGAATGATTAATACTGATGCTTCCGGACAAGGCTCTCTAAAATATGGTAAAACTTCAGATCATGTACTAGCGCTAAAATCTGTCTTAATGAATGGAGAAATTTTAGAAACAAGTGCGGTCAAATCTGATGAACTTTTACAAAATATTCAGCATTTATCATCAACAGGACAAAAACTTCATCAAGAAATCTTTCAACGCTGTCAACAAAAACGCTCACAAATTCTCACTGATTTGCCTCAATTAAACCGTTTTTTAACCGGCTATGATTTAAAAAATGTATTTACCGAAGATCAAAGCGAATTTAATCTTAGTCGTATTTTAACCGGATCTGAAGGTTCATTAGCTTTTATTTGCGAAGCGGTTTTAGACTTAAAACCTATTCCTCAATACCGCACTTTAATCAACATCAAATATAGCTCTTTCGATGCAGCATTACGCAATGCACCTTTCATGCTGGCGGTTGAAGCATTATCCGTTGAAACCATTGATAGCAAAGTACTGAATCTAGCCAAACAAGATATTATTTGGCATTCTGTACATGAATTACTTACGGAAGAAAAAGAAAACCCAATTTTAGGTTTAAATATCGTTGAATATGCAGGAAACGACCTCACCTTAATTCAAAAACAAGTATCTCACTTATGCCAACTGTTAGACGATAAAATAGCTCAACAACAAGATAACATTATCGGTTATCAAGTTTGCTCAGATCTTCCTTCCATCGAACGAATTTATGCTATGCGAAAAAAAGCGGTGGGCTTATTAGGTAATAGCAAAGGCAATAAAAAACCTATTCCTTTTGTGGAAGACAGTTGCGTACCGCCTGAAAATCTAGCCAACTATATTAGTGAGTTTCGTCAATTATTAGATAAACATCACCTAGATTACGGTATGTTTGGACATGTCGATGCAGGTGTTCTACATGTACGCCCCGCTTTAGATTTATGTAATAAAGAACAAGTTTTGCTATTCAAAACTATTTCTGATCAAGTAGCAGATTTAACAAAAAAATATGGTGGCTTAATTTGGGGAGAACATGGAAAAGGAATGCGTTCACAATACGGTGAAAAATTCTTTACTCCGGAATTATGGCAAGAATTACGCTACATTAAATTTTTATTCGATCCGAATAATCGTTTAAATCCGGGTAAAATTTGTACCGCACTTTATTCTGAACAAGAACTCTACTCCATTTTGTCGCCAATGCGAGCAGATCAAGATCGTCAAATTCCCATTCAAATGCGAGAGGAATTTTCCGGTGCGATGAATTGTAATGGTAACGGATTATGCTTTAACTTTGATGTTCACAGTGCCATGTGTCCGTCTATGAAAGTCAGCAAAAACCGGCTATTTTCGCCCAAAGGGCGTGCAGCAATAATTCGTGAATGGTTGCGTTTGATGGCAAATGAAAATATCTCGCCTGAACAGCTGAATTTTCGTAAAGTCGAAGTGAAATTAACAGATCTTGTCAAAAAAATTCGCAATACGGTTGCCCAAAAACAAGGGGAATACGATTTTTCTCACGAAGTTAAAGAGGCTATGAATACTTGTTTAGCCTGTAAGGCTTGTGCTACGCAATGTCCAATTAAAATTGATGTGCCCAGCTTTCGTGCCAAGTTTTTCTATTTTTACCATAACCGCTATTTACGCCCATTGAAAGATTATGTGGTTGCAAATGTAGAAATGATGGCACCTTTAATGGCAAAAGCACCGAAATTTTTCAACTTTTTTACAACGGCTAAACTCACTCAATCTTTGGCTGAAAATCTGCTAGGGATGACTGATTTACCCTCATTGTCTGTTCCCTCTTTGCAACAACAGTTAGTTGAAATAAATTATCAAGGTTATTCATTGGAGCAACTGGAAAATCTAAGTGCGGTAGAAAAACAAAATATTTTATTGATTGTTCAAGATCCGTTTACCTCTTTTTACGATGCAAAAGTCGTCGCTGATTTTGTAGCACTCTGTCAAAAATTAGGTTACAAAGCGATTGTTCTTCCTTTTAAACCTAATGGTAAAGCAATGCATATAAAAGGATTCCTAGCACGTTTTGCCAAAACTGCAAAAAATCAAGCGGACTTCCTCAATAAGATAAGTAAACTCGGTTTATCTCTGGTCGGTGTTGATCCTGCCATTGTTCTTTCTTATCGTGATGAATATAAAGAAATTCTCGGTGATGAAAGAGGAGATTTTAATGTTATCACTGCTCATGAGTGGTTGAAACAAGAATTAAGTTCAGGGAAACTTGAGCATAAACTTACACAAATTATGCAAAAAAATAACTGCACTTTTAATAAAGAAAGTCAACAAAAATGGTATTTATTTCCACATTGTACGGAAAGTACTACACTACCGAACAGTGCAAAAGAATGGCAGCAAATTTTTTCAGCTTTTGGACAAGAATTACAAACAAAAAATGTTGGTTGTTGCGGTATGGCGGGAACGTTTGGGCATGAAATTCAGCACCTAGAGATGTCAAAAGAAATTTACCATTTATCCTGGGCTAAAAAATTACAAGGAAAAAATCCTGATTATTGTTTAGCTACGGGGTATTCTTGTCGCAGTCAAGTTAAACGTATGCTCCATTGGCAACCTAAGCATCCTATTCAAGCCCTATTATCAATTATTTAAATAGAAAGAACTTGTTATGAAAATTTGGAAAAAAAACTACACATTAGACCAGCTTAACCAATTAACCGCCAATTGTGCCGTTGCACATTTAGGTATAGAATTCACTGCTCAAGGTGATGATTGGCTTGAAGCAACTCTCCCCATAGATCATAGAACAACTCAACCTATGGGATATTTACACGGCGGTATATCCTGTGCATTAGCCGAAACAGTAGGGTCAGCGGCAGGTTTTTGTTGTGTTGATGAAAATCAAGCGGTACTTGGTGCAGAAATCAATGCAAGCCATTTACGCCCTGCTACAAGAGGAAAAGTTACGGCGAGAGCAACACCAATTCGGATAGGAAAAAATATTCACGTTTGGCAAATCAATCTTTACGATGAAGAACGGAAAATTTGTTGTAGCTCAAGACTAACATTAAGTGTGATAGCAATTAATTAACAATTAAATAACGTTGCTCGTTGGCTATTAACACCAATCCACAACGCATGATTTACCATTGACATCACAAGATAATAATTTAGGAAGTTATATAGTGAAAAAAGACAATAAAATACTCGGCGTAGTGCTAGGCATAGGGCTTATTTTAGTGGGGATATTTATATTAAACAGTCCCTTATTGACTTTATTGACAATTATTTCGTACCTTGCATGGGCAGTTTTGCTCAGGGGGTTATTTTCCCTCTTTAAATGTTATAAATCACATAAAAATACCCAACCATTTGATAAAACAGAATTAGCCGCTGGCATCGTCTTAATGATTCTTGGCGTGATATTCTTAACCAACCCTTCATTTACCAATACACTTGTATTTTATTTAGTCGCCTTTTGGTTTATATTTGAGGGGATTGTCGGTATATATTATGCCGCCAAACAAAAAGATGCAGCAAAATGGGTAGGCATTGTGCTGGGGATTTTTCTCGTATTTTTTGGCTTATCCATTTCAGTAGAACCTCTCAGAGCTATATTGGCACTCAATCTATTGTTGGGATTGGCAGTAGTAACCAACGGGATTCAACTCCTAACCGTTCAACTGATGAAAGAGAAATAGAGGGCCACCGAATGAAAAAAATCGGTATTATTCTTGCCAATTTAGGTACACCCGATGAACCTACTCCTAAAGCATTATCTCGCTATTTATGGCAATTTTTGACTGATCCACGTGTAGTGGATCTACCTAAATGGCGTTGGTATCCGTTACTTAAAAGCATTATTTTGCCTCGCCGATCAGCTCGGGTCGCCAAAATATATCAAACCGTTTGGACAGATAAAGGTTCTCCTTTACTTGTCATTTCCAATCAGCAAAAGCAAGCGTTACAATCCCACTTCGATGAACACCGTATTAATGCAACAGTAGAAATTGCAATGACGTATGGAAACCCGTCAATGGAAAGTGCGGTTGAAAAACTATTGAAAAAGCACGTGAATGAAATCATCTTGTTACCCCTTTTCCCACAATATAGCAGTACAACTACCGGTGCTGTCTTTGATGCTTTTGCACAGGCATTAAAAAAACAACGCAACATTGTGCCTTTTCAGTTTATTCATTCATACCATTTACATGAAGATTATATCGAGGCACTGGTAAATAGTATTAACACTAAACACAAACCGGATGAATACTTAATTTTTTCTTTTCATGGCATACCGTTACGCTATGAAAATGAAGGAGATTATTATCGTAAACATTGTCATGAAACAGTTTTAGCTGTAGTAGAACGTTTAGGCTTGCGTGAAAATCAGTGGCAAATGACGTTCCAATCAAGATTCGGAAAAGAAGAATGGTTGCAACCTTATACGGATAAAGTGTTGGAAAATATTTATCAACGAAATATACAAAAAGTTGCCGTGGTTTGTCCCGGATTTTCCGCAGATTGTTTAGAAACAATCGAAGAAATTAATGAAGAAAATCGAAGAATTTTTCTCTCTCATGGGGGAGCGTCTTTTCAATATATTCCCGCACTTAATGCAGAAATGCAACATATTGAAATGATGTATAAATTAATCTCAAGTAGATTATAAAATCAACTGGTAAAATAGAGCTGTAAAATACTCTATTTACATCTAAAAACATTAATCTTAAAATGCCCCGTCATCGCATACCACTGTCAGTTAAATTTGCTGATTTATCTTTCTAACTCTCAACGAATTAAAGGAAATTGAGATGAAAAAATTGACTAAAATGACTTTAGCTAATCTGATTTTACTCGGAGCGATTCAAACAGCGAATGCCAGTGATAATACTGTGTATCTTTATACATGGAGTGAATATGTCCCTGAAGGATTATTAGAAAACTTTACTAAGGAAACAGGCATTAAAGTTATTGCATCCAGTTTAGAATCCAATGAAACAATGTATGCCAAGCTAAAAACGTTGGGGAAAAACAGTGGATATGATGTTATTGCACCGACCAGCTATTTTGTGTCTAAAATGGCAAGAGAAGGTATGTTAAAGGAATTAGATCACAGTAAACTTCCTGTAATACAGGAACTTGATCCTAATATGTTAGATAGACCTTTTGACAAAGGTAATAAATACTCTCTTCCACAACTATTCGGTGCAACCGGTATTGGATACAACGCTGACAATCAAAATCCGGAACACCTTCAATCTTGGGGTGATTTATGGAACCCTGAATTTGCAAATAAACTGCAAATGCTGGATGACCCAAGAGAACTATTTAATATTGCATTACTAAAAATGGGGGAAAATCCAAATACCCAAGATCCAAAGGTAATAGAAAAAGCCTATCAAGAATTATTAAAGCTACGTCCTAATATTTTAGTTTTTAACTCTGATAATCCCGCAAATACCTTTATTACCGGTGAAACAGATGTCGGCTTGATTTGGAACGGATCTATTCGTGTCGCACAAAATGCAGGCGTACCGATTAAAATTGTTTATCCAAAAGAAGGAACCATGTTGTGGATTGATAATTTAGCCATTCCAGCAACAGCTAAAAATGTTGAATCGGCATACAAACTCATCAATTACCTGTTAAGTGCGGATGTTTCCGAAAAATTAACGCTCGAAATAGGCTATCCTACTTCAAATCTCAACGCTCTCGAACGCTTGCCAAAAGAATTAACCGAAAATAAAGGTATCTTCTTACCGCAAGAAGTGCTTGATCGAAGTCAATGGCAAGTAGATGTAGGAGAGGCGGCTGAACTTTATGAAACTTATTATCAAAAATTAAAAAATATGCAATAAATACTTCCCCGAAAAGAACTCATGAATGATCCCCGTAAACTGCGGGGATTTTATTTATCAGATAAACTATTTTTAAATATTTTTACTCACCAACTTAAATGAAGTTTAATTCGCTTTATATTCTTCAATCACAACAGGTAAAGTCAAGGTTTTATCTAAACGCTGTATGACCATATTTATTGTGGTATTAGGTTTAGTATTACTAATCGCTTCCATCATTTGAGCAGGAGAAACAGCATCAATACCATCAAAACTAACAATCACATCACCAGGCTGAATACCGGCTTTATGTGCAGGGCTACCTTGTAATATTGATGTAATTAAAATTCCTTTATCTCTTAAACCCTTTCCATTGCTAAATAGAATATCACTTTGCACCCCTAAGTAACCACGAATAACTCGACCATCACGAATGATTTTTTGCATAACATCATTAGCTAATTCAATAGGAATGGCAAAATTTAATCCTTCCGCAATTTCGTTGGCATTCTTACCAATACTTAACGTACTTATACCAATCAATTCACCAGCAGAATTAATGAGTGCCCCACCGGAATTACCACGATTAAGAGAGGCATCCGTTTGAATAAAATTTTGTCGTCCAATGAAATCGCCAACAGCATTACGACCCAATGCACTAATAATACCTTGCGACACACTTTGACCTAGGTTATAGGGATTCCCAATAGATAAAACGACATCACCGACATGAGCTTGACGTTTTGGATTTTGTGGAATGGTTGCCAGATTATCTGCATGAATTTTTAAAACCGCTAAATCTGTCAAGCGATCCGACCCCACTAACTTCGCTTCAAAAATACGTCCATTTTGTAATGCCACCACAATTTGATCCGCATTTTGAACAACATGCTCATTAGTCAATATATAACCATCTTTTGACATAATAACGCCGGATCCCAAGTTATTAATTTGTGGCTGGTAATTATTGGTTGTAAATGCAAAAGCTTGATTATAAACATTAACTACCGCCGGTGAAGCAATACGTACAGCATCTTTATAAGAAAGAATATCTTTTTGTATAAAAAAAATATTTGTCAAATACCCATTTCCCTTGAAAACAAGCAATATAAGTAACACCAATGCTGCGGCAGCTAACCCAGTGATTATTGATTGAATTAATTTTTTTATCATTATGTGATTGCCCTCAGTATCATAAAATGTGACGCTGATAATTCAACTTAATGTCTTCGCCAATTTGTGCCAAAGATAACAATTGCCACTTTGGTGCATCGGCTAAACGCTTCAAATGTGGCAAATGGCAAAAACCACGAGCTTTATTACCCAGTAATTTCGGTGCCATATAAATAATGAGCTCATTCACTAAATTTTCCTCAATAAATGCACCGGCTAAAGTTTCTCCCGCTTCTAACCAAAGACTATTAATCTGACGCGTTGCCAATTCAATCAACAAGTTTTCCAAATAAGAATGCTCGTTACTTGGGAATAATTTTATATATTGACAATAATCAGGAAACGCTGACATATCACGCTCTTTATCACCCACCAGCCAAACGGGAGATTGACATTGAAATAATTTATGACGAGGTGTCACAAGATGCTGACGATCAAGAATAATTCTGACAGGTTGACGCACATCTTCAACTTTATAATTTTGTTGTAATTCCGATGGAAATTGCTCCCAACGAAGATTTAACAAGGGATCATCGGCTAACACCGTCTTAGCTGTCGATAAAATTGCAGAAACTTTAGCCCGCTCTTGCTGTACGTCTTGCCGTGCCTGTTCTCCGCTAATCCATTTACTCTCGCCATTAGCCATAGCAGTTCGACCGTCAAGGCTTATTGCCATTTTCAAAATAACAAAAGGTTTCTGTGTTCTCATTCGTGTTAAAAAACCTTTGTTTAATAATTCCGCTTTTTCTTGTAATAATCCTACCGCACTTTCAATACCTGCTGCTTGCAACATAGCTAACCCTTTGCCTGCAACTTGCGGATTAGGATCTTTCATTGCCACAATAACGTTGCGAATACCTGCTTCAATTAGTCCTTTTGCACAAGGAGGCGTTCTTCCGAAATGAGAACAAGGCTCTAAAGTCACATAAGCAGTTGCCCCCTTTGCTCTATCACCGGCATCACGTAATGCCATAACTTCCGCATGGGGTTGCCCCGCTTTAAAATGAAAACCTCTCCCAACAATTTCACCATTTTTGACTAAAACACAGCCCACAGCAGGATTAGGTGTTGTGGTAAATATGCCTTTTTTCGCAAGATCTAAAGCTATCTGCATAAAATATTCGTCTTGAGCTGAAAATGTTGGTTGCATCACTAATCCTTTAATTTTTCAATTTCATTGGTAAATTGATTAATATCATCAAAACTCAAATAAACCGAGGCAAAACGAATATAAGCAACTTTATCCAATTCTTTCAATTCAGCCATCACTAAACGCCCAACATCTTGACTTTTCACATCACGCTCACCTGTTGCTCGTAATTGATAAATAATGCGACTAATTGCTTTCTCTACATCATCAGAACTCACAGGTCGTTTTTCTAAAGCATGTTGAATACCTCGACGCAATTTATCTTCATCAAAAGGTTCACGTGAGCCATCATTTTTGATAATTTTAGGCACAATAACTTCCGCACTTTCAAAGGTCGTGAACCGCTCATGACAATATCCACATTCTCTACGGCGACGAACCTGATAACCATCAGAAACCAAGCGACTATCAATCACCTTTGTCTCCTCCATTGCACAAAAAGGACATCGCATAAAAAATCCTTAATTAATCAAAAAATAAAGCTTATCTTAGCAAAATAGACGTAACTTGACGATATATTTACATATCAGTCAACAACGAAATGAGAGTTCCCTTTTAGATTTAGAATAAATTTTGACATTCATTTTCTTTTAAGCGTTTAATGAAAAACATGTTGTACCAAAACCATATACAAAACGGTACCGACTGCAATGGATAAAAACATGTTTTTTTGCCAAAAATGCAGTACTAATACTACAATACCAGCAATGAAATCAGGTATACCACGATGACCTGTCGTCAGATCAATATTTTTATAGCAATATACTACCAACATACCGAACATTGCTGCCGGTAATACTTTGCCTAAATAGCGAATATATTCCGGTACAGGGCGATTAGCTGGAAAAATCCAGAAAGGCAACCAGCGAAAAAGCTGTACACCTAAAATTCCCATACCAATAGTGATTAACTGTTCATGAAAAGTCACTTATCTCTCCCTATCTATCCAATTTAGTCGCCAGTTTTTGCGATAATATTGAACGGCGTAATGTTAAATACAACCAAATGCCAATCAGTGTTGGAATAAGAAAACCCTCTTTCCCTACCGTTAATAAAGAAATCAATGCGATTCCGAAGCCAAATAATGAACTTTCATGAGATTTTTCTTTTAACCAATTTTCAGCAAAAATAACTAAAAATAAGGCTGTCATTGCAAATTCAACACCGGCGAGATCAAAAGGCAAAATAGAACCGAATAGCGTACCTAAAGCAGCACCAATGATCCAATAGCAATGTAAATATAAACTGACAAAAAAGAAAAACCAGCCTCTATCTATATTATGAGGAATTTTTGCCATATAGTTTAAAGAAAAAGCTTCGTCAACTAATGTGGCAATCAAATACCACCGTTTTTTACCCAAATCTCCGCTGTATTTCTCCAGCATTGAGATGGCATAAAAAATCTGCCGCCCACTGACCATTAATGTGATTAATAAAACGTACCAAGGAGAAAAAGTACTAACTAATGCTCCTGCAATAATAAATTCTACCGAACCTGCATAAATTAAGGTTGCCATTAAAATAGGATACCAAGTTGCAAATCCTTGCACTTTCATATATACCCCATAGGCTATGCCTAAAAACATGAATCCGGCAAGAATAGGAAAAGAATGAGGCAAGGCTACTTTTGCCGCATTCCATACGGTTTTTGATTGATTAAGATCTGACATACAATAACTATTCTAAAATAGACAATCCGGGCAAGGTAGAAAAACGTTGAGATTTAATAATCTCATAGAAATCATCAATAAAGGCAACATCATTATCCGTTTCTCGGAAAGCACCATAGAGATCGCTATATAACCCTTCATCAGTAATTTTTCTTGCCACAACATAGCCTCTATCCAAATAAGGTTTTACTGCCCAAAACGGCAATGTCGCCACACCACGTTTACTTGCTACAAGTTGAATAATAGCAATAGTTAATTCACTTGTACGTCGAGAAGGATTGATTCCTTTAGGATGTAAAACTTTACGTAGAAGATCGAGCATATCATCAGGCACAGGGTAAGTTATCAAGGTTTGCTCAACAAAATCTTCTGCTTGCCAAACCTCTTTCCCCGCCAAAGGATGATCCTTTGCACACAAACCAACCATTTCATAGGAAAACAAGGGCTTATGAATAATACCCGGCGTTTCTTCAATTTCTGATACTACCGCCCAATCGGCTCGATGACTCAGCAATAAACCAATAGCATCTGTATGGAATCCAGACACAATATCAAGTTCAACTAAAGGCCAATGTTGACGAAAATTATCCATGGCAGGCATCAGCCAATCAAAACAAGTATGACATTCTACAGCTATTTTTAACTCGCCCGCCTCTCCTTGTTTAATTCTCGATAAAGCTCGTTCAGTCTCCATGACCTTAGGCAAAATTTCATTGGCTAATTTGATCAACCGCTCTCCTGCCGCTGTAAACCGCAAAGGATGACTTTTCCGCTCAAATAAAGGTAATTGATATTGTTCTTCCAATAATTTAATTTGATGCGAAAGTGCCGATTGAGTTAAATAAACTCTCTTTGCCGCCAAAGAAACACTCCCAGTTTCTTTTAACGCAATGAGCGTTTTTAAATGACGCAATTCAAGAAAAATAGGTTTCATGAAGATTTTGATAACAAAAAAATAATTTGCCGTATTGTACAGCAAAATAAAAGGATCAAAAAGGCTTTCTCCTCTTTGACCCTTAGTCAACTACATCAAGGTAAAACCGATCTTTACCCTCTCCACACTAAGTGCGGTCAGTTATTGACAAATTTTTCGCCTAATTCAATATCAGCTCGTAAAGTTGGCAACATATCTTCTAAGGCTTTTTGTTCAAATGCACTTAAGGTACCCACCGGTAAAATTTCCTCTACCCCTTCTTTTCCTAAGCGAACAGGTTGTGCAAAGAAACGAGCATATTTACCATCACCTTCAACATACGTACATTCCACAACAGTTTCACCACTTAGCCCCTGTACCAGTGAGAGAGCAAAACGTGCTGCTGCTTGAGCCATTGAAAGTGTAGCAGAACCGCCACCCGCTTTCGCTTCAACAACCTCAGTACCGGCATTTTGAATACGTTTTGTTAATGGTGCTATTTCGTCCTCTTTCCATTCGGTATATTGCACTTGGGATAACAATGGAAGAATCGTCACACCGGAATGTCCGCCAATTACCGGTACCGCAATGCGTGAAACATTGAGTCCTTTCAATTCAGCAACAAAAGTTTCAGAACGTAATACATCTAATGTTGTTACCCCAAATAATTTACGTTTATCATAAACGCCTGCTTTTTTCAGCACTTCAGCAGCAATTGCTACTGTTGTATTAACCGGATTGGTAATAATACCCACACAGGCTTTAGGACAAGTTTTAGCGACTTTTTCAATTAAATTTTTCACAATACCTGCATTAATATTAAATAAATCTGAACGATCCATTCCCGGTTTACGAGCAACACCGGCAGAAATTAGTACAACATCAGCGTTTTCTAAAGCGGGAGTTGGATCTTCCCCTGCAAAACCTTGTATCTTCACCGCTGTCGGAATATGGCTTACATCAGCCGCAACACCCGGTGTAACAGGTGCAATATCATATAATGATAATTCTGAACCCGCAGGTAATTGTAGTTTTAATAACAGAGCCAATGCTTGACCAATGCCCCCGGCCGCACCTAAAACAGCTATTTTCATAAGAACTCCTTATACTCATACAGTTACAAATTGAACCGCACGAATTTTAAAATGATCAAGTTCTTATTTCAAACAAAGAAATTAAATTGTGCGATCTACCTCAAATTTTTAACAAAAATTATTTTTAAATGTTGAAAACTAAGAATATAAATATAAAAATTATCTACCTATTTTGCATTTTTATGCAGCATTCCCCAACGTCGATTTAAGAGAGAATACATAATGATTAATGAAAAAGCAGATAGCCTAGTCAACGCTTTTAAAGAGCTACTTTCCCAAGAAAGCTTTGGTTCCCAAAGCGAAATTGTTAGTGCTTTACAACAAATGGGATTTACTCATGTTAACCAATCAAAAGTCTCCAGAATGTTAACAAAATTTGGAGCAGTGAGAACACGAAATACTCGTATGGAAATGGTATATTGTCTTCCTAATGAATTGAGTATACCTAATACCGGTAGCCCATTAAAAAATCTCGTGTTAGATGTAGATCATAACGAAACATTAATTGTTATCAAAACCAGTCCCGGTGCGGCACAACTCATCGCAAGATTACTGGATTCGGTTGGCAAATCTGAGGGGATTTTAGGCACAATTGCAGGAGATGATACTATTTTCGTTACCCCCACCACAGGAAATGATATTCAGGTTTTAATTACTAATATCCAAAAATTATTCGAAAGTTCTTTATAGGATTGCGATGAGGAACATAAGATGAAAATATTCATCACAGGTGCCACCGGATTGATTGGCTCAAACTTAATCCCTCTCTTACTGGAAAAAGAGTATCAAATTACCGCTTTAGTTAGGGATATGGAGAAAGCTCGTCATCAGCTACCTAATCAAGTTCAGTTGGTCAAAGCACTGTCTCATTATGAGAATTTCAATGATTTTGATGGCGTTATCAACCTTGCCGGAGCCCCGATTTTTGCCCAATATTGGACAGCCGGCTATAAAACCGAACTCATTAATAGTCGCCTTAATTTAACGGAAAATTTAACCGCACTTATTAATAACAGTAACAAACCTCCACATTGTTTCATTTCCGCTTCCGCAACAGGTTATTATGGCGATCAAGGAAATAATCTCATTACTGAAAAATCTCTGAGCGGAAATCAATTTACCGCTCAATTGTGTCAACAATGGGAAAATATTGCTTTACAAGCCAACAGCAGAGTGTGTTTATTACGCACTGGAATGGTGTTTTCCGAAAAAGGCGGTGCATTAACAAAAATTCTACCAATTTATCGTTATGGACTTGGAGGAAAACTCGGTACCGGCAAACAATTCTGGGCATGGATTAGCTTACAAGATATGCTACAAGCTATTCTGTTCTTGCTGGAAAATGCACAATACAAAGGTGCGTTTAATCTCGTTGCACCAAAACCTATTCAAAATAAAGATTTCAATTGCCAATTAGGTGCATGGCAAAAACGTCCTTATTTCGCAACAGTTCCTAAATTTTTACTTAATTTATTGTTAGGTGAACGAGCGACCATTTTATTAGACAGTCAAAATGTTATTCCACAAAAATTATTGGAAGCCGGATTTCATTTTAGCACGCCGACATTCAGCGATTTTTTACATTCAATAAAGAAATAGGATATGTTATTTACAAAAAAACCACCGCACTTAATTAGTGCGGTGGTTTTTTCTTAGGGTGTAGCAAGTTGGCTAAATTACCACTGATACCCCACACCAACCGAACCGCCGACATCGCCCGTTGAACTGCGAGTACCTTGCAATCGTAGCGTTATTTTACCATTATCACTTACTCGTGAATAACCTAACGCCACCGCACTTTGTCCTTTATAGGAACCTGCCGAAGCAGCAAACATGGATTTACCCGGCACAGAAGACATCGGCAAACCTGAAGTTGCCAAAGCACCCGCAATCCCCGCTCGCAATTCTTTATTGGACATATCCAGTTTATTGTTGAGATTGCTGAGTTTTTGGTCGGTTTGTCTTTGTAAAGTATCCACATATTTCTTATTCACCACCGCACTTTCACTGGTTGTTGGTTTAATATCCGGTACGGTAATAATACCTTTTTCACCATCAATCTTAATTTCACCGTTTGCTCCGGTTACGGTTAAGCCGTTTTTATTAAGAACAGCTTTTGGCATTTTTGGATTTTGCTGATTTTGTGCTACGTTGTCAGCAAAGATAAGGCTTTCAGCAGTTATTGTTGCTTTATTGTTTTTACCTTTATCTTCCAACATGATATTGTCCGCACCATAGGTGGCAGAGGTACCTTTACTATTGCCATCTTTACCTTTGTTCTCAACAGTTAAGCCCTCGCTATTTAACGTCGATTTCTTACCGCTCTCCTCTTTGGTTTCAAAGGCTTTCATATTTTTCAACGTATCCGACAGTTTTATTTCTAAACCATCTTTGGCTGTATTGGCTTCTACCTTAATGTTACCAGCGGCACTACTAAATGAACTTGTAGTTTGACCGTTTTGAGTTTCCTCTTCCCCTTTAATAGTTAAGGTATCGCTGATTTTTCTGACTACATCATCGCCCTGATTTCCTTTAAATCTCAACCCAGCTTGTGCAACCGCTTTTAAGTCAGCGAGATTGGCGGCTTGATGCAGATCTTGTTGCTCAGTCATTTTTTGCCCTTGCTGGCTACTTATGCCGTTGGAAACCAGTTTTTTCACTAGATCAAGGGATTTACCTTGTTTTTCAGATTCAGACTTACCTTTCATACTATCATTATCAATTCCCAAGGCGGATTTTAGATTTTTGATGGCAACAGGGTCATGAGCCTTACCTCCATTTTGAGGTTTACCGCCTAAAGTGATTGATTTTTTATGTTCATCATCATATTTCACCGTCACTTTATCCAGTTTATCCACATAGTTTTTATTCACCGCACTCGTGCCGTCAGAATTTGCTTCTAAATCTTTCAGACCGGTGATTTTTCCTGTGCCTTGTTGTTTGCCATTAGTGCCATTTTTAGCAAACTCGATAGCAGGACCGTTATTAGAAGTACTTGAACCGCTAGCGGTTGAACCTACTTTAATAGCAATGGTTGGTGAACTATCGGTACCGCTCGCACCGCCTGCACCAGCATTATTCGCCTCTTGTGGGGTAAGTGCAATACCCTCTTTATTGATATTCACTTTCGCACCAGTGCTACCCACTTGGAAAGTCGCACCTTTATCAGCATCTAAGGTAAGTTTGGTGACTTCTCCAGTTGAGCCAGCACCATTTCCGCCCGCACTTCCTTTAGGTGAGGAGATAGATTTTATATTTTCTAACTCGTCTTTTGTCGCTATGGTAACAACAGCCGTAGTAGGTGCGGTTGGTGTACCAGTCGTTGTTGTACTCGTGGTTGGTTTTGTAGTTGCTGTAGTTGTGCTACTTGCCGAAGCAGACGACGGAGCAGCTGCTGGAGCAGGCGACGGTGCTGGAGCAGCTGGTGTTGGAGCCGGTGCGGAAGCCACCGCACTAGCTGAATTCGTACCCGCACTTGCTTGTGTTGCACTATCATTTCCATCTTTTACAGTTACTTGGATATTCTGTCCGTTCGTAAACTTCAACGTATCGCCACGACCGATTTCGATAGGCTTACCACTACCATTTTCAACCTTGAACTTAAATTTATTTAACGCTTGTTCAAGGTAGCCTTTGGTGATGAGTTCGTTTTTATCAACTGCATTTCCGCCAGTTCCACTTCCGCCATCATATGTTTGCTCTTGAGAAACCGTAACCTTTTCAAACATCGGTGCATTTTTAAACCCGATTTCGATTTTGGCGTTACCATCAGCACTGCTGTATCGAGTAACGAGGTTAGCACCGCTGAAATCCGTCATGCTTGGTTGCGTACCTGCTGGAGCTGGTGTAGCAGACGAACCAGCCTGATTCATACCTAAACGCACAATGCTAAGGGTCGAACCAAGATAGTGCGGTGTGTTTTGAGTGCCATTTGTTACCGCACTTTGATCCGCTCTGAACATCAAGCCCTTGTTAATAGCCGTAATGCTTTCATTAATAGCTTCTCTAAAGGTTGTTGGGGCTTTTATTTGTCCTTGCTGTGTTCCTTGCTGTGTTCCTTGTGGCGTTCTCGTATATTGAACAGCAGTAAACGTGGATTTTTTGAAACCATCTGCACTATCCGCTTTCTCTGCACCAAGTACATCAAAACCTAATTTACCAAAAACGCTAATCACTTCCGCAAGCTGTCCGCCGTTGATGGCATCGGTTGAGCCTGATTGAACCAATCCAGCGGCAACGTTGGTGATAATCCGCTCGCTACCCTTATCCCCTACGCTGACTACGGTTTTGTCTTTTGCACCACTAGAAGACGTTCCTGCACCTGTCCAAGTGATTTTTACTTGACCTTGTCCAGTAGTTTGTGTAATGCCAGTTGGTGCAATCTGCTTCTCTTTCGCCTTAGACCCTTTACCCAATGCCACAGAATCGCCTGCATTTTCTTCAACTGTCGCACTTTCCCCAATCGCTACCGCACCTGCGGCACTTGCTTGAACAGTCGCACTCGTACCAATAACAACCGCACTTTCCGCTTTGGAAATTGCCTGTTTACCGATAATGACGGAGTTTTTGGCGTTTTGTATTTGTTGGCTACCGTTATTACCATTTCCTATTACAATTAAATCTGCATTGTTAGTTCCTACATTAAGATTACTTCCTATTGCAACTACATTATTACCGGAACCAGTTATTTTTATTTCATTTCCTAATGCGGTTGACCATTGAGAATTGGCTATTTTGGTTCCTTGTGTTCCTATCGCTATTGAAGAATCACTGCTAGCTTCTATTTTTGTTTGATACCCCAACGCTAACGATTGAATGGATTTAACTTGAGTTTCTGCACCTACAGCAGTTGACCATTTGGCATTATTTGCCATCGCTTTGTTACCAATTACAACTAGGCTATCATTTTTATTGCCATTACTGCCGTTAGAAGACGAGGTTACATTAATATTCGACCCCAAGGCGACAATATCATTTCCGCCGGTGATGTTATTTTTATTACCGATAGACACCGCCCATTTAGCATTGCTAATTTGACTTTTATCTGAATTGCCACCAGTTGCAATAATGATTGAATGATCTGAACCATTTTCTATTACAGCATTATTACCTATCGCAACGCCATATTTAGATTTTGACTGTGAATCATTACCTAACACGATAGAATGATCTGCTGTCATTTCTGTCATTGCTCTTATCCCTATCGCAACAGAATTATTCCCTTTAGCTCCATCGTTGTTGTAATTACTGCCTCCATTTTTCTCTGTTCCCATTACAGAGAGATAATGCAATTGTGAAGCGGTTAATTGTTTGACTGTAACAGCATTGCCCTCATCCTTTCCATCTGCCAAGCCAGTAATTTTGACTTTGTTACCATCTGCTTTAGTAAAGGTTAAAGACGCTCCACCGACTTTTAAAGTAGCAGTTGGTGAAGTACCACTTGTACCGCTTGCACTATTTGCAAAGGTTAAAACATTATTCTCATCTTTCCCGATAGAGGTAATGCCTTTTAAATCTTGATTCAGGGCGATTTCCAATATGCCACCGTTTTTGGCGATAGTGGTAATGTTTTGATGTTTGGCTGCACCCGCACCTTGAGCAGGTGTTTGTGCGGTGATTTCCGCCCCCTTAATCGTCAAGGTTGAGCCGAGGTAGAGTTGCTTCGCTTCGCCGTTGTTTCCATCGCTTTTATCGCCCTTGAATTTTAAGCCCTTGTTGAGTTTGGCGATGTTTTTATCAATAGCGTCTTTAAAGGTTAATGGGGCAGCATCTTCAGCCCCATTGGCATTTTTCAACTTAGCAAACGTTGGTAATTTAAACCCTGCTTTTCCTTTGTCTTCTTTCTCCGCACCAAGCACAGAAAAACCTAAGTGTCCAAAGGTATTAATCACGCTATACAACTGTCCACCGTTAATTGCGTCAGTGGAACCATCTCGGACTTCGCCTGCAGCAACGTGGGTGATGATACGTTCTGCACCTGAACTCCCTACACTAATCACTTCTTTTTTGTTAGTGTCCATCTCATCTTTAGATGTTCCTGCATTTTTCCAATTAATGGTCAAATCATCTTTGCCTACATTTTGCATTATTCCTTTAGGTGCGGTCTTTTTCGTCTCTAGTTTTGAATTTTTACCCAACGCAAAGGAATTATCGCCGTTGTTGGTGCCGACATTGATAATACCTAACTTTTTCTTCACTGACTCGCCAAGTTTAATGGTAACGGTTGGCTTGTCTTTTTGAACTTCTGTCACAATGTCGCCATCACCTTTTATTTCCAGTTGGGCTTTGTTTAACTCAACTTTGCCGTAATCCGTATTTTTAGTATTATTCCCTTTGAGGCTTAACGTACCGCCAACATTTTTAAGTTTTTCGGTCAAATAGTTTCTTACCGCCATTTCCGTGACGAGTTTGTCGTCGGCTGTTGAACTACCCGAACTTCCGCTATTTGCGTCGTTAATTGTATCGGTCGCTTTGACAGCAAAGGTAATTTTGCCACTGTTACTATCAGCACTCAGGGTGAGATATTTATCGCCTGCAAAGGTTAATGTTGCACCCAATTGACGGGTCATTTCAGTTGAATTTCCAGCAGAACCGCCCGCACTTGTGCCGTTTTCGACTTTGAATTTCAAGCCCTCATTGATTTTAGCGATGTTTTTATCAATCGCGTCTTTGAAAGTACTTGGTGCGTTACTACTGGTCTCATTTCCACTTGCATCTTTCAATTTCGCAAAAGATGAATTTTTAAATGTTTTTGAACTTTTATCCACTTCCGCACCCAGAATATCCGTGCCGAGTTTGCCGAAGACATCGATAACACTGACAAGCTGTGCAGCATTCACCGCATCGGTTGAACCCTCTGTTAAAGTACCCGCTGCAACGTTGGTAATTATGCGTTCATTGCCAACATCACCTACGCTGACAACGGATTTATTCATACCAGCACCGCCACCAGTCCAACTGAATGTTAAACTTTCCGTACCGACATTTAAGTCAGCACTTGAAATTGCAGTCTTTGTCGCTGTCGCCTTAGAATTTCTCCCCAACGCAATGGAATCGCCAGCGGCGGTGGATACAAACGCACTCTCCCCAATCGCTACCGCACCTGAGGCTTTGGAGGTTGCACTTTTACCGATAACAACACTGTTTTGGGCATTTTGGGCGGTTGCATGGTTACCGATAATCACCAAGCTATTATTTACTGTATCACCACCATTTCCATTTTTGTTGACAGTAATATTATTCCCCAACGCCACGATATCTGTGCCGCTGTTGATTTTGTTTTTATTCCCAAGGGCTAATGACCATTCGGCATTATCTAATTTTGTATGGTCAGAACCATTTCCTTCATTAACCGCACTGATAGCGATTGAGCCTTTTGCATTGTTGAATGTAACGCCGTTACCAACAGCGACAACAGCATCTTGTTTTTCTTTACTGCCTTGTGTAACCGTAATACCTGAGCCTAACAACACGGAATGTTTTACATCAACATTCAAGTCCTTACCAATTACAATCGCTTGTTCAGCTTTTGATTTCGCTTCGTACCCAAGGGCGATGGCATATTTTTCGGTCGCTTCCGCCCCCACACCGATAGCGATAGCACCCTCCATCTTTGCTCCATCGTTATTGTAGTTGCCTTTTGTGCCACTCGAACCGCTAGAACCGCTACCTGCACCGTTTGTACCATCATTCACCGACAAATAATGCAAAGATTGCGTACCAGTACTGCTTCCGCCACCGCTTGTAATTTTACTATTTACATAGTCTCTAACTGCTTTTACAGTCGTTAATTTTTTGTCATCGCCGTTGCCGTTGCTGTTACCGCCTGATGTGCTGTTAATTGAATCAGTCGCATTGACGGCAAGCTTAATTGTGTCCTTACCACTACTACCTTCAGTGCTTAAAGTCAGATAATCGTCGCCTTTAAAGGTCAATGATTGTCCGAGTTGTCTTTTGATAGTATTGTTGTTACTGCTACCACTTCCATTTCCCCCAACTTTAAAGGTCATTCCTTGGTTTATGGCTTCAATAGTATCTTGAATAGCTTCTCTAAACGTGGTTTGACTTTTTCTTGTATATCCATTACTTTGAACTGGCTTAAACGTTGATTTTCCGAAACGTTTTCCACCATCACTTTCTCCATCAAGCCAAACTTGTGCACCTAACACCTCTGAGCCTAATTTCCCAAAGGCTTCAATCACGCTATATAATTGTCCGCCATTTACCGCATCGGTTGAGCCATTTTGCACCTTACCTGCAGCGACATGTTTTAGTAGGGTTTCGGTGCTACCGCTTCCTACATTAATAACGTTTTTATTTTCACCAGCACCTGCGTCTTTCCATCTAATTCGTATAGAATCCGAACCAACATTCACCTCTGCACTACTAGGGGCTAATTCTTGACCCCCTCTCGAAAATAAATCACTTAACTCCGTGGCTTTGGTGATTTTTTGGGTTATATCGTCTTTGAGTTTGATTTTGATGGGGTTACTTGAACAATTGTGTATTCCTTGATTGTTTGAAGCCCCAAATCCCCCTCCTGCTCCATTGCCTTGTTTACTACAAGTAAATGATCCTACATCTACATCGATAAAACCTTCTCCCTTTATCCCCGTTTTCATCATGTTTTGGACATCTTTCGCTTCACCATCTTGTAATCCTGTAACACCGGGGGAAAAACCTTGTCCCAAAACCTCCACCGGCAACACCACCGACAACGCTAACGCCAGCGGTGCGAGTTTAAACGCCCCGAAAACACCGAAAAACACACCGCACTTCGGCTTACTCTCCGAACTGCTCGCTATTTGGCGATTACTTGCCAACTCGGAAACGGCTTTACATTGACCTGTTGTAATATCATATTTGGTTTTGAAGATTTTGTTCATATTCTTTACTCACTGTTTGTTTATTCATCTGTTTTTTGGGGTTTTTGTTGTGTTTTTATATTTATAGAGCGGTTATAAACCTAAGCGGAAAATTGCTTTGCTTTTTAAGGCATAGCAAAAAAAGACGAATGATATTTTCGCCGAGGGGTTGAAAAGGGAAAATGGGGATATTTTTAAAGGTTAATAATATAAAAAATAGGTTGCAGGGCTTGCAACAAGGCGTTAGCCTAGACTGTAGACTGTAGACTGTAGACTGTAGACTGTAGACTGTAGACTGTAGACTGTAGACTGTAGACTGTAGACTGTAGACTGTAGACTGTAG
>NZ_JACHGQ010000012.1 GCF_014202395.1 Histophilus somni
TGTAGGATATAAAACAGTTACAGGGCAAGATATTAATCCTTATGATGCGTTAGGTGCATTTTCAGGAGGTGCTTTAACCAGAAATCGATCATTGGGTAATCAAATTAGGATTAATATAGGTATTGCAACAGTAACCAGCTTATCAAAAGATCCTAGTGGAAATACCTTAGGCAGCGATTATTTCAGTGCAATAGTTTCTCCTATAATAAATAAGCCATTTAGCCTTAAAGATTCTACCTTTGGAAATATTCTTGGCGGTGCTTTTGGAGAGTATGGAGGAGATTTTGATAATAGAGTAAAAGATTATGAAAAAGTAAAGAAATACCTTAATAACAAGGAGTTGTCAAAATGATCAAGACGATAATTTATTTAATTGCATTATTTTTGGCAGTATTTTCTGCTGCGGCATTAAAGCATATAGGGATATTTATATATATCTATTGGAAATTTGGTGATTTTTATTGGGCTGAAGATGCTTTAAGTGATATTTTATCTTTTGCAATTCCTTTATTTATAGGATTATGTATAAAAAAAATAATATCAAATAAATTTAATATTAAATAAAGCCTATTCTTACTTGGCAGAAAAATCCTTAGAACAAGTGCAAGGGAATCCGAATGCAAGTTCATCAGAAATTGAAGCAAAACTGACCGCACTTATTGAAGCAACACAAGCACAAAAGCAATGGGATAACAATGGCACATACAACAGAACAGCCAAGGTATTGACCACTGTTTTAACCGGTGTATTAGCGAATCAAAGTGCGGGGGCGATAGGGACAAAACTTGCCGGTCCAACGGTTAATAACCTGATAAAACAGGCAACAACCGATGAAAATGGTGATGTTAATCTGCCACTTCATATCTTGGCTCACGCCACTTGGGGAGCAATTGAAGCAACAGTTGCAGATGGCAATGCCGCAGCAGGTGCAGTTTCAGCAGCAACAGCAGAGCTGGCAGCTCCAAGGTTGGCTAAATTGCTGTACAACAAAACCGAAGTGAGCCAATTGACAGCAGAAGAACGGCAACATATTATCACTTTAAGTTCAATTGCAGGGGCGGTTGCAGGTGGTGTTACTTCACAGGCAAACAAACAATCGAACACTACAGCAAATACATTGCAAAATGCAGCATTAGGTGGCGAGATTGGGAAAAGTGCAGTGGAGTTTAACGCCCTTTCTCTTAAAGATGTTTATCAATATCAAAAAGCATTAAAAGCAGCTATTCAAAATGGTGAAAGTGTTGATGAAGTTCATAAGAAATTCAGGGAGTTAAGTGAAAAACAACGAGCGGAATTGTTCGCTAATTGTGA
This sequence comes from Histophilus somni, assembly GCF_014202395.1. GTDB lineage: Bacteria > Pseudomonadota > Gammaproteobacteria > Enterobacterales > Pasteurellaceae > Histophilus > Histophilus somni. The sequence goes on from NZ_JACHGQ010000012.1 coordinate 1,312, forward strand.
GATTGAATGTAGAGTAACAGTACCAAATGAATTATTGAAAGCTGTTGGTCTTGCAGATGAATTATCTGGAGCGTTTAATAATTGGCTGAGTGGCTTGCCTGCAGATGAACAAACAAAATTCTATCAGTTAGTTGAAGAAGAAAATGCGAAAACCATTGAGGTCTTGAAAGCTCAACAAAGTGGTTTAGAAAAAGGAGCTGAATTAGCCCTTGGTGCAGTACTTTTATTTGCTAAAGAGGATGCTTTACAAGGTCCGAAGTCAAGTTTTGCAAAGAAAGCAAAAAATCCTGAGCAAAAGCCAACAAGAAAAATGGTAGTGGAAGAAAATGTAGTATTAGAAGATGGGTTGGTTGTTTCCTATAAATCTAACAGCAAGCATATAGATGGAAAAGATCCAGATGCTGGTCTTGAGCCTAATAATGTAATTGAACTTTTTAAAAAATCAATTCCTAGCTCTAAGATAGATGTTAAAAAAGATGTTAGATATGCTATCGATAACAAAGGAAATATCCATAGATTTTTTGGTGATAAAAATTCATCAGAATTTCATTGGAGTGGTAGCACAAGCGATCATTCAAACCCATTAAATGAAAATAAAATCCCTAATGATATTAAAAAACAATTAAAAGGAAAATAATATGATAGTAGGAAATCCTTTTGAATTTGCTATTAGATATGACGTTGTTAAAGAATGGAACCATCCAGATAGTAATTGGATTAATGGGATATATGAAATATATATACAAAGTTCCAAATATCCAAAAGGTACTCATATCACGGAACTTAAAACCAATCTACTATATCTATTCACTGATTTTGAAAGAAAAATGAGACCTATTTCGGAGCAAGAATTAGAAAAACTATCAGAGTTAGTAAATATTGATGATAGATATTATAATGATCTTATTAGTAGAGGGGCTTTTTTAAACTTGGAAAGTTCAGAAATGAATGATGAAGGGATTAGTATCTTGTTTTGTTTTAATGAAAAAGGAGACTATTTGATTTTATATGAGAAAGATATCGTTAAAATCAATTGCTTTGAAAAAGGACATATTTTTAAAGTGTTAGCTATGCTGAAGGTTGAAAAACATATTGATTTGATAAGGTAATTTTTATCTACCAAAATTTATAGGTAAATCGGAGCGAATTATTGACTGAGTGGCTTACCTGCAGATGAACAAACAAAATTCTATCAGTTAGTTGAAGAAGAAAATGCGAAAACTATTGAAGTCTTGAAAGCTCAACAAAGTGGTTTAGAAAAAGGAGCTGAATTAGCCCTTGGTGCAGTACATTTACTTGCTAAAGAGGATGCTGTAAATCAATCTGGTTCTAAGGTGGAATTTGCTAAGAAAACAGCTAAATCTAATCCAAATGGTTCTCCAATTCCTGTTCCGAATCCTATAGCAGTTCAGTTAGAGAATGGAGTGAAGGTGACATATAAATCTAATTCAAAACATACAAAGGGTATGCCAGGAAATAGACCAGATGCAGGAATTGAACCTAGAGACTCATTGGAGTTATTTAAGAAGTCTATAGAGTTGAATCAAATAAAGTGATTCGATATGCGAAAGATTCTCAAGGTAATGTTCACAAATTTTTTGGTACTAACGGAGAGTATCATTGGTCTGGTAGTTCAGGCGATTCAAAAAATCCTCTACCAATACCTGAAGATCTAAAATTCTAACACGAGGTAATATATGTTTTTTGGAGATCCTTATAAATTTGCAATTCAATGCGATATTATTAATGAATGGAATGATGATTGTTTTTGGATAAATGGCATTTTTAATATTTATATAGATGGGGTTCCGATATTAAGTGAGGTTTATACATCCGAATTAAAGTTTACTTTAGCTAACTTCACTGAGGAGGTTTTATTGTCAATGAAACCGATCGAATTTTCTGAGTTTAATCATTTTAATGAAATTGTTGATAATATAGCTTTTAATATAGGTAGCTCCGAAATGGAAGATAAAGAAGTTTATGTATATTTTGTTTTTAATAAAAACAATGACTATGTATTGTTAAAATCTAAAGGTAACGTAACGTATTTTGAATATGATAAAGGGTATATTTTTAATGTGTTACTTTCTATATCACAATGGAAAAATACTGTAACGTTCTAGATAAAAAGAATAAGTAGAAATACCTTTAAATAATAAAATAACCCCTAATTGGAGAAATTATACTGAGATTAAATCCAGTTTTTCTAATGCGATATCTAGTTTTTATACGCCTAGTTCAATACCGTCAGTATCAGGAAATGTAGTAGATAACATATTTTCGAAGTCATTAGAAAAGACAGTGGAAGATAAAGTTGAACAATATAAAAAGGTAAAGGAAAATGAAAAATAAATTATTTAGTTTTATTTTTGTTTTTTTATTATTTTTTCTTTGTTTGAGTATTGTGTTTACTATATTTATAGTTGGCTTAAACTTGTTTTTTTACTATTTTGGCAACTTGCCAATGGAATACCCAGGGGGTGAGCTTTATCTTAGATCTGCCGCTGCCTCATTGATAATATCGATTTATTATTTTTGGTTTATTTCAAAATATAAATAATTGGAGGTATTCCACAAAGTATGCTGTTTATAATTTGAACTCGTTAGAAGCCTTGAAAATACAGCTTTCTTCATCATAAAAACTATTTACAGCATACAATTTAGAACACAGGGGTAATACAAGCGGTTGTTTATGATTAAAATTTTGCAAATTTTAGCGGTAAGTGTACCGCTTGTATTTGATACAAGTGGCAACACCGTCAACGCCAAACAGATTGAGATTAGGGCAAGAAGCGGTGATATTCAGGCGACACAGACGGACTTTACCGGACGGGGAGAAAACGGCGAAAGATTGCAAGACAGTCGTGTCAGCTTAAATGCTGCTCAAAATATCTTACTTCAAGCCGGTGAAAGCCATCAAAAACAGCAAGGCAAAAACCAAAGCTACGGTACGGAAGTGGGGACGGCATTTAGCGTGGGCGCTAAAACAGGCTGGTCGTTCTATGCCAAAGAGGGCTTTAGCAAAGGTAAAGAAGAAAGCGAACAACGGATGTATGAAAACAGTCATGTAGACAGCGAACATATTACGTTAAGTAGCGGCAAAGACACCACCTTAAAAGGTGCGGTTGCCAAAGCGGAAAAAATTGAAACGGATGTCAAAGGCAACCTAACCATCGAAAGTTTGCAAGACAGCCAACGTTCGAACAGCCACAGCCTAGGTTTAGGCGCTAAGGTGGAGTTTGGGTTTGGTACGGCGTGGGAGTTTAGCGGCAACGCCGGTGCGACGAGCGACAAAGCCAATAGCAAGCAAGTCACCGAACAATCGGGATTATTTGCAGGCAAAAGCGGTTATCATATAGAAGCAAACAACATCCACTTGAAAGGCAGCACCATTGCTTCAACTACCCCAAACAACAGTGAACTGCGAACCAATCGCCTCACTTTTAATGACATTCAAAATGAATCAAGTCATAAGGCAACAAGTGTTTCAATCTCAGGCACTTACGGTAAAGGAGCAGATTACTACCAAGATAGTGAAACCGGCAAACTGAGCAAAAAAGGAGCAGAAAATGCGATGTTGGTTGAAGGAAAAACCGCTCCGAACATAACCCCGAGCTTACCGATGCATAGTCAAAGTAATGACAGCTCAATCACCAAAGCGACGCTTACGGAAGGGAAAATCACCTTAAACAAAGACACAAACCCAATCCAAACCACAGCAAAAGCGTTGGGGATTAATACCGAACTTGATAAGGCGAATAAACAGGTTGAAGCACCGAAAGACATTAATAAGGTGTTGAAAGAACAACAAATCCTTTCACAAGAGGCAGGCAATGTTGCAGGTGCGGTGATGACCTATGCCGGTCGGCAAGCAGCGGAACTGGAGGAAAAAGCGAAACAAGCAGAGCAAGAAGCAGCGAAAGCGGCTAAAGAAGGCGACCTTGTTACTGCAACCCAAAAAGCCCAAGAAGCTACCGCTTACCAACAAGCTGCAAAAGAATGGCAAACGGGTGGTAACAAGAAACAGGCGGCAACCGCAGTCGCTGCGGTATTAAGCCTTATTGTTGCAGGGAAACCGACAGAAGCAATTGTGGCAGGTGTGGTATCGCCTTATGTGAATGAAGCGATTAAGAAAGTGACAGACAGCCCTGAGTTACAAGCCTTAAATATTCCTGCCCATATTTTATGGGGAGCAATGGAAGCCCGGTTATCAGGTGGTAGTGCGACGGCAGGTGCAGTGGCTACAGGCGTGGGTGAAGTGGGTGCGAAAATCTTAAGCGAAACCGTCTATGGCAAATCCCCAACAGAACTGACGGAAATGGAAAAGCAAGAACTTATTCAGGTTATCAAAGGGATTGCAGGTGTGGCAGGTGGTGTAGCTGCAGGCAGTGATACCGCAGCCGGTACATTGGCGACAGTGAGTACGGGAATGAGGGTGGCTGAGAATGCGGTGGAGTTTAATTTTCTTGGTGATGACATTCACCCATCAGAAGAACGTAAGCAATCGATAGAAATGTTTGCCAAAACGCTTTTCAAAGATAAAGAAAATGCGGAGGAATTAGCGGAAGCTTATTATGATGCAATGAAAATTGGGGAAGCTAAAGCGGTTGTAGAAGGTGTACAAGGCACAGTTGATGGGATAGTAAATCTTGATAAAACCGTTGCAACACTGGCGAATGTAATCCAAAACCCGAAAGAGACCTTTGATAAAGTGGTGATTTCAGCGGAACAATGGAATGAGCAGTTAAATTGGGCTTTAGAAAACGACTCTATGTTAGCCGCAGAAATGCAAGGCTATATGCTTAGTCTGGGTAAATCGTTGGAAGCACCGAGTATTTTATTGACGGGTGAAGCTATAAATGTATTTCAAAAAGTTGTTACTAAAAATGTCTCTAATCTAATAACTGCTAGAGAAAATATGGTATCTCTAGTCAGTTCTCAGAGAGCTGAACATATATTATATGGAGATAAAACAGGTGGTGGGCATAAATTTTCTTTTACAAATATTCTGAATGGAAAATCTAAATTCCCAATACACTGGTCTGAGAAAAAAATTCTCGACGTTATATCTAATATTGCTACTGATCCTAATTTAGAATGGGTACAACAAACAGGAACAAAAGGAAGTTTGTATACTAAAAAGGGGGTTCCGAGTAGATTTAAAGTTGAGGGAGTTGTTGATGGCGTTAGAATTAGGGTTATTGTAGAACCAATGGGAAATGGTGTAATTACCGCATTCCCTATTAAACAGGAGTAATATAATGAAAGAAAAAATGAAAAATCTACTATCTTTGCTTTATAAAAATTTGCCTGAAGAGGATTGTGAGAATGCAATGGATTTAATTAATTATGATGAGTATGGTATAGCTCTTGAGTTGATCTGTACTCAGTTATATGAGAGAGAAATTTCAATTACGAATGATGCAAAAAAAATTATTATAAATTTGATCATAGATATGGAATTAGACCTAGAATTAGCTGATGGGATTAGAGTTGAAAACAATTGACAACCAAGGAAAACGTCAAACTTTAAAAAGTCAGTGAACAAAATTTGATGATAAGTCTGGTGCAGTTGTGTTTAAAAAAGGTAATAGCTATATAACTAGAGATGTGGATGGTCATAATGGAGGAGCTTGGAAAGAAGCAGCTAGTCCTGAAAAATTAAATAAAAAAGAAACAAGAAACGGAACTTTTGATATTAACTTAAATAAAATTGGAGATTAAATATGGCAGAATACGCAGATTTTTATAGAAATGTAACCTATTCAAGGCTATATGATGAAAATTCATTTATAGGAAGATGGTTGGATTACTCAGAATGGAATGATGATGAGTATTGGAAACTAGAAAAAGATTTGATAAATATAGCAATAACCTATAAAAACACAAAATTGATAAAACAAGATATTTTAATTGGGATTATGCGAATAATTGAATTATTGATAATTCCAAATTGGGATAGTTTTACCCTTTTAACTAAAGATAATTCTGACATCTATGACAGATATGAGAGATTTAAATATATAATCTCTAAGATATTTACAGATGAAAATATAGATTTGGATATTTTTTCTTACAATCCCGATAAAACAATCAATCAAATAGCACGGTGAACACCGTACAAAATGCAGCATTGAGTGGAGAGATTGAGGAAAGTGCGGTGGAGAATAACTATCTCAATAACTATGAGGTAGAAAAGCTGATTAGAGAACTGGCTCAAGCTGAGAAAGAAGGTAAAGAGCCGAAAGCGATTTTTGAGAAATATAAAAGCATAAGCGAATCTAACCGTAAAGCTATGCTTGAGGAATGTGGTAATAACCCGATTTGTTATCTTCCCCATATTTATCAAATGGGAACAGGGAATGATGAAGTTTATAAAAACCTTTCTGCGTTGAGAGTGATATCTTATGTAAATGGATTAAGTAATAGCCTTAAAGGTAAAATGGCGACCTTTGTAGGAGATGAGAATACAAACAGCTATGCAGCCTTGCCAAGTAGTGTTCATTATGCCAGCATGGCTATTGAAGCTGGGGCGGCTGTAGGTGGTGGTTCTTTATCTTTAAGGGAAATAAAAGGATATCTGACTAGACAGCCTATTGTTACACCACCAAAAGGTTACGAGAAGCAGGATGCTAAGCTAAGGGTATCAAGCGGGGCTGAGAATGTAGCGTTGTATCCTAAATTAAAATTAGATTTACAAGCAGAACAAAATACAGCTCTAGTCATTGATAGTTTGAAAAAAACCGGAAAATTACCTGATGAGTATGTAACTAAGGATATAGCTAAAGAATTATATAATTGGTCAAGTGGCAAACCTTTAAAACAAGGGCAAATTGGTGGGGATATTTTTAGAAACGAAAGTAACTTATTACCTAGTAAAGATGGAAGAGTTTGGTATGAGGCTGATATTGGTATTAATAACAATATAGGTAGAAATAAACAACTAGGAACGAGATTATTATATTCAAGTGACGGTTTATTATTTATTACTACAGATCATTATAAAACATTTAAAGAGGTTGGAAGATGGAAATAATAATTGAAGGAAAGGAAATTTTTTCTCCAGATGATTTTTATAAGCAATTATCCAAGCAAGTTCCAGAATTAGGAGAATATTTTGGAAATAACTTGGATGCCCTTTGGGATTATATAGATATTTTTGATGGTAAAACTATTATATGGAAAGATTTTTTGATGTCTGAAAAAAATATCGGATCATATGTTTATAAAATAATAAATATATACAAAGCAAGAAATGAAAAATTGAAACAAATAAAGAATGGCAAAATAAATATAATACTATTGTGATATTAGAGAACTGGCTCAAGCTGAGAAAGAAGGTAAAGAGCCGAAAGCGATTTTTGAGAAATATAAAGGCATAAGCGAATCTAACCGTAAAGCTATGCTTGAGGAATGTGGTAATAACCCGATTTGTTAGATAGAACTTTATAAAACAGTTACAGATAAGCAGGAAAAATAATATGGGCTATCATGTATCTATTGTAAATAAGTCAGATAAACTTAGCACTGATAAAATATTATATGATTTTGAGCGGGTTATAAACAAGATGACGAGTTTAGGATTCTCCGTAGATTATGAAAAAAGAATTTTTTATAAAAATAAGTATGAATTTTTTATATCTTATGATGATAATAGCTTATGGCTCTCTAATCCTGATGAAATTTCATTAAAAGTCTTAATGGAAATTGCTGAATCATTTAATGATGAAAGTATAGTCATGGGAGATAATGGTGAAATATATAAAAATTTATCTGATATATATGCAAGTGAACTTATATATCAAGAACAAACTGAATCAATAATAAAAAGATTTATCCGTTTTTTATATTATAGAATTTGGTTTGTTATACCTATATTGTTAGCTATTATAAAAGTTTTATTTTTATAGTTTGTTAGATACCAGAGATATTCTACAAGGTATATTGTTTATAAATTTTCCTTTTTGAAAACCTTGAAAATATAGGTTTCTTTACCATAAGAATTTTTCATTGCATACAATGTAGAATACGAGAGTAATACAAGCGGTTGTTTATGATTAAGATTTTGCAAATTCTAGGGGTAAAGAGTTTGGATGACAGCAACACGGTAAAATTAAAACCAATGTTTAATTACAATAATGTTTACCGAGCCAAAGATTATGATGATACGAATCTGCAGGTGCTGACACGAGCTTTCATAACAGCCATTTAGATGCAGAACATATTAAGTTTAACAGCCAAGGGGATATTACCCTCAACAGCACAACCGCTACTGCTGAGCGAATTGATGTGAATGCTAAAGGCGACCTTCGGATTGAAAGCAAGCAAGACATCAACAATTACAACAGCAAAGGTAGTCAGGCAGGGATTAGTGTAGATGTGAGTTTTGGTAATGCTTGGAGTGTGAGCGGTTTTGCTTCAGGTGAGAAAGGCAAAAGCAGTTATAAACAAGTTAATGAACAGGCAGGTTTAATTGCAGGCAAAGGCGGTTATCATATAGAGGCAAACAACGTCCACTTGAAAGGCAGTACCATTGCTTCAACTACCCCAAACAACAGTGAACTGCGAACCAATCGCCTCACTTTTAATGACATTCAAAATGAATCAAGTCATAAGGCAACAAGTGTTTCAATCTCAGGCACTTACGGTAAAGGAGCAGATTACTACCAAGATAGTGAAACCGGCAAACTGAGCAAAAAAGGAGCAGAAAATGCGATGTTGGTTGAAGGAAAAACCGCTCCGAACATAACCCCGAGCTTACCGATGCATAGTCAAAGTAATGACAGCTCAATCACCAAAGCGACGCTTACGGAAGGGAAAATCACCTTAAACAAAGACACAAACCCAATCAAAACCACAGCAAAAGCGTTGGGAATTAATACCGACCTTAGCCAAGCAAACAGCCAAGTGGCAAAACCAAAAGAGGTGAAAAAACTACTGGCGGAGCAAAAGGAGATTGCTCAGGCAGTGTCACATATTAGTTCGGCAGTAAATATTTATGCCAATAACAAGGCAAAAGAAACACAAGATGTGGAATGGCAAGAGGGCGGTTCAAAAAGACGTAAACTTGATGCTGTCGTTGCTACGGTAGGGGCAATTTTAAGTGGTGGCAGTGCTGGGCAAGTTGTCGTTGTTGCGATTTCCCCTGAGCTGAATGCACAAATTCACACAATGACAAAAGACAGTAAAATGGCTAATTTGTTAGCTCACGCTTTACTTTCTACTACTGAAGCACATCTATCAGGTACAAATGCCCTTGTCGGAGCGACTACCGGTGTGGCAGGTGAGGCTACGGCAATGTTCCTTTCGGATGCGGTTTTCAATAGATAAATAATATATTTTCTAAGTCTTTAGAAGAGGTTTTTGATTTTTTAGCATTTAATTATGAAGATGAAAATAATACACCATTATATATGAACAGCAATCCATTAACAGGAAAATCGACCTCTAACGTTATTACAACAAGCGTAAGAAATGTGCCATGATGGGAAATAGGTATGTAAAATTAGTTTTTTGCTCTCGTTCTTGTCCTTAATACCGTTAAATATACTTAAATCTTCGTATGCTTCACCAATCCGTTTTTTATCGTTAATCCCTTTATTTATCAGGGCTCCCGATCTGTTTCTTTCGCCACTCTTCCAGAGGCTTTTGAGCAGATTGAGACATGAAAAAGCAACTTAACGTTATTATTTACAAAGGTTTATTTAATGAATTTGAAAGAGTGGGAAAGAATGGAAAATTGAAGCTGGTGCAGTGGTCGGACTCGAATTGATAATATAAGTCATTGTTTATTATGTTTATTTTTTTATTATCTTTAATTTTATACTACCATTTATACTACTAAAATCAAAAGTACCCCTATAAAACGCCTGTTTTTTAATCATTTCAATTTTATCTATTTTTCCTATATAGTGGGTAAAAATAGATTTTTTCAGGTGGCGGATCTGATTTTTTTTATGCGGTTTTTTGATAAGTGGCATAGCTTATTTTGTCCACAAAACGCCCCTGTTTGCGTTGTTGTAGTCTTTCATTGTTGGCAATGGCGGTAAAATAATTACTACTTGCATAGCCACCATGCTTTACAGCATTAAAGCGACTGAAAAAATATCTTTTCGCTGTTTCGCAGTTTTTCCGTCCATTTCGTCGCAATTTCTCATGTAGTTTTTCGCAATTTCTAATGTAGCGTCGTTTTAGATTTCCTCAAATTTGAGTTTGTTAGGTTTGAATAAGTACATCGGCGGCAATGCCTAAATGTTTATTACAGTGATAGAGGTGTTTTCAAGTATAACAGGCAAGAAAAAAGCCATTAATCATTAGATTAAGGCTTAATATTCATTAATATCATGGCAAGCATTTTGGCGAATAGCATTTTTAAGAAAGCGTTTATACTTGCGATCTACAGATTTAGAAGATAATACGCCCCTTAATATTTGCTGATAGATTTCATCATTGATTAATGCTTTCTGAATGAAATATCCAGCTTCTATATTCGCTTGTATCTCTTTTGATGAATCAATTCTTAAATGACGGTAGAAAATGAAACTATCTCTAGTGATAAATTCGTGAATACCAGCTTTTAAAATACAAGTTTCATCTAAGGCTTTGCCATCTTTTATACTTGAGCAGCTAACACTTAAAATCATATCCTCCTTGCCGCTTTCCCCGTCAAAACAAGGGTCAGTAAGTAAAATATATAAATGCTTGTAGTTGCTTTCGTCTTTGCCGTAGTCAGTCGGTCTAAGAATGGTAACTTGTCTTTTAATTTCAGGCATTATCCACACCTGTAAAAAAACTATCCATCTTCTTTTTTTCTTCGATCTGTTCTAATATATCGGCAATTTCTCTTTCTGTTTTTCCTAGATTTGAAAGGAGTGTAGCAAGATATATCGGTTTGCTTCTTCCTTGTGGGTTTTCCCATTCGGGGATATATTTAGGATTGTGCGTATATTCTACTAGGGCGAAAGGCTTATAACTCCCAAAAGTCGCAAAGATTTCATCTAAAATTTCTGTATCACTTTCTGATAAGCAATCAAAAAAGTATTCATCTGCAGTATCTACCGTTCTTTTTAGACTGATTTTATGATCTTCTTTATCTGCTATCCATTCGCCCCATATGCTATTATTCTGATATAGGCTTGCTTCTTCTCCTCGCATAAGATTTAAGGTATTGCTTAGCACAGGACCATAAGGCAAAGAGTAATATTCATCGTTAGAAATAGAGTAGTTATATTTTTGCCACGATAAACGATCGGCAAGATAAAGAAGTTTCATTGCCTTTATATGTTCCATTGTTCCGCCTGCTTTATGTAACAAATAAGCGGTTGCTTGAGCTACTTTTAACTCATTAAACATATTTATCCCTTATTAGGTTTGTTGGGTTTTAATTGGTTCGTATTGTATTATTTTTAAAAACGGTATCAAGCAAATTTTCTCAATTTTAAACGCCATTGCAACTATTAAGCGGTGTTCATTCCCTTTAATATTGAAAACTACTCTACGATTTTTTAGCACGCTAGCGTTTTTATATTTTGCTTTTATATCGTGGGCGTTCTGCCAGTCTGCTTTTTTAACTTCTGCTATCCAAGCCTTTAGCGGTTGCTCTGCTTCAGGGTGTGCATGATAGTACCTAACTAAAGTAGATATAGCGATTATTCTCATAATAAGCCTAAGTATTGATCAAGTTTATTTATTATCTCCCATTTAGGGACTATAACAAGAATTGTTATTTTTTATGCTTTAATGTGGTTAAGAGTAAAAAAGGGCTTTATAGCCCTTTCTGTTGGTGGTGGATTGTGATTAGTACATCTGTTCTACTTCACATTCATAGATTGCTGCGAACTTCTCTAATGTCTTTTTCTGTGGTTTATTGTCGGGCTGTTCCATTTGTGAAATAGCCCCTTGAGTGATGCCAACTTTAACCGCAACATCTTTCTGCGATAGCCCTCTATAGATACGCCATGCACCTAAAAGATTTATATTATTCTCATGCTTGATTTTGACAACATCAAAAGGGATAGTAACTGCATCATTATCATCTTTTTCATAGGGTACATCTTGCCATTCTTCACTATCATCTTCTTCAATTCTAAAGCCGTACTCATCAACCTCTACCAGTTTTTCAAACTCTGCTATAGGTAAAATCACATATAAAGGCTTTCCGCTGTTGTCTCTGATATATTGTAAATTGTTCATTGTCTTGCTCCTGTGTTTATAGGGCTTTTATCACCCTAGTTGTAAGTTCTTTCATCTCGCTTTTTAATTTCTTGAATTTCTATTATTCTCGGCTCTCCCTCTATCCACTCAAACAAAATTCTATACTTTCCAACTCTAGCCCTGTACTTGCTCATATACCCTTTTAATTTAGTTATATCTAGCACTAAATCAGGAAAGTTAGTTAGTGTTGAGATAGTTTCAATAATTGCTTTTTTATATCTGCTATCAATTCGTTCAAGCTGTTTATCTGCTTTTGAAGTAATGATAATTTTATTATTCATTGCACTAGCATTCATTTGCCTTTCATGCTTTATATTATAAGTAAAATATCTAATAAATGCAACATAAAACTAATAATTAATCTAATTAGTTGTATTTTATCTAATAATATTTAGCTCTAAAATAAAAAGCCCTGTCTGATAACAAGGCTTAATATGATGTTTTAATGAACTCTTGGGGCTAATTTTGCTAAATACCATTTCAAATTTATGCAATTAATTCCCTTACTAACAACGCAACCGAGTCAACAAACACTTTTTTATTCACTTATTCACTTTTTCTTTTTTTTGAATTTAATTTATTGATTTTAAAAGAAAAAAACAAGAGTGAATAAAATAAATTGATTAAAAATTATTCACCTTTTTGCTATTTTTATCACTATTTCACTTTTTCACTTCTTATTCACTCTTTAAAACTCTTTATATATCATATAGTTAAGTTAAAAAAGTGAATAGGTGAATAAGTGAATAGAGTTTATTGTCAAGGTTCTGAATAGTGAAAAAAGCGTATAAAAAAGCCGGTATATATCCGGCTTTACTGAGTTTTTAGGCGTTTCGCCATTTGTTAACAGTTTCATGTTTATTCTTGAATTTTGCGTTTGTGTAGTTATATCCCCCTCCTAATTGTCGGGCTGTGAATGGTTTTTCGCCTATGGTTTTAAATGCTTGGATAACTTCTTTTTTAAATTCTACTGGTTTTAATATAAATTTCCCTTCCCGCCCTGTGATGTAGCAATAGTACAAATAGCACCAGTAAAAACGCTCAAATATTAAAGGGCTTTCATAAGCTGGAATGCCTCGGCTACTGCCTAAAATCAAACAATCATTTGAGGGTTGAGATATTAATTCAAATTCTTGTATAAATTCTAAAATATGATCGTTTTCTGTTTTCATCTTTAACGCCTCCGCACTTGCTTTTTGTTGCTTTAATGCTTGCTTTGCGTCCTCAGGGTCTTTGAACTCATCGTAAAGTTTTCTAATAATTCCCCCTAATTCGGCTTGAATTTTTTCGGTGAGCTTGTCATCTCTTGCACTGTCGTCTATTGCCTTGTAAAAAGGAAATACCACTCTTCTGCGTTCCATTCCGCCCCCGTCATTTTTATAAATTGGCAAGGTATTAGAACAGATAGCAATAATAGCGTTTATCCTTACGCTAAATGTTTTCTTTCCTTTCGGGTTTACTAGAATTTCATCTCCCCCGGAAATTGCTTTTAAAACAGAACTTTCGCCAATGTATCGCCCTTGGTCTGGTGCATATAGAAAAGTTTTATTTAATAGCATGTCTCTTGTCTTGCTGTCTCTTTGCAAGGTTTCTAAGTCAATGGCTACATGGTTAGCATCGCCTGAAAGCATTTTTGCCACGTTTAAAAAAGTCGATTTACCACTCCCCGGCTCGCCTATAAATTCAAGAGTTAATTGCCAATCACTGCGATTATTTAAAATCATATATAAAGCGGCTAAAAGTGCTTTTTTCCGCTCTATGCTGTCATTGCTGATAAAATCAAGCCATTTATCAAAATTCGGTGTTGGTGTCTGTGTTTCTAGATAATCGCAAGGGTTGATCGCTGTAAGGTAATATTCTTTTTTATGCGGTAAAAAAGCAAGCGTACGCTTATTCAAAACGCCATTTTTAAAGGCTAAGAATTGATAATCCATCGCTGCTTTTATTTCGTCATCAAATAGCGGTAAATCAACGGTTAAACATTTGATCATATTGTTTATAGTTTCAACGCTGCCATAATTCGATTTATATTCCGCAAAAAATTTTTTAATTTCTCGCTGTAGTGCGTTTTCGTCCTTAACTTGCCATATTTGCCCATTGTAAAAATAAATAAGCCCTTGAGTTTGATTATAGGCTAATGGCTTTTTCAGCCATTTCAAAAAATACCCCGCTTTATCGCTTGGCGTTGCTTTTTTGAGTGTGTCCGCATCTAGTTCGATAAGCTCGGGTTCTCCCTCGCTTTCCTGTGAATATTCATCTCTCAATCGCTCAATATAAGTGCTTAAATCCTCCAAGTGTTGACCTAACAAATCTCTAAGGCTGAATGCGTTTACTTGCGTATATTTCGCTAAATTAATGCAAATATTACGCAAAAGCTCTTCATTTTCTCTAATTGTGATACCGTTATTATTGCTTTTAACCTTAAAAAGCCCGCTAGTATCTACTAAACTTGCACTTTTATGTTCATTCGGTAAAAGTGCCAATTTATCCAATTCTTTATAATTCCGTTCATCAATAATAATCGGTAATTCTTTGTATCTGTTCGGGTTCTCTCCGTCGATATTGTCGGCTAATAACATCCAGCCTGAGCCCTGCCCGTTGGTCTTTTCATCTTTCGGGTTTTTGCGGTAAAAACTCCAAGGATTATCGCCAATTAAAATCAAAATTTCTTGTGCTGGGTGAATATTTTGCTTAATGATTTTCTTTAGGTTAGGTGCATTAATTAGCTTACTCATTGTTACCCCTCTAAATCGCTCTTATTATCAAAACTTTCTAGCTTGTTGCCGTTTTCGTCCACCAGCTTAACAAACTCAGATATCTCCCCGAATTTATCGGCTAAATAGTGCAAAACTGCTAGACTTTCTTTTGTCATGCTGTCTTGTTCTTGAGATTGCTCGGATGTATAGCTCTTCAAACACTTAATTAAATAGCGTGCTGTAGCTAATCTTTTTGCTATCTCTGTACACTCTTCCGCCAGTTTGTACTTGTGATGATAATGATCGGGAAAATTTAGCTTGCAACGCTCAATAGCTTGCTTGTTTAGCTCAAATAATCGGTTAGTTTGCGATAATGTAA
This sequence comes from Histophilus somni, assembly GCF_014202395.1. Classification (GTDB taxonomy): domain Bacteria; phylum Pseudomonadota; class Gammaproteobacteria; order Enterobacterales; family Pasteurellaceae; genus Histophilus; species Histophilus somni. The sequence continues at coordinate 16,603 of NZ_JACHGQ010000012.1, forward strand.
ATCTAAAGGGGATAGATTGAGCCGTATCAGTGTTTTTAGCTTTTGTATTTGTGTTGGGCTGTTTATTTGCTAAATCTTCGTCATGAGATTTATATTGCGTTTTTGAGATATGCCCTTTTTTGTTGGTGGACGGCTTGAACCGTCCTTTCCATTGGCTTAAATCGCTCAAGGCGTTAATAGTCGTTCTCATTTGTCCCCCTGTAAGATAAATCTAGCCACATCTAAATCATGGATAGTTTTCTGTTGAAAATTGCTAAATATCGGGAAAGCAATAGAAAAGTTTTTAATCACGCTTTGAACCTCTTTTTTCTTCACTGAATTGAGCAGAAAAGCCCTTGTTATATTTTCAACATTGGCAAGTTCACACATCAATAAAACTTCACTTTCTCGCATTGGCTCAATTCGTAACAATTCGCCACGTTCAAGTAAAAAGGTTTCTTGAAATTTGCGTGCCTGTTGTTCCGTGTGTGCGAAACGATAAATTACGGGGATTGTGAACTCTTTAAAAACAAAAGCCGTCAATAATTTCCAGTAGGTTTTATTATTTCTGTTCATTATCTCCCCCTGTGGTGCTTGGAATGATTTCGATATTAACTACATCAAAAAAAGCTAACTCTTTTGCTTGAATTTGTTTTTTAGCATTAGCTTTAATCTCTAAGGCTCTTGCCAGGGTTACGCCCTCAGCACATTCAAACGTTCTCCCGTCTTCATAGGTTAGGATTACGCCGTAACGGTGATTTTGTTCTATCTCATTAAGCATAAATACCCCCTTTGTCGTTAATGCGTGCGATAAATAAAGCGTTAGATTGAAGGTTTAATAATTGGCGTGCCTGTTGTTCTGAATTAGCACGTATAGCCAGTTTTAGACGGTTTTCGCCTAAGAATAGGATAAATTTGAATAGCATTTTGATTGTCTCTTTGTTTAGTAAATGTGAATTGCTGTTCCCTAAAGGGTGTAGCAAGGTTTCAACTACCGCAAAGAAACGGCTAGCGTTATTCGTGCGAGTGCTCGCCTTATTTCCGCTTATCAACCTTGCCACAAATTCAGATAAACAGATTGAGCTTAGTAGGCTCAAGCCATTGATCATAGGAATTTGAGGTAAAAAAATTCCGCAAGTCTTACGGGTGCGGTAGCCGTTCTTTGTAGTAGTGTCGCCAATACTAACCGCACTTTGATTTTTTAGCAATACTGAAAATTTGATTTTTGTCATGTTTCTGTACCTTTTCAAACTCATTTAGGCTATAATCCATGACGTTCTTTTTAGAACTCCATGATTTATTTCTTTCCTATGAGTTAAGTTAATTTACTTGTGCCCTTGCCATTTGGTTGAGGGCTTTTTTGTTGGGTTATTTCCACTAAACTGGGTGTAATCTTGGTGTTGTCCCTTAGGGTTCTTCTATCGTTTTTGCTATCATCTCCAATCGCTTACAAGGCTTAAAAGTGCGGTGATGATTTGGGTTAATACGTGCGTAACAGATAGCACGGGTAAGGATTAGGCGGTTGCGTGCTTGTTGCTCGCTGTCGGCTAAAATAGTGAGGTGTAGGCGGTTTTCTCCTAATAAAATGAATTTATAAAGCATTTTTGCGGTGTCCTTTGTAATGTTTAAAAGGCTTTCCGCTAGACTTCTCACGGTCGGGCGGTAAAGCGTAAAGGGGTGAGAAACTACGTACAAAGGAACATAGCCAACCGCAAGCGGTTGCCCTTTACGCTCTACCATTGAGAATAGATCTATTGCTAGATTTATTTTAGGTGTGCGTAAATTACGAATAAAAAAACACGCTTGAGGCGTGCTATTCGCCTTTGTATTTTTCAGCTTCTCACGGCTGGCACTTGCTTTGTTCAAGTGCGTGGAAATAGTAAAAAATTGTCCGCACTTTGTAAAGTGATCTAAATCACATTTTTTTAAAATCATTGAAATAATCCTGTTATTTGATTAATTTTGGTCTGTAGTGATTGCTGTTAGGCTCTTTCGCATACTCATAAACGACAATAGGGCTTTTGTGAATTGTGATAGATTGATATTTATCAAAATCTAATCCTATCTTTCTCAATCCTTTAAATATCTGCCCTTTGTGCGTAAACTCCGCAATATTTTCATTGTTGCCGTCTATGGTTTTGCCTGTTACCACATAAAAAGCCTTTATTCTGCGTTTTGGTTTTTGCATTTAATCAGGCTCGCTAATTAATTGATAAAGTGCAATTCCGCCATGTGGTTGCCCTGTATGGTCTATGCTATTAATTCTTGTGGTTTCGATTTGATAGCCTTTCTCACGTAACTCTTTAATTCTCTGTGCGGGCGAGACAATCCCCATCTGCCTAAAATCAAAAGTACTTGAGCTACGCTCTCTCAATACCTTTAAAATAGTTCTGCACTGTGTCGCTTTTGAATTGTCTTTTAGAACTCCTACCATGCTCCCCCCTTAACTTGCGATATAGCTTTCAATATCAGCTAACCGCCAACGAGTAGAACGCCCACACTTCTTCGCCTTTGGAAACTCGCCCTTATTCATTAGCTTGTAAATTGTGGTAGTAGAAAAGCCTGTAATTGCTTTCACATCTTCAATATTAATTAGTTTCTTTTGGTAAGGTTGAACAGATTGAGCTTGTTCAATAGTTTGGATAGTTTCGCTTTGTGTTGTCATAATTTCCCCTTTCGGTTTATTTGTGTTTGTTTGTGAGGGGAATTAGATACTTGTTTTTATTATGTGAATAGTCTGTAACAGCTCCTAAGGTATGGATAGAGAGAGGTTAAAAAAGGGCTATACCACCTTTTAAAATATAGCCCTGTAAAACACTGAAAGCCCTGTTATTAAAAGCCTTTAAAGGTTTCTACCCCTTGCGGTGGTCTACCTCTATTTTTTACTTTTTCAGGAATAATTATTTTATAAAATGCGTCTGCCAGCTCTTTACTATCTGAGTAATATTTTTTTACATGCTCCCTAATTTGTTCTTTGTTTGGGTAAGAGTGAGGATTATCAGGATCGCATTTTTCGGCTATTAGCTTGGATATTTTGAATAGTACCTCAAAATTATCACTAAAATGCCCATGAATAGAATGTTTTTTATAATCTACTGCACTTTTACTTTGATCAATAGACTTTAACAGGTTTTCTATTTCTGCTTTTAGCTTTGCTATTTCTTCATCTTTAGCGGTTACTACCTGCTTTATATCCTCGTTATCATAGTTTTTAGTTTGATCAATTTTAACCGCTCTATGTCCATCTTGTTTTTCTTTATTGGGAATAGAAATTCCTAATACCTTTTCAATTTCTGCCCTGTTAATTAGCGTGGTTTTAAAATCATATTCACGAAATATCATATTTTCTGCCTAAAATGGAATATCACAATCACAATCATAGCTATTAAATTTGTTAGCTTCTTTTAGCATGTCAAATAGGTTTGTATTTGTTTTGGAAATTCTATTAGTGAGTGGCGATTTTCTGTAAGTTTGAATAGTTTTCTCGTCTAGGTCTTTTAATAAAAGATAAGTGGCATTTATTATACTTCCATCACCGACTTCTCTCGCCCACTCTATCAATTCATAAACAGAAATGTAATCATCTTCATTTTGACTTATTTGGTTCATAAAACGCCCCTATTCGTTTCCCTATCTAGTGAGGGTGCAACAAGAGATAGATAGGGCTATTCCCTTTCGGCTCGGTTAATTACTCCGTGCCTAGTTGCACCAATTTGAAAATTCATGCTTTGTTGTTATATATAAAACAATCCTTTCTTCTTGTCTATTTGTATTTCTTCGGTTGTGTTTCTATTTTACTGTTTATTTTTACAGTCATCAACTAAATTAAACAATCGTAATAAATGCGTCATAAAAAGCCTTGCTAGATAACAAGGCTATTATTCATTGAATTGATTTTAGATTATTCAGAAAGTGTTAATAATATTCCGCACTTTTCGCAATAATCCCCCCATGCTTGATATGCTTGCTTTCTTTCCTCTAGGTAATCATATCTATCATATATAGCCTGTATTTTCCCTTTCCCTGTTGAATTGTGTGCTATTGCCAACTCTCCAACGACAACAGAAAAGCCAATCTGACTAAGATAGGATCTAAATACTACCCTCAACCCATGTGCGTCTTGTTTATCTCTATAGCCGTTATCCCTTAACGCATTACTTACAGTATCTAGTCCTATGGTTTTATTTCTGTTTCTCACTCTGGGGAATAAATAAGGGCTTGAGCCGTTAAATTGCCTAATTGTGCCTATAAGTTTAATCATTTGTGAGGATAAAGGAATTATATGATCTTTGGGCTGTTCTCTTAGCTTTCTAGTTTGTTTCATGTTCTCCGAGGGGATAATAAGCAACTTATTATCATCATCAATAAAAACCCATTCAATGCGTGTTAGCTCTTTCTGTCTCAACCCTGTGAGCAAAGTCAAGTTAAATGCAAAGAGTGTGTTAAACTCTAGCTTACCCTCCTTGAAAGCGGTGTTTATTGCCTTTAATAGCTCCGGTAGCTCTGCAGGTGTAATAGCTGGGTGATTTTTTGCCAGTGGTGCTATAAAATCATCTTTTGCTAAATTGCAATTATGCCCCTCTATAATGCCTAGCTTAATGCCATAATCTAGAGTAGCTTTGACAAGTCTATGTAATTTATCAAGAGTATTGCTAGCCCCTATTTCTCTGTAAACGTCTATTAATAATCTAGGTGTTATTTCTGAAAGTGGTATTTCTGCGAGCTTGGGGAATATATGCCTTTCTAACCTTTGCCAATTCCTCGTTCTAGTGTCTTCATTGGGTGCTTTTGTTGGGTATATTTCAGCATACCATTTAGCACAAACATATTTAAAAGTGTTTCGTTCTAATGCCTGTGTGTTTTGTTTTTGGTCTCTGTGTGTTTTAGGATCGATATTTTGAGCGAGCAGGGCTAAATACTCGTCTCTTATCTTTCTTGCTTGTAGTAGTGATATTTCAGGATATTTGCCAATGCTGATTTCTGTCCGCTTTTTAGTATAAGGCTTGTAATAGTTAAAACGCCATATCTTTGAACCGCTAATTTCTACAGATAAAAAAAGCCCGTTGCCGTCTCTTAATGGATAAGCTTTTTTTTTAATCTTCGCTTTTTCTATTTCTGTATTTGAAAGAGGTTTGATTAATCTTGCCATAAGTTTAGTAGTATAAAAAAAGAAAAAAAATAAAGTGCTTTGCACCCTTTAAAATCAAGGCTCTAGCGGTTTTTAGTAGTATAATTTTTTAGATAAAAATGTATTTTTTGATTTTATACTACCATTTATACTACTAAAATTCATTGCTTTAAACATATAAATACGAATAAACACAAAAGAAGAAAAACAATAAAAGCACGTTAAAGCCAGTATTTACAAGGGTTTATTTAATGAATTTGAAAGAGTGGGAAAGAATGGAAAATTGAAGTTGGTGCCAGTGGTCGGACTCGAACCGACACGCTTTTAAGGGCGGCGGATTTTGAATCCGCTACGTCTACCAATTTCGTCACACTGGCTGTGTGCTTTATTGCTCGACATTATACGTTTATAAACTTACCTTGCAAGTGGTAATTTAATATTTTGGTTTATTTGTTTTAATTTTCAACAAAGTTACCTCAACCGCACTTTACAAAAATATTTTATAGTAAAGTGCGGTTGTTTTTTTACTCTCTTTTTCTATTAAGAAGCCACCAAATGAGAATCATAAAAAGTAAACTTGGAATGAGGGCTGCAAGTACAATTGGTATATCATACAGAAGGCTTAATCGCCCTAAAATTTCGTTGATAACATAAAATAGAAACCCAAAAAAAATACCTGTTACAATCCTTGCTCCTGCAGTAACACTGCGTAAAGATCCGAAAATAAAAGAAAGTGCCAACAACATCATCACCGCAACAGAGACCGGTTGAAAGACTTTTTGCCAAAAAGTAAGTTCAAAACGTTTAGCATCTTGTCCCGTTTCTTTCATGAATTTAATATAGTTGTATAATCCGGTCATAGACAACGACGTTGGACGCAAAGAAGCTATCCCCAGCTTATCGGGTGTTAACGTTGTACTCCAATTATCTTTCAAGCGATTAATCGTTTTAATTTCATCAGCAAAAATTTGTGATTGATTAATTCCGCTTAATTTCCATTTGCCATGTTCAAAACTTGCTTGGTTCGCATGTGTAACTTGTTTCAATTGACGCTTATCATCAAAACTATAAATATAAATATCATTCAACCTAATATCATTAGTAATACGACCAACATAGATAAAATCATTACCATCTTTTGCCCAAATACTATTTTTTACTGAAAGCATGGAGCCTCCGGAAATTGCTTTTGCACGCATATCTCTGGCAAAGTGTTCCGTCTGTGGAATACCCCATTCGCCAATAATCATTGTGATAAGCATCAATGGCAATGCGGTTTTCATCACGGCTAAACCGATTCTAAAGCGAGAAAATCCAGCAGATTGAATCACAATAAGTTCACTACGACTTGCAAGGTTACCAAGTGCAATAAGTGATCCTAATAATGCAGCCATAGGAAAAAATGTTTCTATATCTTTTGGCATAGTTAATAAAGTAAACAGTGTTGCCTGAATAACATCGTAAGTTCCTTTTCCAATACTACGAAATTGTTCAACAAATTTAATAATCGCTGATAAACCCACCAACATCAGCAATGTCGCCAAAATAGCACCTAAAATATTTTTTCCAATATAGCGGTCTAAGGTATTCATCATCATTATTCCTGATTACCTTTTACTTGAATTAAAGTTAAATAAATAACGTATTTTATACATAAAAACACTATTCCAACTGTTCAATAAAACAGCTAAAAATAAAAAGAAAATACTGACTAACGGCATAAAAATATGTGCTTCAATTTTACCGGAAGCCCCCGCTGATTTTAATGAACTTTGTAACAAGAAATAAATTAAATACAATAAAAGTGCGGGCAAAATCTTAGCAAACCGCCCTTGTCTCGGATTGACTCGGCTGAGCGGTACTGCAATAAGTGCCATAATCGGAACAGCAAAAATTAAGGTCAAACGCCAATGCAATTCCGCCTTAGCTGCAGGTGATTTAGAATTAATTAATTCCTTTAGGCTTAAAATTTCCGTTTCAGATGTATCCTTATCTGTTGTCTTATAATCTAAATAGGCTTGATACTGGTCAAAATGCGTAATACGAAAGTCAGGTAAAAGTGCGGTTCCTTCAACTCGCTGACTATTTTCTAGACTAAGAACTTGATCGCCATTGGGTAACGCCTTCAACTGACCGGTTTCAGCTACCGTTACGGAAGGCTTCTGATTTTTTTTATTTTCCATTTGGAAAACATAAATATCTTGAATTTGATTGTTTTTTATTTCATTGATAAATAGCACAACATCAGTATTTCCGACATTAACAAATTGTCCCGACGCTAAAGCCCCCATTGTTGGATTTGCTTTTGCATCATCAATAAGTTGAATTTGTTTTTGCATTGCCCAAGGGGACAGATAAAACACATTATAGGTTGCCAATCCTGCTGTCAATAAAGATAAAATTAACGCAACACCAACAAGAATACGCTGACCAACACCACAAGCCCGCATGACGGTAATTTCGCTTTCTGCATATAAACGTCCAAATGTCAGCAATATAGCAATAAATAAGCAAAGGGGAAATATAAGTTGTGCCATCGTCGGCATACCCAAGCTAAGCAAAGCAAAAACCAAATCAGCCGGAATTTTACCAACAGATGCAGAACCTAATACACGCACAAGTTGTTGACTAAAAAAAAGCAGTAAAAGAATAGATAAGATTGCAATTTGGCTTCTAAAAACTTCTTTGGTTAAATATCGAATTAATATCACTGAATTACCTATATTTCTCTTGCAATTTTAAAAAAAAGCAGTAATTTACGAAATCACATACATGGCGATGTATGATAACGTATTTTTTTATTGAAAACAGTAAATTCGTGAGGATTACATGAAATATAGTGCAAAAAATACCGCACTTTCTCAAATTGACAGCAACATTATTTTAGCCGTATTTGAGGGCGGAAAACTTTCTCCGACAGCAATGCAATTTGATCAACTCAGTCAAGGCTACCTAACTCGCTTAATTCAAGTAGGTGAAGTTAGCGGAAAACAGGGACAAGTTCTTATTTTACGGGATATACCGAATTGCCAAGCACAACGTATTTTTATCGTAGGGTGCGGTAAAAAAGATAAAATAACAGAACGTCAATATAAACAGATTATTCAAAAAACAATTCAAACGATTCTTGAGACTCAAGCAAGTGAAGTTGTGAGCTTTCTAAATGAAATTGAACTAAAAAATCGTGATATTCATTGGAATATTCGTTTTGCAATTGAAACCATTGAAGCAAGTCATTATCAATTTGATACTTTCAAAAGTAAAAAAACTGATGCAAGTTTAGTATTGGATAGATTTATTTTTAATGTGCCAACCGAATTACAACAAAATGCACTACAAGCAATTAGTTACGCACAAGCTATTGCATTAGGAGTCAAATATGCAAAAGATATTGCCAATTGCCCGCCTAATGTTTGCAACCCAACTTATCTTGCCGAACAAGCACAATCCCTCGCTAAACACTCAAACTTGATTAACGTGCAAGTTTTGGGTGAAAAAGAAATGGCAGAATTGAACATGTTCTCGTATTTAGCTGTTTCGCAAGGAAGTGCTAACGAAGCAAAAATGTCGGTGATTGAATATCGTAATCACCCCGATAAAAATGCCAAACCTATTGTTTTAGTTGGAAAAGGTTTAACCTTTGATGCCGGCGGTATTTCATTAAAACCCGCTGATAGTATGGACGAAATGAAATATGATATGTGCGGTGCAGCTTCTGTATTCGGTGTTATGTACGCTCTGGCAACATTACAATTACCCTTAAATGTAATTGGTGTATTGGCTGGTTGTGAAAATTTGCCGGACGGAAATTCATATCGACCGGGAGATATTTTAACCACTATGTCAGGATTAACCGTCGAAGTTTTAAATACTGATGCGGAAGGACGTTTAGTTTTATGTGACGCACTCACTTATGTTGAGCGGTTTAACCCTGAGTTGGTCATTGATGTAGCAACACTAACAGGTGCTTGTGTAGTGGCATTAGGTCAACATAACAGTGGCTTAATCGCAACAGATGAAAAACTTGCTGAAAAATTATTAAATGCGGCAGAAGAAACGACCGATAAAGCTTGGCGTTTACCTTTAAGCGAAGAGTATCAGGAACAGTTAAAATCTAATTTTGCTGATTTAGCTAATATTGGTGGACGTTGGGGTGGAGCCATTACCGCCGGTGCATTTTTAGCTAACTTTACGAAAAATTATCCTTGGGCTCATTTAGATATTGCAGGAACTGCCTGGTTACAAGGTACAAACAAAGGTGCAACGGGACGACCGGTAAGTTTACTAACGCAATTCTTAATTAATCAATCTAAATAACTGCAAAAGTGAGAGTTTCTCTTTTAGAATATGAGTATCAAAATTCAATCTAAACAAAAGGAGACTCTCATTTTTTATTCCACTGATCCATTTGGCTGAGATTTCCACCGCACTTACCTTCTATCTATCGCCATCATTACTTAACTAATACAACTAATCCAGAATTTTATTAAACTTTGATCTATAAAATTTCAGTATAAAAGATGATTTTATGAATGAAATGAGCTAAAGTAGCCGAGTTTTTTAGCAAGGATGATTTTTAAGGATACCTCATGAAACAATCTCTGCGTCATAAAAAGATAATTGAATTAATAAAACAGAAAGGCTATTTGAGTACAGAGGAATTGGTTAACATTCTTAACGTTAGCCCTCAAACTATTAGGCGAGATTTAAATGAATTGGCTGAAAATAATCTGATTACACGTCATCACGGTGGAGCTACTTCACTTTCAACATCAGAGAACAGTGATTATAGTGAACGTCAACATTTCTTCTCGTCTGAAAAACGGCGTATTGGTCAAGAGGTGGCAAAAATTATTCCTAACGGTTCATCTTTATTCATTGATATTGGTACAACACCGGAAGCTGTTGCTAAAGCATTATTGGATCATCAAAACTTAAGAATTGTTACAAATAATCTTAACGCAGCCTATATTTTGATGCAAAACAAAACATTTGATATTACGATGGCTAGCGGATCTTTGCGTCAAGATGGTGGTATTATTGGTGAAGCGACAATTGCATTTATCGGACAATTCCGTTTGGATTTCGGAATATTAGGCATCAGCAGTATTGATTTGGACGGTTCTTTATTGGATTACGATTATCATGAAGTGCAAGTGAAACGTGCAATTATGGAAAGCTCAAGAAATACTATTTTAGTAACAGATCATTCCAAATTTACTCGCCGAGCAATGGTATATTTAGGTTCGTTAACAGAAGTAGACTATTTGTTTACAGACACCACACCACCTGACTCCATGCTTAGCCTTATTCATTCAAGCAATGTAAAACTGCATATTTGTCAATAGAAATTTTATCAATAGAGATGTGTAGAAGATTTTATCTTCTACACAATAATCAATTTAATGCCCTCGCCAATAAACTGACAGGGTGTAAACAAGAAGCACTTGTTGACATATCAATTTGCCATTTGCAAGTTTCACATTCAGTGATGACATAATCGAAACAACCTTGTTCAATAACCTCAAATAAACTTTTTCCGATGGCCTGTGAAGTCTGATAGTTTTCAGATTTAAAGCCATATGTTCCAGCAATACCGCAACATTGAGACGGTAAAATAGTAACATCAAGATCCGGTATTTGTTTAAGCAATGCCAACGTATAAGGTGCCCACCCCGCTTTTTCTACATGGCAGGCGGTATGATAGGCAACTTTAAGAGGTGTAGACTTAAAGTGCGGTATTTTTCCATCAAGATATAGTCGGTAAAGATATTTGGTTGCAATATTGACATGAGGACGAATTCTCGCATTATCCATCCCCAAAATATGATGATATTCATCACGTAAGTTCATTGTACAACTTGAAGATGTACCAATAATATCCAATGCTTTTTCTTGAATCACCCGTTCAATTTGTTTGATGTTAAACTCTGCTTGTTTTTTAGCCTTTTCAGGAAAACCGTTCACCATGAGCGGCAAACCGCAACATTTTTCTTTTTCAAGCAAAATCACGCCAATATCAATCGAATTAAGTACTTTAATGAGATCTTTGCCAAGTTGAGGATAATTATAATTTACATAACAACCGTGATAATACACTATCTTATCCCGAAAATAGATCTGACGGTCAAGAGCATATTTTTTATACCATTGACGGAACGAACCGAATGAATATTTTGGTAAAGTGCGGTGCTTACTGACCTTAAGGGTTTTATCTAAAACATATCGGGTTGCTTTTAATCCGGTAATCGCATTTACAATCGGAGCAAAAGGCGTATTCATTTTACCCATGATATCCGTATTACTTAATACAGCATCACGTAATTTATGTATTGGTGATTTATGTTGTTGGTCAAGATATTTATTTCTAGCACGAATGATAATATCACCAATTTTAACGTCTGACGGACAAGCAACCTCACAACGTTTACAATTGATACAATATTTTAATGCTTCATCATAAAGTGCCGCACTTTTTAAGCGTAACCGTTCACCGTCCGGTCCCGCCTGTTTAGGTCCGGGATAAAAAGGATTTTGACGAGAAACAGGGCAAACCACAGTACAAGCAGTACATTTTATACAGCTCTCAAAACTTTCATCGGTATGGTGCTGAGTAATAGGAAAAGCAGCATGTTGTTTTGCATTTTCAATGAGTTGTTGAATATTCATATTTTGCCCCTTATACTCGATTTTGTGCTTCGATAATGTTATCGGCAGCTGTTAGTGCAGTAACAACTGCCACTCCGGAACCACACCCTAGTTCCAATGCATTGTATCCGCCAATAACATTTCCAGCAGCATATAAATTTTTAATAATCTGACCGCTCTTTTTTAATTGGCAACGGCTGTTAATTGCAACGCCCGCAGACTGATAAGGCTGAGGTGAAGAAAAACGCCGAGCAGTCCAAGTGAGTCTGTTTTGTATATCAATCATTGAATTGCCAATCATGTCCACGTCAAATATAGGTTCAAGTAAACGATCAAAAACACTCACCAAACCATTACTGAAAAAACTACCGGAAGCAAGAACAAAATGTTCTGCGAAAATACCATGTTCTTGATGTAATTGAGTGTAAATTTGTTTAACCTGTTGATCCTCAATAACGGCACGCAATGCTTTATCACCATTTAAAATAAAACCGCCCAGTTTTTCAAAATACGTTTTTAATTTTTTATGTTGACGCAATCCCACTAATGAAGGCGGTAATGTAGGCAATTCGTATAAATTTAATCCAGTTTCCAACGTTAATTTATTGAAAAAATCTTGATTATCCAAACCGAAACAAGCCGGTAAAAAAATTGCTTCCCCATCTCCGGAGGCTTGTTTTATTTCCTGTACCAATTCTCGAAACGCCAAACGATGTTCAAGTAATTGGGAAATATTGACACTGCGAAACTCACGAGAAGTTAAACGCAATTGATCCAACTCGGGAAGATGTAAAAGTGCGGTCGTTATCGAACAATGTGTAAATTGCGGATGCTGTATTAAATTTTCAGCCAGTAAGTGCGGTTGAAAATCATGATACCCTTCAATGCCCAACACAGTAATTTTTTGGTATCCGAAATGTTCATCATGAAGATCCATTGTTGGAATACAATCAGCGGACAGCCAAGTGCGGTGTAATCCGCCCAACGGTGTAACACGAAAATGATTTTGCTTATAGCTTCCCGTCACATTGAGATTAATTTTCTCTATTAATTGTTCAAATTGCTTGGCTTTTTGTAAAACATGTTGTTTACCAAACAAACAATACGGATGATTTGGAAGTTGTTCTTCAAGGCTGTCATAACCTTGTTCAAAAGAATTTATCTTTTCACCGTTTGGTAATTGGCTTAAAAGATCCATTGAACCTGATGAAAAATTCATGGCTGATTGACCATTATTAATAATCGCACAACATTTCCCTTTTTGTTGAAGCATAATTCCGCAAGTTAACCCCGCAAGCCCGCCTCCGATAATCACTACATCAAATTTCATTGCCATCTGTTCCTTGCTGTGCTTGTTCAGTTAAAGATTGAACACTATTTAAGCCTAATAAACTGTAATATATCCAACTGGAAAATTCCGCTTCACGGATTGCTTCGCCCCAAGCAATCGGTTCAATACCTCGCCAACGTTCTTCCATAAAAGATGATAATTGCAGTGTAGATTGTCTAGGTGTTGCCATATGAAAACGTGCCATTAATCCTGCCGCACGGCAAGCACAAAGTTCAGCCTGGCAAGTTCCCATGCCCACACGTGTACGACGACGTAAATCAACAAGATTATTGACTTTCAATTCTTCTACAGCATAACGTACTTCACCGGCAGTCACCGCTTCACATTCACAAACAAGTGTACAATCTGACCGCTCTTTTCCAATCAAACGAGAAGCCCGTTGCCCATGACGATAACGTGCGGAAATTTGAAGAGGTGTTGGTAACGATATGATTTTATTAATATGAGGAACATTTTGATCAGATTCAGAACCTGGAAGTAATTCTTGGGCAGTTGTACAAACAGTTTGTTTGCCAAGTTTTTTACTAACTAAATCAGTTGCCCATTCCGCCATCAAACGATAAGTCATTAACTTACCTCCCGTAATAGTGACAAAACCTTCAAGACCATCACGGCTTGCATGGTCAAGCAATACAATACCACGACTAACATTACGTCCTGATGGATCATCATCACTCGCTACCAGAGGACGAACACCTGCATAGGCACGAAGTACTCTAGTATGACGTAAACTCGGTGCAAGTTTTTCGCCTTCTCTAAATAAAATATCCACCTCTTCGGGAGTAACAATCATATTATCAATTTGATCATAAGGGATACGATCTGATGTGGTGCCGATAACACAGATAGTATCGCCAGGAACTAAAATATCCGCATCAGCTGGTTTGCGACATCGATTAATTACCAAATTATTAATGCGGTGCCCCATGACAAGTAATGCACCTTTAGCAGGAAACATCTTGACTTTGAGATCGGCATATTCAGCAATCCCCTGTCCCCAAATTCCTCCCGCATTAACAATAACCTGAGCAAAAAAACGGCGATTTATTTTATTTTTGTGATCATATACTTCTGTACCAATCACTCTTCCGCCTTCACGAATCAGTTGAGTAACTGCACAATAGGTAAAAATTTTAGCTCCATGCTCACGTGCATCCAACATATTGGCAGAGGTTAAACGAAACGGATCAATTGAACCATCGGGAACAACAACCGCACCTATAAGCTCCGGGTTTACTGAAGGCTCCATTATTCTGGCAAGGTCAGGCTCAATCGGTACTGCTTCAATACCTGCTTTTGTACAGGATTGAATAAATATCTTTTGATAATTAAGATCGTCTTCAGGTAACGTAATGAAAAGCCCTTTGGTATCTTCAACACAATGACGTGCAATACGTTTTAAGATCTTATTTTCTAAGATACATTCCTCTGCCGATTCATGATCATTAACAGCGTATCTTGCACCGCTATGCAATAAACCATGATTACGTCCTGTTGCACCTGTGGCAATGTCATAACGCTCTAATAATATGCAGTCAATCCCACGTAGTGCACAGTCTCGTGCAATACCGGCTCCTGTTGCCCCACCGCCGATAATAATGACATCAGCACTGAGCGGTGGAAAATCTTTAGAAAATTTTTGAGACGACATTGACATAATCATCCCCCACATTGAATGTAAAAAATTACTATTAGAAAGTGATTATATAATACGTTAAATGTTCGTTTTAGAAAATAAAATGAGTGATTTCTTATCAAATAATGTGATTAAGATCACTTTATTAGTTTCGATTTGAATTTTTTTTGTGTTTTTTTGTGATTTACATCACAACATAAATTAAATTAGCTTTTTAGATTTCACTTTTTGGTTATTATATGAGTGAACGTTCAAAAAAGTGCATTTATCGCTCCTAATTTTTTATACATAAGATTGGTTTGATAATTGCTATATTTTAATCTAACTAAACTACTGGAGATTTATTATGTTTGGTCCATTTAAGCCCGCACCGTATATTGAGGAGCTATCAAAAGATAGAATCGATCCAACTTATAGACGGTTGCGTTGGCAAGTATTCATGGGAATATTTTTCGGTTATGCGGCTTATTATTTCGTTCGTGCTAACTTTGACCTAGCTCAAAAAGGGTTAATTGAAGCCGGTTTATACAATAAAGCGGAGTTGGGAATTATCGGTACGGGAGCAGGTTTGGCATATGGATTGTCAAAATTTGTGATGGCAGGTATATCTGATCGCTCAAATCCGAAAGTTTTCTTGCCTTTCGGTTTATTATTGTCAGGGTTATGTATGACAATGATGGGCTTAATGCCTTGGGCAACCTCCGGTATTGCTGTTATGTTTGTGATGATATTCTTAAATGGCTGGTTTCAGGGAATGGGATGGCCTCCATGTGGTCGTACAATGGTTCACTGGTGGTCTAAATCCGAACGTGGAACAATCGTTTCTATTTGGAACTGTGCACATAATATCGGAGGTATGGTACCGGGATTAATGGTATTGTTGGCAAGTGCGATTTATTTCAGCGAGTTTGGAGTACAGGCAACTGCAAAAGATATTTGGCAACAAGCCTTATATTATCCAGGTATTGCCGCTATGATTTGTGCAATTCCGGTCTATTTTGTGATGAAAGATACACCACAATCTTGCGGATTACCTGCAATTGAAAAATGGCGTAATGATTATCCTGATGACTATAATGAAAAAACCTATGAAAACAATTTAACAACAAAAGAGATCTTTGTTACTTATGTTCTAAAAAACAAATTGTTGTGGTATATCGCTATTGCAAACGTATTTGTGTACCTCATTCGTTATGGAGTGTTGAAATGGTCCCCTGTATATTTAGGAGAAGTAAAACATTTTAATATTAAGGGTACTGCTTGGGCATACACTATTTATGAGTTAGCTGCGGTACCGGGTACATTATTATGTGGTTGGGTTTCCGACAAAGTATTTAAAGGTAAACGTGGTTTAACCGGTTTCATTTTCATGATTTTAACTACTATTGCAGTGGTAGCATTATGGATGAACCCAGCAACACCAGAACATGAATTAGCACAGTATGCAGGAAAAGCGTGGTATCAAAATCCATATCAATTAACTGACTTCATTTTAATGACAACAGTTGGGTTCTTAATTTACGGACCGGTAATGTTGATCGGATTACATGCACTTGAACTTGCACCGAAAAAAGCAGCAGGCACATCAGCAGGTTTCACAGGGTTATTCGGTTATCTCGGTGGTACAGTATCCGCTTCAGCCGTTGTAGGTTGGGCTGCAGAATACTACGGCTGGGACGGTGGCTTCTACGTCATGATAACTGGTGGTATTTTAGCCATCCTGTTAATGTTTATCACCATGATAGAAGAAGGTAAACATAAAGCAAAACTAGACGATCATTACGGTAAATAATCGTTAAAAAGGAAAGACAGGAAACTGTCCTTCCTTTTTCTTTATTAGGTTTATGTATTCAAATTTTAACCACATTTTTATCACAGATTTTACTTCTGCTTAAGGAAAATACAATGAAATTAGCTACCCCTCTTTGTGCAATTGCTTTAGTAGCTGCAACACTATCAGGTTGTTCTGCACAATTTGAAAACAACGTTAACCAAAAAGATAAAATTATCATTGCTCACCGTGGAGCAAGCGGTTATTTACCTGAGCATACGTTAGAAAGTAAAGCACTTGCTTTTGGCCAACACGCTGATTATCTAGAACAAGATCTTGCAATGACCAAAGATAATCATCTCATCGTCATTCATGATCATTTTTTAGATGGTTTAACAGATGTGGCGAAAAAGTTTCCACATCGTCATAGAAAAGATGGACGTTATTATGTAGTAGATTTTACGCTGAAAGAAATTCAATCATTAGAAATGACGGAAAATTTTAGTCTGAAAGACGGAAAACAGGTTCAGGTTTACCCAAATAGATTCCCGCTTTGGCAATCTCATTTCCGTATTCATACTTTTGAAGATGAATTAGAATTTATTCAAGGTCTTGAAAAATCAACTGGTCAAAAAATCGGTATCTATCCCGAAATTAAAGCACCTTGGTTACATCATCAAGAAGGCAAAGATATTGCTTTAGCAACATTAAAAGTTTTGAAAAAATACGGTTATACGAAAAAAGATGACTTAGTCTATTTACAAACTTTTGATTTTAATGAGCTAAAACGAATTAAAACAGAATTGTTGCCTAAACTAGGTATGGATGTAAAACTTGTTCAATTAGTGGCTTATTCTGATTGGGGTGAAACACAAGAAAAAAATGCTCAAGGCAAGTGGGTTAATTACGATTATGATTGGATGTTTAAACCGGGTGCGGTAGAAAAAATTGCAAAATATGCTGATGGTATAGGCCCTGGCTGGTACATGATGATCGATCAAGAAAAATCTAAACCGAATGCCGTCGCTTATACTCCATTAGCAGAAGAATTGGCAAAATATAAATTAGAGGTACATCCTTATACCGTTCGCAAAGATGCTTTACCTGACTTTTTTGATAATGTAGATCAAATGTATGATGCTCTATTTAAAGGCGGTGCAACGGGAGTATTTACTGATTTCCCTGATACAGGTGTAAATTACTTAAAAACCCATAAATAATTCGACATTAATATCTGTCATTCTTTTAAATGAATGACAGATTTTTGTTCTTGTTGTAAATAACCATTTCTCCATTATCCTAGCCTTTCAACCTCAACCTCCCCCTACGATATTTCGTGCGTAAAAGTGCGGTTATTTTATCCGGTGTTTTTATTGCAATAGAATTAGCAATCTGTAATGAGTTATGAATAGAATTTGCATGGGTAATGGCAATTGCCAACGCATCTGCTGCATCAACCTGCGGTTTATCGGAAAGTTGTAATAACCGAACCACCATTTCCTGTACCTGTGATTTTTCAGCCGCACCTGTTCCAACGACCGTTTGTTTAATCGTTCTAGGTGAATATTCAAATACGGGTAAATTTTGATTGACTGCGGCAACTATCGCAGTTCCTCTTGCTTGCCCCAATTTTAGAGCAGAATCAGGATTTTTCGCCATAAAAACCTGTTCAATGGCAAATTCATTGGGATTGAATTGCGTAATAATTTCTGTTATTCCGGCATAAATTCGTTTTAATCTAGTTGGTAAATCATCTATTGAGGTACGAATAACGCCACTTCCCAAATATTCTAGCTTATGCCCAACTTGACGAACAACACCATATCCGGTTACTCGAGATCCCGGATCTATTCCTAAAATAATAGACATCCTATTTTCCAAAAAATAAATGAACCTCATTTGAGATCCATTTAATATAGACTAAAAATTATTTTGCAAGTTTAAGAGATTGAGCTGATGAAACGTTTTTCATCATGCCTCTCAACTAATTTCATAAATGTTCCCGATAGAAAAAATGAAGCTAACTTTTAAAGTAAAGCAGCAACCTCATCACTTATCTCGCCATTATGATAAACGTTTTGTACATCATCACAATCTTCCAGCATATCGATCAGTCTTAACAATTTAGGTGCGGTTTCTGCATCCAAATCAACCATTGTGGAAGGTATCATTGTTACTTCAGCATTAACAACTTTAAATCCGGCTACTTCAATACCGTCTTTCACTAAGCCTAAATCTTCCCATGCTGTGTAAATTTCAACACTACCGTCTTCTTGTACTTGAATATCATCAGCACCCGCTTCAATGGCTGCCTCTGTCAAGGCATCCTCGTCAGCAGACTCAACTAAAATTAGCCCTTTTTTACTAAATAAATACCCTACTGAGCCTTCTGTTCCCAAATTACCACCGCACTTTGTAAAACTTGGTCGTACTTGAGAAATGGTGCGGTTAGCATTATCGCTGAGACACTCAACCATCACTGCAGTCCCGCCCGGACCATAGCCCTCATAAATTCTAGTTTCCATATTGGTGCCATCACCACCGCCTACACCACGCTCAATAGCACGGTTGATAGTATCTCGTGTCATATTGTTAGATAAAGCTTTATCTACTGCGGCACGTAAACGAGGGTTAGCACCAACATCTCCGCCTCCTAATTTTGCCGCTGTTACTAATTCACGAATTAATTTAGTAAAAATTTTACCACGTTGTGCATCTTGTGCTGCTTTACGATGTTTAATATTGGCCCACTTACTATGTCCTGCCATTTTATATTCCTTTTATGATTGTACTTTTATATTCATTAATCGCCTCTGCATTGTTGGGCGATTTAGTCAATTTAATTGCGTCCTGTACCGAACACCATTGATAAGCTGAATGTTCACTTAAATTTATTACTCTTTCATCAGCTAACGGCAACAAAAACCAATGCTCAATGCAGTGAGTTATATCAGGCGCATATTTATACCTAAAATGCGGAAAAATTTCAAACTCTATCTGTTTATGGCAATTAAAGAGCGGTAAGTTTTCCGCAAGAATATCTATGCTGGTTTCTTCCCTCACTTCTCGGATTGCTGTTTGAACAGGTGTTTCACCTATTTCCATCGTACCGGTTACGGATTGCCAAAATTCCGAATCGTCTTGACGTTGCAGCATTAAAACACGGTTGCTTTTCTTGGCATAAATAACGACCAAAATACTGTTGGGATTTTTATAGTTCATTTGGATTACCTTCTTAAAGTCATCATCACTCACATTAACCAAAATAATGTTAATAGTTCATTTGGATTACCTTCTTAAAGTCATCATCACTCACATTAACCAAAATAATGTTAAATGAAAAAACAACAATTGATCTGCCCCAAAATCTCTTAATAAATCAAAATATTAAAACATCATTAATAATTAAGATAGTATTTTAAATTTCGTATCATTGCTACATAGTACCGACTTTTTTAGCAAATTTTTCTGCCTTTTTCTTTTCTTCTAATTCTTTTTGTTGTTGCTCTGCACGTTTACGACGAATTTCTTTCGGATCCGCCAATAATGGGCGATAAATTTCAATACGATCACCTTCATTCACTATATCCGTTAATTTTGCCGGGCGACTGAAAATGCCGACTTTATTTTCACGTAAATCAATTTCCGTAAATTCCTGCAAAATACCAGATTGGAAAATGGCTGCTTGAATGATTGTCCCCTTCTCAACTTGAAGTTTTTTCAAATAATATTTATGCGGTAACGCATAAGTAATTTCTATATTAATCAAGATAAACGTCCTTTGCTCGTTGTTTAAACGCTTCGATCATTTTCGTTGTCAATTGTGAAAAAATCCGCCCGAAAGCAAAAGCAATAACAGGGTTGGAAAATTCAAACTCCAATTGCAACGCAATTTCACAACTTTGCTCATCAATTTCACGAAAAACCCATTTACCCTGCAGATATTTGAAAGGTCCGGAAGCTAACTGCATCGTAATCTCTTGGTTGGGAATTAATTGATTTTTAGTCGCAAAAACCTGTTTGATACCGGCTGTACTAATGGTTAATTCTCCGATCGTTTCATTGTCTATCGACTGCAATGCTTTTGCCGCAATGCAATGGGGTAAAAATTGTGGATAACTTTCGTAATCATTAACAATATCGTACATTTGTTTAGCACTATAAGACACTAAAGCTCGCTGATTTATACTTGGCATAAAATAAGATGTTGAACAAAAAATGTTGCAATTATAGCGGAAAAGTGCGGTAGAAATAAGAGACAAAATAGAAAAGAATGATTCATACAACAAGCAGTTAATGTCGTTGGCTTTCTAATTGAGCATACATCAATTTTCCGCTACAATAGCCCACTATTTTTAGCGAACAAAAATACCAATGTCAGAAATTAAATTAATTGTAGGTTTAGGCAATCCGGGCGATAAATACGCCGATACTCGTCATAATGCAGGAGAATGGTTAATTGAACGTTTGGCAAGACGCTTTAACTTCAATCTCTCTGTTGAATCCAAATTTTCAGGAAAAACGGCAAGAGCGGTCATTAGTGGTCAAGAAATGCGTTTTCTTGTTCCTACCACTTTTATGAATTTAAGTGGCAAAGCAGTAAGTGCTTTAGCTAATTTTTATCGTATTCCGCCGGAACAAATTTTAGTGCTTCATGATGAATTGGATTTTTCCCCGGGCATCGCTAAAATTAAGCAAGGCGGAGGACATGGCGGACATAACGGTTTGAAAGATATTATTGCTCAACTAGCGAATAATAAAAATTTCTATCGATTACGCATAGGTATTGGTCATCCGGGTGATAAAAATTTAGTTGCGTCTTACGTTCTTAATAAGCCATCTCCCACAGATCGGCAATTAATTGACCGCTCTTTAGAGGAGGCGACGGATTGTATTGAAATCCTCATGAAAGAGGGAATAACTAAAGCAACAAATAGACTGAATGCTTTTAAAGCATAAACAAAATTCACCAATCTTTGGGCTGAAATAACTCTTCTACTCTACTAATAAAAAATAGGAAAATTTATGGGATTTAAATGTGGTATTGTCGGTTTACCTAATGTAGGAAAATCCACTCTTTTCAATGCGTTAACTAAAGCAGGTATCGAAGCGGCAAACTATCCGTTTTGTACTATTGAACCGAATACGGGCGTTGTACCGATGCCCGATCCTCGTCTTGATGCACTGGCAGACATTGTTAAGCCTGAGCGTATACTACCGACCACAATGGAATTTGTGGACATTGCGGGATTAGTTGCCGGTGCCAGTAAAGGTGAAGGTTTAGGGAATAAATTCTTGGCAAATATTCGGGAAACGGATGCTATTGGTCATGTTGTGCGTTGTTTTGAGAACGATGATATTGTTCATGTTGCCGGTAAAATTGATCCGTTAGATGATATTGAAACAATTAATACTGAATTAGCTTTAGCAGACTTAGATAGCTGTGAACGAGCTATTCAACGCTTGCAAAAGCGTGCAAAAGGTGGCGATAAAGAGGCAAAATTTGAGTTGTCGGTCATGGAAAAAATTCTACCTGTACTGGAAAATGCAGGTATGATTCGTTCTTTGGATTTAGATAAAGACGAATTACATGCCATTAAAAGCTACAACTTCTTAACTTTAAAGCCAACTATGTATATTGCTAATGTGAATGAAGATGGCTTTGAAAATAATCCATATCTCGACAAAGTGCGTGAGTTTGCTACAAAAGAAGGTTCTGTTGTGGTACCAGTTTGTGCTGCAATTGAAGCGGAAATTGCTGAATTGGATGATGATGAAAAAACTGATTTTTTACAAGATCTCGGTATTGAAGAACCCGGTTTAAATCGTGTTATTCGTGCAGGCTATGCGTTATTAAATTTACAAACCTACTTCACCGCCGGTGTAAAAGAAGTGCGAGCTTGGACAGTTTCCGTCGGTGCAACGGCACCCAAAGCGGCAGCCGTTATTCATACAGATTTTGAAAAAGGCTTTATTCGAGCAGAAGTCATCGCTTATGATGATTTTATTCAATATAAGGGCGAGGCAGGTGCAAAAGAAGCCGGTAAATGGCGTTTGGAAGGTAAAGATTATATTGTGCAAGATGGCGACGTAATGCACTTCCGTTTTAATGTTTAATATTCACAACTAATTTTATACCGCATTTTTCAAGTTGAAAAAGTGCGGTATTGTTTATGGAGTAAAATAAAATCGCATTTTATTATCCAGTTTTCCATTAAAGTTTTTAACTGGGAGAGGTTTGTTGATTTTGAAGATTTAGCAGATGATCCTGCGAGAAGACAATAACCGAATGAATGATCTTTAGTGTGGCTTGTGTCATAATAGGCATCGTTTTTTCAGCGACTTAGAGGAGAATGATTACATGAGAATTTTACATACTATGTTACGTGTGGGCGATATGGATCGCTCGATCCACTTTTATCAACAGGTATTAGGCATGCGTTTATTGCGTACAAGCGAAAACACTGAATATAAATATTCTTTAGCTTTTTTAGGCTATGATGATGAAGAAAACTCATCTGTTATTGAGCTAACTTATAACTGGGGTGTAAGTAAATATGAAATGGGGACTGCTTATGGTCACATTGCTATTGGAGTTGAAGATATTTATGCCACTTGTAAAGCGGTTAAAGAAGCAGGTGGGAAAATTACTCGTGAGCCTGGTCCAGTAAAAGGCGGAAAAACTGTCATCGCATTTGTGGAAGATCCTGATGGCTATAAAATTGAGTTTATTGAAAATAAAATGGCACAAGCAGGGCTAGGTAATCAATAACCTCAACAATTTTTATCCTAAAAAATGGGCTTTTTATCTGCCTATTTTAAGTATTACATTTATCTCATTCTTATAAGGTAATATTTCGTGACCGCACTTTCAGAACAAGCAGTGGATTATAATTTACTTAAAAATCGCTTTCGGGGTTTTTTTCCTGTCATTATTGATGTGGAGACAGCAGGCTTTAATGCTCAAACAGATGCCTTGCTGGAGCTAGCTGCACTCACACTGAAAATGGATGAAAACGGTCTATTAGTACCGGATGAAAAATGCCATTTTCATATTCAACCGTTCGAAGGGGCTAATATTAATCCTGAATCACTCAAATTTAATGGTATTGATATAGACAATCCGTTGCGTGGTGCTATATCAGAAAATGTTGCTATGAGTGAATTGTTTAAAATGGTGCGTCATGGGCAAAAAAAGGCTGACTGTCAACGTTCAGTTATCGTGGCTCATAATGCGACATTTGATCAAAGTTTTGTTATGGCAGCAGCAGAACGTACGAAAATAAAACGCAATCCGTTTCATCCTTTTTCGATATTTGATACCGCAACGTTAAGCGGTTTTATGTTCGGACAAACAGTGTTGGTCAAAGGTTGTCAGGTTGCCAATATTTCTTTTGATGGAAAAAAAGCACATTCTGCTTTATATGATGCGGAACGAACAGCTGAACTTTTTTGTTATATGGTAAATCATTTAAAAAAACTGGGCGGTTTTCCCCATGTGGCAATAAACTCATAAAAAACGGTGCTAACAAAGCACCGCTCTTTTGCGTTACTCATTATTCAAATTACTGTACAACAATACTCCCTAAACAACCTTGATCAGCTAACACTAAATCAGATGAACCGAAAATAAAAGGGAATTTAGTAGAGGACGCATGATTAAATTGCACTAAAATTTCTACCTTGCCGTCAATCCAAAGACTATCTTTCCATGCAATATCCGATTGTTCTACCGGCTGATCATTTATGCTTTTCATGACAAAACGAGCACCTTGAATTTTAAATCCGACGGGCCTTGAAGAACTTAGAATCCAGCGTTCTATCTGCCCTCTTTTGGTACTAATATCTATTCTATTCGGTTCAAACCGTTGTTGATTAATGGTTGCATTGCTCACATCAAAATAAAACTCTCTCGTTTTCATATTTTTCTTTGCCAATAAACTAGGTGCATCAGTATGAAATTGCCAATGACTTGGATTATAAAATACTGATTTAACCCCCTCTGTTCTCAACTCAACAATAACATTATCAACCAGCATATCAGAACTGAATATTGTACCTATCTTATTCAAAAGATTTCTTTTACTACCAGTAATTAAGGTAGCATTTCCGCCCTCACTTAAGTCAACCAATAATTCAACCCTTTCACTAGGTGCAAGAGAAACTTTTTTGACAATTTTTGTTTGTGGCAAATAACCTTGTTCTCTGGCAATCAAGAAAAATGCCCGCTCATCATCAAATGTTAAATCATAAGAACGAGATAAAGAGGCATTCAACAAACGTAAACGTACCAATCCTTTAGGTACATTCAAATAAGGTGCTTCAACACCATTGACCAATAACCGCTCGCCTAGAAAGTGCGGTTGATTTTGAAATACTTGCTCTCCCTTAGAATTTAACAGTACATCTTGCAAAATAAGTGGAATATCATCAACGCCATATTTTTTTGGCAGTTTAGATTGATGAGTATCTTTGTCATTTATAATCCACATGCCAACTAAGCCACGATACGTTTGATACGCTGAATTAGCTAAAGTGCAGGCATGATAAAAACAAGTTGATGCCGGTTGAGTAATAGGTAAAATTGGAGCCCATCCTTCCCCTGCCATCAATACTCGCCCAATACCACCAATTAATTCACTGTGTGCTTGTAAACCTTGTATATTCATAGCAACTGCCTGCGTTAAATTATTACGATAATTTAACTTCACAAAATCACCTTGCTCAACTCTTACGGTAGGACCTAAATGATGCCCATTAAATCCCCAAACTTCCGTTAGCTTTTTTTCTATGAATGAAGTTTGAGCAGCTTGCATCGTTAAAAATATCGGTCGCCCACGTTTTGCCTCCAATAACGGTGGAATAAATAAAGGCAAACGGCTAGCAGCCATTACTGATTGAGGGATACATGATAAAGAACCGGCTAAAATACCGCTTTTCAAAAAATCCCGTCGAGTCAAAGATCTCATATTTTACCTTGCTGCTTATACAGATTGCTGTTGAATTTCTGCATCAAGCTCTGCGATGCGTTGTTGCATAATTTGATGACAATATTCAGCTAATTCCCGTACATTATCCTTTGTGTAGTTTGATGTATCTACAGGAGACATCATTTCACAAATCACTTTACCATTGTCCCACCGATTTAGGTCAATGCGATTATGGGTGGTTGAACAAACGACCGGAACAATTGGCACACCAGCGGTAATTGCCGCATAAAAAGCCCCCATTTTAAAAGGTAATAATCCACGCCCACGACTACGTGTCCCCTCAGGAAACATCCAAACTGACAAATTATCTTCATTTATACGACGAGCAAGTTGGTTTATTGTATTATGGGCTTTGGAGCGATTTTCTCTGTCTAACAAAATATTTCCCGTTGCCCAATAAAGAAGACCAAAAAAGGGAATCCAAACCAAACTTTTCTTGCCTACACTGACTGTACGAGGGCGAACCATAGCAGAAACAGTCACCATATCATAATTATTTTGGTGATTACCAATATAGATGCACCTACCGATACTATCGACATTTTCAGGAAAACGATGTTCAACTTTTAATCCAAAAAAAGGATATAAACGCCCAAACCAGCGAGCCATCACACCTACATTACTTGGATTTTTAAAACGAATAAGTGAATAAAGAGATCCTACTACACAAATTAAAATACTACAGAAGATAACAACGATGGCTCTTAATAATATCAACATAAATATACCCCTAAAAATTTGTATACGCCAAGTATAACGAAAATCTAAAAATAAGTGTAGAAAAGCATAAAAAAGTGCTAGGCTAGCACAAATATTTTAGGAACCTCAGCATGAAAAAAACATTCTTTATTGCAGATTTACATTTAAGCGAAAACCGACCGCATTTAACTGAACTCTTTGTTCATTTTATGCAAACGCAAGCACTACAAGCAGAAAAGCTTTATATTTTAGGCGACTTATTTGATTTTTGGATTGGTGATGATGAACAATCAGCCTTGATCGAAACAGTTCAACAACAAATATTACAGCTCAGCCAAAAAGGTATTCCTTGTTATTTTATTCATGGAAACCGTGATTTTTTGGTGGGAAGACATTTTGCCAACAGTTGCGGAATGGAGTTATTACCAACCTATCAGATCGTTAATTTATATGGTAAAAAAGTACTTATTTGCCATGGTGATACGCTATGTACTGACGATCTTGATTACCAACAATATCGCAAAAAAGTACAACAAAAATGGCTGCAATGGCTATTTCTTCACTTACCTTTAAAAGTGCGGTTAAAAATTGCAGAAAAAATTCGCCAAAAAAGCAAAACGGATAAAACACATAAAAGTATTGAAATAATGGACGTCAACAAGGATTTTGTAGAACAGATTATGCAACAGTTTCAGGTCAACATTTTGATTCATGGACATACGCACAAGCAGAATATTCATCAAAATCCACCGCACTTTACTCGCATAGTTTTAGGTGATTGGGGAGCAACAGCTTCTGTTTTAGAGGTTTCAGCCAATGGGTTTCAGTTTATCTAATTCGTCAGGCACAAAACCTAAACATAAAGAAAAAGAGATCAAAATATGCCCTTTTTCCATCACAACTAAATTTTTTCCAATTTGGCTAAATGAGCGACTAGCCATTTAATCCCTTGTCCCTGAAAAGCGATTTGCAATCGGGTATTATTATCAGCCCCCTCAACATTAATCACTGTTCCCTGACCAAATTTTTCATGTTTCACCTTTTGTCCAACTTTCCAACTATTATCCGATAAATCAGTTTTGACGATAGAACCCACTGCACTTCGGTTATAAGCTCGAGTCACTGTGCCACGTAAACGAACTTCTTGAATACATTCTTGCGGTAATTCAGCAATAAAACGAGAAGGAATATGTTTTTCGTCTTTACCATACAAGCGGCGAACTTCCGCATAACACAATGTCAATTTCTGTTTTGCTCGAGTAATCCCTACATAAGCTAAACGGCGTTCCTCCTCCAAACGTGCCAAGTCTTCACCCGAACGAAAACTTGGGAAAAGCCCCTCTTCCATACCAACAATAAATACTCTTGGAAATTCTAAGCCTTTCGCTGAATGCAATGTCATCATTTGCACACAAGGCTGGTGAGAGTCTGCTTGTTCTTCTCCTGCTTCCAAAGAGGCATGTGTTAAAAACGCCACTAAATCAGACATATCTTCAGCCTCATCCGGTTTTATAAATTCTCTCGTTGCGGTAACCAACTCCTCCAAATTTTCAATTCGCACTTCCCCTTTGTCCCCCTTTTCCTGTTTATACATGTCATATAAACCGGAATGTTTAATCACAAAATCAGTTTGTACAAATAGGGGCATTTCTGCGGTTTCTTGTTGTAAGGAATTGATTAATTCAATAAAACGTAACAAAACAGTTACCGAACGGATAGGAATTAAATTTTCTTGAATGGCAAGCTGAGTTGCTTGC
Organism: Histophilus somni; assembly: GCF_014202395.1. Taxonomy (GTDB): domain Bacteria; phylum Pseudomonadota; class Gammaproteobacteria; order Enterobacterales; family Pasteurellaceae; genus Histophilus; species Histophilus somni. The sequence continues at coordinate 44,562 of NZ_JACHGQ010000012.1, forward strand.
CATAAAGTCACTTGTCTTTCACGAGTTAAATTACGCAAAATATCTAAAGTACGCTCACCAATACCTCGTGGTGGCGTATTTACAACACGTTCAAAAGCCGCATCATCTTGTCGATTGGCAATTAAACGCAAATACGCTAAAGCATCTTTAATCTCTTGTCGTTCAAAAAATCGCATACCGCCATAAATGCGATAAGGAATTTTAGCCCTTAGAAATGCCTCTTCAATGACACGGGACTGGCTATTACTACGATATAAAACTGCACAATCATCAACCTTACCGCCGTTATCCAGCCAATTTTGTACCTGACCGGAGACAAACAAAGCCTCATCCAACTCGTTAAAAGCCGCATAAATCCCCACAGGATCTCCTTTTTCACCCGCAGTCCAAAGATCTTTACCTAACCGGTTACTATTATTGGAAATTAAACGGTTTGCACTTTCTAAAATGTTGCCGGTTGAACGATAATTTTGCTCTAAACGAATAATTTTCGCTTTTGCAAAATCTTTAAGAAAACGATGAATATTCTCAACTTGAGCACCACGCCAACCATAAATAGACTGATCGTCATCTCCGACAATCATCACATTGCCTTGCGAACCGGCTAATAATTTAATCCAAGCATATTGAATTTTATTAGTATCCTGAAATTCATCGATCAAAACGTGCTGAAAACGCTGTTGATAATATTGCAAAATATGTGGATTTTTTAGCCACAATTCATAAGCTCTCAATAATAATTCAGCAAAATCTACTAGACCTGATCGATCACAAGCATCTTGATAAATTTTATAGATCTTGATCCACTCTCGCTCTTGACGATCATTATTATCTTCAATCTGATGAGGGCGTAATCCTTCTTCTTTTTTATTATTGATATACCAACAAGCTTGTTTATAGGGAAAGGCTTTTTCATCATATTGATGCAATTTCATCAAACGCTTAACTAAGCGAAGTTGATCTTCACTGTCTAAAATTTGAAAATCCTGTGGCAATCCGGCATCTGCGTAATGGGATCGCAATAAGCGATTTGCAATGCTATGAAAAGTGCCAATCCACATACCGAATAAACGTTGATGGGAATAACGAGCTAAAGTCGCCTCAATACGATGACGCATTTCCGTCGCTGCTTTATTGGTAAAAGTTACCGCCATAATACTTGATTCAGGTATTTTTTCTACCGCACTTAACCAAGCAATACGATACGTTAATACTCGAGTTTTTCCGCTTCCAGCACCAGCAAGTACGAGATAATTCCCCAAAGGTGCAACAACAGCATTGCGTTGTTTTTCATTAAGATCATTAAGTAATTCTGAAATATCCATTGTCGCCCATAAACTGTGTTTTTATACAGTTGATTATATTGTTTTAACCGGAAAAAGCAAGATAAGAATCACCGAATAAATGCTGAAGCATATTTCGCCAACTTTCCTTCCCAAATTTCCAATCCATTTAAATATCAAACAAATTTCCTACATAAGTCGAATATAAACGGTTATTTCTTCTCTATCATGATAAAGATGTTTTGCTTGTATTTGGAAAGATATATGTTGTTCATTTAGTCTTTCTTTAATTTGTTGTAAACACCGCTTAACCTCAAAATAACGCTTTTTCATAGGTAATTTTAAGTTAAAAATAGTTTCCTTACACCAACCTTTGACGAGCCATTGACTGATTAAATCAGCAATTCTACGTGGCTGTTCAACCATATCGCAAACCAGCCAGTCAATTTTACAATGCTTAGGAGGCCGAAATTTAAAGCCATCTTCAGCACAATGTTCAATTCTGCCGGTCTCATGTAGACTTGTTGCCATTTTGCCATGATCCACTGCATACACAAAAACACCTCGTCTAACCAATTGATAAGTCCACCCTCCCGGACAAGCCCCTAAATCAACAGCATATTTATTTTCGTTAAAACGTGTTGCTTCTTGATTGCGGGGAATAAAATAAAGAATTGCCTCTTCTAATTTTAATGTTGAACGACTAGGCGCTTCTGCCGGAAATTTTAGTCGTGGAATCCCCATAATATGTTCAGCATGGTTATTGTTATAGGAATAGCCAATGTAACAACTGTTGGATTGAGTGAAAAAAATATGCAGAGTAATACCGCTCTTTTTGTTTTTTGCTTGTAGCCAGCCTTGCTTTCTGAGAGCTTGTCTAAGCGGTACAGTAAATTTTCGACAAAAAGCGGCCAGTGTTTTAGCTTCATTGGTATCGGCGGTTTCTACCCAAATATCACTACTCTGTTTGAGATTGAGGATTTTTTCTTGTTGACGATAATATTCAATAATCGGACTGATACGATCTTGCACGGAAAGATTACTAATAAGATCAGATACGACAATCATTTGTCGAGCAAAAATCAGTTGACTAAATGTAATCTTTCTAGCGAGGAGATCCGCCTCACCGATTTGGTAACATTCAAAAATAACATAGCCTGAATTTTCTACTACTCTGGCAAAGCCAAAAACACCAAGTGCGGTGGCTTTTTCGGTTATTTCCGCCGCCAATTCTTTTTCAAAGCCGCTACGGCAATATAACGCTAATTTATTCATGTTTATTTTGCTTCATTGCATGCACAATCCATTGACGGAATGCGTTAATTTGTTCTGTATTGGTTCGATTAAGAGAATTTACCACATAAAAAGATTTTGGATCAGGTAGAGAGATAGATAACACAACTTGTAAGTTTCCGTTCTCTATTTCGTGTTGAGCAAGAATTTTATTTGCCAACACAATACCTTGTCCATGCACAGCGGCTTGTAATGCCATAAATGTATGACTAAATACCGGTCCATGTCGAATATCTAATTTATCCAGTTGAAGTAAATTCGCCATATTACGCCAGTTATCTCTAGTATGAACATGAATAAGATTATGGTGATACAAATCTGTTGCTTGCGTAACAGGTTGTTTAGCGAGTAATTTAGGGGAAGCCAAAATCAACAATTTTGCCTCTGCCAATTTTTCAACTTGTAATCCCACCCAATTTCCTTTGCCATAATAAATGGCAATATCAATTTCATTACTCAAAGGTATTTCGTCTTGATCAACCCCTTTTAATCTCACCTCAATATCCGGATATCGTTGATTAAATTCACTTAATTTTGGTACAAGCCATTGCATACCAAAAGTTTGCGGAACGCTAATTGAAAGATATTGCTCATTTTTCTGAGCCATTAATTTTGTTGTAGCATCGGCTAAATTATTTAGAATTTTGCTGACATCGGAAAAATAAGCCCGACCCAAATCGGTTAATTCTAATGTTCTATTTTTACGCTTAAATAATATAACACCTAAAAAATCTTCTAATAATTTTATTTGATGGCTAACTGCAGCCTGTGTAACAAAAAGTTCATCTGCGGCTTTAGTAAAACTTAAATGCCTTGCTGAACTTTCAAAAGATTTCAATGAATTTAAAGGAGGCAAACGTTTAATCATCATTCTTCCCAATTGTATTGTTTAAATTATAACGGTTGAAATTGCTATCAGATTAGTTTTTCTAATACCATATATAAAAAAATATATCTTGTCTGACCTATCCATTCTCCATAGAATGCACGCATACTTAACGATTGGTAATTCCTTACTGGTTAAAGAGTTTCGGACTTAAGTATGATGTTGTGTTTGCATATTGTTCGGGAAACCGAACCGAGTAACAAATTTTAAGTTACTCATTTACTTCCTGTATGTATATTTAAACCGTTTTTTAGGTTATGTACCGCTCTTTATGAGCGGTATTTTTTTATGGGCAAAATTCTATCATAAAATTTCCCATCTCTATCATTCCGAGCGATAAAAATCCCTTTATATTTTAAATATCCAGTTTCCAACCTGATGAGAATAGTGTAGATTAAATTCACTATTTTATAAACATCAAGAAGGAAGTAAAAATGAATAAAAATATTGATTGGGAAAATCTCGGTTTTAGTTATATCAAAACAGATTATCGTTACATTGCTTATTGGAAAAATGGAGCATGGTCAAAAGGTGAATTGACACAAGATAATGTTTTGCATATCAGTGAAGGTTCAACCGCACTCCATTACGGTCAACAATGTTTTGAGGGCTTAAAAGCCTATCGTTGCAAAGACGGCTCAATTAACTTATTTCGCCCTGAACAAAATGCACTACGCATGCAAAAAAGTTGCCAACGCTTGTTGATGCCCGAAATTCCGGTGGAAATGTTTGTCGATGCCTGTAAACAAGTCGTCAAAGCAAATGCAGATTGGCTAGGTCCTTACGGTTCCGGTGCAACACTTTACTTACGCCCATTTTTAATCGGTGTTGGTGATAATATCGGGGTTAGTCCGGCTCCTGAATATATATTCTCAATCTTTTGTTGTCCTGTTGGTGCATACTTTAAAGGCGGTATGAAACCGACTAACTTTATCGTTTCTGACTATGATCGTGCCGCACCACAAGGCACTGGAGCGGCAAAAGTGGGGGGAAATTATGCCGCCAGTCTTTATCCGGGGAAAATGGCGAAAACACGTCATTTTGCAGATTGTATTTATCTTGATCCGACTACACACAAAAAAATAGAAGAAGTCGGTTCTGCAAACTTCTTCGGTATAACTAAAGACAATAAATTTATTACTCCATTATCGCCGTCAATTTTGCCAAGCATTACTAAATATTCTCTACTCTATCTAGCAAAAGAGCGGTTAGGAATGGAAGTGATTGAGGGCGATGTTTATATTGATCAATTAGATCAATTTAAAGAAGCCGGTGCATGTGGAACAGCGGCAGTCATCACGCCTATCGGTGGTATTCAATATGGCGATCATTTCCATGTTTTTTATTCTGAAACTGATGTAGGTGAAATAACAACAAAGCTTTATAATGAGCTGGTCGGTATTCAGTTTGGTGATGTTGACGCACCAGAAGGCTGGATTGTTAAAGTAGAATAATAAAAAATACACAACTAATCTGCAATTTAATCAAGTAACTTTCCGATGAAATTGCAGATTTTTTCTGACATAAAAATATCTTAACGTTGTTCCAATGAATTTAAATAATCCAAGACAATTTGATGATGATCCGTAGTTTTAAATTTATCAAAAACTTTTTCAATTTTTCCCTGTTCATCAATTAAAAAACTAATGCGATGAATACCATCAAAGGTTCTTCCCATAAACTTTTTTTCTCCCCAAACACCGAATTGTTCTGCCACAATATGTTGCTCATCTGAAAGAAGATCAAAATTCAATGCTTTCTTTTCTATAAAATTGGCTAATTTTTTCGGCGAATCCGGACTAATTCCTAAGATAACAACCCCTTTATTTTCTAGCTCCGCTTTGCTATCACGCAACCCACAGGCTTGCGTTGTACAACCAGGCGTCAACGCTTTTGGATAAAAATAGACCAATACTTTTTTCCCGTGAAAATTCTCAAGACTCACCTGTTCATTATTTTGATTTAATAGACTGAAGTGCGGTGCAAAATCGCCGGCTTTTAATGTTTTCATAAAATATTACCTTTTAAAAAATATAAAAAAATACTTGCAAAGTGTTGCCATTTTAACGATCCTAAACGGACTTTTTCAAGCTAATATGCAAACATAATAAGGAGATTTTTATGACCACACACAGACCTTTATTCTACGGCAGTATCACCGCACTTATTACGCCAATGGATGATCATGGGGAAGTTGATTTTAACGCATTAAAAAAACTGGTTGAATACCATATTACTTCAGGATCTCACGGTATCGTTTCTGTCGGTACAACCGGAGAATCCGCCACATTAAGCATCGCTGAAAATGTAAAAACAATTTTAAAAACTCTTGAGTTTGCCGATGGAAGAATACCTGTTATTGCAGGTACCGGAGCAAATGCAACCAGCGAAGCGATTACGATGACCAAGCTGTTAAATGATAGTGGTGTTGCAGGTTGTTTATCCGTTGTACCTTACTACAATAAACCAACTCAAGAAGGTATGTATCAACATTTTAAAGCCATTGCAGAATGTACGGATATTCCGCAAATTCTTTACAATGTTCCTAGCCGTACAGGTAGTGATTTATTGCCTGAAACCGTTGGTCGTTTAGCTCAAATTGCAAATATTGTTGGAATTAAAGAAGCAACAGGTGATGTCAGTCGTGTAGCGAAAATTAAACAGATGGCGGGGGAAGATTTCATTTTCCTCAGCGGCGATGACGCAACAGGGCTTGAAAGTATGAAACTTGGCGGTCAAGGAGTCATTTCCGTCACAAATAATATTGCCGCCGCTGATATGGCAAAAATGTGTGAATTGGCATTAGCCGGAAAATTTGATGAAGCAGAAATCATTAATGATAAATTAAGAGCTTTACATAAAGATTTATTCATCGAATCAAATCCTATTCCGGTAAAATGGGCAGCTTATAAATTAGGATTAGTCCCTGATCCGATATTACGTTTGCCGCTGACAACTTTAAGCGAACAATCGCAACCGAAAGTTATTGAAGCATTAAAAAATGCCGGATTGCTATAGTCTTCTTACTAAACATTAGGGTCTGCAAACGACCCTATTTTTTAACCGATTTCTAGGTTAAGTGCGGTTGTTTTGAAGGGCAAAATAAATTTTATTTTTTTCTGAAGGTTTGTATTGTATAATTCGTCACCTAATGTCATGCGTACAATCTACGCTTATCTTTTTACAAAATAAGGACTTTTTATGAAATACAAACTGTCGTTAGCGTTATTATTTACGCTTCCAGCCTTTGCCCATGCGGGGGGGGGTAATTTTAATTTTTATGGCAAGGCGGGGATTGATTTAACGTCTCGTTTTGAAACGATGAAAATAATATTGCCGAACATCAATAAAGAGGCAAATGTTCCTGCAAGTTCAAGACAAAACACCTTCTCACCAAGTATCTTTCTTGAAACCACCTACAATATTTTACCACAAACAGAAATCGGTCTCGGACTAGGCTATATTAAACGCAAAGGCTTTGATCATTCTGCTACTTGGAAGATCTCAAACCAAGGTAATATTGGTTTTGGTGATAACAATGCAGTGGAAAACTATAGAATAAATCGTTATTCCTCCCTACCAATTTATTTCACGTTGAAACAAAATTATGCGTTAAATGCAAACAGCAAATTTTATCTAAAAGGGGATATAGGTTATTCAATCAACAAAATTGATAACACAAAATATAATTACTATACAGATGTAAGTGGTAAACTTGAGCTAGATAGCCTTAGCAGTAGATTTCAAAATTTTAAAGCTCAAAACGGTCTATATTTAGGTTTAGGCATTGGATTTGAATATAAGTTTTTCTTAGCAGATATTGGATATTATCATACTCATGCAAAAGTTAATTATAAAAGCGACGGAAGCTATTCATGGCACCCTTACAACAACGATGCTATACGTTTAACGCTTGGATTTAAATTCTAAACAACACAAAACAGAATAAATCTTTAAGCTAAACTTTCTACCATAATAAACAATCCCTATTGAATAACATTTCAATTCAGTAGGGATTTTAATATTTTCAATCGGTTAAATCTTTACAAAAACGCTACATCATACCGAATTGACGTCCTCCCCTAGCTAAAGCAAGGAGATTCCTACCAGCTCCCATTGCAAGCAATGGGCTACTCTCGGTGGGTTTCTGCTGCTGACCGCCAATGCGATTCACTTCACAGACGCTACGGGCACGTCCTGCCCTGATTATGCCGTCATTGAGAGTCTAAAGCGACCTCTGTTAGCAGTAAGAAGTATATCATATTTGTGCCTTATATCTACGCCCTAAAGGACGTGGTTTTACGGCACGATTAGATAAAATGCCATTACCACCGCACTTTCCCGTTTTCCGTCAGGTAAAGGATAATAATTTTTACGAATATCCACCTCATTAAATCCCAAATTGTGATATAGCTGTCTTGCCTTAATGTTCGTTTCTCTCACCTCAAGCCATAAGGTTTGTATATTACGTTCTAATAATTGTTGAATTAATTCTTTCAGTAATTCTTTTCCTAACCCCAATCCTTGATAATCAGGATCGACGGCAATATTAAACAACGTTGCCTCATCTAACACAAGATAACAAATGGCAAACGCAACAATTTTTCCATTAACCACTTTCTTTAAATTAAGATAATGTTCGCCTTGATTATTTTTTAATGTGCCTAATGACCAAGGAACAATATGTGCTTTTTGTTCGATCGCAAATAATTCGGCAAAATCTTGTTCATCAATATATGAAATCATTTTCTATATTTCCTGAATTTGCTGCCAAAACTGACGTTTTTCCTGAGGACTTTGCTTTAATCTCTCAAGTTCATTACTTTTCCAACAAGGCATATATTGCTTATCGCTTAAAGTGCGGTCTATTTTCTGTTGATCGTTTGTGAGTAACCAATAAATCACTTCATGTTCGACTTGAAGATAAGGCAAAAAATCAAAGTCAATACATAAACAATCTTCTTTCATTAGCTCAAGACTACGAAAAATATCTTGTAAAAACGGTTGTTCTTTTAAAACCGGCTGTTCAGAAATCATAATCAAACGAATATTTTTTGCCACAGAGACATTTACCAACCCTTTTAAAATCTCGGGATGGCGTAATTTCCACTGTGAAATACCCATTTCTTGTAAGAGTTTATCTCGTCTGTTCATTTCTATTTTCCTAAATAACAGGCTATTTTAAACCGTAACCGAAATGAGGTTAAGCAATAATTGTGTCCATTTTTAGCTCTTGGATTTGATATAAAGTGAAGAAACTCAACCGTAGAAGATCAAACCTAAATAAGAAATCATTAAATTAGTTTTGACCTTCTACACTCCAGTAGAATTTTAATTCAAACTTTTTGTTCGAGAAGAACGCTTACGAGAAGATTTAATTTTATGAATTGGAGAAAGCTTCACAAAATCAACTCCTTCCGGTGGATTTTCTAGTGCAATTGTTAAGACTTCATCAATAGTGTCAACCGCATGAATAGTTAAATTATTTTTCACATTTTCAGGGATTTCTTCCAAATCTTTGACATTTTCTTTGGGTATAATCACCGTTTTAATACCACCTCGATGAGCTGCTAATAATTTTTCCTTCAACCCACCAATCGGTAATACTTTGCCACGTAAACTAATTTCCCCCGTCATTGCCACTTCAGATTTTACCGGATTACCGGTTAAACAAGAAACCAATGCTGTACACATAGCAATACCCGCACTTGGTCCATCTTTCGGAGTCGCACCGTCCGGTACATGAATGTGAATATCACGTTTTTCATGAAAGTCATTAGCAATACCTAACTTTTCAGCTCGAGTTCTTACAACAGTCATCGCAGCTTGAATACTTTCTTTCATCACATCGCCCAAAGAACCGGTATAAATCAATTTACCTTTACCGATTACAGATGCCGTTTCTATTGTTAATAAATCACCGCCAACTTCGGTCCAAGCTAATCCTGTCACTTCACCAATGCGGTTTTGTGTATCTGCTCGACCAAATTCAAAGCGTCTAACCCCAAGATACTCTTGCAAATTGTTAGAATTCACTTGAATAGATTTCAAACTTTTATCTAATAGCAGATTTTTCACTGCTTTGCGGCAAATTTTAGAAATCTCTCTCTCTAAAGAACGAACACCGGCTTCTCGAGTATAATAGCGAATAATATCTAAAATAGCCTCTTCATTGATAACCAACTCATCAGTCTTCAATCCGTTACGCTCAATTTGTTTATTCAATAAGTGACGTGTCGCAATATTGAGTTTTTCATCTTCCGTATAACCGGAGAGACGAATGACTTCCATACGATCCAGTAAAGGTGCTGGAATATTCATTGAGTTGGACGTAGCAACAAACATTACATCAGATAAATCATAATCGACTTCAAGATAATGATCATTAAAATGTGAATTTTGTTCAGGATCTAGCACTTCCAATAATGCAGATGCTGGATCACCTCGATAATCCATTGCCATTTTGTCAATTTCATCAAGTAAAAACAGCGGATTTTTTACCCCCACTTTTGCCATTTTTTGAATTAATTTGCCGGGTAAAGAACCTATATACGTTTTACGATGTCCACGAATCTCTGCTTCATCTCGCACACCGCCTAATGCCATACGTACATATTTACGCCCCGTTGCATTGGCAATAGAATGCCCTAGCGATGTTTTTCCCACACCCGGAGGGCCAACTAAACATAAAATAGGGCCTTTTAATTGATTTAAGCGACTTTGTACCGCTAAATACTCCAATATACGCTCTTTAACACGTTCTAAGCCATAGTGATCCGCATCTAAGGTTTCCTGTGCTTTGGCAAGATCTTTTTTAACTTTAGTTCGCTTATGCCAAGGAACTTGAACCATCCAGTCAATATAACTACGCAAAACCGTTGCTTCGGAAGACATTGGCGACATCATCTTTAATTTTTGCAATTCGGCAAACACTTTTTCACGAGCCTCTATCGGCATCTTAGCCTCTTCTATTTTCTTGCGTAATTGCTCAACTTCATCAACTGTGTTTTCATCATCATTCAGCTCTTTTTGTAATGCCTTAATTTGTTCATTCAGATAGTAATCACGTTGATTTTTTTCTATCTGTTTTTTAACTCTGCCACGCACACGTTGTTCAACTTGCAATATATCGGCTTCGCTTACCATTAATCCTAATAAATATTCAAACCGTGCCGACAAATCTCCTATTTCTAGGATATTTTGCTTTTCATTAATAGATACCGGAAGATGAGCTGCAACCGTGTCACTTAATCTCTCTATATCATTAATACGTCGCAATGCAGAAATAATATCTGCGGGAATTTTTTTATTTAAATTCGCATATTTTTCAAATTCGGATAAAGTAATTTTCTTCAATACACTTAATTCTTTCTCATCACTCCATTGTGTTTCAATTAATTCGTGAGACGCTAAAAAGAATTCCCCATTATCTTGCAAATCAATAAGTTTAGTTCTTTGTTGTCCTTCAACAAGAACTTTTACAGTACCATCCGGCAATTTTAACAATTGAATAATATTGACTAATGTACCAATCTTATAAAGATCAGCGATCTTAGGTTCTTCAATGTCAGGTTTTCTTTGTGAAACCAATAATAATTGCTTATTATTTTCCATCGCCTCCTCTAAACTACGAATAGACTTGGGACGACCAACAAACAATGGCATGACCATATAAGGAAAAACTACCACATCACGCAATGGTAGAACCGGAAGATGCTCTAGCTTAGTTCGTTTTGCGTTCATATAATTTACTCTCTTTCTTAAAAATAGACTGAATGCACAGGATATGGGGGCTTTTTGTTAAAGTTCAAGCGAAACCCAACCTGCTAAAACAATCAACATCATTCTATCTAAAATGCTACAAAACATTCCGGCACTTTCTTTTGCTTATTTCGAAGAAAATTCAAGCACCTGTTGTACGAAGAGTGATGTATCTTTAGAAATAAAAATCTGCACCTTAATCAGTTGTTTATTTACTCCAACTTTTAGTGTGCAGATCATTTTCAAGTGCGGTGTGTTTTTATAAGGATTTTACTTTTTAGGGTGATCCATAAAACGGAAGAAATCACTACCCGGTTTTAAAATCATCATATTATTCGAACCTTCAAAGCTGTTTTCATAGGCTTTCATACTACGCATAAAACTGAAAAACTCCGGTTCTTGAGCAAACGCATCTGAATATAATTTTGCTGCTGTTGCATCGCCTTCACCTCGCAACTCTTGTGCCTTTTTACTTGCTGTTGCCAAAATAACCACAACTTTACGATCAACATCAGCTTGAATAAATGCGGCTTTTTCTTTACCTTGTGAACGATGTTCACGAGCCACTGCATCACGTTCAGCACGCATACGTTGATAAATTGAAGAAGATACTTCATCAGGTAAATTGATCTGTTTTACACGAACATCTACGACTTCAATACCCAATTCAGCAGTACTATCTTGTCCTGTATTCAATGCTTTCTTCGCATCTTCCATTAATTCACCACGAGTACCGGATACAATGTCTTTAATAGTTCTGGAGCCAATTTCAGAACGCAAACGATCATTTACTTTACGGCGTAAAAGATTCGAGGCTTGTACATAATCTCCGCCACTAGTGGCTGTATAAAAGCGACCGAAATCACTAATTCTCCATTTAACATAAGAATCAACTAATAGATCCTTTTTCTCTACAGTCACAAAACGATCAGGTTGACCGTCTAAAGTTCTAATGCGAGCATCAAGGATTTTGACGTGATCAATAAATGGGATTTTAAAATGCAAGCCAGGGCTATAAACAACCACTTTATTATCTGCATCACGATGTACTTTACTAAACCGTAGCATAATGCCACGAGTTCCTTCATCAATAATCACAACACTTGAATAAATCAGTGCGACCAATACGATAAGAATAGGAGTTAAGAATTTACGCATTAATTAAATCTCCCTTGACGACCTTCTATAACTTGATAAAGACTGTTCGGTTGCGAAATTTCCGGATTTGTTACCGCTCTTTCAGGAACCTTTTTTTCACTTGATTGATCAGTTTTAACGAGCGTATTGCTTTTCTCTGCTAACGTTTTACTATTCAAGATCTGCTCTAACGGCAATACGGTTAAATTATTTCCACTCTGTGTATCTAACATGACTTTCGGTGTATTCGCCATGACTTTTTCCATAGTTTGAATATACAAACGTTCACGTAATAATTCCGGCGATGCTTTAAACTCAGGTAATAAACGTTGGAAACGCTCTACTTCACCTTGTGCATCCAACACAACTTGTTCTTTATATGCTGTCGCCTGCTCAATAATACGTTGTGCATTTCCACGAGCCCGTGGCTCTTGCTCACGAGCATAAGCTTCTGCCTCACGAATATAGCGTTGCTCATCTTCTTGAGCCTTAATTGCATCATCGAAAGCCGCTTTCACTTCCTCCGGAGGGCGAGCAGACTGGAAGTTCACATCAATCACTTCTAAGCCCATATCATAAACAGCAATGATATCATTTAAAGTTTTCCAAGTATTTTCACGTACAACTGAACGTCCGGTAGTTAAAATATCATCCATCGTCATATGACCAATTACATAACGTAATGCACTATCTGTCGCTTGATTTAAACTGTCATCCGCTCTCGTTACACTAAACAAATATTTCGCCGGATCTTGAACACGATATTGCACCGTCATCTCAACCTTAACCATATTTTCATCTTGCGTTAACATTGAACCCTGTGTTCTTAACTCACGAACCCGCTCAACATTCACCGCTGTTACGCTATCAATAAACGTTGGTTTCCAATTTAAGCCCGGCTGAACGATTGAATGTAATTGTCCAAAACGAAGAACTACACCACGCTCCGCTTCTTTTATGGTATAAAACCCGCTTAATCCCCAAATCACCGCACCAATCAATACACCTAACGGTAACAATTTACCTAACCCCACCGGAGCATTTGGCTTGCCGTTTTTTCCGACATTACCGGATTTACCACTGATTTTTTTCAGCAAATTATTAAAGATCTCTTCAATATCCGGCGGTGATTGTTGAGTATTCTTTTGTTGGTTATTCGGCTGCTCCCAATTTGACTGTTTATCTTCATTATGGGATTGATTATTTTCCGGTTTTTTCCCCGTGCTACCCGGCTTACCCCAAGGATCTTGATCTGAATTATTGAACGACATTTCATTCTCCATTTGTCAAAAAATTGTGACAAGTCTAAACAAAATATTGATCTAAGTCTAATTTATTTAAAACTAATTTTGCGATTTATTTGGTATTCCTCACACAAAAGCAAAAAAATAACTCATTTTTCAAACCCTGTAATGATAATCACCGCACTTAGAGGTAACAACACAGAATGATGAAAATCACCTTTCAAACGAATGGATAAGAACAAAAAATAGTTATTTAATAGCAAAAAATTCAGAATGAGAAAGTTATTCAGAAGTGATAAAAATCGCCGAATGATCGGCGATTTTGTATAAAATGAATCAATCTAACCGTTTAGACATAGCTAACCAATCGGCTTTAAATTCACGACGCATATTATTAATTGCATCAATAATATCATGATGCACCAATTGTTCGTTTTGGATACCGACACAATAACCACCTTTGCCCTGTAATAAAAGATCTACAGCGTAAACCCCCATACGAGAACCTAAAATGCGGTCAAAAGCACAAGGCGTACCGCCACGTTGAATATGGCCTAAAATAGTTGCTCGAGTTTCGTGTTTTACACGGGCTTCAATTTCTCGAGCCAGCTCATTCACATCACATAATAATTCCGTGATGGCAATAATTGCATGACGCTTACCCTTAATAATGGCACGCTCAATTTGCTTAATTAATTCTTCACGATTAAATTCAATTTCAGAAGCAACAATATATTCACAACCACCTGCAATAGCCGCCGAGATCGTCAAATCGCTACAATGTCTGCCCATAATTTCCACGATAGAAATACGCTTGTGTGAACTTGAGGTATCACGTAAACGGTCAATTGCCTCAACTGCGGTTTCAAGTGCGGTTTGATAACCGATAGTATAATCAGTGCCAGCAACATCATTATCAATTGTTCCGGGAATACCGACACAAGGGAAATCATGTTCTTCAGTGAGTAATTTTGCTCCCATATAAGAACCATCTCCCCCGATGACGACAAGTGCATCAATACCATGTGAACGTAAAATTTCCACGCATTTTTCACGTACGGCAGGATCTTTAAACTCAGGGAAACGAGCTGAGCCAAGGAATGTACCGCCCCTGTTGATAATATCCGATACGCTATAGCGAGTTAATTGTTGGATCTTGTTGTGATATAAACCGTAATAACCTTCATAAATCCCATAAACTTCCAAGCCCTCGGATAAAGCCGAACGAACAACACCACGTATCGCAGCATTCATCCCCGGTGCATCACCGCCACTTGTTAAAACTGCAATTTTTTTTATCATATTACTTACCTAATGTATTGTTAAAATTAATCTTCAAAAAAACAGTGCCAAGGTTACACTATTCCTTGCCGTCGCTCTATAAAAATTTTTGTGAATTGCAACACAATTTGATCTAGTTTAAACTTTTCAGCTCAACTTGAACAACGCTGGTTGGCTCTTGATGAATCGCAATATCAGTGTCAGAAAATCGCTGTCTCAATTGATTTTCTATATCTTCCGTAATTTGATGAGCTTGAACAAAAGACATATGATCATCTAATTCTAAATGAAATTGGATAAAACGAACCGCACCTGAACGTCTAGTTTTAAGATCATGAAAACCCAAAATACGTTTATCTGCTAAAATAATTTGTTCTATGCTTTTAATTTCTTCATCCGGTAAGGCAACATCTAAAAGCAACTGGAGATTATCAAACAAGATTTTACCTGCATTAATCAATATATAAAAAGCAATTAAAAGAGCAAAAATCGCATCGGCTTGTTGGTAACCTAATTGGCTCAACGATAATGAAATTAAAATAGTAAAATTCATCAATAAATCCGTTTGATAATGAAGTTTATCCGCTTTAATTGCCGGACTGCCTGTTTGTTTAATCACTTTGCTTTGATATATCACTAACAATGCAGTAGCTAAAATCGAAAATAAGGTTACAAAAACACCAATCTGAAAATTCATCAAGGGTTGTGGTGTATTTAAGCGATGAATACCTTGCAGAAGAATAAATACCGCCGATCCGGAAATAAATGCACTTTGCCCCAAACCAGCAAGAGCCTCAGCCTTACCATGACCAAAAGAATGATTATGATCCGCCGGCATCAGTGCAAAACGCAAAATCAGCATATTCATCAAAGACACCAATAAATCCAACATTGAGTCAGTGATAGACGCTAACATACTGACAGAACTCGTTTGCCACCAAGCGAAACTTTTCACTAAAATTAATAATAAAGCGGTAAAAATAGCTAAATTGGCTGCTTTTTTCACTTGTTGGGAATAAATACGTTCCATTTATACAATTGCCCTCATTGATAACAACCGACTATTTTATATTGTTCGAGCTGTGCGATTTCTTTATCCACAATATATTTTTTTAAATAGCGTTCAATTTTACGTTTACTCATTGCTGATGTGGGAGCTTTCATTAACTTAAAAGAATATTGATATTGAATAAAACCACAAAAAGGAACCTCTTTACCTTTTGCAATATCTACTTGCCAAGTTGGATTTTTTTCTGTCGGTTCATAAATCACAAAGCTGTAAAGCTCATTATCTTTCAAATAAAGATTAAATTGCTTCACACCGTTATTCTGATAAACATGTCGTCTCAATGTTATACGATCCGACAAACTACGTTTTTCATGATTACGATCGTGTAATAATTCAACCGCACTTTGCCAGTTTTCAACAGTGTGTTCTTTCGGTAAATAAAAGTAACGAGCCACAGTTTCCAAATCTACCGCACTGACAAGATAATAACTTTTTTCATGATGCTTAATATATTCCGGTACGTTTACTCGAGAGTGTGATACACAGGCTGACAATAAAAGTGCGGTCAACATAGCTAAGATTTTGTTCATTTAATTAAATCTCGCTTAAATACAAATTCCGTTTGTGTTGAAGAGGATGGATTAAACTGATACCCCCCTAAATCAAACTCTTTTAATTGTTCAATGTCAGTGACTCGATGTTGAATAATATAGCGACACATCAACCCTCTTGCTTTTTTAGCATAAAAACTGATGACTTTATATTTTCCTCCTTTGTTATCAAGGAAAACCGGCTTGATAATTTTCACCTCTAATTGATTTTCTTTAATGGATTTATAATACTCATCTGAAGCCAAATTAACGAGAATTCTATCACCCTGCTGTTCAATTGCCTGTTGTAATGCGTCGGTGATGATATTTCCCCAAAAAGCATATAAATCCTTGCCTTTTTCATTTGCCAATTTTGTTCCCATTTCTAAACGATAAGGTTGCATTAAATCAAGCGGTCGTAACACTCCATATAATCCGGATAATACACGCAAATGCTGTTGTGCAAATTGAATATCGTCCCGACTTAATGTTTCAACCTCCAAGCCGGTGTAAACATCACCTTTAAAAGCATAAATTGCCGCACGAGAATTTTGTTCATTATGCTCTATTTGCCATTGTTCAAAACGTGCAGCATTTAAACCGGCAAGTTTATCGCTAATCGACATTAACGAACTTATTTGTGCCGGTGAAAGTTGACGACAAATTTTTATCAATTTTTCGCTATATGCAGTTAAGTGCGGTTGAGAAAAAGCAAAATTCGGTACCGCACTTTCCCAATCTAACGTTTTGGCTGGAGAAATAATAGCTAACATGTTCTTTCCTCAAATTTATATCGTCATTGGCAATTGCCAATTAATTTCAGTTAAATTGTGATGTCGTAAATACTGATTGGTTTTGGAAAAATGCCTACAACCGAAAAATCCTCTATGTGCCGACAATGGCGAAGGGTGTGGCGAGGTTAAAACACAATGCTTAGTGCGGTCAATAAATTGACCTTTTTTCTGAGCATGACTACCCCAAAGCAAAAAAACAAGATGATCACGTTGTTCATTTAAAACATGAATAACACGATCCGTAAACGTTTCCCAACCAAAATTCGCATGTGAATGTGCTAATCCCTGTTCAACGGTCAACACCGTATTGAGCAATAATACGCCTTGCTTTGCCCAACCGACCAAATAGCCATGTGAAGGAGTTTGAAACCCCATAATATCTGTTGAGAGTTCTTTATAAATATTTACCAATGAAGGAGGCGGTGCTATGCCGGGTTTGACTGAAAATGCCAACCCATGTGCTTGATTGACACCATGGTAAGGATCTTGACCTAGAATGACGACCCTAACCTGATCAAACTCCGTCAATCTAAAGGCACTAAATACTTCTTCTTGAGGTGGATAAATTGTTCTACCGCTTTGTCTGGCTTGTTGAACTTGCTGTAAAATATGCTGGAAATAAGGTTGTTGTTTTTCTTGCCCAATTGCCTCTTTCCACGTATTCATGATTTTCCTCATATTGATATGCCAATCTTAAGCGGCAATTATAAAGAAAGAATAATAAAATGCCTAGTTTGGATTTGCTTAATACGTATAGGTTATTTTTAAATTTTGCTAAATTTAACGCCTTGATTACGTTTCAATCCAATATATTTTTTCATTGACATCCTCCCCGCCTAAAGGCAGGGGATTCCTACCAGCTCCCACAGCAAGCTGTGGACTACTCTCGGTGGGTTTCTACTGCTGATCTCTATTGAGATTCACTTCATAGACGCTTCGGGTATGTCCTACCCTGATATTTATTATGCTTTGACTATTGCTTGCCCACGTGTGAGAACATTCATTGCTCCCACTACATCCGCATTTTCTGTATAGCCACATTCTACACATTCAAAATTTGCCTGTGTTTGGCGATTTTCTTTTGCGGTATGTCCACAACAAGGGCAAGCACGACTGGTATCTCGTGCTGGTACGGCAACTAAAAATCCGCCAAGCCATTGCGTTTTATAGTCTAGCTGTCGTCTAAATTCAAACCAAGATTGATCCAGTATTGAACGGTTTAAACCTGATTTCTGCTTCACATTTTTGCCGTGTGCTTCCACTGTGCCTTTTGCCGATTTGGACATATTCGCAACTTGCAAATCTTCAACGTAGATCATTGCGTGGTTTTTGCTGATTTGAGTTGAGATTTTATGTAGAAAATCTTTTCGGCAGTTAGCGATTTTATGGTGCAACCGGCTGATTTTTGCTTTCAGTTTTTGCCAGTTTTTACTGAACTTCACTTTGTTTTTAAGCTGTTTTTGCAGTTTGGCTAACTTACCTTTGTAGGTTTTAAATGCGTTCAACGGCTCAAAAAATTCGCCGTTAGACAACGTGGCAAAACGTGTAATGCCCATATCAATGCCTATTTCTCCGCCTTTATGCGTGGGAATTTTCTGTTCAAATTCCGTTTGAATGCTCACAAAAAAGCGACCGCACTTCATTGATACAGTGACATTTTTCACTTCGCCCACAATTTCACGACTATTGCGATAACGCACCCAACCGATTTTCGGCAGGTACAAGCGGTCGTTTTGTGGCTGAATTTTGCAGCCTTGCGGAAAACGAAAACTCTCTTTTATACCTTTTTTCTTGAATGTTGGGAAACTTGAATGTTTCTGAAAGAAATTTTCGAACGCACTTTCAAGGTCTTTTAACGACTGTTGAAGCACTTGAGAATGGCATTCTTTGAGCCAAATTAGCTCTTTTTTCCATTGCGGAAGTAGATTAGCGATTTTGTAATAGCGGAATTTGTGATTGTTATCCAGTTCGTATTGTTCATTCTGCCACGCTAACGCTTTATTGAACACAAAACGGGAACAACCGCAAAACTGCTTGATTTTACGGATTTGTTCACCATTCGGTCTGATTTCAAATTTAAAGGCTTTGCGTATTAACATTGCTCAAACTAGAATACAAAGATTGTTATTATTCTACACTTGGTCTATGAAAAAAGAAACAGAGATTAAGTTTGAAACGGCTTCGCCGTTTGTGCCTTATATCCACACCCTAAAGGAGGTGGTTTTACGGCACTGTCTGATAAAAAAATATATTTATTCAAAAATATATTTTGAATTGATTTATAGTTAAAGTACAATAAGATTATGGCTTTAGCCATTTAGAGGTGTTATTTACAATGACAACGACAGTAACAACAGTAAGGCTATCAGGTAAAAGAAAACAGATAGTAGAATATATCGCTTTACAAGCTGGAGCAAAATGCGGACAGCTTTTAAAAAAAAGCGATGTTATTCATTTTTTGATTGATCGTTATGGAAATGCGGAAACAATAGACGCATTAGTTGAGAAGTACGGAGCGTCAAAAAGTCCATTAGCTCTTAGAGATAGTAACGAAAACACAGAGGAGTAAGTAAGATGAAATTAGCTAAATTAGTTATTCCAGTTTTGCTTGGTTTAGGCTTAACTGCTTGCAATGATGATACGGCGTTTATTGGTACATATCAAAATGCAGAAAAACAGCTTTTGTATATTGATAAAACTAATACAGATAAACACTTTACCGTAGAAACAAAAATTAAAGTAAAAACATACTTTGGTACTGAAACAATGGATTCACGGAAATATGTAGTTTATAAAAAAGGGGATCAATTATTGGAGCTAGGTAATGATTCTGTTATTGGTGAGCTTGGGAAAGATAGCTTTACACTTTCAATCAATGGCATTACCTACAAGAAAAAGTTATAAGGTTTAGCAGGCGGTAACCCCTTTTTTTTACACCTAAAAAAAGGGCATTAGCATTATATATAATGCTGCATTTTTGTCAATAACTATTTGATTTTGAAGATATTATGGGAATTACACAACAAGTACTGCTTTCACTTTTTGCTCAATGTGCAGCCGATGTTGCACCTGAAACACTAAATGCTGTAATTGATGTAGAAAGTAGCAGAAATCCCTATGCCATAGCAGTTGTTTACGATAAAATTAAACCGCTCTATATCAAATTAATTGAAAATATAAAATTTTTTGATAAAATTTGCACCAGTTCAATTCGTGAAAAAACATAATGATTAGGAGCATATTATGATTAAAGGTATCCAAATTACTCAAGCGGCAAATGACAATTTATTAAACTCGTTTTGGTTATTGGACAGTGAAAAAGGCGAAGCTCGTTGCTTAGCGGCTAAAGCGGAATTCGTTGAAGATCAAATCGTGGCAGTAAGCGAGTTAGGTCAAATCGAATATCGTGAATTACCGGTTGACGTTGCACCAACAATTAAAGTTGAAGGGGGTCAACACTTAAATGTGAACGTATTACGTCGTGAAACATTGGAAGACGCAGTAAATAATCCGGAAAAATACCCACAATTAACCATTCGTGTTTCCGGTTACGCAGTTCGTTTTAACTCTTTAACACCGGAACAGCAACGTGATGTAATTACTCGTACTTTCACACAAAGTTTATAATTTCCATCTGATCTGATCGTGCCGTATTCCCACATACTTTAAAACGTGGAAATACGGCACAAAATATTCTCGTCGACTTTGCTCTCCGAGCTTACCTTATTTTTTATTGCAACACCGAAATGTCTGCTACTTGTAAAAAGAGATTTTGTAGCGTGCTTAAAATCGCTAAGCGATTTTGGCGAAGCGTTTGTTCTTCCACATTTACCATTACTCCGTCAAAAAACGCATCAATCGGCTGACGTAAATTCGCTAATTTATCCAATACAGCCGTGTAGTCGCCTTGTGCAATTAACGGTTGCACTTCGCCTTTTAAGGCAATAACCGCTTCCGCCAACGTTTTTTCTGCCGACTCTACGCAAACGCCTAAATCAATCTCACCAATCGCAATATCGGCTTTCGCTAGAATGTTGCTCACACGTTTATTTGCGGCGGCTAAGGCTTCGGCACTGTCTAATGTACGGAAATGAGAAACCGCACGCACACGAGCATCGAAGTCCGCAGGTTTGGTCGGACGGCGAGCCAATACAGATTGAATGACGTCTACTGCAATGCCTTCACTTTCATACCATGCACGGAAGCGGCCAAGCATAAAGTCTACTACTTCATCAACCACATTTTTATTCGTCAGTTTGTCGCCAAAAAGTGCGGTCGCTTTTGCCACAATGTCAGCTAAATCCAACGGCAAGTTTTTCTCCACAATAATTCGCAGACAACCCAGTGCGGCACGACGTAAAGCAAACGGGTCGGCACTGCCTTTCGGGGATTGTCCAATACCGAAAATCCCTGTGAGCGTATCAATTTTATCCGCCAATGCAACAGAACAAGCAACTAACGAATTCGGCAATGTATCACCGGCAAAACGTGGCATATATTGTTCGTTCAACGCAACCGCCACGTCTTCATCTTCGCCATCGTGGCGAGCATAGTGCATACCCATTACGCCTTGCGTATCGGTAAATTCAAACACCATATTGGTCATCAAATCGCATTTTGAGAGCAAGCCGGCACGTTTCGCTTTCGTTTGATCCGCCCCGATTTGTGCTGCAATTTCGCCTGCTAAGGCTTCAATACGAGCGGTTTTATCACGCAATGTGCCAAGCTGTTGTTGGAATAATACGGTTTCAAGGCGTGGCAACCGATCTTCCAATTTCTGTTTTAAGTCGGTTTTGAAGAAGAATTCCGCATCGGTCAAGCGTGGGCGAACCACTTTTTCGTTACCTTCAATAATTTTGCTCGGATCGTCAGGATTAATATTGGACACGAAGATAAAGTGCGGTAATAATTTTCCGTCTTTATCATAAATCGGAAAGTATTTTTGGTCGCCTTTCATCGTATAAACCAAGGCTTCCGCAGGGACGGCAAGGAAACGTTCTTCAAATTTAGCGGTCAGTACATTCGGATATTCAACTAATGACGTTACTTCTTCCAACAAGTCTTCTTCAATATCCGCCACACCGCCAAGTGCGGTCGCTTTTTCTCGAGATGTTGCAAGGATCAACGCTTTACGTTCATTGAAATCGGCTACCACAGAACCACGTTCTTTGAGCAATTGCGGATATTGATCGGCGTGATCAAGACTAAATTCACGCTCACCTAAAAAACGATGTCCACGAACGGTACGCCCGCTCGCCACGCCTAAAATTTCGCCTTCAATCAGATCTGCACCGAATAAAAGCGTTACGGTATGCACCGGACGTACAAACTGCTCGGTTTTATCGCCCCAACGCATTGTTTTTGGAATTGGTAATCCTGAAAGGGCTTTATCAATAATGCCTACAAGCAAGTTTTTAGTCGGCTGACCTTCAATCACTGCACGATGCACCAGCCATTCGCCTTTATCGGTGGAAAGACGTTCGGCTTGCTCAACGGTAATGCCACAGCCTCTCGCCCAGCCTTCCGCCGCTTTGGTCGGCTTACCTTCGGCATCAAACGCCGCCGATACTGCCGGCCCACGTTTTTCAACGTGTTTGCTCGGTTGAGCCTCTGCCAGCCCCAACACTTTTACTGCCAAACGGCGAGGGGCTGCAAACCATTCCACTTTCTCAAAAGCCAACCCTGCTTGATTTAACTCTTGCTCAACATTCTCCGCAAATGCGGTCGCTAATTTTTTGAGTGCCTTTGGTGGCAACTCTTCTGTGCCGATCTCGGCGAGGAAGTTTTGTGTTGTCATTGTTATTTCTCAACTATACGTTTTATTTAAATCCATTGGCTAAACAAATTGCTTTGTTCGTTTTTTGGGGTACTTTTACTCAATTCTTCACATCGTTTTTACGTCTACCAAATACCCTAACTCAATAAAAATCAAAAGGTTCCGTTTTACTTGATATCGTTTTGAACTCATTTTCTTATTCTACACTATTTTAGATAGAGGCAAAACAAGATTGCTTTTGAAAACGCTCAATTTGCCTTTTCGTTGTACTGCGTTTTAAAAATCAATCTAAACTCATATCAAAGTAACCCAGACAAGAAAAAGAAAAAGAAAAGAAAGGATAAAGAGAAGAGAAGAATTTTATTTTTTTGCGATAAATTTAGACAATTTTGTAGCAAATTTATAACGAGATCAGTATAATCGCACACTTAACTAAACTGGATTTAATCATTTAACTAAACTGGATTTAATCATTTGAGAAAATAGCTCAAATCAACCCTATTAACATTAATCGAATAAGAAGCAGAATATGAGCCTACAGCCTACAGCCTACAGCCTACAGCCTACAGCCTACAGCCTACAGCCTACAGCCTACAGCCTACAGCCTACAGCCTACAGCCTACA
>NZ_JACHGQ010000013.1 GCF_014202395.1 Histophilus somni
GGGTAGGACATACCCGAAGCGTCTATGAAGTGAATCTCAATAGAGATCAGCAGTAGAAACCCGCCGAGAGTAGCCCACAGCTTGCTGTGGGAGCTGGTAGGAATCCCCTGCCTTTAGGGGGGGAGGATGTCAAAAATAACGGTAAATTATTCTTTCAAACTAATTTGATGTGAACCCAAAGATTGTTTACGATTAATCATTGCATGAACTACTAATTGTGCAGTTTTAATAGCATGATAAATTTCAATACTGTGAATCTTTTTGAGATCAATAGGACAATTTTTTTCCAAATGTTGTAGTTGTGTAATTAAACATTGCAAATTTTTTTTAGTTCTATACACATTGGCAAATTGATTCATTAATGATCTTACTTGTCGCAATATTTCACTTGATGAGTGAGCGGATTTTTTCTCTTGATTGGCTAAATGTTGTAAATAGCGTATTCCCTTTAACACATAATGTTCTTTATTTTGTGTAGAAAAGTGCGGTACATTTTCCACAACTTTTTGTATCGCTCTTTTGGCAAACACGAGGCTACCGCCTACAGAGTTCCCTCCTAGACGATTTGCTCCTTCAATACATGCAGAAACTTCCCCTACCGCAAATAACCCCTGTACTGCTGTTTGGGCGTATTCATTGATTTCAATTCCACCGTTGCAACTATGAGCAAAAGGTCGAATTATTACCTGATCTCGTAATAAATGAATATCCATTTCTTTTTCCAGCCAAGTTAAATAGACTTGATAAAATTCCGTTTTATCATGGTAAAGTTCGGGAGAATAATGTAGATACACTCCTTTCTCAGTAGGATTTTCAATCAAATGTTTCATTATTACGAGATCAAATTCAACACTTTGAAAATCCACACTAAAAGGTGCATAGCTACTACGTTGTTGTATCATTTTTTGAAATTGTTGCGGTGATAAATGAGAAAATAAATTCTTACCTTTGCTATCAGTAACCTTTATCAGATATTTTAAAGTATGCTCACCGAACAATACTTTATACTTAGGTTTAACAAAAGCAGGAATGAATTGAATAAATTCAAGATTGGTTAATTTTGCACCTGCTTGATAAGCTACATAGTGGGTCGAACCTATTATATCTGCGGGATAGAGATTGTCTTGATACAACCCCGAAATACCGCCTGTGGCTAATATGATATTATTCGTGTAGCAAAAAATATAGCGAATCTCACCGCTCTTTTGTTGAGCAAAAATAGCACCTTTAATTTGATTTTGTTCAGTAACAATATGTAATAAAACAGAGTTTTCATAAAATTCTATTTGGTGCTGAATTAAAATTTGTTTAGCCCGTTTAGCACTTTGTTTCCAGTTATTAATTAAATAGATCGGGCGAGTATAGTATGCAAAGCAAGCAGGGCGGTTATCTTGTCGTAGCCAAGGAGTAAATCCAATTTTACTCAATAGCTCAATAGCTTGTGGTGATTCTTCCACATAAGCCCTAACAATCTTAGGATTATTTACTCCACAAGCGACTCTCTCAATTTCTTGTTGAAAGAGAATTTTGTCATCGGAATCCCCTGTTATTTGAATACCAAGTGTCGCTTTTAGCGGAAAAAAACTTGCACCTCCACCTATGATTGATTTGCTAATTAAAATCGGATTAAGTCCTTTTGCTTTTGCCTCAACACAGCATGCTAACCCTGCAATACCAGCTCCAACAATCAATAATTCCGTTTCAATTTGGTGGTGAAATTTAATATTTGTCATAATCTATAAATCTTTTATTAAAGATAAATTCAATGCCCACATCACAAAAATATCAGCAATATCTTCTGCTTAATTAACTACTACAATAATGATGGTGCTGCATTGAGCAAAATTTTGGTATATTCCTGTTGTGGATTATCAAAAACGTCCATTGCATCACCTTGTTCTACAATCAAGCC
The DNA here is from genome assembly GCF_014202395.1 of Histophilus somni. GTDB lineage: Bacteria > Pseudomonadota > Gammaproteobacteria > Enterobacterales > Pasteurellaceae > Histophilus > Histophilus somni. The sequence continues at coordinate 1,913 of NZ_JACHGQ010000013.1, forward strand.
TCCATTCATCACCACAATACGATCAGATACTTGACGAACAGTTTGTAAATCATGAGAGATAAACACCATTGCGAGATTTAACTCTTTTTTAAGATCGGCAAGTAAATTTAACACTTGAGCCCGTACAGACACATCAAGGGCAGAAGTAGGTTCATCCGCTACGATTAACTTTGGGTTTAATGCCAATGCACGAGCAATAGCAACTCGTTGTTTTTGTCCACCCGACAGTCGTGTAGGTTCAACCAATGCTGCAGAGCGAGGTAATCCCACTCGGAAAAGAAGTTCATACACCCGTTTTTCACGTTCATGGGGGTGCAGTACATTATGGATATTCATTGGATCTTTTAATATATCTATTACTCGCATTCTTGGATTAAGTGCGGTGGCAGGATCTTGAAAAATCACTGAAACTTGTCGTCCGAATTGTTTGCGAGCCTCTGCACTTCCGTATTTCATCTTTAAACCGTTAAATTTTACTGTGCCAGAAGAGGGTTTTTGTAAACCAATCATAACATTGGCGAGCGTTGATTTACCGCAACCTGATTGTCCCACTAAACCCAAAGTTTCTCCTGCCTGAATATTTAGGCTAATACCATCTATAGCAGTAAATTTTTTCGGATTAAATATTGAACCATCACGGGAAGGAAATTGCACCACAATATCTTGTAATTCAATGATTGGTTGTTTTTTTAACACTTTCATACTCATGTTTTAATTCTCCAAATGCGATGCCCATAAATGTTTCGGATTATCTTCTGCTTGTACTAATTTCAAATGTTGATTTGGATTTGCATTAGGACGAAGAGAACGACTGGCAAATCGATCTCCTTCAGCAAAATCAAAAGGCGATGGTACACTGCCAGGAATTTGATACAAGCGTTCCGCTCTACACTCAGTAGAAAGTACTGAACCCAGCAACCCTCTAGTGTATTCATGCATTGGATTCATTAATAATGAACTTGTTGGAGCGACTTCTACTACCTGCCCTGCATACATTACTGTAATATGATGAGCGATTTGTGCTACTAAGGCTAAATCATGGCTAACAAAAACCATAGCAAAGCCCAATTTTTCTCGTAATTCATTAAGTAATTTAATTACTTCTGCCTGCACTGTTACATCAAGTGCGGTAGTAGGTTCATCAGCAATCAATAATTTCGGTTCTCTAGCCAATGCCATTGCAATTAATACTCGTTGACGTTGTCCGCCCGATAATTCGTGGGGATAGCGATTTAACGTTTTTTCAGGCTCTAATTTAACCCATCGTAAAAGTGTTTCCGCACTTTTTTTTCCGCCACGCTGAATCAGTTGTGCCATTTGATCTTTAATTCGCATTGATGGGTTTAACGCACTTAAAGCATCTTGATAAATCATAGAAATTTCGTGACCACGTAAATCATTTAATTTATCTGTTTTCAATAAATCATGTTGATTTCCTGCACGATCTGTAAAAAGTATTTCTCCTGTAATCTTGGCTGTTTTAGGCAATAATCCCATAATGGAAAATGCAGAAATTGATTTACCACAGCCTGACTCGCCTACCAGCCCCATAGTTTCACCTTCATGAACAGTAAAACTAATATTATCCACTAGTGGAATATCACCATAACGATTTGGAAAACGAATAGATAAATTCTTTACTTGCAAAATTGGCTTCATTGCTGAATTAAGTTGCATTCTATCAGTACGTTCCGATTCTTTTTGATTTAATTTTAATAAATAACGTTTAAGTGCTAAACTTTCCGCCATAGCTTCTTGTACATCGGTAGCAAGAGGCTTTGATACATCACCTTTGTTATTTGGATTACGTTTAAGTTTTGGATTCACGAGAGCATCAGTTAGTCCTTCTGACAAAATATTAAGTGATAAAACGGTCAACAAAATCATTAATCCAGCAAAGGTAGTGGCCCACCAAAAGCCACTTAATACTAAATTTCGACCTTCGGATAAAACATTTCCCCAAGATGGATAAGGGGGTTGTACTCCGGCTCCTAAGAAGGAAAGAGAAGCTTCCAATACAATTGCATCTGCTACCATCACTGTAGCAAAAACCAAAACAGGGGCGGCAGTATTGCGAACTACATGCTTTAATAAAATATAGCTTCTACTGCCACCAATTACTCGCTCCGCTCTAATATAATCTTCTTCCCACTGAGAAACTACATTAGCTCGTACAACCCTTGCTAACTGTGGCGTATAAACTACTGCGATAGTTAAAATAATAATCGGAACAGAGTTACCAAAAGTAGCCAATAATACCGCAGCTAATGCAATTCCCGGAAATGCCATTAAAATATCCATTAGACGCATGATGACTTCATTACCAAATTTACTCGCTGTAGCAGCGGTTGCACCTAGTATGCTACCAAAAATTATTGCAAAACCTACCGCACCTAAGCCAATAAACAATGATGTTCTTGCACCAAACACTAAACGAGAGAAAATATCTCGTCCTAGACGATCTGTGCCAAACCAATAGTCACTATTTGGTGCTTGCACCGGTCGTAAGGTTTGTAATGGATCATAAGGAGAAACCCAAGGTGCAAAAATAGCAATTAATGCAATCAACATGATAAACATTAAAGCAATTTTAGAGGCCATTGATAACGCTTTGAATCTTGCTCCGCCTTGAGCAAGTCTTTCGGCTAATCCTTGACGAAACATCATAAACTCCGAATTTTTGGATTGATCACAAGGTACAATACATCAACGATAATATTGACCAATACAAAACTAAAGGCGATTGTTAGTACAACACCTTGTACTAAATGCAAATCATGATTGACGATACCGTTAAAAATTAATTTTCCCATACCTGGCAGGTCAAAAATTTGCTCAATAACTACCGCACCTCCCAGCAAATAACCAATTCTTAACCCCAATACAGTAACGGGGGTAATCAACGCATTTCGTAATACATTATGACGAATAACGGTTGCATAAGGAACGCCATTACCAATGGCTGTTCGCACATAATCTTTATCCATTTCTTCCACCATCGTAGTTCGTACAACCCGAATTAGAGATGCACACACAGGTACAGCTAAAGCGAGTGAAGGCAAAATCATCGAATAAAAATAACCGCTCGGATCTTCACTAAAAGAAGTAAATCCGCCGGAAGGTAACCAATCCAGTTCCAGTGCAAAATATTGAATTAACAAAATCCCAAGCCAAAAAGAAGGTGTTGCTACTGCGGCTACCGATAATAAACGAATAATTTGATCAATCCACGTATCACGGTAAAGTGCGGCAATAACCCCTAAAGTAAAGGAAACTATTGCAGCGAGGAATACACCGATAAAAGTCAGCTGTAAAGTTAATGGAAAGGCTTTCGCAATCAAAGAAGTAATAGGTTGTTCGGGCGGTGTTGTCATACCGAAATCTAAGTGAATTAAATTTCCGATAAAACGAAAATATTGCACAATTACGGGATCATTTAAACCGTGCTGTTCTCGATAAAGTTGCTTTGCCGCCTCACTTGCACCTTCCCCTAATGCAACAGTGGCAGGATCACCCGGTGTAAATTGCAAGATAATAAAAACCAAAGCACTCACACCTAATATCATTATGGGTAATGCCGCTAAACGACGAAGTAATAAGCGAAAGACAATTTCCATTATTTTTCTCCAACTATACAAACCAAGTCAGTAGAATGAATCTGCTGTCAATAAAGATAGGGCTGTTAATCATAACCACATATAAATGACCGCACTTTCTGCTCATTAAAAACAAGCAGAAAGTGAGAAAAGTTAATTATTTGCGACCTACACCAATAAATGAAAGTCCGGTAGTTGGAATTGGTTGGAAACCATCCAGTGATTTGTTATTCCAAGCGGTTGGTAATTTACGGTGCAAAATTGGATAAAGCGGTACTTGTTCAGCAATAAGATTAATAGCCTGAGTCCAAGCCGCTTTTGCATCTGATGGCTGTTTTGCTTTAATTGCATCATCAAGTAATAATTGCAATTTCGCATATTCAGGGGTATCTGACCAACCGAAGCGTTTTTTCGGCCAAACATCACCACGATACCACCAGCTCAATAAGAGATCCAAATCGTTGCTAAATACTGATGGATCCCCCGGTGCCATTACGACTTCATAATTTCCTTTGTCTACGTAACCACCATACAATGCTCCAGATTGTAGATGCTGTAAAGTTACTTTCACACCCGGAATTTTATTCCAAGATTCTAAAACTAAAGGGGCACATTCTTTTATCCAAGAATGATCTGTAGAAAGCAATTGAAACTCTAATTTATTCAGACCTGCTTCTTTTAAAAGTGCGGTGGCTTTTTCAGGATTATAATCATACTGGGTTGAAGCCTTGACATAATCAGGATGCGTATCTTGAGTGTAAGAAGTGGCAGCTTTTGCATTACCTAAGAATACAATATCAATTAATTTTTGTGTATCCAGTGCATAGTGTAAAGCTTGACGTACTTTGGGATTGTTAAATGGGGCTTTCTTACAATTAAACATTAAGAATAACAATCCGAAAGATTGCACGGATTCAACCGCACTTTTACGTTTTAAGCGAGATGCGTCTAAATAAGGAACACTTTCCATTGCTTGAGTACGTCCGGACTCTTGTGCCGCTGTGCGAGCGGCATCATCGGATAGTAAAAACCATGTCATTTTTTCTACACGAGCAGGATATGGACCGTTATAAGCATTGTGTGCTGCAAATACAATGCGATCGTCTTTTACGGCTGAAACAAATTTATATGGTCCGGATCCTACCGGATTTGCATCAAATACCGTTTGTCCTACAGCCTCAATCACATGTTTAGGTACAATTTTTACAATACCTAATCGCAATTTAAAAAGAGAAAACGGGTACTTCAACTTAAATTCTACCACTGTATCATCTAAAGCGTTGACTGAATCAATAAACGGAATGAATTGTATAAATAGTGAAGCATTTTTTGGATCTAAAATACGCTGATAAGAATATACTATATCCTCTGTGGTAACAGGTGTACCATCGTGGAAAGTCGCACCGTCACGTAATGTAACACGCCATGTTATATCATCAACTTGTTCAGGTTCTTTTGCAGCTAAGGCGAGATAAGGTTCACGGGTGGCAGGGTGTAAATCCACTAATCCTTCAAAAAAGTGCATGTTGGCGGCAAAGGAAGAGGCTCCACTGGAAGTGGACGGATCAAAACCGGTTGATAGGGGATAAGCTATTCCTGCTTCAATGCTACTACCTGTTGTTGAAGTGGCCTTCGCCTTAGAAACAAAACTACCTAATGTACCGCTAAAGGCAATTCCTGCACCGACACCAGCCAATACTTTCATGAAATTACGGCGAGATTCATTTTCAATGTAATTTGTCATACATGCTCCTTAAAAGTCTATTTTGCACACACTTATTGAGATTAATACAACGTTCCTTACACTTACACAGAATATCATTCCCTAAAATGAAGTAAATTAATCACAATATAAATTAAAATGAATTGGATTAATCATAATCGTTTAGAGCAAACAGTCAAGAACATATGTAAAGTAAAATCTATGTTTGTGAACTAGGTCACGAAATAACGGAAATCTCAATTTGATTAAAGAGTTAACTACTATCTAAAAGCCCCTGTCAGCTATAGGGAAACTTGATGAATATAAAGTGGCTAATTAGCCACTTTATATTTGCATCTGATATTTAAACAAATGTTTTAAAGATGACATTATCCGCTTTCTGAATATAACTATTCATTTGATCAAAATTCATATAGCGATAGGTATCGTCTTTATCTTGTTGCAAATTTTGAACAAAATCTAAATATTCAGATGGGGTAGGTAATTTACCTAACAATGCAGAAACGGCTGATAATTCTGCCGAGGCGAGATACACATTTGCTCCTTGTCCTAAACGATTTGGGAAGTTTCTAGTTGATGTTGAAACTACCGTCGCACCATCGGCAACACGAGCTTGGTTTCCCATACAAAGAGAACAACCCGGTACTTCAATTCTTACCCCACTTTTACCATAAATGCTGTAATAACCTTCGTCACTAAGCAACTTAGCATCCATTTTAGTAGGGGGAGCAAGCCATAGCCTTGTTGGAATTGTACCGTTAAAGCGAGCTAATAATTTACCTGCTGCACGGAAATGACCAATATTCGTCATGCAAGAACCGATGAATACTTCATCAATTTTGTCGCCCTGAACTTCAGAAAGTAAACGAGCATCATCAGGATCATTCGGGGCACATAAAATAGGCTCCTTGATTTCATTGAGATCAATTTCAATAACAGCCGCATATTCGGCATCTTTATCCGCCTCTAATAGTTGAGGATTCATTAACCAATTTTCCATTGCTCGAATACGGCGTTCAAGGGTACGGACGTCACCATAGCCTTCGGCAATCATATATTTAAGTAGAACAATATTAGATTGTAAATATTCGATAATAGGTTCTTTAGCAAGTTTAATCGTACAAGCAGCTGCGGAGCGTTCAGCGGAGGCATCGGACAGTTCAAATGCTTGCTCTACCTTTAATTGCTCCAAGCCTTCGATTTCTAAAATACGACCTGAAAAAATGTTCTTTTTACCTTTCTTTTCTACGGTAAGCAATCCTTGTTTAATCGCATAATAAGGAATGGCATGAACCAAGTCTCGTAATGTAATCCCTGCTTGCATTTCACCTTTAAAACGCACTAAAACGCTTTCAGGCATATCCAAAGGCATTACTCCGGTTGCCGCCGCAAAAGCGACCAGTCCGGAACCTGCCGGGAAAGAGATACCTATTGGAAAACGGGTATGAGAATCTCCGCCGGTTCCTACTGTGTCAGGTAATAACATACGATTTAACCATGAATGGATAACGCCATCGCCAGGACGTAAAGATACGCCTCCTCGATTCATAATAAAATCGGGTAAGGTATGATGAGTAACCACATCAACAGGTTTTGGATAGGCGGCAGTATGACAGAAAGATTGCATCACTAAATCAGCCGAAAAACCTAAACAAGCCAAATCTTTAAGCTCATCTCGGGTCATAGGTCCTGTAGTATCCTGTGAGCCAACGGAAGTCATTCGAGGTTCACAATATTGTCCGGGACGAATACCCTCTACACCGCAAGCTCGCCCCACCATTTTTTGTGCCAAAGTGAAACCTTTTTGATTTTGCACCGCACTTTGTGGTTTGGCAAAAACATCGCTTTCAGGCAATCCTAATGCAACTCTTGCTTTGTGAGTTAAGCCTCGCCCGATAATCAATGGAATACGTCCACCGGCACGAACTTCGTCTAATAACACATTAGTTTTTAAGCTAAATTCAGCTAAAATATCATTACTGTCATGACGACAAATTTTGCCTTCATAAGGATAAACATCGATGACATCGCCCATATTTAAACGGCTGACATCTACTTCAATTGGCAATGATCCGGCATCTTCTAGCGTATTAAAGAAAATAGGTGCAATTTTTCCCCCTAACACCACACCGCCGGCACGTTTATTCGGAATATAAGGAATATCTTCCCCCATAAACCATAAAACTGAGTTAGTCGCAGATTTACGTGAAGACCCAGTTCCCACAACATCGCCTACATAAACCAACGGAAAGCCTTTTTGTTTCAGTGTTTCTAATTGTTTGATTGGACCAATATTACCATTATCATCCGGTTTAATGCCTTCTCGGGCATTTTTTAACATAGCAAGAGCATGTAATGGAATATCAGGACGAGACCAAGCATCTTGTGCTGGCGAAAGATCATCAGTATTAGTTTCACCGCTCACCTTAAATACGGTTAAGGTTAATTTTTCTGCAAGTTGAGGGCGAGATAAAAACCATTCAGCATTAGCCCAAGATTGCAAAATCTGTTGTGCAAAAATGTTACCGTTTTCTGCTCGTTGTGCGACATCATGAAAATTATCAAACATCAGCAAAGTAGAAGACAACGCTTTCACTGCTATAGGTGCTAATTCAGGATTATCAAGTGCGGTCAATAATGGCTCAATATTGTAACCACCTTGCATAGTTCCCAAAATTTCTACTGCTTTGCTGGGTGAAATTAATTTACAAGTTACCGCACTTTGTGCCAGTGCGGCTAAAAAACCGGCTTTAACATAAGCAGCTTCATCAACACCAGCAGGAATACGATTCTCAAATAAATCAAGTAGGAAATCTTCTTTTCCTATCGGGGGATTTTTCAATAATTCAATTAATTGAGCTGTTTGCTCTGCATCTAAAGGTTTAGGGACGACGCCTTGTTTAGCTCGTTCATCGACATGTTTTTGGTAAGTTTGTAGAAAATCGCACATTATTCACTCCATTAAGATTGTTGAGTAGAGAAAAGAGAAAGTGCGGTCATTTTTGTTAAAAAATTGTAATACAAATAGACCGAATTCATCATAATACGGAATTTATAGATGAACAATAGAAAAAAGACGATTATTAAAAAATAACCGCCTTTTTTAAAGTAGAACACAAAATGTTTAAAAGACTTTTTTAAATGGTTTAATGATGACTTTATCATATACACCGGCTGCAATATAAGGATCTGTATTTGCCCATTGCTCCGCTTCTTCTAAGCTATTGAATTTTGCAATAACAGTTGAACCGGTAAAACCTGCTTCTCCAGGATTTTCATCATCTATAGCAGGATTAGGTCCCGCAGTTAATAACCTATCTTCAGCTTGTAATTGTTTTAAACGTTCAAGGTGTTGTTCTCTGACGGATAAGCGTAATGCTAATGTATCAGGTTTATCTTGAGCAAAAATAACATAGTACATCATGGTTTATTTCTCCTATTTATTATGAGTTATTTGCTGAAATTTGTGCCAATGCTTTTTCTACTTCCGGATTATTGTCTCTTGGTATGGCTCGAGGTTTACCTTGTGCATCTACGGCAACAAAAGTGAAAACAGCTTCCGTTACACAATAGCGTTCACCAATAGGTTCGCTGGCAACCTTTTTGACCCATACTTCAATTTTGATTTGAACGGAAGAGCGGCCAATTTTTACACATTCCCCATAACAGCAAACCACATCGCCGACAGCAATAGGTTTGATAAATGTCATACTGTTTACAGCTACTGTTACAACACGTCCATGAGCAATTTCTTTAGCTAAAATGGCACCGCCTATATCCATTTTTGACATAATCCAACCGCCGAAAATATCGCCATTCGCATTCGTATTTGAAGGCATAGCTAAGGTACGTAATAAGAGAACTCCCTTCGATTGACGACCTGTATTAGTTTCAATAAATACTGACATAGATTTTCCTTATTCTTGTTCTGATTTAGGTAAATAACGATAAATATAAACACCGGTTACTAATGTTGCAATCAGTGTCATGCCGAGAATGCCGAAGGTTTTAAAATCAACCCAGATGTCATCAGAAAGATACTGGCTTATGTAAAGATTAATCAGCATACAAAGTAAGAAAAAGACTGCCCAACCTAAATTGAGGTTATGCCAAACATAAGTGGGAAGCTGAATTTCTTTGCCTAATAATTGTTGGATTAAAGGTTTTTTAAAACCATATTGGCTGACAAGCAAAATCAAGGAAAAAAGGGCATAAACAACGGTAACTTTCCATTTTAAAAATTCCAATTCATTAAAATAGGCACTTAGAGAACCGAAAAAAACTACCGCACTTCCCATAATAAGTTGCTGTTTCTCAATTTTTCCATATTTAAGTTTTAAAATCATGAGTTGAATTAACGTTGCAATAATCAGCGTAATGGCAGCGGCTTGAATACCTTGTAATTTGTAAACAGCAAAGAATAAGATCAATGGGATAAATTCTAATAGTTGTTTCATTATTGTCCCCTTTGTTGCATAAAGAGAGTGTAAAAACGGTAAGTGAAAATTAATAGAAATACCTCTGCAAGGGAAATTATTGCAGTGATTAAGATTTCCATAAACAGATTATGACTGAGAAATAGCGAAAGCTGTCTTAATAAAAAAGGCAATAGGCAATTGATTAAAGTATATAAGAATAACAGGTGTGTGCGTTTTACTCCGCTTTTCCACATTGTTTTTAAACTTTGACTAATGGAGTGATTATGTATGAGGTAATGGACATTGAGTAAATTAAGACGCACAAACACAAATATACCTAATGCGAGTGCAAATAAAGAAAAGATAGAAGGTGATTTGTGCATGATAGCTGAAACTAGAATTTCACTTGTACCGATACCCAAAGGAATAGCTATTAATATATTGAGTAACAAAAGCCCTCCGAAACGTTTAGTTGTCGATATAACGCTTTGAGACAGTTGCGGTTCGATATGTTGACTGAGTTGGTGAATGGTTAATATTCCCCAAGCAGAAATAAACATTCTCAATAAACCCGATATGAACAGGTAATGACTGAGTTGCAAAGTTTCCGTATTTGATATTGTTTCTGATAGCTCAAGCGTGTCTGTTTGTATTGACTGTTTAAAAAATAAAGCAAATACAGAAACAATAAATAAAAGAGCGGTAAATTGTAGCGTGATTTTTTGTTGATTGCGTACAAAGTTCCAACAATCTTGAAATATATGAGTAAAATTAATCATTCAAAAATCCATAAATAAAAGCAAACGTTACGCATTATACTGTGTTTACAGCCGAAAGTATAAAAATCCTTATTACAGACCTTAATCATACTAAAGAGGAGATTTAAACTTTTAGTAAGCTGATTGTAGCGATTTTAAAAAAATTTTTAACAAAATTTTATAAATTTGATCTAGTTCACGGAAATAATACCTCTTAAGTGGTATTGTACCCGCCGATTGCATAAATCGGCAATTTTTATTGTGAGCAAATATTCTAAATAGATGAGGAATTTTCTATGAAAAAAACAGCATTAGTACTTAGCGTGGCGGCTGCATTGGTGGCAGGAAGTGCAACAGCACATGAAGCAGGCAGTTTTATTGTTCGGGGTGGTCCTATTTTAGTTGTGCCGAAAACATCAACAAACCATGATACGTTTAAGTTTGATGTAAACAAAAATGCCCAATTGGGGTTAACCGGAACCTATATGATGACAGATAACTTCGGGGTTGAGTTATTAGCTGCAACACCGTTTCATCATAAAATTACATTAGGTAGTACCTTAGTAGGTAAAACAAAACATTTACCGCCAAGCCTATATTTACAATATTATTTCTTAAACAAAGATTCTAAAGCACGTCCTTATATTGGTGCCGGTGTGAACTATACTAAATTCTTTGGTGAAAAAGCGATAATGGCAAATGTTTCCAATCTTAAATTAAAAGATTCTTGGGGAGCAGTATTTAACGCAGGGGTAGATATTCAATTGTCCGATAATCTTTATTTAAATACCGCTGTTTGGTATGCGAAAATTAAAACAAAAGCAAGTTTTAATAAGGCGAATGGGGGGGGCGTTCCAGGAGTTGGAGTTCCAGGAGTTGGAGTTCCAGGAGTTGGAGTTCCAGGAGTTGGAGTTCCAGGAGCGGTTTCCTCTGAACAACATCATAAAGTCGATGTAACCCTTGACCCAATGGTATTTTTCATCGGTTTAGGTTGGAAATTCTAAGCAGAGAAAAATATTGTTGAAGGCATGACCAAAAGGTGATGCCTTTATTTTTTTCTCAAAATGACCGCACTTTTATGGAAATAGCGTATAAAGTAAAAATTAATGTTTTCTCTTTACATGATTTTCGTTAGAATTCGGCATTCGTCCATTTTTAGTTATTACAACAATAATGATCAAGCAAGCTCAATTTTATATTCTTTCTCAACAACAAGGAAAAAACGGACTTTTTGCGGAAGAAAGTCTTGCTTGCGATCTTGCCGCCTCCGCTTGGCGGTTGGGGAAAAAAGTATTAATCACTTGTGAAACGGAAGAGCAGGCATTAAAACTTGATGAAGCTTTATGGCAAAGAGATCCTGATGAATTTGTACCGCACAATTTATCCGGTGAAATGACTTCATACGTAACGCCGATAGAGATTTCTTGGCAAGGGAAACGTAATACGCAACGACGGGATATACTGATTAATCTGCAATCTCAATTACCTGATTTTATTATGAGTTTTAATCAGCTAATTGATTTTGTGCCAGTTGATGAGCAGTTAAAAATTCTTGCGAGAGAACGCTATAAATCGCTTCGTTCGCAAGGTTGGCAATTACAAACAGAAAATATGTAAATTTTTATAAGGAGTTTTTTTATGAAATCTAAAATTTTGGCTACCACACTCGTTGGATTGCTATTCGGATTGGTTGCTTGTGAAAAATCACAAGAAAGTGTATCAACCGAAAAAATGGATAACAAGCAGACGGAGCAAGTTGAACAAAAACAACTGGAAAGTGCGGTGGAAAACAGCACTGAAACACCTGTGCAACATGTTCAAACTGATAAGATGTCAGAAGGAATGAAATCAACAACCGAAGAAGCTAGCACTGATTCAGCAATAAACCAAGAAAAATTAGCTGAAAATAAAGTTAAACAGGTTGAAGCTAAAAAAGTAGCGGAAAAAAATGAAACCAAAAAAGTTATTGCGATTTTAGAAAAACAATACCAAAGCCTTCATTGCACCGATGGAAATAAAAGCGAATTTTGTGTAGAAGAAGCACAACGCTTAAAAAGTGAAATTGAACGACTAAAATCTCAATTGCGTAAATAGAAAGATGAGTAGTCGTTAGATTTAAGACATCTACGCTAGATAATCTCTTCTCTCTAGGCGGTAAGTTAGAAAAATAACAAGCCGTAGAATGGCTAATTTATGCCCAGCTTCACACGGTTTCTAATGGGGAAAGAGCGGTTAGATTTTCGGGAAATTTTGCAAAAATGAATCGTAAATTAATCCAAATCGATCAGCTAAAAAATCAGCTTACACAATATCGTCCGCTTTCTGAATCCGAAGTAAAGCGTCTGCGAGAAGAATTTATTATTGAAAGCTCATATAATTCCAATGCGATTGAAGGCAATACCATTACCCTGCGTGAAACAGTGCTGATTTTAAAAGAGGGAATGACGATTGCGGAAAAGTCATTACGAGAACATTTGGATATTATCGGTTTTAAAGATGCTTTTAACTATATTTATGAATTGGTAGCCCATAATGAACCGTTAAGCGAGCGAACCATTAAAGATATTCATTCGCTTGTTTTAATGAATAATGCCGAAAGCCGAGGCGTTTATCGTAAAATTCCGGTGCGTATTTTAGGGGCGGAAAACGAACCGACAGCTCCTTATTTAATTGCTGAAGAAATGCAGTCATTGATTGAAAAATATCAACAAAAACTGACCGCACTTCACCCCATAGAAGCAATTAGTTGGTTGCATTTAGCCTTTGAAAGTATTCACCCGTTTATTGACGGCAACGGACGCACAGGGCGATTACTGATTAATTTTGAATTATTGAAACACGGCTATTTACCTGTTGATATTAAATTTACTCATCGAGCAAACTATTACCAATGTTTTGATGATTTCCATAAAAATCAGCAGGATATAAGTCGTTTGGTTGAATTGATTAGTCGATATGAATTAACGGAACTGGAAAGATATTTGGCGATTTTGGAACAGAGGACATAAAATGACAAGCCGTGAAGAATTACTCAAAAAACAGCGTGAGCTAGATATTCTTTTTACCGCTTGGTTTGAAGAAAAGAAAAAGCACGAAGTGCTGACTTATCGTCGTGAAAATGGGGATTTGATTCAGCATTATCCGGACGGACGTGAAGAAATTATTAAAGAATCTAACAAATGAAGTGAGTAAATTTTTATGGAAGATCTAAAAAGAAAAGCTATTCAAGGTATGGTGGACTCTGCTATTCAAAGCTTTGCTACTGGATTATTAAGCAGATACTCTAATGAAGTAAATGATCCAGAAGGAGTTATTAACGCTAAAAAGAATAATTGTTTTATGGCAGAATTAGGCGAAGAATTTATGTTCTACTCTGCATTTGTTAGAAGCTTTGATTCTTCTTTTGGTAATGTTTTAGAAAAACTTGGAAATAATATTGCAACCTTATCTTATACAGTAAAAGGAAACATAAATTCCTTTATTCTTCCTGAGCAGATACAGAGAACTTCATCTATTCTTGATGGATATTTTAAGCACGAATATAAGCCTGCAAGAGAACATTATGAGAGTTTTAGCTGTTTATATCCAAAAGACATTACTAGCTTCAAAACAACTCACGTTACAGATCATTATTTCGTCAATGAAGAAACAAATGAACATTTCTTAATAGAATTGAAAGCATCAGGTGATCTTGATAATAAAAAATCAAAAGCAGAAAAGAATGCTCTTTTAGATGAATATTTTCTACTTAAAAATCTTCTTCTTAATGATAATAGTGCTACTATTAGAATATATTTTGCAACAGCCTATAATAAATTTGGAGAAGGTAAAGAATGGAAACAAGAGAGAGTCAAGCAGTTTTTTGCAGAAGATGAATTATTGATCGGAACTGATTATTGGAACTTTGTATGTAATGATAAAGATGGATTTGATATTGTATTTGAACAATATCAAAAATCTGCTCTGAAAATAAAAGAATCATTAGATAAAATTAAAAAACTGTATTTTTGATTATGATTGAAGTTGATAAAATAAGTAAATTTAGCTTGTTGCAAGGAGATTGTTTTGAGAAATTAAAAGATCTTCCTGATAATAGTATAGATCTTATTCTTACTGATCCGCCATATAATTTAGCTCAATATAGTACAGGAAATATGAAATTTGATTGGAGAAGTGAAGTCAATAATGATGTTGCTGTATGGGATGAGGAGCCATTAAATCCTAATCGACTATTATCTGAGTTTAAGCGAGTTCTCAAACCAAATGGAAATATATTTATATTTTGTAGCTATAACTTATTAGGGGAGTATCATAAAGTATTCGATCCTGAATTTGACACATTTCAGTTTATGGTATGGCATAAAACTAATCCTATCCCAAACATTAGGAAGTCTTCATTTTTAAATAGCTGCGAACTAATAGTATGTTGCTGGAATAAAGGGCATACTTGGAATTTTTCCAAACAAAATGAAATGCATAATTTTATTGAAAGCCCTATTTGCATGGGAAAGGAAAGAATAAAAGATAAGGCAGGTAAAAGATTACACCCAACGCAAAAACCAGTAAAAATTCTAAAAAGAATTATTGAAATTGCTTCGAATCCAAATGATATTGTTTTAGATTGCTTTAATGGGGTTGCTTCTACGGGAGTAGCCGCATTAGAGCTTAATAGAAGATATATTGGAATAGAAATTGATGAGAAATACTATAATGCCAGTCTTGACAGATTAAATTCATCAATAAAACTGATTTGATATATATTAGAGAAAAAACCAATGATCCAAAACTTCACAATGGAAGATCGTTTCAACCCTTCCGCCGTAGAGCAAGCACTCTACCAACACTGGGAATCACAAGGCTATTTTAAGCCGAATGAAAACCCGAATGTTCCAAGTTACTGCATCGCTATTCCGCCACCGAATGTAACGGGGAGTTTGCATATGGGACACGCTTTCCAGCAGACATTGATGGATACCTTAATCCGTTTCAACCGTATGGAAGGTAACAACACCCTTTGGCAGGCGGGGACTGACCACGCGGGGATTGCGACCCAAATGGTGGTGGAGCGTAAAATCGCAGCCGAAGAGGGCAAAACCCGCCACGATTATGGGCGTGAAGCCTTTATCAACAAAATCTGGGATTGGAAAGCCTATTCGGGCGGTACCATCAGCCAGCAAATGAGACGACTTGGTAACTCAATCGACTGGGATCGTGAGCGTTTTACGATGGACGAAGGCTTGTCTAATGCGGTGAAAGAAGTGTTTGTTCGCTTACACGAAGAAGGCTTGATTTACCGTGGCAAACGCCTAGTAAACTGGGATCCGAAACTGCACACTGCCATTTCCGATCTTGAAGTTGAAAACAAAGAGAGCAAAGGCTCGCTTTGGCACTTCCGCTATCCGCTTGCTAACGGTGCGAAAACCGCTGAGGGCTTAGATTATTTAGTGGTGGCGACCACTCGTCCTGAAACAATGTTGGGCGATACAGCGGTTGCGGTTCACCCCGAAGATGAGCGTTATCAATCGCTGATTGGCAAAACGGTCGTGCTACCGCTTGCCAACCGTGAAATTCCGATTATTGCCGATGAATATGTGGATCGTGAGTTCGGTACCGGCGTGGTAAAAATTACCCCTGCACATGACTTTAACGACTACGAAGTGGGCAAACGCCACGCCTTGCCGATGGTAAATGTGATGACGCTCAATGCCGATATTCGTGCGGAAGCAGAAATTATCGGCACAGACGGAAAAACTCTCGAAAATTACACCGCACTTATTCCACAGGACTATCAAGGCTTAGAGCGTTTTGTGGCTCGTAAGAAAATCGTGGCTGATTTTGAGGCTCTCGGCTTATTAGACCAAATCAAACCGCACGACTTAAAAGTCCCTTACGGTGACCGTGGTGGCGTGCCGATTGAGCCGATGCTGACCGATCAATGGTATGTGAGCGTGAAACCGCTTGCCGAAGTCGCCACCAAAGCGGTGGAAAACGGCGAAATCCAATTCGTACCTAAACAGTATGAAAATCTTTACTTCTCTTGGATGCGTGATATTCAAGATTGGTGTATTTCTCGTCAACTTTGGTGGGGACATCGTATTCCGGCTTGGTATGATGAACAAGGCAATGTCTATGTTGCTCGAGATGAAGCGGAAGTGCGGTCAAAATACGGCTTAACTTCAGACGTAGCGTTAAAACAGGATGAAGACGTATTAGACACTTGGTTCTCGTCCGGATTATGGACATTCTCAACACTTGGCTGGCCTGAGCAAACCAAAGAACTGAAAATATTTCACCCGACCGATGTATTAATCACCGGTTTTGACATCATCTTCTTTTGGGTAGCAAGAATGATTATGTTCACGATGCACTTCATCAAAGATGAAAACGGCAAACCGCAAGTACCGTTTAAAACCGTTTATGTAACAGGTTTAATTCGTGATGAACAAGGGCAAAAAATGTCCAAATCCAAAGGGAACGTGTTAGACCCGATTGATATGATTGATGGTATCAGTCTTGAGGATTTGCTTGAAAAACGCACCGGCAATATGATGCAACCACAATTGGCGGAAAAAATTGCTAAAGCAACTCGTAAAGAATTTGAACATGGCATTTCTGCACATGGAACGGATGCGTTACGCTTTACCCTTGCGGCGTTAGCGAGCAATGGACGTGATATCAATTGGGATATGAAACGTTTGGAGGGCTACCGCAATTTCTGTAATAAATTATGGAATGCTAGTCGTTATGTATTAACCCACGAAAAATTGGATCTAAGTGAGGGCGAAGCGGAATATTCGTTGGCGGATCGTTGGATTGAGAGTCAATTCAACCGCACTATAGACGCATTTCGCACCGCACTTAAGCAATACCGTTTCGATTTAGTGGCAAATACGATTTACGATTTTACTTGGAATCAGTTCTGCGATTGGTATTTAGAGCTAACCAAGCCTGTATTTGCTCATGGTACGGATGCTCAAAAACGTGGTACAAGTCGCATGCTTCTCAATATATTAGAGAAATTATTGCGTTTAGCACATCCAATTATTCCATTTATCACGGAAGAAATTTGGCAGAAATTGAAGGGTGTAATGAAGTTATCAGGCGATACCATTATGTTACAACCATTTCCACGCATAGAGGAAAATCGGCTTGATCTAGAGGCGGAAAGCCAAATGAATTGGTTAAAAGAAGTGATTGTAGCGGTGCGTAATATTCGTGCGGAATGCAATATTTCACCGAGTCATGCGTTGGAACTGTTGCTGAGAAACATTTCAGAGGAAACAAAAATTTGCCTTGAAAATAACCGCACTTTATTACAATCTATGGCAAAATTGTCTACGATTACTTTACTGGACGTCAATGAAGAACCGCCACTTTCGGTCACGAAACTGGTTGAAAATAATGAAATTTTTATTCCAATGGCAGGTTTTATTAATAAAGAGCAAGAACTCACAAGATTGACTAAAGAAATTGAAAAATTGAAAGGTGAAATTGTTCGAATTGAAAACAAACTCAGCAATGAAGCCTTTATTACCAAAGCACCGGAGCAAGTTATCGCTAAAGAGCGGGAAAAAATGCAGGGGTATTTGGATAATATAGAAAAACTTCAACAGCAATATCAGGCGATTGAGATGTTGTAAGTATTTAGGTCGATATTTGATCTCCCGCCGTCAAATGGCGGTCGGGAGATCGATGTTAATCGTGGTGAAAATCTATCTTAGGTTCTCCCAAGAATAACGGACCGAGTGGATTTTTAGGCAAATTGAAGTGATTAGGATACTTCACCTCTACCAAATATAAACCATCAGGTTTAGCAGTTGGTGCGGCTAAAGTGCGGTCTTTTTGAGTTAAAAGCCAATCCATCCATTCAACCGGCTGTTTTCCGCTTCCAATTTCTAAAAGACTGCCGACAATATTGCGTACCATATGATGCACAAAAGCGTTAGCTTGAATATCCACAATAATGTAATTGGCTTGGCGAAAAACATGGAGATGATGAATATTTCGCCATGGTGTATTGGACTGGCATTGTGCGGCACGAAATGAAGAAAAATCATGTTCCCCCAATAAATACTGTCCTGCTTGGTGCATTAAACGATGATCCAATGCAACGTGATGATGAGTAACTCCAGTGGGAAAAAGAGCGGAACGTAGCGGATGATTATAAATTAAATAACGATAACGCCTTGCTGTGGCACTGAAACGAGCATGAAAATCCTCACTGACGACCTTTGCCCAACGTACCGCAATATCAGCAGGTAAATTGGCATTAAGACCGAATGTCCATGCTTTTTCAGAGCGAATCGCTTTCGTGTCAAAATGTACCACTTGACCGGTAGCATGAACACCCGAATCCGTTCTACCCGCACAATATATTTGACAAAATTCATTTGCAACAAAACTGACCGCACTTTCCAGTTTTTCCTGTACACTTGTGACATTCGCTTGACGTTGCCAACCGAAATAATGTGTACCGTTATATTCAATACCTAATGCTATTTTCATATTATTTTATCTGTATAAGCTGAAACCCATTTTATGATACTTGAATATAGTCGAGCGGTATATCACCTAAATACGCCAATAGTTCTTCTGTCATACCACGATATGACAACCTGAAAGGTTGTTCAACCAATACCGCTCGAGCAATATTTTCCACCTCATTTCCATCTAAAATTAAATAATTCAATGCTGTTTGTAGTGGCGGTAAAGAGGGATTAAATGCGGCATTTTCAGCATAACTGCCTTGAAAAATCTGTTGATCTTGCAATTGCAATGCAATACCTGAATAGGTTTTGGAATAAGGAGCATGAGATTGATTAGCAGCATCAAGTGCGGCTTGAATTAACGGATCTTCCGTTATCAAAAACAAATTATGTGCTTTTTTATCAAATAGACGATTATCTATCTGTAAATTATGGGGTCCAAAAGCATCCGGCAAATAGTGATGTAATAAATTATCCTGACTATGTGGCAAATGAATGCGTAATGTTTCCGCACTGTTAAGTTCATTCATAAATTGGCGACAATGTCCACAAGGTGTGTAATTGACGGTAATCTCTGTTATTTTACTTTCACGACGCATCCAAGCATGAGAAATTGCACTTTGCTCCGCATGAACGGTTTGCTGAATGTTTGTGGTACAAAATTCTTGATTAGCACCAAAATAAAAGCTGCCTGACTCTCCTTTAGCAATTGCCCCCACACTGAAATGGGAGATTGTGGGATTAGCATAACACGCACTGACGGGTAATAATATTAAAGCCAATTCTTTGTCCGTCATATGATATTTTTCGCAAAAATGGTTTACTGTGAATGCGGGTAGAAAGCCCTGAAAATTCCGTTCGCCTAAGATATACCACAGATCCTGAGCTAATTTTCTGTTTTCAATTTGATTTAAAGCCTGTTTAATCCGATCAGATATATGTTTTAATGAATGATGTGTCATCATAAATCCTTGTTGAATATTGAGATTGGGTTGAATGTGCCAAACATTTAAAATAACGTCAAGTAGATGTTTTGATTGTATCTTATTATTTTTGGCTGAAAATATTTTCCAATTATAACAAGTTAAACACTTTTAATATTTCATCAAAAATATAATTTTCTGCATTGAAATAGTTACTCTTTTTTAAACGACATAGCATAACTCGCCATAAAATTGGATCTTTAATTTTTACGCTGACTATGCTGTATAGGATGATATTTTTTCAATTTACAAGAGCATTACTACATTCTATTTCTAATTTTACACAACGTTAGTATATAAAAGTGGTTAACGCTAAAAGGTACCGTTCAACATGCTTCATTATTTTTGTTTTACCGTTAAAACAGACAAAAAACGTAGCAGATACTGAGATATGCAACTGCTACGTAATACTTGAAATTAACCCACTTTAAAGTGGGTTAAATTTATTGACATCCTCCCCTAGCTAAAGCAAGGAGATTCCTACCAGCTCCCATTGAAAGCAATGGGCTACTCTCGGTGGGTTTCTGCTGCTGACCGCCAATGCGATTCACTTCACAGACGCTACGGGCACGTCCTGCCCTGATTATGCCGTCATTGAGAGTCTAAAGCGACCTCTGTTAGCAGTAAGAAGTATATCATTTTGTGCCTTATATCCACGCTCTAAAGGACGTGGTTTTACGGCACTGTCTGATAAAAAGGTTTATTTCAAGCAACTAAAATAGCTATCTGCGGTATATTGTAAGAAATTGGCATAGGAATTTTTACCTAATTTAACTTTGTCACCCATCGGATCCAAGCGTCCAACGTTTACACCTGTTGCTTTACCTAAACTTTCAATTACTTTTGGTGTAAATTGCGGTTCTGCGAATAAGCAATTTACTTTATGCTCAGTAATTTCTTCCTTAATTTTAGCTAATGTTTTTGCCCCCGGTGCAACTAATGGATTAATAGTGAAATAGCCTACTTGATTTAATCCATAAGCGTTATTGAAATAGCTGTAAGCATCATGGAAAACATAAAATCCTTTTTCTTTTACTGAAGCTAATTGCTTTTTAATTTCGTTATTTTTTGCTGCTAAAGTGCGGTTAAATTCAGCAAGATTTTTTTCAATCAATGCTTTTTTGGCCGGATATTGTATTGACAATTTCTCTGCTACTTTTTGTGCAACAATTTTGCTAATTTCCGGTGAGTACCAAACATGCCAATTAATGCCCAATTCATCATGTTCATGATTGTGTCCATGCTTGTGTTCATGGTCATGTTTGTGGTCGTGATCATGATCGTGGTCATGGTCGTGGTCGTGGTCATGGTCGTGGTCGTGGTCGTGGTCATGGTCATGGTCGTGGTCATGGTCATGGTCGTGATCATGATGATGGCCTGTCATTAAAAGTCCTTTAGTATTAATTTCTGAAATTTCAGCAATGGTAACTACTTTTTTCGGATCTATACCACGTAAAGTTGCATGATCTAAAAACGCATCCACATCTTCGCCAATCCAAACAACTAAATCTGCTTTTTTTAGTTTTTGAATATCGGAAGGGCGGAAACTATAGTCGTGTGGCGATGCACCCGGTGGAACAATAACTTGGGTATCAGTTACACCATCAGCAATAGATGAAGCGATAAAACCTAAAGGTTTAATTGATGTTACTATGCTAGCATTTGCCACAGCAGATAAAGAAAAAAGTGCTGTACTAATTAATGCTTTTTTAAAGGTAAAATTAGACATTGGAATACTCCTTTTCATGATTAATAACGATTTTAAAAGACGGACTAGGTTATCACTTTTTCATCAAATTGCTAGAATTTTTACAAAAATTTTTTAGCCTTTTGTCAATTTATCTACAACTTTTGCCACCGCAAAAAAACCAAAAGTTGCGGTAATCATTGTTGCAGCACCAAAGCCATTGGCACAATTCATGGTAGCTGAAGTAGTACAATTATCAGCCATTTTTGGAAAAATTAAAGGCTGAGTGGAAAAAACACAATCGACTGCAAACTTACGTTTAGGATTTTGTGGAAAATGATATTCTTTACGTAAAACTGACCGCACTTTTGCTAATAGAGGATCTTGAATAGAGCGACTAAGATCTGTCACTCGAATTTGACTTGGATCGGTTTGCCCTCCTGCACCACCAATTGTGATAATCGGAATTTTATTGCGTTTACAGTGAGCAATTAGTGCTGCTTTTACTCTGACATTGTCAATAGCATCAATCACATAATCGTAGCCTGTATGAATATATTCAGCTAAATTTTCAGCAAGTAAAAAATCATCAATAATATTCACGTGGCAATCCGGATTAATTAATTGCACACGCTCTTTCATTACTTCTGTTTTTAACTTACCAATATTACCTGTTAATGCAGGTAATTGGCGGTTAATATTGGTTACACAAATATCGTCCATATCAATCATGGTAATTTGCCCAATACCGCAACGTGCAATTGCTTCGACACCCCATGAACCTACCCCACCAATGCCGATCACACAAATATGTGTTTGCTTTAAGCGTTCCAAAACGTCTATTCCATATAGTCGTCCAATTCCACCAAAGCGTTGTTCATAATTATCAATACGTTCTGTCATTATTGTAATAACCACACTCTACCATAGTGCTTCGATAAACCCGCAACATGTCCGGCATTATCGCCAATTCCACGATATAAATCAAAATGTTGCCCTTTTACTGCTCCCCCAACATCTAATGCCACCATTAAATGTAAAATATGTTCACCGGTCCAATTGCCTTCATCATCAATTTTCGGTACTTCCACTAAAACTACAGAGCCGCTTGGGATCACATTTTTATCGCTAGCAATAGCAGCCATAGGTACTAAAGGCACACCGGCAGAACCAAGCACTTTTCCGTTAGGATCTTTTTTGAAAAAAACATAAGAAGGATTACGTTCTAACAAGGCTTGTAAGCGTGATGGATTTTCCATTGCCCAATTTTTAATGGCTTGAATAGACATTTTTTCTTTGGAAATTTCGCCATCCTCTACCAGCAATCGTCCTATTGCTACATAATCAAAACCATTTTGTCCTGCATAGGCAAAATAGGTTAAATCTCCGTGACCAAAATCAACATAACCGCTACCTTGTACGCCAAGTAGAAAATTATCAATCATTGAATCAGTGTAAGCCAGCTCAAGTCCCTTACCTCGCAAGGCACCGGCATAAATTTGAGCTCGAGAAAAACGTTTATTAGCAGGCAAAGCATAAATAGGTTGATTATATTTGCCCTGTTGCGTATGACGAGCATGAATAACCGGCGAATAATATCCTGTCATTAATACATTTTGGTATCCGTCGGTTCCTTTCATAATTTGAGCTTGAATACCATAGTCTGCTAATTGTTTAGTATTCGCACCAGCCAATACCCAATGAGTTACTTTGTCATAAATGTTCGCAAATTGATTAGCTAAGCCAGTTGATGCTTGACGAATATTAGTAAGTTGCGTTAAAAAATCACCTTGATTGATGACCGCACTTTTGTTGTCAACAGAGGAAACCGGCACTAATGACGCTTGCTGATAACTACGCCCAGCATATTTTGCCCCGAATTGTTTCGCATCATTTTGGCTAGCTGTTTTAGAGTGTTCGGAAGAACATGCAACCAAAATAGCGACCGAAAATAAAATACTTTGTTTAACTACTGTTTTGATAAAAAATACCATATGTTACCGAAAAACCGCATAATTAGAGACGTCTTAAATTAGCAAAAAAACTGTAGAATATACAGTCTTTTATCATTCAATGAAGATAAAAAATTTACAATTCGCTTCATTTTATCATTGGTTGTTTTGTTATTTACACTGATGCAAAATGTTTTTACGCTTGAATTGTCAAATAAAAGTGCGGTGTTAATTTAGACTACTTTGAGTATTGCAACGTCAGGGCTTGATTTTGCAGTCCAAGCCCTCAAAATCATTTAAAACTCACCGCACTTTTAGGCTTCATCAATTCCCCAAAGCCAAGCCGCCCCACGCACACCACTGGAATCGCCGTGTACGGCTTTTTTGATTTCAGTAAAAAATTCTCTACCGAAAATATAATCGTTCATCCGTGTCGGTAAGGTTGTGTACAGACGATCAATGTTACAAACACCGCCCGCCAGTACAATCACATCAGGATCTAAAATATTTACATAAGCTGCTAGAGCTTTTGCCAAACGGCGTTCATAAGCTTGTAAAGATTGTTCGGCAGTAGGATCGCCTTGCTCGGCAAGTGCGGCAATTTCGTTGCCTTTTAATCTTATCCCACTCCGACGTTCGTAATCATCACATAGACCGGTACCGGAAACAAATTGTTCGATACAACGATGTTTGCCACAATAACATTGTACGTTATGCGAACGTTCTTCTTCATCTTGCCAAGGTAATTCGTTGTGTCCCCATTCACCGCCGATACCGTTAGCCCCATTCCAGGGTTTTCCGTCAATCACGATACCGGAACCGCAACCTGTTCCGAGAATAAGTGCCAATACGACCTTTTTTCCTGCTCCTGCACCATCTGTGGCTTCAGAGACGGTCATGCAGTTGGCATCATTGGCAATTCTTACTTCTCGTCCTAAAAGTGCGGTCAAGTCTTCGTCTAAATTTTGTCCGTTAAGCCAAACAGAATTAGCATTTTTGACTTTGCCGGTAAAAGGGGAAATAGTGCCGGGAATTCCGATCCCTACTGTGCCTCGTTGCCCCGTTGCATGTTCCGCATCATCTACCAAACTTTTAATTGCTGTCAACGTGTCCGGATACGACCCTCTCGGGGTAGGAATACGTTTGCGAAACAACTCTTCACCGCTGTTACTTAACGCAATAACTTCAATCTTGGTTCCACCTAAATCAATACCTATACGCATAAAAAACTCCTATAAATGAAATATGAATATTGTGATCCTTGTAACATTATTTTATTTTGATATTTTATATACTTTCCTCCTTTAAAATTATTATCAGGTATTAATGTCCACCAGCATATCAATTTTAGTCATTGATGACGATATTCAAATTTGCGAGCTACTCACCGATACTTTTGAAGAATATGGGTATAGGGTTGTTGCAGTCTCTTCCGGTCAGGAAGCATTAACCTTATTACAAACCAATTCTCGCTTTGATTTGATTTTATTAGACCTTATTCTCCCCGATATTAACGGACTGGTTTTGCTTCAACAATTAAAAAATCTGTTGAATAAGCCCATCATTATGTTGAGTGGCTTAAATAGCGAATCCGATGTAGTTGTTGGTTTGGAAATGGGGGCTGATGATTATATTACCAAGCCTTTTTATCCTCGAATTGTAGTGGCGAGAGCTAAAGCTGCTATTCGTCGCACTCAACCACAAGCCACAACCACCGTTTATACGCATAGCGGTTTTTTGTTTCATCAATGGTATTTAGATACCGAAACACATAAACTTTATTCGCCCCAAAAACAGGAAATTGAACTGACTCACGGCGAATATTTATTATTGTATGCCTTAGTTTCTCACGCTCAAAAAGTGTTGAGCCGTCAAAAATTATTAGAATTAACCCATGCAGAAAATTTGGAAATTTTTGACCGCACTATTGATGTATTAATTATGCGACTACGTAAAAAAATTGAACCGAATGTTAAGGCTCCGAGTTTTATTCAGACTGTTCGAGGCCTAGGGTATTGCTTTGAGGCTTCAGTTGAAAAACTGGGAGAAAATTAAGTACGCTATTATGCAACTCAAATCCTCACTTTTTAAGTATTCTGCATTGTTTCTTTGGTACGAATAAAATCCTTTAATTTCACATAGCTGACTGCACCTTCAGTAGCAGAGAGTGAAAATAAATTGAAATACGCCAAACCGTGTCCTAATTGTAAGGTTTTTTGTAACGGTAAATTCTGATGTAATCCGTATAAAATACCACTACAGAAAGCATCTCCAGCCCCCAATGTACTCAGAATTTTATCTTTTTCGACCCAGTAGGAAGGAACCGTAACAATATTTCCCAGCAAATCACAAGCAACCGCATATTTAGGTGAATGTACAATAACGGCTTTCTTTACACCCAGTTGCATAATCGCTTTTGCCGTCGTAACCAACTCTTTTTCTGTAGAAGCTATATTTACTTGTTCCGTTAAAATTTTGGCTTCCACATCATTAATAATCACAAAGTCCACATAGGATAAGATCGGGCGAATAACATTTTTAAAAATCTGTTTATTTTCACAGGAAACCAAATCAATCGAAATAAGAAAACCCTTTTCTTTTAGCACTGTCAATGTTTTTACCAGTTTTGAGACATCCAGCAACGCCGGCAGTAAGGGCAAATAAGCGATATGGGCAATTTTAGCATTACAATCTATCGAGGTAACAGTTTGATGATCATATTGCTGCATTGCTCCTATGTAATGAAAAAAAGTCCGCTCTCCGTTTTGACTGTTAATCATTACATCAGTAAAGGAAGTGGGGAGATCGCTTTCTAACATTGCGGTTAATACCACATTGTGTTTCTTAGCTTGCCGTAAAATAAATTGTCCTTCACTATCTTTTCCAATAGCACCACTTAAAAATAAAGAGAGCTCGGGATCCAATTTAGATAAATTGAATAACACATTAGTACAGCCACCCCCACAGTGTAATCCCATTTCCGAAATAGTTGCCAACATCGTTTCTTTGGGATAATCGGAGATCACTAAAGTTCGATCTACCAATAAGTTTCCCAACGCCAAAATACCCTTACGTTTTTGCATAATATCTAGCTTTATCGATGCTGTTAAAAATTTTCAATTGTTCGGCAACGGTTTGACTAATCGCATGTTGCATATTATTCATTATCATCAAGTATTGATTATATTTGCCACTTAATTCTATGGATCTCATA
Organism: Histophilus somni; assembly: GCF_014202395.1. GTDB lineage: Bacteria > Pseudomonadota > Gammaproteobacteria > Enterobacterales > Pasteurellaceae > Histophilus > Histophilus somni. The sequence goes on from NZ_JACHGQ010000013.1 coordinate 28,730, forward strand.
TCCACCGCTAAGGTATCTAATGCCGTTTGAGACATGCCGGTAAAGAAATTGATTTTGCAAATACCCAATTCAATAGTTTTACGGAAATCTTCTGCACTAATTCCTGAACCACCATGTAATACCAAAGGAACATCAACAGCTTGATTGATTTGTGCAAGGCGTTCAAAATCAAGCTTAGGTTCGCCTTTATATTTCCCGTGCGTATTACCAATCGCAACTGCTAGAGTATCAATACCGGTTTTTTCTACAAATTCCTTGGCTTGTTCCACTTTGGTATAAAGTGCTACATCTGCTATACTTTCTAACGCACCGCCTTCATCGCCACCCACGGCACCTAATTCACCTTCCACAGAAATATTATAAGGGCGACATAATTCCACTATTTCTCTAGTTTGACGAATATTTTCTTCATAAGATAAAGAAGAACCATCAAACATAATAGAGGAGAAGCCACATTCAATGGCTTGTTTGACGGTTGGTAAAGTTAAACCATGATCGAGGTTTAAACAAACTGGGATACTTGCTAATTGAGCTTTCTTTTTAATGTATTTGGCGGTCGCAGGTAAATCGATATATTGCAAATGTACTTCCGCGACATTAATAATCACCGGTGATTGCTGCTGTTTAGCCGCAGCAAATACTGCATCAATAAAATTGGAATCAATTGCATTAAATGCTCCCACGGCAAATTTATGTTGTACCGCAACGGTCAGCATTTCTTTTAAATTAATTAACGACATAAAAATTCCTTATAATCACTACAAAGTAAACGGATAGGTTGTTCATTTTCCTGAATGGTTGAAAAACGTCCAAGAGATTCTAAAAAACGGTTATCGGTGAGATCATCATTTGTCATTGATACCTCACCAACTAAAACATCGCTATCTTCCGCCCAAAAGCTGTGGTAGAGCATTGGTGGTAAGCAAATACTTTGGCCTGGGCTAAGACGAATTTTGCTACCTGCGGCAACTTGATATTGTTCCCCGTCTATTTGAATATCAATGGACGAAACCTTATCTAGCAGCTCCGTTATTTCATCACGCCTGTATAACTGAATGACTAAAATGCCACCGCCACGATTTATAATATCTTCCATTTTTTTCCAATGGTAGTGCATTGGCGTAATTTGGTTTTGCTTCACCAACATAATTTTTTCGGCATAAGGTTTATTGTTTCTATCCGACTGATTACGCAAGGTAAATAGGGTCAATCCCGCCTGTTTGAAATTACCTAAATTAAAATCCGTCACATCCCAGCCCAAATTTGCTTCTAGTATTTCAGCATAGCGTTCCAAAGAAAGTGTATGCCAATCCGCTAGTGAAAAATCCGCAAATTTCGGCAGTACAAAGTGGTATTTTGCCATCATTTGCTGTGCTTCTCTGATCGCTTGATTAATTTCCGAACGCTTCATATTTTATTTCCTGTCATCAAAACAATGAAAAAATCTACCGCACTTTTTAGCTGTTGATAATATGTTAAAGCCGTTGCACAAAGGGAACGGCTTGGTTTTTCTATAATTATTTTACAGTCCAACCTTTGTAATCTTTGATGTTATCGCGATTAATTAAGGTTACAGGAATCAAGACCGGTTTTTCTGGTGCGGCTTTACCTTGTAAAATATCGTAACCGATTTCTACCGCTTTCGCTGCCATAACTTGCGGATCTTGTGCCGGTGTGCCGTTAAACAAGCTATTGCTTTGTTTTAATGCATCTTCACCGTCTGGAGAACCATCTACACCCATGATAAAAAATTCTTTACGTTGTGCCTGTTTCGCCGCTAAGTCGGCACCGATTGCTGTCGGATCATTAATTGCAAATACTGCATCAATTTTCGGGTGAGCGATTAATAAGGAAGTCATTACTTCTAAACCACCTTCACGACTGCCTTTTGCATTTTGATTGTGAGACAATAATTTGATCCCTTTATGCTTAGCCAATACATCCATACAACCTTGAACACGGTCTTGTACCGCAGAAACTGGTGGACCGTTGATGATAACCACATTACCTTTACCATTTAATTTATCGGTAATGGTTTGACATGCAATTTCACCCGCTTGGTAGTTATTGGAAGTGACGGTTGCATTTGCACCATCTGCCGCTACATCTACTGCCACAACAACGATTCCGGCTTTTTTCGCACGCTCTACTGCAGGTCCTATACCTTTAGAATCTGCAGCATTTAAAATGATCATATCGGTTTTCGCTGCAATGAAGTTGTCAATTTGTGCTACTTGTTGACCTAAATCGTAGCCACTGGACACGGATGTCACATTCACTTTATCGCCAGCCAGTTCTTTTGCTTTTAACTCAGCACCTTTGGCAATTTGCACGAAAAAAGGATTGGCCAAATCACCGACTGTTACACCGATAGATTTAAGTTCTTTGGCTTGAGCCAAAGGAGCCATGGCCAACATAACACTTACTGCTAATGTTTTTAATTTCATAAAATATCTCCTATGAGATTATGGTTAAGGAAAAGTTTGAGTAATTTACCCAAATTAGTTTGCTTTACTGGTACGATACTTATCGATGAGTACTGCTACGATAATTACGCCACCTTTAATGACAAGTTGCCAGAAATAAGATACCCCCATTAATGTCATACCGTTATTGAGAGTTGCAATGATCAATGCACCGATTAATGTGCCTGTAATTGTACCGATACCGCCAACGAAACTGGTTCCGCCTAAAATAACCGCAGCAATAGCATCTAATTCATAGCCAACCCCTAAGTTACCGTTAGCACTATATAAACGAGAAGCACTCATCACACCACCCAAACCGGATAATAAACCGCTGGTAGCATACACAAAAATCAACACTAGAGATACTTTGATACCAGTTAAATGGGCAGCCTGTAAATTCCCACCAACCGCATAAATATGTGTACCTAACGTTGTGCGACGTAAAATAAACCAACATACCGCAATTACTGCAAAGGCAATAATGACTAACCAAGGAATAGAGCCTAGATAACCGTTACCGATCCAGTCAAAAGAAATTTTTGAGTTAATCACTGTTGTGCCGTCAGCCACTAAGTAAGCAGCACCACGAAGTGCGGTATAAGTTCCAAGCGTTACAATAAATGGTGGCAATCCTGCATAAGCAACCAATAAACCATTAAAAACACCCATACCTAAACCTGCAACTAGAGCAATCGGTACTGCAAAATCGGCAAGTGCAGGATTTAACGAACACACCAATGCCATGACGGCAGTTACTCCTAAAATTGACCCTACGGATAAATCAATTCCACCGGTTAAAATGATGAAAGTCATTCCTGCTGCCAAGACGATATTAATTGATGCCTGACGGGCAATATTCATCATATTGGCTTCACTCATAAAATTGGGGGCAATAAAGGAAAAGACGATAATAATCAGTAGCAAGATAGGTAAAATACCCATTGCTTGGAACATATCCGATAATGCCTGTTTTTTAGCTCCTGATTTTGCTACATTTTCCATATTAAGCTCCTTACATCTAAATTTACGCTGCACCACAGGCCAATGCCATAATGCTTTCTTGATTAATTTGTTCACCTAGAACTTCACCGACAACATAGCCTTCCCGCATTACATAAACACGATCGCTCATACCGACAATTTCAGGTAATTCACTGGAAATCATTAAAATCGCTACACCTTGTTTTGCCATTTCAATCATCATTTTATAAATCTCACTTTTTGCACCAACATCCACACCTCGTGTCGGTTCATCTAAAATGAATAACTTCGGATGAATTCCCATCCAACGGGACAACAATACTTTTTGTTGATTACCGCCGGATAGTCCACTCACATCGACATTAGCATTCGGCACTCGGATTTTTAAACTTTTAATTGCCTGATCAGTATCCGCTTTTCCTTTTGTCTGATTAATCACCATCATGGTGGCATCACGTTCAATGGTCGCAATAGTTATGTTTTTAAATACGTTCATATCAAGGAATAATCCTTCTTCTTTACGATTTTCCGGTAATAATGCTACGTGATGAATAATGGCTTCTCGAGGTGAGCTGAAACTAATTTCGGCACCGTTTAAATACATTTTGCCTTGTGTAGGTCGACTAACACCAAATAATAAATGAGCTAATTCAGAACGACCTGCACCAACCAAACCGGATAAGCCAATAATTTCACCTGCTCTTACAACCAAAGAAGCATTTTTTATTTTATTACCGTCAGAAAGATTTTCAATGCGAATGACTTCCTCGCCTATTGGTACTTTTTCTTTATTAAACAAATCTGTTAGTGGTCGTCCTACCATCATTTGTACTAAAGTGTTGGCATGCAAATTCTCACGTAGTAAAGATCCAACATACTTTCCGTCACGTAATACACTCACACGATCCGCCAATTCGTAAATTTCCGCCATTCGGTGACTAATATAGATAATTGCCAATCCTTCCGACCGTAATTTTTTGATCAACTCAAACAATTTTTCTGTTTCACGGGAGGATAATGCAGCAGTCGGCTCATCCATCACTAAAATTCGACTTTTACGATGTAACGCGCGGGCAATTTCTACTTGCTGTTGCTCAGCAATGGTGAGAGAGGACACTTTTTGATAGGCGAAAAATTGAGCACCTAAACGGTCTAATACTTCCTGTGCTTCTTCTTCCATTTTCTTGCGATTCAAGCCAAATACCGTACCGATTTCACGACCTAAAAAAATATTTTCTGCAACTGTCAAATTCGGTGAAAGATGAATTTCTTGATAAATTAAAGTAATTCCCGCAAGAATGGCATCTTTCGGCGAAGAAATCGGAAAGAGTTTGCCGTCAATGTTGATTTCACCGGAAGTAGCAATATACGCACCTGCCAAAATTTTCATTAATGTACTTTTACCGGCACCATTTTCACCCATTAACGCATGAATTTCACCACGATATACATCTAAATCAACATGTTGCAATGCATAAAAATCGCCGAAACGTTTGGCGATATGACGCATTTCCAACAACGGTGTTACGGAAATATTGACAGCCTGCTCCATTTTAATTGCCCTCAATCTTTATTTTGATTTACAGTAAAGCATAAGTTTATGAACAGAACATGTTAAAAACTCATTCATATTTGTCATAATTCCATAATAGAAACTATTTATAATGTCACACTCGGTCAAAAGTGCGGTAAAAATTACAAAAGTTTTATTCAGTCGGTAGTTATATGTTAAAAAAACTTTTTTCTACTCATTCCTACGGTGTTAGATTACGATTGATCGTATTCGTACTGGTGGCAGTTTTTCTGATTTTTTCAATTAGTGTGATGTCTGTATTTGGATTGAATTCCAGTCATAACGCCCTGTCAAATTTACGTGATCGCTCCATGAACCAAATGTTTTTCTCCATGAGTTTAGGTATCAAAACCACTCAGATTTCCACTTATGCCAATAAACTCAGGCAGACCTTTCGTGCATTAGAATATCAGGAAGCGTCCAAGCAACTGGCACAGCATATTGAGCAAGTACATCATTATTTGGATCAAGGCAAAAAATACGCCAGTCCGTTAGAGCAACATCAATTTTCAGGGATTATTCAATCTATTGACTTATTGGAAAAAAGTGTGCAAGAGCTGTTACAACAAGCCTATCAACGCCATGTTTTGAATACCAGCATCATCAGCAAATTAAACCAATCCTTACTTTATTTAGAACACATTAAAAGGTTAGAAAAACGCACCGCACTTTTAGCAGACGGCAAACTGTTTGTTTCTGACTTTCAACAAATTGAAAACTTGATTGAAACTGCGACTAAAGGTTTATTTTCACCTGAAACCTTTATTGCCATTCGCTCAGTATTTTCATTTTTACCCGAGAAAAAACAGCCAGATATTCAGCAAGAATGGATAAAAATAGAAAATGAATTTGAACTTATCACTAAATCAGCCTACCAATTGGTAGCGATTAATCAACGTATTCAATTCTTAACTTATCAAATTGATTCGCTTGTAGCTCAAATTGACCGAGATTACAGCCGTTTGGCACAAGAAAAAATCGCTATTGTGAATAGTGAATCTGCAAAAATTCAAACCGCACTTTCCAAGCATATTTTGTATATTTGGGGAGCTTCTTTATTCACAGTCGGCTTGATTATCATTTTGGGTATTTATATTTATCGCTTATTCGGTAAGCGTTTGTATTCTATTACTCAGGCGATGACTCGCTTATCACAAGGGGATAAATATGCTCAAGTACCGCAACAACAACGACAAGATGAAATCGGCGAATTAGCTCGAGCTTTTTATATTTTTCAGCAAAATGTGGTGAAACTAGCACGTACCGATGCCTTATTGAAAGAAAAAAGTGAATTGTTGGAGCGAACTTTTTTGGCAATGCGGGACGGTTTGGCGATTTTTAATCCCTCCGGTTGTTTAATGTCTTGCAATAGCCAATTTATACAATTATTACATTGGCATGAAGAGCAAGCACGAGAGGCTAATTTTTCAAGTCTAGCGTTCTTTTTACAGCAAGGTTCAGCAAAAATTTATGGTAGCTCGGAGCAAATTAATGAAAAATTATTAAGTGAAATGCGTAGTGAGCAAGAACCATTGGAAATCGACTATTGCCGGCAAATTTTGGAATGGAGGGTAAGTGCCTTACAAGACGGTGGTTTGGTGGCGTTTTTAATTGATCGTACTCAACGTAAAAAATTGGAAACGGATTTAGCACACAGTCAAAAAATGCGAAGTATCGGTCATTTAACCGGTGGAATTGCTCACGATTTCAATAATTTATTGGCGGTGATTATTGGTAATTTAGATTTGATAGATCCTGAAACTTTACACGACAAACAGGCAAAACGTTTGCAACGTGCATTAAAAGCGGCAGAAAATAGTGCAACATTAACACAGCGTTTGCTGGCTTATGCCCGCAAGCAACCTCTCCATCCGACCTCATTAGATTTAAACCAGCTATTATTTGAATTTTCCGATTTTATGAAACATAGCCTGCCAGCAACGATTACAGTGCGGTTAGATTTAGCGGAGAATTTACCGCTGATTTATATGGATAAAAATCAATTGGAAACAGCCTTGGTGAATTTATTGGTGAATGCCAAAGATGCCTTAGAGAGTAAAGGCGAAATTGTGCTGAAAACCCGTCAATTATTAGTCCAACGAACCCATAAAACCGAACAAATGGTGCAACTGTCAATTATTGATAACGGTTGCGGAATGAGTGAAGAAACTCGTCGCCATATTTTTGAACCTTTTTTTACCACCAAACAAAACGGTAAAGGTAGCGGTTTGGGATTGTCGATGGTATATGGATTTATTCGCCAATCTAAAGGAAGGGTTAAAGTACAATCCGAACTGGGTAAAGGCACTAAGATCCATTTACAGCTACCTATTTCCCGCAGAAATTCAACAATTTCCACCGCACTTCCAGCGAGTATGGATTTATCTGAACGAGCGACATTAATACTTATCGAAGATCAAAAAGATCTTCGGGAAACCTTAAATGAACAACTTATCGCAATGGGCTATCAAACTCTCGTATTTGAAAATGCGGAACAAGCAATGTCGCATTTATCGAAAAACGAACGCATAGAATATGAATATCTGTTATCCGATGTGGTTTTGAACGGCAAAATGAGCGGTATTGATTTAGCAAATTATATAAAATACCGTTTTCCCTTAATCAAAATACTGCTAATGACAGGGAACCATACGGAATACATCGCTCAGTTCAGTGAGTTTGAGGTGTTAAATAAGCCTTTCAAACAAGAAGAATTATTGGTTCGTTTGAAATCTTTATGATAAAGAAGACTGTAGCAAATTCCTGTAATTAAAGTGCGGTTGAAAGTTTTTCTATTTTAACCGCACTGAGTTTAAGCATAAATACAGTTATTGACTAAATTTTATGTTATACATCGTAAATATGCTTAATCAGACTCACAAAGAATTTAGAAAATCTTGTTTTATTTTTGTGATCTTCATCACAATTTTATGGTTTGAATTTATAAATTGTGATAAATATCACGTTTTTATCACTGATTAAATAATAAAAAATGTGTCCTACATCACAAATCTTAAAGAAAAAATTTTTGCTTTTATTATAAATATGTTATTTTTTTCTGCCTGAAAAATAGCCAATTATTTCTCTTTACGTGTTCTATTTATTGAGGTTAAGTTATGCTATCAGCAAATGCAAAAGTCAAAATCCAAAGTGTTGGACGTTTCTTATCAAATATGGTGATGCCTAACATTGGGGCATTTATTGCGTGGGGTTTTATCACCGCACTTTTTATTCCGACAGGGTGGTTGCCAAATGAAATCTTGGCGAAGTTAGTCGGACCAATGATAATGTACTTACTGCCATTATTAATCGGTTATACTGGCGGTAAATTAGTTGGTGGAGAGCGTGGTGCAGTAGTCGGGGCGATTACTACTGCCGGTGTGATCGTCGGTACAGATATTCCAATGTTCCTTGGTGCAATGATCGCAGGTCCAACCGGCGGCTGGGCAATTAAACGTTTTGACAAATGGGCTGATGGCAAAATCAAAAGCGGTTTTGAGATGTTAGTCAATAACTTCTCTTCCGGTATTATTGGAATGATTTTAGCCATTCTATTCTTCTGGATCATCGGACCGGCTGTAAAAGTAGTTTCCGGTTGGTTGGCTAGCGGTGTAGATGTACTTGTTCAAGCAGGCTTATTGCCACTCACCTCAATTTTTGTCGAACCTGCAAAAATCTTGTTTTTAAACAATGCAATTAACCATGGTATTTTTTCACCGTTAGGTATCCAACAATCACAAGAATTAGGTCAATCTGTTTTCTTCCTAATTGAAGCGAACCCCGGTCCTGGCTTGGGCGTGTTGTTAGCTTATATGTTATTCGGTAAAGGGTCTGCCAAACAAACTTCCGGCGGTGCTGCTGTAATTCACTTCTTTGGAGGTATTCACGAAATTTATTTTCCTTATGTGTTAATGAACCCACGTTTATTAATTGCAGTGATTGCAGGTGGTGCAACAGGCGTATTTACATTGGTATTATTTAATGCAGGCTTACAAGCACCAGCATCTCCGGGGGCAATTATTGCCGTGTTAGCTATGACACCGAAAACCTCTTTCATCGGTGTGATTTTATCTGTTATCGCCTCTTGTACCGTATCTTTCGTCATTTCTTCTTTCTTCTTGAAAATTTCAAAAGAAGAAAGCAAAAATACCCTAGAAGAAATGCAAGCAGCTTCTAAAGCAATGAAAGGTGGTAATACAGCAACGAAAAGTGCGGTGATAGATTTGAACGAGGTGAAAAAAATCTTTGTTTCTTGCGATGCCGGTATGGGGTCTAGTGCAATGGGTGCCGGAATGTTACGTAAAAAAGTAAAAGATGCTGGCTTGACAATTGATGTAACTAACTGTGCGATTAATGATTTACCGGAAGATGCCCGTTTAGTTATTACTCATCAAGATTTAACCTTGCGTGCGAAAAAACAAGTTCCGAATGCAATACATTTGTCATTACAAAACTTCTTAGATAACAAATTCTACGACAGTTTAGTGCTTGATTTGCAAGCTGCAACAAAAGATACTGTAGTACCGATAGCGGAAGAAAATGCGATTGACGTCAAGGGTACAACATTTACTCTTAACGCAGAGCAAATTTTCTTGGGCTTGAATGCAGACAGCAAAGCGGATGCAATTCGTTTCGCCGGTGAGCAATTGGTGAAATTTGGTTTCGTGCAACCAAGCTATATTGATGCAATGTTTGCTCGTGAAGAATTAGTTTCTACTTATTTAGGTGAAGGTTTAGCCGTGCCACACGGAACAGCAGAAGCAAAAGATGCGGTGTTGAAAACCGGTATTGTAGTGTGCCAATATCCACAAGGCGTTCGTTTTACCGACGAAGAAGACGGCGTAGCGAAATTAGTAATCGGGATTGCGGCGAAAGGCAATGAGCATATTCAAGTACTAACCGCAATTACTAACGCATTGGATAGCGAAGAAGCCATTACAACACTAACATCAACTGATGATATAGAAAAAGTGCTGACCTTATTGAAAGCTTAAAAGTGCGGTAAAAAATGGCGTAGTTTTGACTACGCCATCTTTGTTTATAATTTTATTGATTGGGAGAGCAAAATGAACGCATTACATTTCGGAGCAGGTAATATCGGTCGTGGTTTTATCGGCAAAGTATTAGCTGATAGCGGAGTTCAAGTAACCTTTGCCGATGTGAATGAACAGGTAATTGATCTATTGAAAAGACATCAGTCTTATAACGTGAAAATCGTTGGCGACAGCATTAATGCGATGGAAAGCGTACGTCATGTTACGGGGGTGGATTCAAAAGACACAAATGCTTTGATTGAGCTGTTTAAAACGGTTGATTTAGTTACCACTGCTGTTGGTCCTACCGTGTTAAAAATTATTTCTAGCACTATCGCCAAAGGTATTGAAGCTCGTTTAACCGCAGGCAATTTTAAGCCGTTAAACATTATCGCTTGTGAAAATATGGTTCGTGGAACGACCTTTTTAAAAGAGCAGGTTTTCACACATCTTACAGAGGAATTGCAAGCAGACGCTGAAAAATATGTAGGTTTCGTTGATAGTGCGGTAGATCGCATTGTGCCACCTGTGCAAGAAGATATATCGGATCCTTTGTTGGTAACAGTAGAGGAATTTTGTGAATGGATCGTAGATAGCACCCAATTCAAAGGTGATATTCCAAACATTCAAGGAATGGAATTAACTGATAATTTGATGGCATTTGTAGAGCGTAAATTATTCACCTTGAATACAGGACACGCTGTGACCGCCTATTTCGGCAAACGCAAAGGCTATCAATTCGTGAAAGAAAGCATTGAAGATCCCGACATCAAAGAGTTTGTAGCGGCTGTCATGCAAGAAAGCGGTGCAGTGTTAATTCAGCGTTACGGTTTTGAACCGCAAGCACATGCCGCTTATATTGAAAAAATTCTCAAGCGTTTTGCTAATCCATATTTAGTAGATAATGTGGAACGTGTGGGTCGCCAGCCCTTACGCAAATTAAGCTACAATGATCGCTTAATCAAACCATTGCGTGGTACTATTGAATACAATTTAGCTAATCAGCATCTAATTCGTGCAATAGCTTACGCACTGACTTTCCGTTGTGAAGATGATCCGCAAGCAGTAGAATTAGCACAATCTTTGGCAGAAATCGGTGTAACAGAAACGTTGAAAAAATACACGGAATTGCAAGATGTCGTTATTATTGAGCAAATAGCTCAAGCCTATAATGAAGTAAAATAAATCTTAGACAAAAGAGCGGTCAGTTTGCAAAACTTCCTAAAAAATGACCGCTCTTTCTCTTTCAAGCATAGGAAAAACAAGTTGTTATCTGAAGATCCTATTTATGAAAAATTAAACGGTACCGTTTCCGTGCGAGGTTTTATGATTGCTACTGTGGCAATTTTTGAAGAGGCGGTAGATAGTCTGATCAATCGAGTATTTCGAAAAACAGATTTTGTGGTACAGTCGGTGATTGACTCTCTTTTTACCAACGATGGTCCTCTTGGTGATCTCAGTGTACGTCTCAAAGTGTTACTCGGACTTGGCGTGATCCAACACAATCTATTTTCCGACGTAAATGCCTTTATTCAATTTAAGGAAACATTAAATAAGGACGAAAAGGAATACACTTTCGATGATGAAATTGTACTCACTTTTTTGCAAAAATTAACGCTGTTGATGGATAAATCAGCACTTGATTTTGAGCCATTAATCGAAGACAAAAACAGCCTTACTTACCAGATGAAATCTCTGCGACGGGAAAAAATTATTCGTTCTTGTTTAATATTGACCATTGCAGATATTTACCGTCAATTACAAATCGAAAGTCCATTTTGATCATTTAAATAAATTGGTACACAACACAAAGGTAAGCATTGATTTTACAGCTAAAAACGCATCTTAAAAAACAGGTAAACAGGTAGTATAAGATGTCTATAATGAATTTTTTAGCTGTAATTTTTCCAGTAATTTCTGATGAATTCCCCCAAAACTACCATTTGACATGACCAAAATATGATCTTCAGGTTGTGCCTCAGTAACAATTAAATCAACTAAGTTGTCCAGATTTCCAGACCATTTTGCCGGTTGCACACAATCATTAGTAATTTCAACTACATTCCAAGGAATATTTTCCGGTTGCAATAAAAAAACATAATCCGCTCTTGCCAATGCCGGTGCTATTTCATCTTTATGAATTCCCATTTTCATCGTATTTGAGCGAGGTTCAAGCACTGCCAAAATACGTGCTCCGCCACCGACCTTGTCTCGAAGTGCGGTTAATGTTGCAAGAATTTCTGCCGGATGATGGGCAAAGTCGTCATAAACAGTAACTCCATTTACTTCACCTTTTACTTCCAAACGACGTTTCGCATTAACAAAAGAATATAGTGCTTGACAAGCATCCTTGACTTGCACGCCCACATGGTAAGCTGCCGCAATCGCCATAAGTGCATTATTCATATTATGTTGACCGACGATATTCCATTGCACTTCACCGGCTTTTTTTCCCTGATGATAAACAGCAAAATGCGAACTGTCATGAGCTATTCTTTCCGTATGCCATTCCTGATCTTGTCCCAAAAAATGCATTTCAGACCAGCAACCCATGTCTAGAGTTTCTTTTACAGATTGTTCATGAGCAAAGGCAAGAATACGACCGCTCTTAGGCATTGTTCTAATCATATGGTGAAACTGGCGTTGAATCGCTTGTAGGTTGTCAAAAATATCCGCATGATCAAACCCTAAGTTATTGATAATAAGCGTTTTTGGATTGTAATGTACAAATTTGGAACGTTTATCAAAAAATGCCGTATCGTATTCGTCAGCTTCTATAACAAAAAATGGACTCTTGCCTAAGCGTGCTGAAACACCGAAATTGCCGGCTATTCCACCTATTAAGAATCCCGGCTGCAAGCCATTTTGTTCTAAAATCCAACTTAACATACCGGTTGTTGTTGTTTTGCCGTGTGTTCCCGATACGGCAAGCACCCAGCGATCACGTAATAAATGCTCGTGTAACCATTGTGGACCTGAACGATAAGGTAAGCTATTTTCCAACACATACTCTATGCAAGGATTACCACGTTTCATTGCATTGCCAATGACGACTAAATCAGGTGCTGGTTGCAACTGCGAAACGTCAAAGTGCGGTATGATTTCAATACCATTTTGTTGTAAAAAAGTACTCATCGGAGGGTAAATATTCGTGTCTGACCCTGTGATTTTATAGCCCATTTGTTTGGCAATAATAGCTACTCCCCCCATGAAAGTGCCACAGATACCCAAAATATGAATATGCTTATTGTTCATTTATTTCTATTCCCCAAAATGTATAAAAAATGTGTTATAGATCACATTGTGAGAAATCAATTCATTCGTTAAAAAGTGAAGGTTGTTATAATAAAGCAACTCCAACTGAGAGTAAATTTAAATTATGGAAGGATTAAATTATGAAAACATTAGGACAATTTATTGTAGAAAAACAAGCAGAATATCCCAACGCTAAAGGAGAGCTGTCAGGGATTCTATCTTCCTTGCGTTTAGTTGCCAAAATCATTCATCGTGATATAAATAAGGCAGGACTAACCAACAATATTATTGGTAATTCCGGCGTTGAAAATGTACAAGGGGAAACGCAAATGAAGTTAGATTTGTTTGCACATAATACAATGAAGCAGGCCTTGATTACTCGTGAGGAAGTGGCAGGATTTGCCTCCGAAGAAGAAGAAAATTTTGTTGCCTTTGATACTGAACGTGGTCGCAATGCAAAATATGTCATTCTTACCGATCCTTTGGATGGTTCCTCAAATATTGATGTCAATGTGGCTGTCGGTACAATTTTTTCAATTTATCGCCGTGTTTCTCCCATTGGTACACCTGTTACCTTAGAAGATTTTTTACAGCCAGGACATAAACAAGTTGCCGCCGGTTATATTGTATATGGTTCATCGACAATGTTGGTTTATACTACAGGCAACGGTGTAAACGGCTTTACTTATGACCCCTCTTTAGGCGTATTTTGTTTATCTCATGAAAATATCCAAATACCGCCAAACGGTAAAATCTACTCCATTAATGAAGGACAGTATTTGAAGTTCCCAATGGGGGTTAAAAAATATATTAAATATTGTCAAGAAAAAGATAAGTCTACTGACCGCCCTTACACTTCACGTTATATCGGCTCGCTTGTTTCTGACTTTCACCGCAATATGCTTAAAGGCGGAATTTATATTTACCCGAGTGCAACGACTTATCCTAAAGGAAAATTACGCTTATTATATGAAGGTAATCCGATGGCTTTTCTTGCTGAACAGGCAGGTGGGATCGCAAGCGATGGCAAAGATCGGATTTTAGATATTCAACCGAAAGAATTACACGAAAGAGTACCGCTCTTTGTCGGCTCAAGAGAAATGGTCAGAAAAGCCGAAGAATTTATGCGTGAATTTTCTGAAGAATAACCATTTGAAAAGACACTGTTTTGTGTCATAAAAATCTGCACCTTAATCAGTTGATTATCTAGTTCAACTTTTGAGGTGCAGATTAACATGTATATCGGTTTTGAGCCTTACTTGACAGAAATTAGAATTTATAATTTACATTTAAAACAAATGTGCGTCCTCTTGAATAGTTATTTAAGGTTTTCTGGTACCCATCGCCCACACCAAAAATAAAGGTCATTTGGCTTGCAGAATCATTATTCGCATCTAATGGGCTAATATATCTTTTATCAAAGACATTTTGAATTTCGCCTTTAATGGTTAAATTTTCTGTCGGTTGATAGATGGCATAAAGATCAAAAATCACCGGTTGTGCTTTGATTTCTTCTGTACCGGCAATCCGCACATAAGTAAGGTATACTTTGCCATCTTTAGATTTGAACGTCCCCGGTAAGATAACATCGCCATCTACTTTATCAACTTTAGCTCGTTTACTTTTACCGTAGTATTTGGCAATGCCGCCTAATGTTAATTTTCCGTCAAATAAACGTGTTCCTAAGTCAAGGGAACCGTAATCTTTCGGTAGAGACGATATTTTACTTAATCCGAACCCTTGTAAATATTTTCCACTGCTACTACCGTCATTTACAGCACTACTGGAATCGGAATATGAACTTGGCTGATTGGTTTTTTGTCTGGCATAGGATAAATTGGCATAGAACCAACCGATATCATAATTTAATTCAAATTCTATTCCTTGCATTTTAACAATAGGCGATGAAGCAACAGGAATGATCTCCGCTTCCGTACCGCCGGTAAACTCTTGTGGCTTAAAAATACCGCCAGTTTGTGACTGTGCTGTAGAACTAAGTTTATTTTCCGCTTTTTTATAGATTGTTTTACCCCCTTCGTAGTTAATATGGGTAATATGTGCAACGCAGTCATCAACGGATACAGGTTTATCTTTTCCTCTATAGCTATTCGAGCTACATTCCTGTTTGACATTTAAAATATAATCTCTGATTTTCGTTTGATACGCCAAGATTTTAAAGCCCAGTACGTCGAAATCCGAAAATACGCCATTTTTATAACCGTTAATCCCGAATTGAATCGTTTTGGCTTTTTCCGATTTTAAATCGGTTCTCACCGCTAAATCGCCGATTTCAGAGAAATACATTTCTTTAATATTCGGTACACGATGGGTTTTGGCATAACTGACAAATGGCGAAAAGAGCGGGTGAAAATCCGCAGAGAATGAAGCTGAATAATTATCATGTGATCTTGAACCGCCTTTTTCTAGGGTATATTCGTTAAGATAGCAGGAAATATCAACATATTCTCCACTAGCTACATATTTACTACATCCTCGTCTTAGTGCTTCATCTACACCATATTGTTTAACAAAATCTTTTGAAGCATTAAACAGCCATACAGGAAGATCTTGATATTTCAAATTTGTTGGAACATACCTTTCGTTTCTACCAACACTACTCCGCCGAAAAACCTGCCCATTGTATTTATAAATTTGGCGATTGGCATTTAATTTTAAGGTATAAATATCGTATTTAAAGGTTTGGTCAAAATAGAGGGTTTTAAAACGTTGTTCGCCATCGGGTTGGAAAGTATTGGATTTTGTGCTGTGATAAAAACAAGGAAGATAACCCGGTTCACCTCTATTAGGGCAATAATATAAATTCGGAGCAAAAGTTGGCTCACCATCCTCAAAATTATAGGCTAGTTCACTTGGATGGCGATTTTTACTGTATTTATTTTTGAGGATATTGGCACCTAATGTTGCTTCATAAGAGAATTTTTCTGTTATCGGAATAGAAAAATGCATATTTATATCCATGGTTTTTGCACTATTTTTGCTTTCCAACATATCTTTCAGCTTTTTGCCATTAAATACGCTTCCCTTGTGATAGGTTTGCGTAGAGGTATTATCTGCCAAGATTAATTCAAATTGTAAATTCTCTTTCGGGTTTAATTGGTAGTTTAACTGGTAGTTTTTATTCTCTAAATTTCTGCCGGAAAGTGCGGTCGATAAAGTGCGGTATGAAAGAATGGCTTTATTATATTTATCATTATATTCAATTTTGGCTAAATGGCTTTTGGGATAATGGAGTAATTTATTCGGATCATAGGGTTGACGATTGTACTTTTCTATTGCTTCTAGAGTACAACTATCTATCCAAAATCCCCCTTTACAACTTTCTCGTGCCAGTCTCGGTAAATTATCTTCTCTATCTACATCTACAATATTCGTTCCACCACCTACTTTAAAATTTTGCGAGCTTTTACGCCAACTATACGCATACATAAAACCTAATGTTCTTGTATCGGAAAAAGGATAGCGAAAAGCAACCGCACCCATATAATTAGGCCCTATAGCGTTTGTACCCCCCCCGCATTCAATAAAATACCCGCTCTATTACCTTCACTTATCACATCATCAACACCAATTGTTCTAAAGTTAGCAGAACCAATTAACCCATTTACACCACCTTTTCCACTAATACCACCTCGTTGAATATCTACACTGGTAATAAACGCAGGGTCAATGGTTGCACCGAATTGAGAGGTTCCACCGGATTTTTCGCTGTTATCTCCCGATGTGGCAAAAAAGGTTTGGGAAATACCGTCCACCATTGTATTCACCCGTCCAAATCCCGTTTGACCACGAACGTTCACCGACACTGTCCCCGAACTTTTATCAAGGTTGGTAAACGCACCCGGTACCGTTCTGATGATGTCATCAATAGATTGCGTTGACGTGGAAATATTTTCTCTTACACTGGTTGCCCCCGCTTTTTTAAAGACTTCCTGTTTAGGTGGCAGTTTATATTCTACATTAATTTGATCGAGCATTTCTTCCGCATAAACACAAGTGCTTAATACGGAAAACGCTACCGCAGTGAGTTTAAATTTATTAGACATAATTTTCCTACTTATGTATGGTTAAAAAGATTGGTAAAAAAAGTAGGGCAATTATATAAAAATATCCCGCGCATGTCAATTAATGATAATAATTTCTATTATTATTTTATTCCCAAGAATATGTAAAGCCTACTGTGCCATTGCATTTTTATACACCAAATCTGTAACGCCAAACACAACGGCACTGTTTCCCGACTTATGTCCGCACTGGCAGTGTCTGCCGAGGCATCTAATTTAGAATCGGAAGCGACTAATAAAATAGTCGATGCATTAGGTGCTTCGGTGCTATTTAATTGCATTTTACCGGTCGAGTAGCAACGTTCCATTTGATTTTAAAGATGGTATTCATAGTGGGATTCCTTGTGTGAAAGATAAAAAATAAGACCTAGTTCTCATATGCCAAGAACTAAGCCTTATCGAAGAAATGGATAAAAAAGAGGTGTATTCGTTAGTTAAAAACGAATACAATCGTGCTGTGCTGTCATCATAGATTATGAATTTCTTGCGTCATTCTTCAAACCGTCTGGTTGTATAAAAAATAAATCTTTTTTGTCTAACTCTAACAAAGAAATAAAAATACATTTATACTGAAAATTTTAATTTCTTTGTTTTCATTGCATAATAGTAAAAATCTCATAGATGGAAGGAAAAAATAATGAAAAATATGTTACTGATGAGCAGTTCTAAATACAAAGATACCGGTTACTTAATTCATACACTACCTTGGTTGGATCAATTTTTGATGGCATATAAAGGTAAAAAGCTCGCCTTTATCCCTTATGCCGGCGTTACTCGTTCTTTTGATGAATACGAAATAGCGGTGCAACAAGCTTTATCTTGTTTAGGCATGGAAATTATCTCCGTTCATCACGGCAAAAAACATGCGGATATTATTGAGCAAGCCGATGTGATCGGTATTGGTGGGGGTAATACGTTTTGCTTATTACAACGGATGTATGAATATAATGTCATGAATATTATTCGGGAGAAAGTAAATAACGGGACACCTTATTTTGGTTGGAGTGCAGGGGCAAACGTAGCAGGTAGTTCAATTATGACAACTAATGATATGCCGATTATTTATCCACCATCTTTTACTGCGTTAAATCTATTTCCACATCAAATCAATCCTCATTTTATTTCAAGCAAAATTCAAGGGCATAATGGAGAAAGTCGTGAGGATCGATTAAAAGAATTTTTAATCATCAATCCGACCGCACTTGTATATGCGTTGCCTGAAGGTACTGCGTTGCATGTTCAAGGAGAAAAAGCAACAGTTCTTGGTGAACAAAAGGTGTTACGTTTTAGCGAAAATATGCAACTGAGTACCTTAGCACCTCATTCGACATTTAATTATTAAGGATATAACTATGATACAGTTTAATTCTATTGTGGCTATTCTTGGCATTATCGCCACGGTTTATCTTCTCATTAAAAAATATGAAACTCGTACAGTATTAATCAGTGTTGGTTTGTTGATGGCAATGTTGACTTTCAAACCAATGGAGGCGTTTGATGCTTTTGCTAAATCCATGACCAGTAGCGGTTTAATCATGGCTATTTGCTCCAGTATGGGGTTTGCTTATGTGATGAAATACACTCAATGCGATACACATTTGGTACATTTAATGACTCGTCCGTTAAGTGGTTTAAAATTCTTTTTAATTCCGATTGCAACAGTTATTACGTTCTTTATTAATATTGCTATTCCGTCAGCAGCAGGTTGTGCAGCGGCTGTTGGTGCCACTTTAATTCCAGTATTGAAAAGTGCGGGTGTACGTCCGGCAACGGCAGGTGCGGCGATTTTGGCAGGGACTTTTGGTTCAATGATGAGTCCCGGATCTTCTCATAGTGCAATGATTAGCGAAATGTCGAAATTGACCATTACCGAAGTGAATTTGTCTCATGCACCTTACACTATGATTGCAGGTGCAATCGGCACAGTAGTTTTAACTTTGTTAGCGATTGTATTTAAAGATTACGGTGAGGAACATCGGAAAGCCTATTTACAAGAAAATCAACAAACGGAAAGTACTTTCAGTAAGGTGAATATATTCTATGCTTTAGCACCTCTCGTTCCGTTGATTATATTGGTTCTCGGCGGAACCTCTTTAGCTGAAAACCCAGGATTAGCGTGGACAAAAATGGGCGTGCCACAAGCAATGTTAATTGGTGCGATTTATGCCATTTTAGTTACCCGAATTTCTCCGGTTAAAATTACCGAAGAATTTTTTAATGGAATGGGTAATTCTTATGCCAATGTATTAGGGATCATCATTGCCGCAAGTGTGTTTGTTGCAGGATTAAAAGCGACAGGAGCGGTAGATTCCGCTATTGAATTTTTGAAACATTCTAACGAATTTGTCCGTTGGGGAGCGACTATCGGACCATTCTTAATGGGTTTGGTAACAGGTTCAGGTGATGCTGCGGCAATCGCATTTAATACCGCTGTAACACCACATGCAGTGGAATTGGGTTATACCCATGTCAATTTAGGAATGGCGGCGGCTATTGCCGGAGCGATTGGACGTACCGCTTCTCCAATTGCAGGAGTAACCATTGTTTGTGCCGGTTTAGCAATGGTAAGTCCTGTAGAAATAGTGAAACGTACTGCACTGGGTATGATTTTGGCAACCTTATTTTTAACGTTATTTATGTTATAAATATAAGTAATACTGACCGCACTTTGATAATTCATTTGATAAGGTGCGGTTAAAGTTTGGAGAGTTTAATGGGGGATATATGACGAATTTAGCTAGGTTAATTGAATGGCGAAGAGAATTTCACCGTTTTCCTGAAACTGGTTGGACAGAGTTTTGGACAACCAGTCGCATCGCTGATTATTTAGAAGAAATGGGGGCTGAGATTTTACTCGGCAATCAAATTATTCATCATGATTTTGTGCGTGGTCGTGATACGAAATTAGTTGAGAAAGGCATTGAAAGTGCTATTTCTTATGGTGCAAAAACCAAATGGCTAGAGAGAATGAATGGCTATACAGGTTGTGTTGCTGTATTTGATTCTGGTAAACAGGGAAAAACCTTGGCATTACGCTTTGATATAGATTGTGTTAATGTGACTGAAACCAATGATCCTAATCATTTACCCAATAAATTAAAATTTGCCTCATTAAATCTAGGGTTTATGCATGCTTGTGGTCATGATGGACACATCACAATTGGTCTAGGTATTGCGTCATGGCTTTCACAAAATAAGGATAAATTTAACGGTAAAGTCAAAATTGTCTTTCAGCCTGCTGAAGAGGGAGTGAGAGGCGCAGCAGCTATTGCTGCAAGTGGAGTGATTGATGATGCGGATTATTTTGCCTCTTCCCATATTAGCTTTTGTGCCAACACAGGTACTGTCTTAGCAAATCCTCGTAATTTCCTTTCCACAACCAAAATTGATATTCGTTATAAAGGACGACCTGCACATGCTGGTGCTGCTCCACATTTAGGTCGAAATGCATTATTAGCAGCGGCTAATGCCGTAACACAATTCCATAGCATTGCTCGTCATGGTGAGGGGATGTCTCGAATTAATGTAGGTGTATTAAAAGCAGGTGAAGGGCGTAATGTGATTCCGAGCAGTGCGGAAATTCAACTTGAAGTACGTGGTGAAAATAAAGAGATTAATCAATATATGGTGGATCAAGTTATGCAAATTGCCAAAGGCATTGCGATTAGTTTCGATGTAAGTTATGAAACTGAAATTATGGGTGAAGCAGTGGATATGAATAATGATCTTGAGTTAGTTAAATTGATCGAGGAAATTGCCATTCAACAACCTGGAATCAATGACTCTACTGCTGATTATGCGTTTAATGCCAGCGAAGATGCAACGATTTTAGGGCGTCGTGTGCAAGATCATGGTGGTAAAGCGATTTATTTTATTATTGGTGCTGATCGTACAGCTGGGCATCATGAGGCAAACTTCGATTTTGATGAAAATCAATTGCTGACTGGGGTAAATATTTATATTGGTTTAGTACAGCGGTTATTGGGGTAGTATTGAGTTTTTAATTTATTTTCGATTAAAAAGTGCGGTCAGTTTTTTATGAAAATTAAAACTACTGCATTTCCTGTCTATTGAATTATTAACAGTTCTAGCAGTTTTTTTTGCTTTCAGGTACAATCAGCCGATTAAATTTTATCTTATATTAATGAAAAACTTTTAGATTTTATTTTTATGAAAAATATTCGTAACTTTTCTATTATTGCACACATTGACCATGGTAAATCGACTCTTTCCGATCGCTTAATTCAGAGTTGTGGCGGTCTTTCTGATCGTGAAATGGAAGCTCAAGTACTGGATTCAATGGATTTGGAGCGTGAGCGAGGAATTACTATTAAAGCACAGAGCGTTACTTTAAATTACAGAGCTAAAGATGGTGAAACTTATCAACTTAACTTTATCGATACACCGGGACACGTGGATTTTTCCTATGAGGTATCTCGTTCTTTAGCGGCTTGTGAAGGGGCTTTATTAGTAGTTGATGCTGGGCAAGGCGTAGAAGCACAAACCTTGGCAAACTGTTATACAGCCATTGAAATGGATTTGGAAGTTGTACCTATTTTAAACAAAATTGATTTGCCGGCGGCAGAACCTGAGCGAGTCGCTGAAGAAATTGAAGATATTGTTGGCATTGATGCCATTGATGCAGTGCGTTGCTCGGCGAAAACCGGTGTGGGTATTGAAGATGTATTAGAAGAAATTGTACGTAAGATCCCTGCCCCTGAAGGTGATCCGAATGCCCCGTTACAGGCATTGATCATTGATTCTTGGTTTGATAATTATTTGGGTGTTGTATCTTTAGTGCGTGTTAAAAACGGTATTTTACGCAAAGGCGATAAAATTAAAGTTATGTCAACGGGTCAATCTTATAATGTTGATCGTCTTGGTATTTTTACACCAAAACAAGTAGATACAACAGAGCTGAAAACAGGTGAGGTAGGTTGGCTTGTTTGTGCGATTAAAGACATTTTAGGTGCACCGGTGGGAGATACATTAACTTCACATCATAATCCGGCAACCTCTGTGCTTCCGGGATTTAAAAAAGTTAAACCTCAAGTTTATGCAGGGCTTTTCCCAATTAGCTCTGATGATTATGAATCATTTCGTGATGCCTTAGGTAAACTAAGTCTAAATGATGCGTCTTTATTTTATGAGCCTGAAAATTCTACCGCACTTGGCTTCGGTTTTCGTTGCGGTTTTTTAGGACTTTTACACATGGAGATCATTCAAGAGCGTTTAGAACGTGAATATGATCTTGATTTAATCACCACTGCACCAACTGTGGTTTATGAAGTGGAACAAACCAATGGCGAAGTGATTTATGTAGATAGTCCGGCAAAATTACCCCCACTAAACAATATTGCTGAAATTCGTGAGCCGATCGCAGAATGTAATATGCTTTTGCCACAATCTTACTTAGGTAATGTTATAACACTTTGTGTAGAAAAACGTGGAGTGCAAACGAACATGGTATATCACGGTAACCAAGTGGCACTGACTTATGAAATTCCAATGGGTGAGGTCGTGTTGGATTTCTTTGATCGCCTTAAATCAACTTCTCGTGGTTACGCCTCGTTGGATTATGGTTTCAAACGTTTTCAAGCAGCCGACATGGTGCGTGTGGATATTATGATCAACGGTGAACGAGTTGATGCGTTAGCTTTAATTGTACATAAAGACAATGCACAATATCGTGGACGTGAATTGGTGGAAAAAATGCGAGAACTTATCCCTCGTCAACAATTTGATATTGCTATTCAGGCGGCGATCGGCAACCACATTATCGCTCGTTCTACTGTAAAACAATTGCGTAAAAACGTATTGGCAAAATGTTATGGGGGAGATGTAAGTCGTAAGAAAAAATTGTTACAAAAACAAAAAGAAGGTAAAAAACGGATGAAATCTTTAGGTAATGTAGAAGTACCGCAAGAGGCGTTTTTAGCTATTTTACATGTTGGTAAAGATAAGTAAGGAAACACCAATGTCTAAATCAAATTTATTTTTCGTTATATTAATTGCAGCGGGATATGCCATTTGGAAATTGCTTGATCATTTGGCACTACCGAATACATTCAATATTTTATTAATTTTATTGACCGCACTTTGTGGTGTTTTATGGTGCTATAACCGTTTTGTTATCTTGCCCAAGCGGAGCAGACAAATTGCTCGTGCAGAACAGCGTAGCGGTAAAATATTAACGGATGAAGAAAAAAGTAAAATTGAGCCGATTTCTGAGGGGAGTGAATTGTTAGCTTCCCTATTTCCTGTATTGACTTTCGTACTTATTTTACGTTCTTTTCTTTTTGAACCGTTTCAAATCCCATCTGTTTCTATGGAGCCAACCTTGCGTGTCGGGGATTTTTTATTGGTCAAAAAATATGCCTATGGCATTAAAGATCCGATTTTTCAAAACACACTTATTGAAACGGGAAAGCCGCAACGTGGTGATATAATTGTCTTTAAAGCACCTTTAGAACCAAATATTGATTATATTAAGAGAATAGTTGGAATATCCGGAGATCGTGTTTTTTATGATGAAAAAACGCGTCATGTGACAATTATTTATAATAAAGACGGCAAAGAATGTGTTTATGATTGTCAAATAAAGGAATTTAGTTACAGCGAGCCACAGCGTAATCCTGAATTTACTATGATCGTTGGTAAGGATGCACAAGGAAAAGCTATCTATGGCGATGAAAATCCTTTGGTCTTAACTGAGAAAGGCGATGTGGAACATCAAATTCATTGGGATCCACGCATTTTTAACCGCACTTATATGTACAGTGGTTACCGTCAGCAAAAAGATTACGTAACCGAATGGATTGTACCGGAGGGGCAATATTTTGTGTTGGGTGACAACCGAGATCAGAGTGCAGATGGTCGTTTTTGGGGTTTCGTTCCGGAAAAAAATATTGTAGGTAAAGCTGAATTTATTTGGTTGAGTCTTGATAAAAAACAAGATGAATTTCCAAAAGGCATTCGTTTTTCAAGAATGTTTACCTCAATTAAATGACAAATTATTGACTTAATAAAACGCCCTTTAAATTAAAGGGCGTTTCTGTGTTATGAAAAATCCGGTAAAAGTGCGGTAGTTTAGTCGCAAAAAAATAATATGCCTTTCTTTTATTTTCAAATAGATTAAATAGGGGTATTATGTTCCATTATTTTTGATGTGGAACATCAAATTTACGTTTCTTATTGATATTCTTGAAAAAAATTATGCAACTGGAAAAATTACAAAAAAAATTAGGTCACCAATTTACTAATCTTGATTATCTTAAACAAGCATTAACGCATCGAAGTGCTGCTGCATTTAATAATGAACGTTTGGAATTTCTAGGTGATTCCATTCTAAATTTTGCTATTGGCAAAGCACTTTACGAAAAATTTCCTAAGTCTAATGAAGGTGAATTAAGCCGGATGCGTGCAACGTTGGTTAAAGAACAAACTTTAGCTGTTGTGGCTCGCCAAGTTGAATTGGGTGATTACTTAAAACTAGGTGCTGGAGAGTTAAAGAGCGGTGGATTTCGCCGAGAATCTATTCTATCTGATTGTGTTGAAGCGTTAATTGCAGCGATTTATTTAGATGCAGGAATCGATGTTGCTTTAGCTCGAGTTTATCAGTGGTATCAGGAATTACTTGAACAAATAAAACCGGGAGAGGCACAAAAAGATCCCAAAACACGCTTGCAAGAGTTTTTGCAAGGGCATCGCTTAAAACTTCCTGAATATGAAGTGATAGAAATTAAGGGAGATGCTCACAATCAGTCTTTTAGAGTGAGCTGTAAAGTGGAAACACTTACTGACGTCGTTTTTGGACAAGGGACTAGTCGCCGTAAAGCGGAACAACATGCTGCTCAACAAGCTATTGAAAAATTGAAAATTAAATAACTATACCCGTCGGGACAATATTTTTTTGTCCTTGCATAATATGAGAGAAAAAATGACAGAACAAGAAACTTATTGTGGTTTTATCGCTATTGTTGGACGTCCAAATGTGGGTAAATCCACTTTATTAAATAAAATCTTAGGACAGAAAATTTCCATTACTTCACGTAAAGCACAAACAACAAGGCATCGTATAGTCGGTATTCACACTGAAGGTGTTTATCAAGCGGTTTACGTAGATACACCTGGGTTACATATTGAAGAAAAACGTGCGATTAATCGCTTGATGAATAGAGCAGCGAGTAGTGCAATTGGCGATGTTGATCTGATAATTTTTGTGGTTGATGGCACACACTGGAATGACGATGATGAGATGGTGTTGAATAAATTACGTCGTGCAAAAGCACCTGTCGTGTTAGCAATTAATAAAGTGGATAACATTAAAAATAAAGATGAACTTTTACCTTTTATTACAGACGTTAGTCAAAAGTTGGAGTTTAAAGAAATTATCCCAATTTCTGCTCAGCGAGGTAATAATATTCACAATTTAGAAAAAATAGTCCGCACTTCTTTACGTAAAGGAGTACACCATTTTCCGGAAGATTATGTGACAGATCGCTCACAACGCTTTATGGCATCTGAAATTATTCGGGAGAAATTAATGCGTTTTACAGGGGAAGAATTACCCTACTCCGTAACGGTGGAAATTGAGCAATTTAAACTTAATGAGCGTGGTATTTACGAAATTAATGGCTTAATTTTGGTTGAACGTGAAGGGCAGAAAAAAATGGTTATCGGGGCGAAAGGACAAAAATTAAAAACTATCGGTACTGAAGCTCGTCAAGATATGGAACGTTTATTTGATAATAAAGTTCATCTTGAACTATGGGTAAAAGTTAAATCCGGCTGGGCTGATGATGAGCGTGCATTACGCAGTTTAGGTTATATAGACGAATAAAATAAAACATTAAGGAGACAAATTATGTACTTGGAACAAGTGAAAACTGAGTTATTGGAAGCACAAGATGTACTAAATAAATTTATCAGTAACGAACAAAATATCAAGCTCATTCAACAAGCCGCATTACTGATTTCGGATAGTTTTAAACAACACGGTAAGGTATTATCTTGTGGTAATGGCGGTTCACATTGTGATGCAATGCATTTTGCAGAGGAACTAACGGGACGCTATCGTGAAAATCGTCCGGGGTATCCGGCGATAGCAATCTCAGATGTTAGCCATTTAAGCTGTGTAAGCAATGATTTTGGCTATGAACATGTATTTTCTCGTTATGTAGAGGCTGTTGGGCAAAAGGGCGATGTATTATTAGGCATATCAACCTCAGGTAACTCAAAAAATGTATTAAATGCTATTGAAGCGGCAAAAGCCAAAGGTATGAAAGTGATTGCCCTGACGGGGAAAGATGGTGGAAAAATGGCGGGACTTGCGGATGTGGAAATTCGTGTACCTCATTTCCGTTTTGCAGATCGTATTCAAGAAATTCATATTAAAGTTATTCATATTCTAATCATGTTAATTGAATTTGAGATGGCTAAAATTAGACAGTAATTTTTTAACCTTTTTGTACTATTACAGAGAAAGATTTTATGTCATATTACAATAATGCAATCTTCCCTTTGCTTTTAGTGTAAATTTAGATTAAAATCGCAACCCTTGTTTTAGGGTCAATAATTCGTTTATTGAACAATATTAAATTTTGCAAAATATTAATTAATCATTGAGGTGATGGCTTATGCCAGTAATTAAAGTACGTGAAAACGAATCATTCGACGTTGCATTACGTCGTTTCAAACGCTCTTGTGAAAAAGCAGGCATCTTAGCAGAAGTCCGCAGTCGTGAATTTTATGAAAAACCGACAACTATTCGCAAACGTGAAAATGCAACGCGTGCTAAACGTCATGCGAAACGTGTGGCTCGTGAAAATGCACGTAATACACGTTTGTACTAATTAAAAAATTTTTTTAATTAAACTCGAGTTAAACAGACCGTGAAACCTCATAGGAATCACGGTTTTGTTTCTTTTATAAATTCTCTATCATATTTGCTTTTATAGTATTATTAGGCTAGTTTATTCCTATTTGATGCTATTTTAGGGATTCATCTTTTTTATGTCAGGCAAAATACCGCATTCATTTATTGATGATATTTTAGCTAGAACAGATATTGTAGATCTGATTGATTCTAGGGTTAAACTCAAAAAACAAGGGCGAGATTATCAAGCCTGTTGCCCTTTTCATCATGAAAAAACACCTTCTTTTACGGTGAGTCCGAAAAAACAGTTTTATCACTGTTTTGGTTGCCACGCACATGGAAATGCGATCTCATTTTTAATGGAATATGATAAGTTAGAATTTGTTGAGGCAATCGAAGAACTGGCTTCTTTGCATGGTTTAGAAGTCCCGAGAGAGAATACGCTTGATGAAAAAACACGAGTTAGTTTTAAAACTAAACGCAATCTGTACGAACTAATGCAAGAAATTGCAAAATTCTATCAAGAGCAATTAACGCAAAATATCCCCGCACAGAATTATTTACAACAGCGTGGTTTATCAATAGAAATTATTCAACGTTTTCAAATCGGCTTTTCTCCACAGCAATCTAGTTTTTTTATAAAAAAATTTGCCACAAATAGAGAAGAAATTCAGAAATTATTTGATGTGGGAATGGTAAATAAACGAGAGAGCGGTGAATTATTTGATCGTTTTCGTCAGCGAGTTACTTTTCCTATTCGAGATAGAAGAGGGAGAGTTATTGCTTTTGGGGGGCGAATTATTACCCAAAGTGATAACAGACCGAAATACTTAAACTCTCCTGAGAGCGTAACTTATCATAAAGGTTATGAACTTTATGGTTTATTTGAAGCGTTACAAATTAATGATAGTCCTGAAATGTTGGTTATCGTTGAAGGCTATATGGATGTTGTAGCTTTAGCACAATTCGGCGTTGACTATGCTGTGGCATCTTTAGGGACAGCAACCACCACTGAGCAATTACAATTAGCCTTTCGTTCAACAGAACAAATTATTTGTTGTTATGACGGTGACAGAGCAGGAAGAGATGCGGCTTGGCGTGCTTTAGAAAATGCACTTCCTTTATTGGAAGATGGTAGGCAATTAAAATTTATTTTTTTACCGGAGAAAGAAGATCCTGATAGTTTTATTCGACAATATGGCAAAGAAGGATTTGAGGATTATATTCATCAAGCACAATCATTAAGTGAATTTTTATTTAATACTTTAAGTGCTAAAGTTGATTTTTCCTCAACAGAAGGAAAAGCCAAATTAGCTTCTCTTGCAATTCCTTTAATTCAGAAAGTGCCGGGAGAAATGTTACGATTGTCTTTACGTGATATGTTCGGTCAAAAAGTAGGCATATTTAATCCGGACAAGTTAGATAGATTACTATCCAATCAACAACAGGTTGAATATAAACAAAAAATTCCGAAAACAGTAAAAAGAACACCGATGCGAGTTTTAATCGCACTTTTATTACAAAACACAAATTTAGCTAAAATTGTCCCTGATTTATCGCCACTAAAAGTTTTACAAGAGCCGGGCTTGGATTTATTTGAAAAAATTGTAATACTTTGTCGTGAAAATGTTGGTATACGAGCTGGACAAATTTTGGAACATTGGCGAGACACGGAATATAGCCAAGCACTTGAAATTTTAGCTACGTGGGATCATGCTGTTGATGATGATAAAATTGAGCAAGAATTTAGAGAAACCTTGATTCATCTTTATAAGCAGTTAGTCGATAAGCGTATTGAAGAATTAATTGGTCAAGAACGTATGGTTGGCTTAACTAATGATGAAAAGATAGAATTAGCACAATTATTATCGAAAAAGCAAGAAAAGAAATAGTTAATCTTTTATAAGAATGGTAGAATTCTCCATTCTTCAATCCTTATTAATCGAGGCAGATATTAAATGGAACAAAATAAACAATCTCAGCTGAAATTGTTAATTGCACGAGGTAAAGAACAAGGTTATTTAACTTATGCCGAAGTGAATGATCATCTTCCTGAAGATCTTGTTGATGCTGATCAAATTGAAGATGTGATTCAAATGATCAATGATATGGGTATTCAAGTACTTGAAAGTGTGCCTGATGCTGATGACTTGATGCTCAATGAAAATATTACGGATGAGGATGCTGTTGAGGAAGCGACTCAAGTATTATCAAGTGTAGAGGCAGAGTTAGGAAGAACAACAGATCCTGTGCGTATGTATATGCGTGAAATGGGAAGTGTTGAACTTCTTACGCGTGAAGGCGAAATCGATATTGCAAAACGCATCGAAGAAGGGATTAATGAAGTACAAAGTGCCGTAGCCGCTTATCCTAAAGCTCTCAATTATCTTCTTGAACAGTATACTTTAGTTGAAGAAGGCGGTATGCGGTTGGCTGATCTCATTACCGGTTTTGTTGATCCAAATGCGGTTGTTGAAGAAGAGATAATTGAAGCCGACGACATACTTACAGAAGATGATGAAGAACATGTAGAAAGCAATGTTGATGTAAACGATGAAGAAGAGGAAGAAGATAGCGAAGATAATAGCAATGTAGACTCTGATTCGGATAACACAATTGCCCCAGAAGTTGCTCGTGAGAAATTTGAAGCACTACGAATGCAACACCAAAAAACCTTAGCCGCAATAGAAAAATATGGTCGTTCCCGTAAACAAGCAAAAGATCATATTCAAGCATTAGCCGATATTTTTACTCAGTTCCGTTTAGTGCCTAAACAGTTCGATGCGTTGGTCAATTATATGCGTGATATGATGAAATCTGTTCGTCAGCATGAACGACAAATTCAAAAGCTGGTAGTTGATTTGGCTAAAATGCCAAAAGAAAATTTCCAAAAATTATTTATTGGTAATGAAAGTTCAGAGGGTTGGCTGGATAAATTACTGCTTGCAAGAAAACCTTGGTCTGAAAGATTAATACAACATGAAAGTGCGGTTCGTCAAAGCATAAACCAATTATTAAAAATTGAACAGGAAACCAATTTAACTATTTCTCAAATTCGTGAAATTTGTGACAAAGTGGCACAAGGAGAATTAAAAGCTCGCCGTGCAAAAAAAGAAATGGTTGAAGCAAATTTACGTTTGGTTATTTCAATTGCGAAGAAATACACTAACCGTGGATTGCAATTCCTTGATCTCATTCAAGAAGGAAATATTGGTTTAATGAAAGCGGTAGATAAATTTGAATACCGGCGGGGTTATAAATTTTCAACCTATGCAACTTGGTGGATACGTCAAGCGATTACACGCTCTATTGCAGATCAAGCAAGAACGATCCGCATTCCAGTGCATATGATTGAAACTATCAATAAATTAAACCGCATTTCTCGTCAAATGTTACAAAAAATGGGGCGTGAAGCCACATCTGAAGAATTAGCTGAACGAATGGGAATGCCTGAGGATAAAATTCGTAAAGTATTAAAAATCGCAAAAGAGCCTATCTCTATGGAAACGCCTATCGGTGATGACGATGATTCCCACTTAGGTGATTTTATTGAAGACAATACGTTAGAGCTACCGTTAGATTCTGCGACAGCCCAAAGTTTGCGTGCTGCAACGCATGAAGTGTTGGAAGGACTAACCCCAAGAGAAGCAAAAGTCTTGCGTATGCGTTTTGGTATTGATATGAATACAGATCATACCTTGGAAGAAGTCGGGAAACAATTTGATGTAACTCGTGAACGTATTCGTCAAATTGAAGCTAAAGCATTGCGTAAATTGCGTCATCCAAGTCGTTCTGAAACCCTACGCAGTTTCTTAGATGAGTAAATGATGAGAGTAAAGAAAGTTATCACATTCTTTTCTCAAACATTTTGGCACGACAAATAATCACAAAATTAACCTAAAAAATATAATCCCTATTGAAAGAAATGGCTCAATAGGGATTTTTCGTTATGCTAAAAAGTGCGGTGATTATTCAATCCTATTTGAGCATCAAACATTTTTAATTGTTCGCCTCAATTAAGTTAGGATAAAAAGTAAAAAATCGTTTCTTTCCTATAAAAATTTAGGATAAAATAGCGAGAATTTTTTACTTGACAAATAAAATAGAACGGAAAAAATGACAGTCTACAGTCTACAGTCTACAGTCTACAGTCTACAGTCTACAGTCTACAGT
>NZ_JACHGQ010000014.1 GCF_014202395.1 Histophilus somni
GTGGCGATACGTTGAAGTTTACGAGTGGTCAAAATATTCAATTGACTTTAGCGAAGCAAGATGGGGCAACGTCTGGTAGTAGTGCAAGTGCGGCAGCACCAGCCGCTGCACCATCACCAGCTCCATCAATAGCAAGCGGTTCGTCAAGCGATGTAAGTTCAAATG
Source organism: Histophilus somni (assembly GCF_014202395.1). Lineage (GTDB taxonomy): Bacteria > Pseudomonadota > Gammaproteobacteria > Enterobacterales > Pasteurellaceae > Histophilus > Histophilus somni. The sequence continues at coordinate 166 of NZ_JACHGQ010000014.1, forward strand.
GCGGTGGTTCAAATGGTGGCGGTAGTGCAGTTCCGTCAAGTAGTGTAAGTACACAGGACGGCGGTTCAAATGGTATGGCTTCGTCAGAGACAGCTAGCCCAACCACTACCACAACAGGCGATACGAGTACACCAACCACTACTGCACCAAAAACAGTAGAGCTAAATATTGCAACGGCTGAAGATTTGAAAAATATAAAATCAATTTCTTCACCGTCTAAAAATGGAAGTGCGGGCGGAAATGGTACTGATACAGAAGTCACCAAACTTTCTTTAACTTCAGAAAATGCCACATTCCAAGTTGGCACAACGGGAGCGAAAGTACAAATTGACAAAGACGGTATTGCACTTACCCCACAAGTGAATGGTGCAAACGGAGCAAGTGGAGCAGATCCATCTGACTCACCATCAATCACTATTAAAGCAGGTGCAAAACCAGTGGATCCAAAGAGCTTAGAATCGTTTGAGAAAGATCAAGGTCCATCTATTGCATTCTCCACAAAAGGTACTGACGGTAAAAAAATCCGCTCAGGAAAAATCACTGGCTTAGCGGACTTAACGGATACGTCTGACGGCACCAGTGCAACTAATAAAAACTATGTCGATGGCAAAGTATCCGACTTAAACAATAACCGTCCATTTGATTTTTATTTAGACAAGGAAAAAGTCGTGAAAGATAAAGATGGAAATTTCCACAAAGAAAAAGAACCTAGCAAAAATCTTACTGAGGAAGAGAAGAAGCAGGTCGTGATCAAAGCCGAACCAAGCACCGCACCTATTGGGATTAGCAATGTGGCGAGTGGTCTAGGACTACCAGCCCCTGAAACAAAAGAGGATGCGAAGAAAGAAGCTGAAAAGAAAGCGACTGAACTCACCAAAGCTGTTGAGGAAAAAGTGAAAGCAATAGGCGAAAAAGCTACCGCACTTTCAACTACAGCTCAAAAAGTAACCGATTTAACTTTAGCAGTCAGCGGTTTGGAAATGGCGATGAATGCAATGTCTGAGGGCGAGGAGAGAAAACAAGCGGAAGAAAAGCTAAAAGAAAGCAAAGAAAAACTTGAAGCTGCTAAAAAAGAGCTTGAAACAGCGAAAAGCGAGCTAACAAAAGCCAAAGAAGGCTTAACAGAAGCCAATAAAGGGTATGAGAAAAATTACGGAGGCTATGAAAAAGTTGCAGAGTTAGTAAATCCGAAACAAGATAGCAAAATAGATTTAACCAACGCAGCAACAATCGGTGATTTGCAAGCGGTAGCGAAATCGGGCATGAAGTTCAAGGGCAATGATGACATGGAAATTCACACAGCATTAAGCGGTACTTTTGCGATTAAAGGTGAAGAAGGTGCGAATGGCAATAAATTTAACAGCGACCGCACTGCTGCCGGTAATATCAAAGTGGAAATGTCTCAAGATGGCAAAGGGCTGGAAGTCAAACTGTCCGATCAGTTGAAAAATATGACCTCTTTTGAGACACGTGAAGTGGACGGTAGAAAATCTACGCTAAACAGCAATGGTTTGATAGTGGTCAATAAAGGTGCAGATAACAAAGTCAAATCAGCAACATACGGTGCGGAAGCGATGGTGTTGGAAGATAAAGGTAAAAACAATAAAGCCACAATAACTGCTGAAAGCCTTACCTTTGCTGACAACGTAGCACAAAATCAGCAAAATCCAAAAATGCCAAAAACCGTTCTTAATAAAAACGGCTTAACCGTAACCGGAGCAAACGGTGAAATTAAGATTGATGGTGAAAAAGGTATTATTACCGTACCGGATATTAAACCAACAACCAGTGGAAGTGCGGTGGTAAATAAAAACTATGTGGATGGTAAAAATAATGAATTGCGTACACAGATAAACACAGCCAGCCGAGAATCTCGTGCAGGAATTGCAGGAGCGTTGGCAGCGGCTGGGTTGCCGATGTCTTCTGTGCCGGGTAAATCCATGTTTGCGGCATCTGCCGGAACATTTAAAGGACAAAATGCACTGGCGTTAGGTTATTCACGAGTGAGTGATAATGGTAAAATAACGCTACGATTGCAAGGTACTCGCAGTTCAACGGGCGATGTCGGCGGTTCGGTTGGTGTGGGGTATCAATGGTAATTTAGCCAACTTGCTACACCCAAAGAAAAAACCACCGCACTAATTAAGTGCGGTGGTTTTTTTCACAAATTATATCGCAATGTTAATTTAGTAATCCCCTTTCCTCGCTAATACTTCCCGCTTACCATTTTGTAGCGGAGAAACGATACCTTGTTCTTCCAGTTGATCCATGATACGAGCAGCTCGATTAAATCCAACACGGAAACGACGTTGAACTGAAGATGCCGATGTGATGCCAGTGTTTATGACAAATTCCACAACTTCATCAAATAAGTCATCCAGATCACCATTGCTGTCATAGTCAGTTTCATTATCGTTCTCGTCATTTACGCTGTCCAAAATACCTTCAATATAATTCGGTTTGCCTCTAGCACGCCAATCATCAGCAACACGTACAACTTCATCATCGCTCATAAAAGCACCATGTACACGTAACAACTCAGATGATCCTTGTGCAGAATAAAGCATATCGCCACGCCCTAATAATGTCTCCGCACCGCCTTGATCCAAAATTGTTCTTGAGTCAATTTTACTTGCTACCGTAAAGGCAATACGACTTGGAATATTGGCTTTAATTAAGCCTGTAATTACATCTACTGATGGACGTTGTGTAGCTAAAATCAGATGAATACCGATAGCTCGTGCTTTTTGTGCTAACCGAGCAATAAGTTCTTCAATTTGCTTGCCTGTAACCATCATTAAATCTGCAAATTCATCAACAATAAGTACGATATAACTTAATTTTTCCAATGGAGGCGGTAAAGTGTCCATAGTATCGCCCGGTCTCCAAAGTGGATTTGGAATTGGCATATTTAACGCTTCATATTCTGTAATTTTTTCGTTATATCCTTCAATATTACGCACTCTTAAGGCTGATAACAATTGGTAGCGACGTTCCATTTCGTCAACACACCAACGCAAGGCATTAGCGGCTTTTTTCATATCCGTAACAACCTCCGTAAGTAAATGAGGAATGCCGTTATAGACAGATAATTCCACTACTTTAGGATCAATCATAATAAATTTAACATCTTCCGGTTTAACACGGAAAAGTAAACTTAAAATCATGGTATTCACACCGACAGACTTACCCGAACCGGTAGATCCTGCAACTAATAAATGTGGCATTTTCGCTAAATCTACAATCACAGGCTTACCGCTAATATCCTTGCCTAACGCCATTGGTAATAAATAATTTGATTGCCGAAACTCATCCGTATCCAATACATCACGCAAAGGTACAATTTGACGCTGTATATTCGGTGTTTCAATTCCAATATAAGGTTTTCCAGGAATCACTTCGGCAATACGAATTGAACGAAACATTAAAGCCCTTGCCAAATCAGTATCAATACTTGTCACTTTTGAGGCTTTTACTCCCGGCTGTAATTCTAATTCATAACGTGTTACCACAGGACCAACGAGTACATCACGCACTTCCGCTTTTACATTAAAATTACGTAACTGTTGCATAATACGTTGAGATGTTTCTAAAATTTCCTCTTGGGTAATGTTATAAGTTTGGATCGTTCGGCGTTCAAGTAAATCTAAACTTGGCAATGGTGTTGTCGGTTTTTCCTGAACAGTCACTTTCTGCTGTAATGCGGGGTGAATCAAACTATCGCCATAAGTCTTATAATTAACCGCACTTTGACTGAGTTCTTTTTCTTCAATAACTTCTTCCATAACCGCCGGCACGTCTTCAGTAACTTCTTCAGCTAAAATCACTTTTAACGCATCCTCTGCTCCGATTTCTTTTGCCTGTTGTTCCATTTTCAATAAACGTTGTTGCTCAAATTCAGCAAATTGTTTGGCAAGTTCATTTATATTGTGATTGTCAGCTTCCTCAACGACAGAAAGTGCGGTCGGTTCTGCAATATTTTCTGTTTTCAAAGCTAACGCTTCATTTTTTTCTGTTGACAATGAAACGCTTGGAATAGGCAATTCTTGTTGCTTTAAATCGCCTAGTGTTTGAGCAATATCAACCACTTCATTTTGCTTCATCAACATCGGATCTGCTAAATTTTGCTGTTCTTCCACTTGTTCATCAGGTAACCCTTGAATATTAATAAAACTACTAATATTCACTAATTCAAGTTCTTGTTTTTCAGTATCTTCATTGGCGATATTTTGTTCTATAGGTGGCGATTGTATGATAATTTCTTCCAATTCCTGTTCAACTGAATCAGCACCATTCGATTGTGTATCCAATAGAGATTCTTTATCTTTCATTGTCAGCCAGTCGTAACAATTCATCATTAAATAAAATAAAGATGCCCCCGAACAGAAAATAAAACCGATTATAGAAGCAATGCTACCAATAATAATTAAGGGAAATTGGTTAGAAAATAGCGGATATAACTTAACGATTAAAATAGCACCTAATACACCGCCCGATAAATGATGTTCAGTTTTTGCCAACATTAAAGTAGCCAAGATCATTAAACCAACCAGCAATGTCACAAAACCCAATATCCGAAGAAAAAATCTTCCCCAAGTTAACCCTTGAGTTCGCTTAGTATGTAAAAAATAAATAGGTGCGATAAATAGTACAAAAGGTATGATATTACCTACCACGCCAAAAAACGTGAAAAACAGATCAATCATCCAAGCACCCAATGCACCTGCTTTATTAATAGTTTCCGTTTGAAAAGAAGATATCGCCCACGAATTATCAAACGGGCTATAGCTAAACCAAGCAACGATCAAATAAAAGCCCCAAAGTGCGGTGAGAATTAATAAAAACTCGACTAAATCCCTTTTCGGTAAAAAAAATTGTTTAATACGTTTAATCATCTTATTTCAATTGTAAAAAATTAGTTTGTTTAACTTCTTCCATCACTACATAAGTCCGTGTGTCATTTACCCCCGGTAAACGTAATAAAGTTGTGCCGAGCAATTTGCGATACGCTGCCATATCCGCTACACGAGTTTTCAACAAATAATCAAAATCTCCGGAAACCAAGTGACATTCCTGAATTTCATCTAATTGTTGCACTGCCACATTAAATTCCTCAAACACGTCGGGACGACCACGAACTAATGTAATTTCCACAATAACCAACAAAGGCGAATCCAATAATTCAGGGTTTAATAAAGCACGATACCCCATAATAATGCCTTGGCGTTCTAAACGTTTTACCCGCTCCAAACAAGGCGTCGGCGATAATCCCACTTTTTTGGATAAATCAATATTAGAAATTTTTCCGTTGCGTTGTAATTCATTAAGAATTTTTATATCAATACTATCAAGTGATTTAATCTTCTTTTCCATTATTCATCCCTTTTTATATAGAAATTCCGCATAAAATATTTATTTTTGTCTAATTTTACACTATTTTTTAGATATTTATTCGTTTTTATCCGGCAATTTTGTTAAAAATTATCTAATATCGCCAACGCATCCGCTAATTTCTTGACTGTAAAAACTTGCATATTTTCGACCGCACTTTTCGGTTTATTTGCAAAGGGAACAATAGCTCGCTTAAAACCGTGCTTTGCTGCTTCACTAATACGTTCCTGTCCACTTGGTACAGGGCGAATTTCCCCCGCTAAACCTACCTCGCCGAACACGACTAAATCTTGTGGCAAAGGTCGATTACGAAAGCTGGAAATTAATGCCAGCAATAAGGCAAGATCGGCACTGGTTTCCGTTACTTTTACCCCGCCAACAACATTAACAAAAATATCTTGATCGGACATTTGTAAACCGCCATGACGATGTAATACCGCTAAAAGCAATGCTAATCGATTATGCTCTAAACCTACTGCAACACGTCTTGGATTGGCTAACATGGAATGATCAACAAGTGCTTGAATTTCAACTAATAAAGGACGAGTTCCTTCCCATACTACCATCACGGAACTTCCTGACGTTTGTTCATCACCACGACTTAAAAAAATCGCAGAAGGATTTTTAACCTCCCTCAAACCTTGCTCTGTCATCGCAAAAACACCCAATTCATTCACAGCACCAAAACGATTCTTATGACTACGCAAAGTGCGATAGCGTGAATCGGATTCGCCTTCTAACAATAAAGATGCATCAATTGCATGTTCTAATACCTTTGGTCCTGCCAACGTTCCATCTTTCGTTACATGACCGACCATGATAATGGCAACTTGCCTTGTCTTAGCATAACGGGTCAAAAATGCCGCACATTCACGCACTTGAGCTACACTTCCGGGGGAAGATTGAATATCAGATAAATGCATTACCTGAATAGAGTCAATAACGATAATTTGCGGCTTTAGTTGATCAGCAAGATGACAAATTTGTTCAATTGAGGTTTCAGATAGGAGTTGCAAACGATCCGTTGGCAATCCTAAACGATTAGCTCGCATAGCAACTTGTTGAAGGCTTTCTTCGCCCGTGATATAAAGTGCGGTCATACTTTGAGCAAGTCCACACATCACTTGTAACAGTAGGGTACTTTTTCCTGCACCGGGATGCCCACCGATTAAAATCGCACTACCCGGCACAATTCCGCCCCCCAATACACGATCTAATTCTCTAAAACCACTGGTAAAACGAGGCGTTTCTTGCAAACTGATTTCAGCTAAAGTTTGAATTTTGGCTTTCGTTTCTCCTGCATATCCGCTAAAACGATCATTTTTCACTTTTGCTGTAGAAACTAACCGCACTTCGCTAATCGTATTCCATGCTTTACATGCAGAACACTGTCCTTGCCAACGGGCAAACTCCGCACCGCAGTCATTACACACGTAGGCTGTTTTGGGTGATTTTGCCATGCTGTATCCTTAGAGTGTTAAAAACGTTAAATCTAACATACGTTTGACATACTGACCGCTATGAAATAATGCAAATAATTTTTCAATCGCAAGTGCATTATTTTTATTTTCACTATGACGCCGAATAATGTCTTTAATTTGCAACAATAAATAAGCATTACGTTCAACAAGATCAGCAAGCAAATTCTGATCCAAATGAGTAATGCCTTGCGTCAATTGAAGATTTACTTGATTTTCCAATAACGTTACGTTCTCACTATAAAAGTGATATAGATTAAAAAATGCACCGATTCGCTCCACTGTACGCAAAAATTCTTGTGCAAAATAATCTTTTCCCAGCATCACACTTTCTTCGATTAATTGCTGTTCAAATTTTACTAAATAAGCGATCTTTTCATGTGTTGCTAAGACAATAAACTCACGCCATTTTGCGATCCAATCCTGAATTTGAGGTTGTATATTAAATGCCAATTGGTAACCTCGCTGTGCCTTGCTGGCTGAACTTAAGCGAACATCACTTTCTAAAGATAAATTTGCCACAAAATTTAACAAATCCTCTGTTTTTCCCTGCTTTAATTCAAATTCCACTTCACAAATAGGAACGGATTTTTCTCCTGCAATAATCCAGCCTTGATCTAAAGCCACTTCAATTTCCACATCATACCCGCATTCTACCAACCATAAACAACGCTCAAAATCAGTGCGGAAAATAGGCTGTAAGACAAATTCATGCCAATTCGGTAAGTCATATATTTCTGTTAATTTCGCCAAATTTGGCACCGCACTTTCTTGAGATACATTGTATTCAGGGCGAGAATGTAACCCACCCAGCACATCACCGTTTGTTTTCAAGGTTAAAGTAAAATCACTATTATATTGACGAACACGCAAGCCCATTTTGTGCCGAGCAAAATAACTGTCCGCTGTATCATAATAGGTATTGCCTAAAAAAACCTTCTCTTGTTTTAACACATGAAAACTTGCCATTTCTTGACTTAAAAATTGAGCAAAGGCATTTGATACACTCAATTTAAGCTCTATTTCCTTGGTCATTTTCCTTTCCTTACTAAGAAATGCGTGCCTGTATTATCTACTAAAAACCTATTTTTTTCGATGAAATTTCTATATTTTTCTGTTCGCATAAGGTAATATGCGCCTGAATTTTTTATCAAATCCACTAAGGAGTTTAATTCATATGGCAATGAATAATATTCTAGGATTATTTGCCCATTCACCTCTAACGCCATTACAGCGTCATTCTGATAAAGTAACTGAATGTTGTAAACTACTCATTCCTTTCTTTGAAAGTACCTTTGCCGGAGATTGGCATAATGCCACAAAGATCCGTGCTGAGCTCTCAGAACTTGAACGTCAAGCCGATACACTGAAACGTGAAATTCGCTTGAAGCTCCCTTTAGGTCTTTTTATGCCAATTGATCGTACAGATTTATTAGAGTTGACAACTCAACAAGATAAATTAGCGAATTGTGCCAAAGATATAGCCGGGAGAATGCTCGGTCGCCAATTTACCTTTCCTCAAGAAATGCAAGAGGATTTTATGAAATATGTTTATCGTAGTTTAGATGCGACAGTTCAAGCAAATCGTGTGATCGAAGAAATGGATGCGTTATTGGAAACCGGATTTAAAGGACATGAACTGACTCTCGTCAATAACCTAATCCATGAGTTGGATGCCATTGAAGATGATACAGATCATATGCAAATCAAACTTCGTATGATGCTCCGAAACATAGAAAATCAGTACAGTCCTATTGATGTGATGTTTTTATATGAAACTTTAGCATGGATTGGGGTTTTAGCTGATCAAGCACAACGTGTGGGTTCACGAATTGAATTAATGTTAGCTCGTTCATAACGATAAATGCATAGGAGTGATCAACTATGGAAATTTTACAAGAATACGGAACTATACTCGTTATTATTACCGCCGTTTTCGGTTTTTTGATGGCATTTGGTGTGGGTGCTAATGATGTAGCAAATGCCATGGGGACATCAGTAGGTTCAGGTACTATTACAGCAAAACAAGCAATTTTTATTGCGATGTTTTTTGAATGTGCGGGAGCTTACCTCGCAGGAGGAGAAGTAACAGAAACGATTAAAAGCGGCGTTATAGATCCAATGCAGTTTACTGATACTCCGGAAATTTTGGTTTTCGGTATGATGGCAGCTCTTTTTTCATCGGGGATTTGGTTATTAATTGCCTCAAAAATGGGTTGGCCGGTTTCTACAACTCATGCAATTATCGGTGCAATTGTCGGTTTTGCTTGTATTACTGTCGGTGCACATGCGGTTGATTGGGGAACTGTACGCAATATTGTGGGAAGTTGGTTTATCACCCCTATTCTCGCCGGAATTATTGCTTACGCTATTTTCTTTAGTACACAAAAGTTAATCTTTGACACGCCAAAACCTTTAGCTAATGCCCAAAAATACGGACCTTTTTATATGGGACTGACCGTTCTTATTTTAGCTATTGTAACTATGACGAAAGGGCTAAAACATATTGGATTACATTTAACTACCATAGAAACACTGATTATATCCGGTATCATTAGTATTATTGCGGGTATTCTTGGTTCTTTTTATTTTCGTAGCCAACGTTTCATTCAAAATGTTACGAAAGGAACCTTTGGAGCAGTTGAAAAAGTATTTAGTATTTTAATGCTATTAACTGCCTGTGCAATGGCATTTGCTCATGGTTCAAATGACGTTGCCAACGCAGTGGGTCCTTTGTCCGCCGTTGTTTCCATCATAGAACATGGTGGTGAGATTGCAGGAAAAACTACCCTGGCTTGGTGGATCCTGCCTCTTGGCTCTGTCGGCATTGGAGTAGGTTTAATTGTTATGGGTTATAAAGTAATGTCGACGATCGGGACAGGCATTACAGACCTCACGCCAAGTCGTGGTTTCGCTGCCCAATTTGCCACTGCTGTAACAGTTGTCTTAGCATCAGGAACCGGATTACCTATATCAACGACTCAAACACTTGTTGGTGCTATTTTAGGTATTGGTTTTGCACGTGGTATTGCAGCAATTAACTTAACCGTTATTCGTAATATTGTTGCTTCTTGGATTGTTACATTACCTGCGGGTACTTTCTTTGCTATTGTGATTTATTACATTATTTATGCGATTTTTCATTAACGCTCAAAGATAAAATAAATCATTACTTGTCAGCAAAAAAAAGTGCGGTAAAATCTACCGCACTTTTTATTACTTTTTTGTTGACCTTATTTTCTGGATTTATTATGAAAAAAATTACCTCTCTTTTAGTATCCGCTCTTCTATTAGGATTTTCCTTATCCAACGCTTATGCCGAAACAAAATACGTGAAAGAAAATCTCACAACGTTTATGCGACGAGGTGCAGGAGATCAATTTAAAATTTCGGGAACTATTCAAGCAGGCGAGTCGGTTACCGTACTGGATAAAAAAGATAAATATTCCTTAATTCGTGACAAACGTAATCGTGAAGCATGGATTTTAACAAGTGAATTAACCAGTACTCCAAGTAGTAGGGAAGAAAATCCAAAATTAAAAGCTCAAATCCAAGAGTTAACTCTAAAGCTCAATAATATTGACAATGACTGGAAACAACGAACAAGCGAGATGCAACGCCGTACCAAACAAGCAGAAGAACAAAGTAGCAAATTACTGGAACAAAACTCACTCCTTAATAGGGAATTGGAAATTACAAAAAATAAAAATCGTGATTTAGAAGCGATGTTAGATGTGGGTAAACGAGAAATCGCTATTCAGTGGTTTATCTACGGTGGCTCTGTTTTAGGTGCAGGATTATTGCTTGGTCTTATTTTACCTCTACTAATTCCGAAACGCCGTCGCCAAAATCGTTGGTCTTAACGATATGATGCAAATTTATCTTGTTGGCGGTGCTGTTCGAGATCAATTACTTGGCTTACCCATTAAAGATCGTGATTGGCTTGTGGTTGGGTCAACAGCTGAAGAATTACTCTCTCAGGGTTATCAACAAGTTGGTAAAGACTTTCCTGTTTTCTTAAATCCTAAAACAAGAGAAGAATATGCACTTGCACGAACAGAACGGAAATCAGGTACCGGCTATACCGGTTTTATTTGTGATTTCAACCCTAATATTACATTAGAACAAGATCTGATGCGCCGTGATTTAACCATTAATGCCATTGCTCAGGATATGGCGGGGCAATATCATGATCCATACAATGGTATTGCCGATTTGAAAAAAGGTATTTTACGTCATATTTCGCCGGCTTTTGCAGAAGATCCCTTACGAGTTCTCAGAGTAGCTCGCTTTGCCGCCCGTTATCATCAATTAGGCTTTAAAATTGCACCAGATACGCTAGCCTTAATGAAAAAAATAGCCAATAATGGAGAGTTGAGACAACTTTCTCCGGAAAGAGTATGGCAAGAAACAGAAAAAGCACTACATGAACAGGATCCACAAGTTTATTTTGCTATCTTACAAAAAATAGATGCCCTAAAAGTTTTATGTCCGGAAATTAGTGTGTTTGATTCCGACTCTATACAATATCGCTCCGACATGACTGATTTTGTGCATGCTATGCCCATTCTTAAGCAAACAACATTGTTAACCGAAAAAACGGATTATCACAAAAGTGCGGTACGTTTTGCTGCACTTTGTCATGATGTGGGAAAAGCTCTCTCAACCGCCAATATTCCCCCCTATTCTCATGATAATAAAATAACAAGTATTGCTTATCTCAGAAATGTCTGCCAGCGTTTTAAAGTCCCTAACTATGTTCAAGAACTGGCAGAATTAACTTGCCAATATCATTCTCATATTCATCATGCTTTGGCATTGCACACCAAAACAATCTTAACGTTATTTAATAAGTTAGATGTCTGGCGTAAACAAAAACGCTTCGAAGAATTAATGTTAGTTTGCCTTGCTGATAGTCTGACTCAAACCGAAATGAGCTATACCGATTGCCCACAATACAAATTTTTGTTGTGCCTCTACCAAGCAGCTTTAGCTGTTGATGTGCAACAGATTATTTCAGAAGGCTTTCAACATAAAGCAATTCGAGTAGAACTGGATCGTCGGAGAGAAATTGCGATTCAAATAAAAAAACAGCAATTTATTGAACAAAATTTAACTTAATTTACATAAAATTTCATTTTTCCTCTTGAATTTTTTATTTCCAATCACATTTTACGGAACAAGGCAAAAAATGACCGCACTTTCAAAATTTTGCATTCCATGCACTTGAAATTGCAATCATTATCCCAATCTTGAAACTGTCAACGAATTTATACTAGATACTAGGAGAAAACATATTATGGGAAAAATTATCGGTATTGACTTAGGAACAACGAACTCTTGTGTGGCTGTAATGGACGGCGACAAACCACGTGTCATTGAAAACGCTGAAGGCGAACGCACAACCCCATCCATTATTGCTTATACAAATGATAATGAAACCTTAGTAGGACAACCAGCGAAACGTCAGGCTGTGACGAACCCGAAAAATACATTATTTGCGATCAAACGTTTAATTGGCCGTCGCTTTGAAGATCAAGAAGTACAACGTGACGTTGCTATTATGCCTTTTGAAATCACTAAAGCCGATAACGGCGACGCTTGGGTATCGGTAAAAGGTGAAAAAATGGCACCTCCGCAAATTTCAGCTGAAGTGTTGAAAAAAATGAAAAAAACTGCGGAAGATTTTTTAGGTGAAACAGTAACAGAAGCTGTAATCACAGTGCCGGCTTATTTTAATGACGCACAACGCCAAGCAACAAAAGATGCCGGACGTATTGCCGGTCTTGAAGTCAAACGTATTATTAACGAACCGACAGCGGCGGCTCTTGCTTATGGTTTAGATAAAGGTAAAGGCAACCAAATAATTGCCGTTTATGACTTGGGTGGTGGTACATTTGACTTATCTATTATCGAAATCGATGAAGTCGGTGGCGAAAAAACGTTTGAAGTTTTAGCAACAAACGGAGATACTCACCTAGGGGGGGAAGACTTTGACAACCGTGTAATTAACTACCTAGTTGATGAGTTCAAAAAAGAACAGGGCGTAGATTTACGCAACGATCCGCTCGCAATGCAACGTTTAAAAGAAGCCGGTGAAAAAGCAAAAATTGAGCTTTCTTCCGCTCAACAAACTGATGTCAATTTACCTTATATCACTGCTGATGCTACTGGACCTAAACATTTAAACATTAAATTGACTCGTGCGAAATTAGAAGCGTTAGTGGAAGATTTAGTTGCACGTTCAATGGAGCCTGTGAAAGTTGCACTTTCCGATGCAGGTCTAAGCGTTTCCGAAATCAATGATGTTATTTTAGTGGGCGGACAAACCCGTATGCCGTTAGTACAACAGAAAGTAGCTGAATTCTTTGGTAAAGAGCCTCGCAGAGACGTTAACCCAGATGAAGCGGTTGCTATTGGTGCAGCTGTACAAGGCGGTGTTTTGGCCGGTGATGTTAAAGATGTTTTATTGTTAGACGTAACACCATTATCACTCGGTATTGAAACAATGGGCGGCGTGATGACAACTTTGATTGAGAAAAATACAACAATTCCGACGAAAAAATCGCAAGTATTTTCAACCGCTGAAGATAATCAAAGTGCGGTGACTATTCACGTACTTCAAGGGGAACGTAAACAAGCCTCTGCCAATAAGTCTTTAGGTCAATTTAATCTTGAAGGTATTAACCCTGCACCACGTGGTATGCCTCAAATTGAAGTAACCTTTGATATTGATGCAGATGGTATTATCCATGTTTCAGCAAAAGATAAAGGTACTGGTAAAGAACAAAAAATTACGATTAAAGCATCTTCAGGTTTAAGTGATGAAGAAATTCAACAAATGGTTCGTGATGCGGAAGCTAATGCGGAAGCGGATCGTAAATTTGAAGAGTTAGTTCAAGCTCGTAACCAAGCGGATCACTTAGTACATAGTACCCGCAAACAATTAGCAGAAGTTGGAGAGAAATTATCAGCTGAAGACAAAGCACCAATTGAAAGTGCGGTCAATGAACTTGAAACTGCGGCAAAAGGTGAAGATAAAACTGAAATTGATGCCAAAGTACAAGCATTAATTCAAGTTTCCGAAAAACTACTTCAAGCAAGTCAACAACAAGCACAAGCTGATGCTGGTGCACAACAATCTCAAAGTACGAAAGGTGGAGAGGATGTTGTTGATGCTGAATTTGAAGAAGTAAAAGATAAATAATCTGTATATCTCACTAATCAGAATCAAGGGCGTAGTAATACGCCCTTTCAACGTATGACTATCAGCGTTTATAACGCAACAACTAACCGGATTACACATGGCAAAACGAGATTATTATGAAATATTAGGTGTTCAAAAAGGAGCGGATGATAAAGAAATCAAACGTGCTTACAAACGCCTTGCGATGAAATATCACCCGGATCGAACTAAAGGTGATAAAGAAAGCGAAGAAAAATTCAAAGAAATTAATGAAGCATACGAAGTTTTGGCTGATAAAGAGAAAAGGGCAATGTATGACCAATATGGTCATGCCGCTTTTGAACAAAGTGGTGGTGCCGGCGGTTTCGGCGGCTTTAGCGGAGCTGACTTTGGTGATATTTTCGGCGATATGTTCGGCGATATTTTTGGTGGCGGACGTTCTCGTCAACGTGTTGTTCGTGGTGAGGATTTACGCTACGATATTGAAATAAGTTTGGAAGAAGCGGTAAAAGGCTGTAAAAAAGATATTCAAATTAACACTCTTGTTCACTGTGGAACTTGTCATGGCTCAGGTGCGGAAGCGGGTTCAAAAATTGAATCTTGTCCAACCTGTCATGGTGCAGGTCGTGTTCGTCGCCAACAAAGTTTCTTTGTTACAGAACAAACTTGTCCACACTGTCACGGTACTGGCAAAAAAATAGAGAAACCTTGTCATACCTGTCACGGTGAAGGTAGAGTTCATAAAACCCAAAATCTTACCGTTACCATTCCAATGGGCGTAGATACAGGTAATCAATTACGTTTAGCAGGTAAAGGTGCAGCGGGTGAAAATGGTGCACCTGCCGGTGATTTATATGTGGTTATCCATGTAAAAAAACACCATATTTTTGAACGTGATGGTAACAATCTTTATTGTGAAGTCCCTATCAGCTTTACTATGGCTGCATTAGGTGGCGAAATAGAAATTCCAACTTTAGACGGTCGTCTTAAAGTTAAAATTCCTGCTGAAACACAAACCGGTAAACTGCTTCGTCTAAGAGGAAAAGGCATTACCTCTCGCGGCTATGCTGGCGATTTAATCTGCGAGATCGTTATTGAAACACCAATTAAACTAAACGAAGAACAAAAAGAGTTACTAAGAAAATTGGAAGAAAGTTTAGAAGGTAAAACGCTCCAACGCCCTAAATCCTCAGGTTTTTTAGATGGAGTAAAAAAATTCTTTGATAATTTAGGAAAATAACCCTTGAAAGCTGTTCGTTGAACAGCTTTCAGTCCACTGATAAGTATCCATATACCAACTAGATGTTTGATAGGCATGTCAAAAAAGGAAAATTATAGTCTACAACTTTGCCGATCCCAAAGAACACCCAAAATCACTATAGCCATTACAGAGAATTCTTTAAAAATCCAAGTTTTTGTGTGCAAAATATCGAAAATATGGCTCTTATACTTTGTGTTTCTAACAACCGTTTTATCCATTACATTAAAAGAAAGGGATAAGGCACAAAAACTCCACTTTATACAAAGGTGGAGTATCGTCAATCCAAAAAACTAAATAATTCAATAGCTTTTATTTTTATAAAGAGTACATCAACGACATTTCTTACAGTAACTTTGATTAGTAACCTTATTGGAAGGTATCGTACGATACCCAAATTTTTCTTGCAATTCTAGTGCCGTTTTTGCTTTTTCTCCACATTTAGGACAAACATGTGGCAATTTAATAGAACCAGACATTAAACCTCACCTCTTTGTTTCAATACATAATAAGCCATTTTCCTATCATCTTGAGATGTTCCAAAAAAACCACCATCACTTTTCACAATTCTCCATAATTCATCACTAGATTTTGCTTCCATTCTCTTTTTGCGAGCTTCAAATTCAGCATTGTATTCATTCATGCTATTCACAGCACCTTTTGCTAAGGTACCAACAGTATCCCAAAATCCCATAATTAACTCCTTCAAAAAATAACCAAACAAAAACCCAATTTAGGTTCAGAACAATTATACACCAAACCTAAAACAGGTTCAATAAATTTTAAGCATAGAATGAATGCAATGGGAAGTTTAAGATTATCAATACATTCGCTCGAATATACTTGGTTAAGGGAATGTTTAATTCAACGCCGTCAAGAGCTGAATCTATCTCAACGAGCATTATGTGAAAAAATGGGCGTGGTTTCTTCATTTGTAGGAAAAGTAGAAACAGGTGATCGTCGTTTAGATATTTTTGAATTTATATCTTATTGTCTAGAACTGGATCTAGATCCTAAAGAAATTGTTCAGGAAATTGAGAATCAGCTTAGAAAAAAATAGGTATTTCTTAACGTGTTTCATTTATTAAGCCATGACTACACTAGCGTAGTTCATAAAAGTTAAATACATATTTCACGGATTTGTCAATACAATATAACCACAATAAGGTTATCCAAACTCATGCTCAATCGGTTATGTAAAATGAAGAGATAAACCACAAATGAATCCACTTCTATCAAATATCTTTTAAAGATGGGTTTGTCATTATCCTTATGATATTCTTTGAGCAACTTTTTTATTATCTCTAAGAATAAAGATCATTTTATTCATATCAAAAAATATAAATTTTGATCTACAGCACAATTTTTGATAATAGTTTTTATTACTTTTTCATTTTTTACTTATTTATAAGTAAGTTATTTTCTGTCAAGAATCATAGATGAAATTTATTACTTGAATTTTTCCATCCAACCCATTATCTTGTAGTCCATTTTTGATTTATAACTATATCTTGTGTTTTAACCATATCAGAACCTCTCGGAAATCCTATGAATAAAGCATTGATGGTCACAAAACGTGACGGAAACAAAGAACCTATTGATTTAGATAAAATCCACAGAGTCATTACTTGGGCGGCGGAAGGACTGGAAAATGTTTCTGTTTCCTTAGTCGAATTAAAATCGCATATTCAATTTTATGAAGGAATTCGCACTTCGGATATTCATGAAACTATTATTAAAGCCGCCGCAGATCTTATCAGTAAAGATAGTCCTGACTATCAATATTTAGCTGCTCGTTTAGCAGTGTTCCATTTACGTAAAAAAGCCTATGGACATTTCGAGCCGCCAAAACTTTATGATCATGTAAAAAAACTTGTGCGGATGGGAAAATATGATCAGGCGTTATTAACAGATTATACACGTGAAGAATGGGATGAAATGGATGGTTTCCTTGATCACTGGCGTGATATGACATTCTCCTATGCTGCTGTGAAACAACTGGAAGGAAAATATCTTGTACAAAATAGAGTAACAGGTGAAATCTATGAGTCTGCACAATTCTTATATTTGTTAGTCGCTGCAAGTCTCTTTTCAAGATATCCAAAAGAAACTCGTCTGGACTACATTCATCGCTTCTATGATGCTACGTCAACCTTTAAAATCTCTTTGCCTACGCCAATTATGGCAGGTGTGCGTACCCCGACTCGTCAGTTCAGTTCTTGTGTACTAATTGAGTGCGGTGATAGTCTTGACTCAATCAATGCAACAGCATCAGCCATCGTGAAATACGTTTCTCAACGTGCAGGCATTGGAGTTAATGCCGGTGCTATTCGTGCTTTAGGCAGTCCGATTCGTAATGGAGAAGCATTCCATACCGGTTGCATTCCATTCTATAAACATTTCCAAACTGCGGTAAAATCTTGCTCACAAGGCGGTGTTCGTGGAGGAGCGGCAACTGTCTATTATCCAATTTGGCACTTAGAAGTTGAAAGTTTATTGGTATTAAAAAATAACCGAGGGGTTGAAGACAATCGTGTTCGCCATATGGACTATGGAGTTCAACTCAATAAGCTCATGTATCAACGCTTAATTAAAGGGGGTGAAATTACTCTATTTAGCCCATCAGATGTTCCAGGGTTATACGAAGCATTTTTTGCTGACCAAAATAAATTTGAAATGCTTTATCTCAAATATGAACAAGATCCCGCTGTTCGTAAACGCAGTGTCAAAGCCGTTGAGCTATTTTCTTTATTAATGCAAGAACGAGCGTCAACCGGTCGTATTTATATTCAAAATGTGGATCATTGCAACACACATTCGCCATTTGATCCTGCGGTTGCACCAATTCGCCAATCTAATTTATGCTTGGAAATTGCCTTGCCAACCAAACCGTTGCAACATTTCCATGATGAAAACGGTGAAATTGCACTATGCACATTATCTGCATTTAACTTAGGTGCTCTTGAAAATTTAGACGAGTTGGAAGAATTAGCCGATCTTGCAGTCAGAGCATTAGATGCCCTATTAGACTATCAAGACTACCCTGTTGCTGCAGCAAAACGCAGTTCATTAGCTCGTCGCTCTCTTGGTATCGGTGTTATCAACTATGCTTATTATTTAGCAAAAAATAATGTTCGTTACTCCGATGGTTCAGCGAATGATTTAACACACCGCACTTTCGAAGCTATTCAATATTACTTATTAAAAGCTTCAATGAATTTGGCAAAAGAAATCGGTGCTTGCGAATACTTCCATGAAACCACTTATGCACAAGGGATCTTACCTATTGACACTTACAAAAAAGATATTGATAACTTAACAAAAGAGCCTTTACATTACGATTGGGAAGCCTTGCGTAAAGAAATTCAAGAATTTGGTTTACGTAATTCAACATTAACTGCATTAATGCCATCAGAAACCTCTTCTCAAATTTCTAATGCAACCAATGGAATTGAGCCTCCCCGTGGACATGTTAGTATTAAAGCGTCAAAAGATGGAATTTTAAAGCAAGTTGTTCCTGATTATGAGAATTTAGGTGAAAACTATGAGTTACTGTGGGATATTCCAAGTAATGATGGATACCTACACTTAGTTGGTATCATGCAAAAATTCATTGACCAAGCAATTTCAGCGAATACTAACTATGATCCAAAACGTTTTGAAGATGGTAAAGTACCAATGAAGGTTTTATTAAAAGATTTACTAACTGCTTACAAATATGGATTAAAAACCCTGTATTATCAAAACACTAGAGATGGTGCAGAAGATATGCAAGAAGATCTTGATGACGCTTGTGCAGGAGGAGCTTGTAAAATCTAATTACATCAAAAAATCATAATATAATAAAAATGGCAAGAAGACAGTCTTGCCATTTTTGATCTTTCAACTCACGCTAACTAAGCTAAGAAACTTTCTTTATTTCCTCCGCTCTTTTGGGATCAATATTCTTCAGTAACTGTAAAAATTTCTGATAACGTGGAATATTATGTTCCGCCTCTGCACAAATTATGATATTTGCATAGGTATCCGCTTGCTGATAATAATTAGGCGTAGTAAGTGCCTGCTCGAATAACTCATAAGCACGAGCAAATTCGCCCTGACTACATAAAAATGCACCATAATTATTTTTCACATCACCTTGCGACTTATCCAAACTGATAGCTTTTTCATAAGAGGATTTCGCTTGCGAAATATCACCTTGCAATTGATATAAATAGGCAAAAGCCGAATGTACCAAATAATAGTCAGGTTGATAGAATAAAGCTTTATCAAAATTAAGTTTTGCTTGAGAAAAATTGCGTAATTTTAAATAACCTAAACCTAACTCAATTCGTGCTTTTGCAGCTTGTTGCTTATTAAAGCGAACAGTTATAGGCTGAGAAACGCAAGCAGAAAGAAAAAGAGAGAATATAATAAAAGTAAATATAGTCCGATATCGCATTAGTTTTCTCTCCTTATACATTAAAAATAGTTAATAAATTTGATGAGTGCCGATTTCTTTTCCAAACCGTTTTTTCTGTGCCGTACGCTTTGTTCTATCTATCACATCACCAGCAAGTTGACCACATGCCGCATCAATATCATCACCTCTTGTTTTGCGTAAAATAACTGTAAAACCATACTCCATCAAAGTTTTTTGAAAACGATCTATACGTGTATTTGAGCTTTTAGCATAAGGTGCATCCGGAAACGGGTTCCAAGGAATTAAATTAATTTTGCACGGTGTATTTTTCAAAACCTCTGCCAATTGATGTGCATGTTCAGTCCCATCGTTAATATGATCTAACATAACATACTCAATGGTTACCTTACCGTGATTTGCATTGGAAACATTTAAATAGCGATTAACACTCTCCATCAACATTTTAATATTATATTTTTTATTAATAGGCACGATTTCATTACGCAATTCATCATTCGGTGCATGCAAAGAAATAGCCAATGCCACATCAATCATTTCACTCAGTTTGTCTAGTGCCGGAACAACACCGGAAGTGGATAAAGTCACTCGACGCTTAGATAAACCATAAGCAAAATCGTCCAACATAATTTCCATTGCCGGTACAACGTTAGCTACATTCAATAATGGCTCTCCCATTCCCATCATGACCACATTTGTAATAGGACGAACACCGGTAACACCGAAATTACCGATAATTTTTGAAGCTCGCCAAACCTGTCCAATAATTTCAGATACAGTTAAATTGCGGTTAAAACCTTGTTGAGCCGTTGAACAAAAAGTACAAGCTAATGCACACCCTACTTGTGAAGATACACATAACGTAGCACGATCCGTTTCGGGAATATAAACGGTTTCTACCTGCTGATCTCCTACTTGCATTGCCCATTTGATCGTACCGTCAGCTGAACGTTGCTCAACTGCAATTTCCGGAGCTTTAATTTCAGCAACAGTTTTTAATTTTTCACGTAATTTTTTATTAATGTTAGTCATATGATCGAAATTATCTTCACCAAAATGGTAAATCCATTTAACTAACTGATCTGCTCGAAAAGGTTTTTCACCTAACTCCTGAAAAAATGCTCGCATTTGCTGACGAGTTAAATTCATTAAATTAATTTTGTCCGACATTTATTATTTATTGCCCCGTTATTACACCTTATGGCATTCATTGATGATCAAAAAGAGGCGGAGATTGTACTTTGTTCAATAGGATTAATCTAGCAATTTTCTTGTATTTGGGAAAAGAGAATTTGTCATCAAAAAACATTTATGCGATCCGGATCGCAAATAAAGAAAAAGTGCGGTCGATTTTTAGCTTTTTTCATCATTATATAATCATTGCTCAAAGCTCAAGACAATATCTAAATCGTAGTAAAAATGTCAAATCGGTCTAACACTATCCAAATCCAGCGTAGCGGCAAATTCTTTTTCTAATAATTTTAGGCTGTTATCTTCTTGTAACGCTTTTTTAGCTTGCTCATTAAACTCTTGATAAACTAAGTTTTGATAATATAAAGGAGTGGCTAAATTTTTATCGTCAGTAGGTGTGATTAATAACTGAATATCACGTTGATAGAAATCCGATAATGCTTGCTTTAATTCTTTATGACAACGATCTAACAAATGCTGTTTATCAGACATTAAGGATAAAACGATCTGATCCCCCGATTGATTTAATAGAACGGTATTTAACGCCATGTCTTTTGTCATACCTCTCAAAGGTAATTGCTCAATGATCCGAGTCCAATCATCTCTTTCTTGTGCCGTAGCAATTATACGTTGTATGAGCTCCGGAGAAGCTTGTTCTAAAATAGCTTGCTTTATTTCAGAAGGACGAATAGCCTTTTCCTCAACCGCCATTTCCGGATTTCGCCATTCCCAACGATAATTCTCAGCACTATCCTCTTGAATTTCATCACTTCTATGATCACTCTTATCAATGACAGTAACCGTCTTAAGTGCATTATCAACATCTTTAGGCACAACATTTAGAACAGGAAGTGCGGAGATATTTTCAGTGTTTTCTCTTAAAGAAATATCATGAATATTATCTATCGGCGAGTTTTTTTTTTCGCTATCTGAATGATCACTAGGTTGTGACAACTGTTCTAACGCTTCTAAAGCACTTAAAGCTGTTGTACTTAACTTAGTATCGACCTTATCTGCTATCGTTGGTTTACGAATGAGATTTTGCGAAGGTAATTGCTCGGCAACAGAAACAACGGGCATCTCAACTAAAGGCGGTTGAACAATATTTTGTGATTTTTGCACCGCACTTTGTTCTATTGGTGCTGCTGAAGAAGGACTAATGAACTTAGGGTGAAACGCTAAGGATCGCAACAAAATCATCTCGGCACCAATACGATGATTGGGGGCAGATGCTAATTCTTTACGCCCGCTAACAATAACCTGATAAAAAAACTGTACATCTTCCGGCGTAATATGTTTAGCTAAAAATCCAAGCGAGTTTTCTTCATTTATTTGCTGTGGCAGAAGTTGTAGCATGGCAATTTGATGCAATTTTTCCGCTAAAGTTACCAGTAACTTATCCCAATCAGCACCTTTTTCCGCTACAGCTTGAATTGCCTTCATTAACATTTCACCATTGCCTTGCTGTAACGCATATAAAATATCAATAGGCTGATTGTCATCCAATAAGCCCAGCATGATACTTACTGTATCCAAACTTACATTAGCGTTGCCCATAGCAATAGCTTGGTCAGTTAAACTTAAACTGTCTCGAATACTACCTTGTGCAGCTGTTGCCAATTTTTCCAAAGCAGGATATTCAAAAGGAATATTTTCTTGTTGTAAAATAAATTCTAAATGCTGTGCAATTTGTTTTTCTGATAAAGCTTTTAGATGAAATTGCATGCAACGTGAGAGGATCGTAATCGGTAACTTTTGCGGATCTGTTGTTGCCAATAAAAATTTTACGTATTCAGGCGGTTCTTCCAGCGTCTTCAACAACGCATTAAAAGAATGACGAGAAAGCATATGCACTTCATCTATCAGATAAACTTTATAGCGACCTTGAGTAGGCTTATATTGCACGTTATCAAGCAACTCTCTGGTGTCTTCTACTTTAGTTCGTGAAGCAGCATCAATTTCAATTAAATCAATAAAACGACCTTCCTCAATAGCCTTGCAATGCTCACATTCACCACAAGGTTCTGCCGTAACCCCCCTAATACAATTCAGACCTTTGGCAAATAAACGTGCAATAGAAGTTTTTCCAACGCCTCTAGTGCCAGAAAACAAATAGGCATGGTGCAAGCGATTTTCGCATAACCCATTAGAAAGTGCGGTCAAAATATGCTCTTGACCCACAACCTCAGAAAAAGTTTTAGGACGCCATTTCCTTGCTAATACTTGATAACTCATTGCCTATCTATCTCTATTAATTTGAAGAAATTAATGACCTGAAAATTCGACTAAAGTAAATGGCTCCACACCAAGTTCACGTAAACGAACCTCACCACCGAGATCCGGCAAACTAATAACAAAGGCGGCATGCTTAACTTGACCTTGTAAACGCTCTACCAGTTTTACAGTCGCTTCAATAGTTCCACCAGTTGCTAATAAATCATCAATCACAAGTACATTATCACCGGCTTGAATAGAACTTACATGCATTTCTAAAGTATCTTGCCCATATTCCAACTGGTAAGATTGTGCGATAGTTTCACGAGGTAATTTGCCCGGTTTGCGTACCAAAATAAAGGGAACATTTAACGCCAAAGCAACAGGCGCCCCAAAAATAAATCCCCGGCTCTCAGTACCGATCACTTTAGTAATTCCTTTACTTTTATATCGCTCAATAATTAAGTCAATTGTTGCTTGAAATGCCTCAGGTACTTCAGTAAGGCTGGTAATATCACGGAAAATAATTCCTTCTTTGGGGTGATTTGGAATAGATTTAATAGAGGATTTAATCAATTCTAATTTATTCATTTTATTCCCTGATTCTATGAGAAAAGTTTATTCAACAAAACGGCACAAAGTTTAGCACAAATTGCCCAAGCTAACGATAAATATCTTCATTATCTTTGCGGGTTTTTAATAAGCGTAAAATCCAGACATATTGCTCCGGTGTTGGAGTAACAAAGTATTCGATTGCTTGATTCATCATTCTCGCCGATTGTTCTGGATCTTCCGTTAATTCTAAAGGTGCACAAATTTCTATTTCATACTTCCCACGTTGTGCGTTATAACGTGGAAACATCGGAATAACAACAGCTTTTGCCAACCTTGCCATTTTATTTAATCCCGGCAAAGTGGCTTTATAAGTAGCAAAAAAATCAGCGTAAACACTCAATTCCTCACCATAATCTTCATCAGGTAAATAGTAGCCCATTTCACCTTTCTTTACATGATTAAGAAAAGGCTTAATTCCATTTTGACGAGCATGCATTTTTCCACCGAACCGCTGACGAGTCATCGTCCATAACCAATCCACAAGAGGGTTTTGATGTGGGTTATACATAGAAGTCATCGCTATTCCTTGTGCATGTAAAATGATCCCCGACGCATCAATTGCCCAACCATGTGGCACCATTAAAATAATATTTTTTCCTACCGCTCTTGCCTGCTGAACATGCTCTAACCCTTTAAACTCACTACGTTTTTTCAGGTGTTTTTTTGAACGTAATGCAATTTCACCGATCCCAAGCATCACTTGAGTAACAGTAATAAACATATTTTCAATCACTTCATTACGCTGTTTTTCTGACCAATGCGGAAAACAATAACGCAAATTGACATCAGCACGATGTCTCTGTTTCTTCGCTTTACGAGCGATAATTCTACCCAATTTTGTCGCCAATTTATCTCGCCAGCGAAAAGGAACAAAAGCTAAAATTAATAAAGCAAAAATACCGAGCCAAATACCCCAATATTTAGGCAATAAATAGAACCAAGAGTAATGAGGTTGATATCCGACCCGTGCGGTTAAACGTAAATCATTATTTTCTGTCATGTTTACTCCAATAATTCATCGGTTTACCAGCTAAACCAAGCTTGCTCATAAGCCATTTTAACCGTCATAATAAAAGACATTAATACAACCATAGGACGAATTAAGGTTTTTCCTTTTGTTAATACCATTTTAGCGCCTAAATTAGCACCAATAAATTGCCCAAGCATCATGACCAAGCCCAACTTCCAAAAAATTTGGTCTCCAAGTAAGAAAAAAAGCAATGATGCAATATTCGAAGTAAAATTTAACACTTTTGCATGTGCCGTTGCTTTTGCTAAATTAAAACCGAGTAAACTTACACAAGCAAGAGTCAGTAAAGAGCCTGTTCCGGGACCAAAAAAACCATCATAAAAACCAACTGTCAGACCGATACTGAATGCAAATAAACTATAAGAAATACGGGGTTGTCTATCCTTATTACCAAGTGATGGAGTCAATAAAAAATATAAGCCAATAATCAAAACCAAGAAAGGCAAAACTTTCTTAATTAAGATTGCATCAACACTTTGGATAGATAAAGTGCCTAATGCAGCCCCCAAAAAAGTCATGACAATAATCAACAAAAAAGCACGCAAATCTACCGCTCTTTTGCGTAAAAAATATAAACTTGCAGAAAAAGAACCGCCACAAGCCTGTAATTTATTCGTACCAAGTGCCAATGCCGGCGCCATACCAGTCATCAATAGTGCAGGAATAGTAATCAAACCGCCACCACCTGCCATGGCATCGATAAAGCCGGCTATCATAGCGACCAAAAACAAAATTAACATTAGTTGAAGAGTAATTTCTACTATCATATTTATTCCTATTCTAACCACTCATGACGATTTGGTGCACTTATTAACTGTTGACAAAGAAAAGGGGCTTCCGGCACCACTTTTTTGGGCTTAAATTCACTTGGTTTAGCAGGTTTAAACCAAGAATAAAGTTCTTCACCGCATCCCTCTCCCGCTGGAATTGGCAATTGATTTTCACAGTATTTAGCATCTTTTGGACAAGTTAAACGCACATGGAAATGACTATCATGCCCAAACCAAGGGCGAATTTTTTGTAGCCAATTTCTATCACCTTTTACTGTTTGGCATAATTTCAACTTAATCGCAGGATTTACAAAAATTCGGCTGACCTGTAGATCTTGAGCAGCTAAACGAATCAGATTTTCATGATCTTTTGACCACAATTTATCAATGACTCTCTGTTTTTTTCGGTCAACAACCAACAGTCCCATTCCACTTGGATCTTGTGCATCTTTAGCCGAAAGTTTACCTAAACGCAACCAAATATCTGCATCAAGTCCCATTTGATGACTGGCATGTCCTGTTAAAAATCGTCCTCCTCCCGGCATAGCAATATCACCGATTAAAATCGTTGGAAGACCTTCCTGTTTTGCTTTTTTACCGAGACGTTGCAAATAAGCAATCATATCGGGATGTCCATAATAACGATTTTTATTAGTACGAATAACTTGATATCCCTCGCCATTAAAGGGCAATGCTTCCGCACCAATAAGACAGCCATTATTATAACTTCCTATAGGCATTGCCTCACCATGAATAGGTCGTTTCACTGATTGCCAATATTGTGGATTGGCACTTAATATCTGAGTGAAAAAAAGTGCGGTAAAAAAAACCGCAGTTTTCAGCATTAACTTTACCTTTCTTAACATAGTTATGTGTTCTATTTACATTGTGCTTTAAAGCGTAATAAATGATCCAATAAAACAATAGCCATCATCGCCTCAGCAATTGGAACAGCTCTTATTCCCACACAAGGATCATGCCGTCCCTTAGTAATCACGTCAACAGGCTCATTATTTAAATTCACTGAACGCCCTACAACGGTAATACTCGAAGTAGGCTTTAACGCAATGGTAGCGATAATCGGTTGCCCAGAGCTAATCCCGCCCAAAATACCGCCGGCATGGTTGGAACAAAACCCCTCCGGTGTCATTTCATCACGATGTTCCGTTCCTTTTTGTTCAACAACTGCAAAACCGTCACCAATTTCGACCGCCTTTACCGCATTAATTCCCATGAGAGCATGAGCTAAATCCGCATCTAAACGATCAAAAACAGGCTCGCCTAAACCGACAGGCACATGTTCAGCAACAATAGTTAATTTCGCCCCAATAGAATTTCCTGCCTTTTTCAATTCTCGGATCAATTCATCAAATTTTTCCACCGCACTTTCATCGGGACAAAAAAATGGATTGCTATTTACTTTCGCCCAATCAATTTTACTCACATCGGCTACCACTTGCGGATCAATTTTTATCTCACCGATTTGTGATAAATAACCTCGTACTTCAATACCAAAATACTCACGCAAATATTTTTTAGCAATTGCCCCCGCAGCTACACGCATCACTGTTTCACGTGCAGAAGATCGCCCTCCGCCACGGTAATCACGTAAACCATATTTTTGCTGGTAAGTAAAATCAGCATGCCCCGGACGAAAACGATCTTTTATTTCACCATAGTCTTGCGAACGTTGGTCGGTATTTTTAATTATCATACCGATACTTGTTCCTGTGGTTTTTCCGTCAAACACACCGGACAAAATTTGTACTTTATCCTCTTCACGGCGTGGCGTAGTATATTTTGAAGTTCCCGGTTTACGACGGTCCAAATCCGGCTGAATATCATCTTCGGATAAAGCAAGTCCGGGCGGCATACCGTCTACAATGCAGCCCAACGCAATACCATGGGATTCTCCAAATGTCGTTACCCTGAAAAGTTGCCCAATACTATTTCCCGCCATATTTTTTTATTCCTTTTATCTTTGTAAATTCTCTGAAAGTACTTTTACTTCTTCATTTGTTGTTTGATTTTTAATAAATACATCCAACTGATTAAATGCAATTTCAATATTATGTTGTGCAAATAGTTCATTAATACGACGATTTAAAAAGTCTTGTGTAGTCATACGATCTGACAATTTACCCACATAAACCCGCAATTCGTGATCTAATGTACTTGCACCAAACGCTATAAAATAAGCAGACGGTTCCGGTTCTTTTAAAACCGTAGGTGTTTCATACGCTGCCTGCAACAACAACTTACGAACCAATTCTAAATCTGAACCGTAAGCCACACCGACACCAATCACAACACGAGTCATAGAATTGGTCAATGCCCAATTCACAATTCGCTCTGTTACAAAGGCTTTATTGGGTACAATAACTTCTTTCTTATCAGAATCGATAATTGTTGTGGAACGAATTCTAATTTTTGACACAGTTCCTGAAAAATTGTCAATTGTTACAAAATCACCAATCCGAACAGGACGTTCAAATAAAATAATGATACCTGATACAAAGTTAGCAAAGATCTCCTGTAAACCAAAACCTAAACCAACAGAAAGTGCGGCAAATAACCATTGTAATTTTGACCATGACATACCCAAAGTAGAGAATGCCATAGCACTACCGATTGCAATGATAAAATAAATCAGTAAAGTTGTTATGGTGTAAGGTGTTCCTTGTGAGAAATTAACTCTTGAAAAAATTAATACTTCCAATACCCCACCAATATTTCGCACTAAAGCATACGTGATGCCTAAAATAATCAGTGCTAATAACAAATTCCACAGGGTAATAGTTTCAATAACTGTACCAACTTCTGTTATGGCAGTTTGTTTCCATAACGTTACGCCTTCCAAATAATAAGCTACCGTAATTAAATCAGACCAAACCCAATAGAACATACCGATTAAGCCGACGAGTAAAACTAAATCCATCACTCGCAAAACTTGATCCTTAACGGCTGAAATTGCTAAAACTTCCTCTTGTGTATTAAGGTTAAACTCTTCTTTATCCACCACATCTTGAGATTGTACCTGTGTTTTCTTTTGTTTTTCTTGCAAACGACGATAAGCTAAACGACGAGCAGAAATAGTAAATCCTCTATACACTATATTGCGAATTACTATCCATATCATCAAAGCAAAATAAGAAGACATCAAATGATCCATCAAATTTAACGTAGTGTAGTAATAACCTAAAACTACCAACACAATGAGAATAATAGGAGAGAGTAGCAACACAATACGGAAAACTTTTAGGAAAGGTTTTTTTTCTGAGTTTTTTTCATAAGCTTGGACTGCATAACGCATACGAGGTCCAATAATAAACAGTGAAATAACTAAGACCGCAATTGTCATCAATTGACCAATCACATCATTAGCAATTCCTCCATCTAAATAAGTAAACATAGAGGCATTAAGCCAAAGAACAGTAATCCATACTGATCGTTTCATCACATTGGAAAAAAGCTCTACATTATATTTAGGCATACTAAAATGACGATAAGCAAGGCCATTTGGGCGTAACATCGCTAACATAAAAGCGAAAAGCCACCAATAACCCGACATTCTTACTGACCACAACCAGAATTTTTCAGGATCATTAAAACAAATAAAAGTAATAACAATTAAACCGACTAAGACAACTAACGTCATCGGTAAACAAAGAATAATCGTCCAAAAAACAGCTTCCGGAGTGTAAAGCTGTCTATCTTCCTGTAACGTATTAATTTTGCTATTAATATAATTCAACCGTTGCTTAATTTTTTCTTTACGCCAAGAAATAAAAAAGGCGATGGATAAAAGGAAAACAATTAACGCAGTGGCAGAAATAATATTATCTTGCCAATTGTTGAAATTAAATTGCGTACGAATATCCTCCAATTCTATTTTTAGTAGTGAAGGAAAATGCTTAACCCAATCCAAATCAATAGGTGTATTACTCTTAACCCAGAAACTTTGTTGTTGGAGTTTTTCTTGTAAAGTATCACTAATTAAATTGACTTGTTTTTGATTTAATTCAATATTGATTGAAAGATTGAGTTGATCATTTAAAATAGACACCAAATCAGAAATACCCTTCTGACGCTCCCGTAAAATTTTGCTGAGCTGTGCGTGTTCAGCTATTCCAAAAGTAACCCCTTGCTTTCTTTCTATATTGGAAATATAACCGTCAATATCATAAAGGCTATCTCTTAACTCCGTTAAATCGAAAATTTTCACACGTAAATCGGCAATTTGATTTGATAATCCTGTAATCATCCTATCGTGCGGTAATAATTGCTTTTGCTTATTAATAATTCGAGATAAAACTAAAGTTCCCTGTAAAGCACTAATTTGTTCATTAATATTACGTTCAGTTTGTTGCAAATTATCCAAAACAGATTTAATACGCAAATTGTCTTGCGACAAAGCGTTCAGCTTAGTTGTTTGTTCCACTAAATCTTGTCCAATCTGAATATTAATTTGTTGTTGCTGAACTAATAACGGATTACCCTCTGCTTCCTTTTGAGTTTGTTTTAGTTGCTCCACATGTTGCTCAGTTTGCACTAATTTACGTCGATTAATTTCTGTCTGTAACGCAGTTTGCGTAGCTTGTAAATGCTGTTGGACAAGATTTTTCAATTCCAATTGCAAAGTATAAAGTGCGGTGAGTTCATTATTCCCTTGTAATACAGTTTGATTGTAGTCATTTTGTAATTCAATTAACGCACTTTCTGTAGCTAATTTATTTTGCTCCTCAGGTGCAATATCAACACTAAAAGACAATTTATCAATTTCTTGTGTACGAACAATATTGGCACTTAACGCACTTTGTGCCCGCTCTGTTGCAGAATGTTGATTAACTAACTGTGCATTAGCTTGTACTAAATCAGCTTGAACTTGTTGTAATTCGGATTGTATCTTTGCTAAGTTATCCTCTAATTGCTCGATGGACAAATTATCAAAATCACGAACAACAAACGCCTCTTTTAATGTAGTGATTTCCTCTCTGATGTTTTTTTGCTCATTTGGTGCATCTTGAATCAGTTTTTGTAACTTTAGATTGTCTTCTTTCTGTTTTGCTATTTTTCCTAAGAGAAACAATGTTTCTTCCAAGTTTTGCACCGCACTTTTATCTTCTTGCTGGGGGTGTTCGATTTTTTTAATCTCATCAAGTCGCATCTTTACATCATTTTCGGTCAAAATTGCTCCTGCCAGTGCAAACTGAGCTAAAGAGAATAAGCCAATCATGACAACTTGTTTGAATTTATTTTTTATCTTCTTCATACTTACTTTCCTAATAAACGAGTTAGCTCAGACTTTAACTGATGACGAGAAATTTTGATATTTCCTTGTGATTGCAACAGCAATGGAAAATATTGAATAGGTTGCTTAAACTTTTCCAATTTATCCGCTAACCAAATATGTAATTCATGTACTGCCTGTTCAGAAAAAACATCGTGAAATTTAATCATTGCCACCGGTCTTTGTCCGAATTCAACATCATCAATGGGCAATACAAAAACCTGTGCAACCGTTTCATTCTGTCCAATAATTTGTTCAATTTCTTCCGGTTGAATATTTTCCCCACCGGAGATAAACATATTATCTAAGCGTCCTAAAATGTGCAATTCATTATCTTGCCAAATACCTTTATCTTTTGTGGCAAACCAACCCTGTTCATTCAGTAAAGAACAAATTTTACCTTGTTGCCAATAACCCAAAGCAAGACCGGCACCTCGTACCCAAATCTCATCACAAACTAACCGCACTTCACGCCCCGCTAACGGCTGCCCTACTCCACGTTTACCATCACTCAATTTTGCACAAACCGTTGAAGCCATTTCTGTCATACCGTAGCCGGTGTAACTTTTTATACTGTATTGTGCCAACTTCTCAGTCAACTGCGTAGGAATTTGCGTACCGCCTAACAAAATATGCTGTGTGTAACGTGGGAGAGTAGGATTTTGTTGCCAATAATCGAATAAACGTTGAAGTTGCGTCGGTACTAACGAACAATGACTTGCCTGACTAACAGAAAAATAAAAATCCTCTTGCGGTAAATGCAATTCTGCACCGCTTACCAACCAACGCCAAATAATCCCCTGTCCGGAAACATGAAATAAAGGCAAAGATAAAAGCCAACTGTTTTTTGCACTGAATTGGGTTAACTCACAAACGCCAATCGCATTATCTAAATGCCCCTGCAAACTATGTACAACCGCCTTCGGTAAACCACTTGATCCTGAAGTTAAAGTTAAAGTTGCCACAGCCTGCAAATCCATTTTAACTTCAGTTTCAGGTAAAACATCTACATATTGCGTACAGTCGCTCACAGAAAGTGCGGTCAAATTTTGCATATTTTTAAACAGGAAAGCAGTCCTATTAAAAATAAAATCACATTGATAACATTCTGCGATATGCTGAATTTTATCGGCAGGAAAACTCGGATTAACACCTAAAACTCTTGCTCCCAACTGAATTGTTGCCAAATAAGCCAACAATAATGAAAAATCATTTTTACCACATAACAACACGCCCGAACCTGCTTTAACACCTTGTTGCTGAAAAAGTAGAGATTGCCGATTGATTAAAGAACAAAGTTGTTGCCAAGTAAAGACTTCACCTTGCGAGTTTCGCAAGGCTATTTTTGATTGAAATAAGGGAGTGAGTGCATATTTATGCCAAAAGAACATCGCTAATTCGTCACAAAAAAAGATCTAACTTCTTCAATAAGTTCTTGTGGTAAATGCATAGATTGCATCGCACTTTCCAACATCAACATTTTTCGACCGCTATTAGTATTAGTGATCACCCAAAACGGAGTGTCGGGAATTTGTTTCGGTTTTGTATGGTTACCCGCTACCAGTAAAGTAGCCTCATCACGTGCGAAATAAACTCTTGTGCGACCTTGCAAACTTTCCGTTGCCAATGCAAAACTTTCCGGATTAGTGCGGTAAAGTGTACGCAACAAGCTCAAAAAACGCACAACAGCTTTCGTTTCTTGCTGGAATTCTTCTGAATATAAAAGATTTCTTACTTTATCAACAATTTTCTGAATAGCTTCATCAGACTGCTTTTTGACAGGAATATTTATTAATTCGTTCGTTTGAACTTCCTGTTCGCTTTCTATACAAGTGTTTGGTAAAATCGCTTCTGTAGATACATTTTCCGAATTTTGTACCGCACTTGCTACGTTAGAATAAGGAAGATTTAACAAACGGCGTAAAATATCAGACGCACTTTCACCGATAGACTTCGTTTGACCGGCAATATACTGATAAAGCTCTTCGTCAACTTCAATAATTTTCATAACCGAACTCCTTTTACATTACAAGCCTACAAGAGATTTCTACTTGATCTATTTGAATTTTTCGCACATTATAACGATTTCTTTACAAATACACACGCAAAAATTATGCCCACGACTAAATTACTCAATTACCAATTTAACGCCATAAACAACTCGCAAATCTCCCCCACTCTTGTTTTCATTCACGGTTTATTTGGTGATATGAATAATCTTGGTGTCATTGCTCGTGCTTTTTCCGAAAAATACCCTATTTTACGTCTTGATTTACGTAATCATGGACAAAGTTTTCATAGTGAAGAAATGAACTATCAGCTGATGGCGGAAGATGTTCTACAAGTCATTGCTCATTTGAATTTAACCAACGTTATTTTAATTGGGCATTCTATGGGTGGAAAAACAGCGATGAAATGTGCAATGCTACGACCGCACTTAATAGAAAAACTCATCGTGATTGATATTGCACCGGTTAATTACGGTAACAATGAGCATGACAGTGTATTTGCGGGACTTTTTGCCGTAAGTAAAGCACAATCGGAAACTCGTCAACAAGCAAAACAATTACTGGCTAACTATATTCCACAAGAAAGCGTACAGCAATTTATGCTCAAGTCTTTCGATGCACAAGCAAAAGAAAAATTTCGCTTTAATCTCACCGCACTTAAACAAAATTACGCCAATATTATGAATTGGGAAAAAGGATTTTTTGACAAACCAACACTGTTTATCCGAGGTGGATTATCGAATTACATTTTGCCGGAATACAGTGAACAAATTCTCGCTCAATTTCCACAAGCGACCTCTTTTACAATCAATGGAAGTGGGCATTGGGTACATGCTGAAAAAGCGGATTTTGTGATTAGATCAATTCAGCGTTTTTTGTCATAAAAATTCTCATGTTTACTTGATCTATAGGGTTTAATTCACTTATAAATTGTGTTATAGTTCGCTTCAAATTTTGCTTGTAGCTTATCATTCTCAATTAGAACCAGGCTAGAATTGATATATTTTTCAGTGGTTTGAAAACGGCTAAACAAGATGCAGATTGTATTACACTAAATCTGTTTGCGACGCTTCCCAAAGTAGGACGCCTAGAACAAATTCACTGCTTCATGAACAACAGCTCCGAATAAACAAATGTAATCAACTTCAATGCGATAAATTTAGCATTTTAAAACGTATTGAGTAAAAGTTACATGCGGATTTAGTTCAGCAGTTAGAAGTCAGGCGTCTGAACAAGCGATTAGTCATTGAGAGTTAATTATAACGATCTTAAAAGATTATTTTAAAATTCAAGGAAATAGATAAAAATGGCTATTGTCGGTTTATTTTATGGTAGTGATACGGGTAATACTGAAAATATCGCTAAAATGATACAAAAACAATTAGGTTCGGAACTCATTGATATTCGTGATATTGCTAAAAGTAGTAAAGAAGACATTGAAAGCTATGATTTTTTAATGATCGGTATCCCAACTTGGTATTATGGAGAAGCCCAATGTGACTGGGACGATTTCTTTCCAACCTTAGAAGAAATTGATTTTACCGATAAATTAGTCGCTATTTTTGGTTGTGGGGATCAAGAAGACTATGCAGAGTATTTCTGTGATGCGATGGGTACGGTACGCAATATTATCGAACCCAAAGGTGCAATTATCGTTGGGCATTGGCCGACCGAAGGTTATACTTTTGAGGTCTCGCAAGCCTTAGTTGATGACAATACATTCGTAGGTTTATGTATTGATGAAGATCGTCAACCAGAACTCACCGCAGAACGTGTAGAAAAATGGGTTAAACAAGTGTATGACGAAATGTGTTTAGCTGAGCTGGCATAAAATTTGAGGAGCTACCATGTCTGAAGAAAATATCAAGCTACTAAAAAAAGCAGGTTTAAAAATTACAGAACCACGCTTAACAATTTTGTCTCTAATGCAAGAAAGTAGAGGCACAATGCAACATTTCTCCGCCGAAGATGTCTATAAAATGTTGCTGGAACAAGGTAAAGATATTGGTTTAGCCACTGTTTATCGTGTACTTAACCAATTTGATGAGGCAAATATTCTTATTCGCCATAACTTTGAAGGTAACAAATCTGTTTTTGAATTAGCACCGGAAGAACATCATGATCACATTATTTGTGTCGATTGTGGCAAAGTGTTTGAATTTAATGATGAAGTTATCGAAAAACGCCAACGTGAAATCAGTGCGGAACATGGCATCAAATTAAAAACACACAATCTGTATCTTTACGGAAAATGTAGCAATGTACAAAACTGTGATGAAAGTGGCAAAAAATAAAATTCAAGCAAGTCTATCAAGAAAATAAGAGGCATAAGCTCCCGAATTAAAAGTTTTTCTTGTCTAAAAAAACAGTACAGCAAACAAAAGAGTGGGAATCCCACTCTTTTATTATATGTACATAAAATCGAAACTTTCCGACTTTCAACCGCACTTTTAATTTAAAATGCTTTATTTTTTTAATAAATAAGCACGTAATTGAGCGAAGTCATTTTCCATTTCATCAGAAAGCAATGGCAATTTGTTGTACCTATCCAATGTTTCTGGAAGCACAAGCTCGAGACTTAAAATACGCTCAACGTTTTCCTTGAATTTTGCCGGATGTGCCGTACAAAGGAAAATACCCGTTTCATTAACCTGTAATTGATTTTTTAGCACCTGATACGCAATAGCCCCATGCGGTTCGCATAAATAACCTTTGGCATATTGTGCCTGCAAGGTTTTTTCTGTTTCCTCATCACTCAATGCACCTGAACCCAATTCACTTAAAGACCAGCCGTTACATTTAAATAATTCTTCTACACGAGACCAGTTATTCGGTTGGCTCACATCCATTGCATTGGAAAGAGTCGCAACTGTTGTATGAGGCTGCCATTTTCCGCTATTCAAATAGCGAGGAACGGTATCATTGGCATTGGTTGCCGCAATAAAGCGTTTGATTGGTAAGCCTAAAGTTTTGGCAATTAATCCCGCTGTTAAGTTACCGAAATTACCGCTCGGCACAGAAATAACAATGTCTTGACGGATTTCTTTCGGTAACTGTGCAACCGCCTCAAAATAATAACAAACTTGTGCCAACAAGCGACTGATATTAATCGAATTCGCAGAGTTTAAACCAACAGCTTGACGAAGTTCTTCATCATCAAAGGCTTGTTTCACCAATGCTTGACAAGCATCAAAATCACCGTTTATCGCAACAGTTCGAATATTCCCGCCAAGTGTACAAAATAATTTTTCTTGTAACGGACTTATTTTACCTTTTGGATATAAAATCACTACCTCAATATTTTCTAAGCCATAGAAAGCATGTGCAACCGCAGCACCGGTATCGCCAGAAGTAGCAGTTAAAATAGTAATTTTACTGTCGCCACGCACAACCGCTAAGGCTTGTGCCATAAAACGTCCTCCAAAGTCTTTAAAAGCTAACGTGGGGCCGTGGAATAATTCTAAGGCATAGATATTATCTTCTACTTTGACCATCGGTGCCGGAAATGTAAAGGCATTTTTTACCATTGCACTAATAGTTTCTTGTGACAATTCCGCACCAATTAAAGCAGTTAAAATCTTTTGACTGCGTTCAACCAAAGGCAAAGATAAAAGGCTATCAATGTCGTCAAAGTGCGGTAATTTTTCAGGAAAAAATAAGCCCTGATCTTTTCCTAAACCTTGACGCACAGCTTGTGAAAAACTTACTTGTTGTTCCGGATGTTTAATATTATATAAATTCATAACTTGTTCTCGTTAAACTAAAGCCCTTGCACCCACATTATCCACTTTACAGATATGCACAAAGCCCTCATTATTTTGTAAATAATTGTTTTCTAAATAAGTTGCCGATTTAGTCGCAATAGCTAAATCCGGAGCAATCGCAAACATAGTTGGACCCGAACCGGATATGCCTGAAGCAAGTACGCCCAAATCCTTCACTGCCTGTTTAACCTCAGCAAAATTCGGCAATAATGCTTCACGATAAGGTTCTGCAATAACATCTCTCATCATATAGGCCGCCAATGCTTCCTGCCGAGTATGACAAGCGTGTACAAAACTCCCTAAATGGCGACCATGAGAAATCACATCTTGCCGAGTATAGCTTTTCGGTAAAATTGCTCTAGCTTCTGCCGTTGAAACTTCAATTCCCGGATAAGCCAATACCCAATACCAATGATCAAAAAAAGGTAATTGCTGACAAATATTACCTAGAGATTGCACCATCAATTGCACGCCTCCCAGATAACAGGGGGCAACGTTGTCATAGTGTATAGAACCCGAAATTCGCCCCTCTAGTTCGCCCATCATTTCCAGCAATTCCATTTTAGAAAATGGCTGCTGATAAAATTGATTTAACGCCACTAAAGCAGCCACGATAGAACAAGCACTTGATCCCAATCCCGAGCCAATAGGCATATTTTTCTCTAACGTTAAACGCAACGGCTTTATTTTCAGATTGCGTAATTTTAAACGTTCACTAAATAACACATAGGCTTGATAAACAATGTTTTTTTGCGGTTCTTTTGGCAATTTACGCACAAAATACCCCGCACTTTCCAGTTCAAATCCCTGTTCAATTTCTTCAATCTGAACGACATCACCTAACAGTGAACCATCAATAGGAGATACTGCAACCCCTAATGTATCAAATCCAACACTAATATTTGCACTTGATGCAGGTGCATAAATTCTTAACATTTATCACTCCAATTAATGTTTTAAGGTTCTTAAAATATCGGCAAAAATTCCGGCAGCCGTTACCGCATTACCAGCACCATAACCACGCAATAACAAAGGAATCGGCTGATAATAGCGAGTATAAAAAGCTAACGCATTTTCACCGTTCTTCACTTTATATAACGGTGCATCTCCATCAACTGCAACAATAGAAACCTTACATTTGCCTTCTTCAATTTGTCCTACATAACGCAATACTTTGCCTTCCGATTTTGCTTTTGCAACACGTTCTGCAAATTCTTCGTCCAATGAAGGCAACATCGCCATAAATTCATCTGCTGATTTTCCCTCTGAGAAACCTTGTGGTAAAACGCCCTCTACCTCAATATCCGACAACTCAAGTTCTAAACCGATTTCACGTGCCAAAATCAATAATTTACGAGCCACATCTTGCCCTGATAAATCATCCCTCGGATCCGGTTCTGTAAAGCCTTTTTCACGAGCAAGTGCGGTAGCTTCTGAAAGAGAAAGCCCCTCCTCCAACTTACCGAAAATGAAAGAGAGAGATCCTGACAAAATACCGTTAAAACTCACTACATCATCGCCGGCGGCTAATAGATTTTGTAAGTTATCAATCACAGGCAATCCTGCACCAACGTTAGTATCGTAAAGGAATTTACGATGATTTTTACGTGCATTTTCACGCACTTGGTTATAGTAATCCAGCTCACGGGTATTGGCTTTTTTGTTCGGTGTAATCACATGAAAGCCTTCTTTCAAAGCTCTTTCATATAATCCTGCTACACTTTCAGCGGTTGTGCAATCCACAAAAACAGGGTTAACCACATGATGTAATTTAATGAAAGAAAGCAATACATCAAAATCTGACGGTTGCGTTGCATTTGCCAAATCTTCACGCCAATTATCAAGATTTAACCCATTTTCATTTAACAACATTTTATTCGAATTAGCCAACGCACAAACACGAATCTCAATATCTTTTTTTGCCAAATATTCACTTTGCCGTTTAATTTGTTCAATAAGTTCACCACCGACCCCACCAACACCGACTAAAAACATATCAACAACTTTACGATTATTGAACAATGCCTGATGAGTTGCTTTAACCGCTTCAATCGCCTTATTCAAAGGAACAACCGCTGAAATCGAACGCTCGGAAGAGCCTTGTGCAATAGCAACAATACTGATATTAGCACTAGCTAACGCCGAAAAGAAACTAGCGGCAATCCCTTTAGACCGCTCCATACCATCACCTACTACGGAAATAATTGACAAATCATGAATTACTTCCACAGGATCAAGATCTTTAGCGACAAGTTCCTGTTCAAACTCAGCATTTAGTGCCGCTTTTGCCTTTTCAATAGCTTTAGTCGGTACGCAAAAACTAATACTATATTCAGAAGAAGATTGCGTGATTAAAATAACGGAAACGCTGGCTTTTGACATGGCGGAAAAAACACGCGCTGCCATACCAACCATCCCCTGCATACCCGGTCCTGATACATTGAACATAGCAACATTATCTAAATTAGTAATGCCTTTAACCTGTAGCCCTTCAGAAATATTTTCACGATTGTCAATAATTGATCCTGCACCTTCAGGGTTACCCGTATTTTTTATCAAACAAGGAATTTGCGGCTCAACTAAAGGACCAATAGTGCGA
Organism: Histophilus somni; assembly: GCF_014202395.1. Lineage (GTDB taxonomy): Bacteria > Pseudomonadota > Gammaproteobacteria > Enterobacterales > Pasteurellaceae > Histophilus > Histophilus somni. Next base: position 39,381 of record NZ_JACHGQ010000014.1, read on the forward strand.
GGGTGAATAACTTTAGCCCCAAAATAAGAAAGCTCCATTGCTTCACGATAAGATAAACTGGAAAGTAACCGAGCATCAGGGACTAAACGAGGATCACAGGTATAAACACCATCTACATCCGTCCAAATTTCACAAACACTTGCACCTAAACAAGCAGCCAAACACGCTGCCGAATAATCAGAACCGTTACGACCCAATAAAACTAATTCGCCTTTGTCATTTCCAGCTGTAAATCCTGCCATCAAAACAATATTTTTAGCAGGAATAGATTTTGCATCAACTCGTTTAGTTGATTCCGCAATATCCACACTGCTTTCCAAATAAGATCCATAAGCCAATAATTTCTCTACCGGATTAATCACAGTAACCGTATATCCTTTGGCTTCAAACCAAGCGTTCATCATCGCAATAGATAATTTTTCACCTCGACAGTCAATCGTCGCTTTTACCGCATCTTCTACTTTTCCCGCCTGACGAATGTTTTCTAATAATCCCTTAATTTGTGCAAACTCCGACTCAATTAATGCTTTGGTGCCAACAAGATCAAAATGAGTATTTTCTGCATATAAGCCATTAATAATATTATAAAAAATCTCAAGAGCCTCATCAAAATGACCATCAGTAGGTTGATTTAAAGCGGCTTTTTCAGAAAGTGCTACAAGATGATTGGTAATCTTTGCTGGTGCAGAGAGAACGCCGGCGGCTTGTTCCTCTAAATGTGCTTTTTCAATAAGTGCTGCTGCTTGTAAAAAGCGTTGCGGATTCGCTAAAGATGTGCCGCCAAATTTGAGTACTCGCATAATTTTTCCTTATATGTTGTGAAGATTTAATAATAAAAACGTTAATAAAAAAACCCGCACTTTTTTACGAGGCGGGCTTTGTAAATCCTATTTTTTATGCACTAGCCCACGCCATTAATCATCTTAATGGTAATAATCATCGTGGTAATAGAAAAAGTGCGGTTATACATTCGGTTATTTCAAAATCAAAAAAGAGTGCGTTAGAAATACCGAAATTTTATGCTATTGTCAAATAGAAAATGAAAAATTTTTCATAAATTTCCCCCTGTCGAATAATTAAGGTAAAATAATGCCCATATCAAACCAACTTCAACAGGTCTTGCTCATTATGATGCAAATAAAAAACAATTTAGCGAAAATAAACCGACAAATATCTCAATATTGCGAACAGGCAAAAAGACATTCTTCCACAGTATCCTTATTAGCAGTCAGTAAAACCAAACCGGTCGAGGATATTCTGATAGCTTATCAGGCAGGGCAAACAGCATTTGGGGAGAATTATGTGCAGGAAGGTGTTGAAAAAATTCAATATTTTACAGAACAACATATTCAACTTGAATGGCATTTTATTGGACCGCTCCAATCCAACAAAACAAAATTAGTTGCTGAAAACTTTGATTGGATGCAAACGCTTGATCGTGAAAAAATTGCTACTCGTCTAAATGAACAACGACCTCACTATAAACAACCACTAAATGTCCTAATTCAAATTAATATCAGTGCTGAAAACAGCAAATCAGGTATTCAACCTCAAGAAATGTTGAGTTTGGCAAAACATATCCAAAATCTACCGCACTTACGCCTACGAGGTTTAATGGCAATTCCTGAACCGACTGATAATATCACCGCACAAGAACAAGCATTTAATCAAATGAAATATTTATTCACTCAACTACAACTGGCGTTTCCTGATGAAAAAATTGATACATTATCAATGGGAATGAGTGATGACATGGCAAGTGCAATAAAGTGCGGTTCAACTATGGTAAGAATTGGAACCGCTATTTTCGGTAAACGCAACTAACTCCCCCAACCCATACACAAACTAAAGGAGCAAACCTATTTGCACCTTTAGTTTACTCTTCCATCGCTTCAACACGACTAACAATAATCCCTCGCTCTAATTGCGTGCTGATCAGTTGTCCGACTTCAATTTGATGACTGTTTTTCAACGCTTGTCCCTGCTGATTTTTCGTAATCGAATAACCACGAGCCAACACTTTCAACGGACTCAAACTGTCTAATTTTCCACATAATCGACTAAGCTGATAATCGACATTTTTGAATTTTTTTTGTAATCCGCTATTCAAACGAAGCTCCAATTGAACCAAAATTTGGTGCTGTTTTTGCACATAATAAGGCAAAGGTGAATTGTCTAAACGACGACAAAGTGCGGTCATTTTCTGCTGTTTTTTATCGACAAAAGCACCTAACGCAAGATGTAAACGATAAGTTAATTGTTGCACCGTTTTTTGTTGAATTTTTAATTGGCTTTGCGGATGTTGCTGTTGCAAGCGAAATTGCAAGCGTTGCAACAACTTCACTTTTTGTTGGAACAAACGATCCAATGCCATATCCAAACGTTGTTTGCGGTAAAATAATTGATCCAATAATTCTTGTTGATTACGACTGACAAGCTCTGCGGCAGCAGAAGGTGTCGGAGCACGCAAATCCGCCACAAAATCCGCAATAGTTACATCAATTTCATGTCCAACCGCACTGATAATCGGCAACTCGGAATGAAAAATAGCCCTTGCCACCCTCTCTTCATTAAAACACCATAAATCCTCTAACGATCCGCCACCCCGCCCAACAATAAGAACATCAACTTCCCGACGTTTATTGGCTAATTCAATCATCTGTACAATTTCTGCCGTTGCCTCTTTGCCTTGCACTGCAGTCGGATAAATCACTACATGCAAACTCGGATCTCGACGTTGCAAAATATGCAAAATATCCTGCAACGCCGCACCGGTAGGCGACGTAATAATACCGACAGATTTTGCAAAGTGCGGTAAGTTTTTCTTGTAATGTTGTGCAAACAACCCTTCAGCCGCCAATGTTAACTTTAACGCCTCAAATTGCCGTTGCAATAAGCCATCCCCCGCAAGATTCATTGACTCAATAATCAATTGATAATCGCCACGAGGCTCATACAAACTCACGGAAGCTCTCACCAAAACCTGCATTCCGTTTTGTGCTTTAAATCCGACACGCATATTTTTCATGCGAAACATTGCACAACGCACCTGTGCATTTTCGTCTTTCAAACTAAAATACCAATGCCCCGAAACAGGCTGAGTAAAATTGGAAATTTCTCCCGTCAACCAAACCGACCCTAACTGCCCTTCTAACATTTGGCGTACGGATTGGTTAAGTTGTGAAACGGAATAAATCTTCGCTTGAGTCATCTTTTACTCCCAAAGAAAAGAAAATTGATAAATCGGTAAGATAATTCGACATTATATAGCAATCTCGCCAAAACATAACCTGTAATTAGAACCAAAAAAAAGCCAAACTCCGCCTTTATCTTTCCCCTCAAACATCTTGATTCACTATATAATCGAGATCGAAACAAAAAAAATGAAAAAACTATTTCATTCTTAATAAAATTTAGGATAGAATCGCAAAATTCTACTGCTTAATGATTACTTGACAAATAAAATAGAAAAGAAAAAATGACAGCCTACAGCCTACAGCCTACAGCCTACAGCCTACAGCCTACAGCCTACAGCCTACAGCCTACAGCCTACAGCCTAGGCTAACGCCTTTTTATAAACCTTGCAAAATAAATTTTAAAAAGTTTTTAACTTTTCATCATACCCAAATTTCCCCTTTTAAACCCCTTTGCGAAAATATCATTCGTCTTTTTCTGCTTTGCCTTAAAAAGCAAGGCATCGCCGATTTATACCTCATTAATCTACCTAAAAAACAAAAAGTTTAATCCATTCACAACCATAAAAAAGTGAAAAAAAATCAACAAAATAAATTATTAAATAACCCATTTTAAAAGATTAAAGAGAGTAAACCATGAATAAGATTTTCAAAACCAAATACGATATAACCACTGGACAAACCAAAGTGGTGTCTGAATTGGCGAAAAATTGCCAAGTGGCGAGCCGTTCTGAAAATAAACCAAAGTGCGGTGGGATTTCGGGCAATTTTTTAGGGCTGTTTAAATTATTGCCGTTGGCGTTTTTATTGACTGGGAGTTTTGTGTATGGTCAGGATATTAATATAGTTTTGAGTGGTTTAACAGCTAACGAATCAAAAATTGGACCCGATACAATTCTAGACGATAGTAGCGGAACTGGGCGTTCTACTACACCTTTTATAAATAAAGTTGGAGATAGGTCAATTCTTTTGGCACCCGGAAGTAAGAGTTTAATTAATAAAAAAACGAGAAATTGGGGTTCTGCTGGAGGAGCAATCGCTATTGATACAAAGAATTGGATGGCTATTAAAGAAAGTGTTGTTATCGGTCATCGTGCTAGAGCAAGTGCCAATAAATCGGTAGCAGTAGGTGAACAAGCATTTGCTGCCTTAAATTCAACTTCATTGGGTTCGGAAGCCATAGCCTATGGTAACGAAACAGTAGCACTAGGTATGCAATCTTATGCGGAGCAAATTGACGATGTTGCTTTAGGGCATCGTGCTTATGCAAAAGGTTCACAATCAACCGCCTTAGGGGCACATTCTTCTGTGGAGTCTCAAAAAGCCGTTGCTATTGGTTACAATGCGAGAGTGGATAGTCAACATAGCGATGCAATCGCTTTGGGTGCTGAATCTGAAGCCGATAGTCCGTCAGGAAATGGCACTTTTATGATTACAAAAGATGATAAGACTGAGGCTAAAGAAAAAACATGGATAAGTGAAAAGTTTGCAAATCAATTCAAAGACAAACTCGGCGGTGCACTATCAATCGGTAAAAAAAATACAAAATACCGTCAAATCGTGAATGTCGCACCGGGGACGGAAGATACACACGCCGTCAATTTAGGGCAATTGCGAGAAGCGATGAAAAATGCCGGCGGTGGCGGAGTCTCGTATTTCTCTGTTAATAAATTAACTGCTATGCAAAACAAAGATAATATGGGTGCTAAAGCTGATCATTCTTTAGCCATTGGCGTAGCGAAAACGGAAATGAGCAAAGGCATGTACAGTATCGTTATCGGCACGGCAGACGATACGGCTAGTTCAGGAAGTTCGAGTGCAAACGCTCAAGAAGTCACCAAAGCCTCGGGGAAAGCCGCGGTGGTCATCGGTAGCGTTGCCAAAGTCGAAGCCGATTACGGCATTGCGTTGGGGAAAAAAGCGACGGTTGCTACAACTGCCATAGGAGCTATCGCCATCGGTAAAGATGCGAATGTTCAAGCCAACGCCACAGGTGCGGTAGCGATTGGGGAAGGTGCGACTGTATCCTCCGACGCTGGTGATTCCATTGCGTTGGGTAAAAACTCTAAGGCGGAAAAAAAGGAGGAGGCACTAACCGGACTGGATGCGAATGTAGGCAGTGCCAGCATAAAATTTAACTGGACAAATGCAGGTACGGGAAAGGATAAAACAGTATTAAGTATAGGCGATATTGGATTTGAGCGAATAATTAAAAATGTCGCCGCGGGGAAAGTCGATACAAATTCAACCGATGCGATTAACGGCGGTCAGCTTCACGAGGTAATCAAAGTTTTCGGCAACCTCGGCACAGATATTCTTGGTGCGGAAGTGAATAGCAGTACGAAACAATTCACAAATTCATCTTTTGCGAAATTGAAAGATGAAAATGGGCAAGAAAATGGACGATCCGCAACTACCTTTAAACAAGCGATTGATGAGAGTATCAAAACCATCAACAAAGGCTTGAAGTTTAAAGGCGATGGTAGCAGTAGCGAGCAACAACTCTATCTCGGCTCAACCTTGACGATTAAGGGAGCGACAGGCGATGCTTCAAGCCTAGCGACAAGCTCAAGTGCGGGGCAAAATAGTGCAGGTACTCATCAAAATATCTTTACTAAAACCAGCAAAGACACTTTGGAAATCGCCTTGAACAAAGACTTAAAAGGTATTAGCACGATTAGCGGTCAACAAGGCACTGGCGGAAACGGAAGTGCGGTTGCAAAAATTGAATTTAATAGCACTGCAAGCGGTGGCAACGGTTCAATGCCGAACGTCAAAATCACCGCAGGCACTGGCACATTTACCTTTGGCAAAGACGGCTTAGATTTAGGTAATAAACAAATCACTAAACTTGGAAGTGGTTTAAACTTAAACGGTGCCGGAAGTGGAGCTGGTGGAAATGGAAAGGAGGAAATTATTAAGAAAATCCTCGAAGGAAATCCTGACGGCACGACTAGCGGTAGCGGTAGCAGTAACATTTCCAACAACGCTGTCAATGTGAAAGACTTGTCCGACATCGCCAAAGCCCTTGTAGAAAAAGGCTTGAAGTTTGCGGTGGAAGATGGAAGTACAACTCAACCATCAACACAGAACGGAAACAATCCTTTCATTCGTAAACTGGGCGAAACCTTAACGTTTAAAGGCGACTCATACCTCACGTTGGCGACTGAAAATGGCAGTGGCGGTAGCAATGGAGGCAAAATCACCTTTAAACTTAATGTGGCTAATTCAATTGATACGAATGGTCAAGGCATGAGCGATACAACCGACGGCAATAAATTAGTAACGGTGAGTGCGGTTAAAAATTACTTAAAAACTCAATTGGATTCATTAACGCTAAAAATTGAAGCGGATAATTCCAACACGGCACAAGCACAACCTCAACCGCAACCACCACAGCCCACAGGTACGCCATCTACAAGCGGAAAAGCACAAGCTGAGGTTAAACTCAGATCGCAAGCCTTGCAAGTATTAGGCACAAAAGATGAGATTGAAACGAAAGTTGAACAGGGCAAACAAAACGTTACGCTTAAATTGGCAAAAAAAGTAACAGATAAATTGGGAATTATTCAACTTAGCACAGAGAATAATGATGATTCTTTCGCCTTGGGGAAAAATTCTAAATGGGAAACGGCAAGAAATGTATTTAAAACTACTGACATTAATGTAGGTAAAAATAGTTTAATATTTACTTGGAACAGTGGCATATCTAAAAATGGTAAATTTAATTCGGTCGTCAGTATGGGCGATACAGGTGCAGAACGCATTATTACTCACGTTGCAGCAGGTAGCGTGATGCCCGGTTCAACTGATGCGATTAATGGCGGACAGCTTGCAGAAGTTATCCGTGTATTCGGTAATTTAGGGACGGATATTTTAGGGGCTGAGGTTAATAAGCAGACAAAAACGTTTAAAAAAACCACGTTTACCAAATTAAAAGATGAAACAGGTCAAGATAGTACAGTAAAAGCCCAAGAAACCTTTAAAGATGCGATTGAGGAAAGTATTAAAACCATCAATAAAGGTTTAATCTTTGAAGTGGACGATGGTAGTACTACAACGTCTACAGATCAGGCTGGCAGTACCACAGCAAACAAAATGACACGTCAGCTTGGTGCGACAATTAAGTTAAAAGGTGATGACTATATCAAACCGAGTATTGATGCCAACACCGGAACAATTTCCTTCAAAATAGAGGCAACTGAAGAAATTAAGGAAAATGGAAGTGCGGACGGTTCTGACGGAAATTCTAGTGCTGAAGACAAAAAACTCACGACTGCCGGTGCGGTGAAAAAATTTGTGAAAAACAAAATCCAAACCATCGCCGATAAACAGGCAGAAGCGGATAAAGTGGCAGTGAAATATGATAGTGAAGCGAAAAATACTATCACTTTAGGCGGAAAAGACACAAATGGTAGTACTTCTCACCCACCTGTTGCCATCAACAATCTAAAATCCGGTTTAGGGCTTGATAATAACACTCAAGGTCAACCAATGGGACAAGATAAAACGCTTGAGCTAACGCTTGAGCTAGTGAAAAAATTAGTTGCTGGGGGTATGAGCGGTCAGCAAGGGCAACAAATGACAAAAGATGAACTACACAAAGCCGCCAATCTCGCTGATTTAAAAGCGGTTGCACAAGCAGGGTTAAGTTTTGCAGGGAATGAGAGAGGTAAGAATAAGACTGTTCATAGAAAACTGAGCGATACCTTAATTATTAAAGGGGAAGAGGAAACTCAAAACGGTCAATCTACAAGTTCATTTAGTAGTGCCGCTGGTAACATTAAGGTAGAAACAAATTCAGACAAAAGTGGCTTAGAAATAAAACTATCGGATACCTTGAAAAATATGAAAGCCTTTAAAACCAAAGAGGAGAGCGGTAAGAAATCGACGTTAAATAGCGATAGCTTAACTGTAACAGATAAGACTGGTACTGGTACTGCTACTGCTACCTATGGTGCAAAAGGCTTAACTGTTAAAGGTGTAGGTGGTGAAATTAAGATCGATGGTGAAAAAGGTATTATTACCGTGCCGGATATTAAACCAACAACCACTGGAAGTGCGGTGGTAAATAAAAACTATGTGGATGGTAAAAATAATGAATTGCGTACACAATTGAATAATACTGACCGAAATTTACGTGCAGGAATTGCGGGGGCAAATGCGGCGGCAGGGTTGACATCAGTCTCTATGCCGGGTAAATCTATGTTAGCCATTTCTGCAGCAGGTTATGGCGGAGAAAACGCAATGGCGATTGGTTATTCTCGTATGAGTGATAACGGTAAGATTATGCTTAAATTTCAAGGAAATAGAAATTCTCAAGGCAAAATGGCAGGTTCAGTTTCTATAGGGTACCAATGGTAAATTGATTATTCACCCTCTTCTTGTTAAGAGGGTGTTATTTTTTTTTACATGATTTCTCGCAGAAATTTTTATTATTAAAGTGCGGTTTGTTGAGCTGATTTTTAGCAAATTCTCAGCTTTTTTTCTTCACACTTCTTTTTCTTGTTGCTCTGCACGCTTTTTACGACGAATTTCTTTCGGTTTCGCCAATAATGGGCAGTAGATTTCGATGCGGAAACATAACCGATCTTACCAATCTATAAAATCTTATTGATAACTTTTTGTAGTTATTTATAAATATTATAGATTTGTAAGAGCGGATAGATAACTAGCACATTGAATAATTATTTTTAAAAATTATTGCGTTAAAATTTGCTGTAAAGATTGAGTAAGCTCTTCATCTGTAGTTACAACTAATTGCGTACCGTCTTCAAAAATAATTCGACCTGCAATTATTGGGCTAAATTGAAGATTAGCTTCCGGTTTTAGTATATCTGCACGAATCTCTTCAGCATAAGTTTTAGCTAATTTTGTTAATTTTATTTCGCCCTCGCCTTCCGGAGCAAGCGTATCCTCAAAAGAATAGGCTATTGAAAGAGGCTCTACCAGAGTCGAATTAAAGAAAACAAGGTTATACCACTGAAGTTCTTTGATTGCTTTATCACCTTTATTCTTAACGTTATAAACGAAAGATAAAGTATCTTCACCCTCTATTTTTTCACTCTGATACCCCACCAATTGGATCGTAACTGTATTGTTAAACTGATTAAGAATTTCTTGTTCAACTGTCTCACTTTTTTCTGAAACAACTTTTTCTTGAGATTCAGGTTGTGTGTTTCCAGCTGCGGTTAGTTCAGTCGAGGTTGTTTCAACTGAAGTTGTCTCAGTTTTTTCTTGAGCATCAGATTGTGTATTTTCAATTGCGGTTGATTCAGATGAAGTTGTTTCAGTTTTTCCTTGAACGTCAGGTTGAGCTTGAGTTTCTGCAACTGTAACCGGTTCAGTTGGCGTTGTTTCCGCTTTATTTTTTTCATTACAAGCTGCTAATAATACAGTTGAGGCGACTAATGTGCCGACCAAAAGTGATTTATTTAATTTCATCGTTTATTTCTCATTTGTTAATGTAAGTTAAAGGTCTGCATAGCATAACAAAGAAAATACAAATGATAAATAATTTCTTATCATATGCTGATTTTAGGGCAATTATAAATTCATTCATTCCAATAAACTTTTCCATGTATTGAGAATAAACGTTCTTTCCTTGCTAAATAGTTGTGCATTAATAATCGGTTCTTGACCTAATAAATTTAAATGATGAATTTGGTTTCGTAAATTTACATAGCATTTTTTTAGCTTTGTGGAAACTTCTTGTGAAATCACCGCACTTTCAGCCATACAGTCAAATATCCTGACATTATCAGACCAACGTGTTAATGCTGAATGTTGGGGAGCATAAGCTAAAACTAAGTATTGTGCAATAAACTCAATATCTGTGATACCGCCCAAATCAGTCTTAATATTAAATTCGTCCGTTTTATGTTTAGAGAGATGATGATACATTTTTTGACGCATCTCTCGTATATCTTGCTTCAGCTGTTCCACATTTCTTGGAGCTGAAAGTACATTACAACGAATTTTTTCAAAGCGTTCACATAAATCAATATCGCCGTATACCGCCCTACAACGAACTAAAGCCTGTTTTTCCCAAGTCCACGCTTCATTCAGTTGGTAATTTTCAAAGGCATTTAAGGAACACCCCAATAACCCTGCATCACCGGCAGGACGTAAACGAATATCTATGTCGTAAAGTATTCCTGCACTGGTATTCATACTAAAAATACTAATTATTTTTTGTACCAATTTCAGATAAAACTGATTGCTATCAATGGATTTTTTACCGCCGATAGTTTGTCCTGTTTGACTTCCGTCATAGAGAAAAACAAGATCCAAGTCTGATTTATAACCAAGCTCAATGCCGCCCAATTTACCGTAACCAATAACCAAAAACCCTTTTTGATTTTCCTTCAAATATTCAGGTGTACCAAATCTTAGACTGACTTGTTGCCAAGCGAGGTTGACAACATTTTCAATAATTGCTTCGGCTAAATAGGTAAGGTGATCACTAACGTTCATAACAGGTAATGCCCCTAAAATATCCGCTGCCGCAACACGTAATAAGGCGGTTTGTTTAAATTGGCGTAACCCATTAATAATTTGTTCTTCATCGTCTGCCGGTAAACGAAGTAAATAGCGGCGTAATTCAGATGAATATTGATGAAAATCCGTGGGATTTAACAGTGCATTAGGATCTAATAATTCATCAAGTAAAATGGGATATTTTGCAACTTGTTCAGCAATCATTTTTGATTGTGCACATAATTTAAGAAGTTGAGTTAAGGCTTGTGGATTTTCTACCAATAATTCAAGATAAGTAGTACGCGTGATAATTTTATCCAGAATTTTCAAGACTCTAGGTAAAAGTTGCTGAGAATGTTTGTATCGAAATACTTGACAGAACAACATTGGCATTAATTGCGTTAATACTCTGCGACCACGTTCTCCCACTGATCGACGAGATAAATCCAGTTTAAACTGTGTCAATTTTTCAATAATTTCATCAAAATATTGCTCATCTATTTGATTTTCCTGCAATATGACTTTAATTTCTTGCTCATTGATCTCAGCATCGAGAAAATCGTGCCATATATCATCATAACTCTGTTTTTCTTCCTCATCGTCATCTTCGCCAATTAAATTTTGAAAAACAGACCGCACTTTTTGCTGATGTTCATGTAATACCTGTAAAAATTGCTGCCAATTTGCAATAGGATATTGAGCAAGTGCGGTTTCTTTTCCCGCATTTTCCGTCGATATCGGAAAATAGGTAAAATTTTTTGTAGCAAGAAGTAAACGTTCACGATCGATATCCGCACTTGGCAACGTTTGCGTTTGTTTATCATCAATAGCTTGTAAAATATTTTCCACTCTGCGTAAAAATAAATAGGCATGATATAAATTTGTGCTTTGCTCGGTATCAATTAAACCCAATTTTTCCAGTGCAGGTAAAAGATGAAGCAGCGATGGTTGTTGTAAAATAATTTCACGTCCGCCACGAATAAGCTGAAAAACCTGCACAATAAATTCAATTTCTCGAATACCGCCGGCACCCAATTTTATATTGTCCAACAATCCTCGACGGCGAACCTCACCGGCAATTTTATTTTTCATATCACGTAAAGATTGAATCACACTAAAATCAATATAGCGGCGATAAACAAAAGAGCGTAATAATTGCTGTAATATTTTTACATTCGGATCTTGCATATTTGCTCCCAAAATCCGAGCTTTTATCATAGCATAGCGTTCCCAATCTCGACCTTGATCTTGATAATATTGCTCCATCGCATTAAAACTTAATGCCAATGCACCGCTTTCACCGAAAGGACGTAAACGCATATCTGTTCGATATACAAAACCGTCAACAGTATATTCATCTAAAGCACGAATTAAGCGTTGTCCCAATCTTGTGAAAAATACACCATTTTCAATACTACGCCGTCCTCCCCGTGTTTCCCCCTGATTTGTCGGATAAGTGAAAATCAAATCAACATCTGAAGAAAAATTCAACTCACATCCACCCAATTTACCCATACCCAAAATATATAATTGTTGAGGATTGCCTTGTGTATCCGTTGGCGTCCCCAATTCTGTGCAAATTTTTTCATACAGCCAATCTCTTGCGGCAATGATCAAACTTTCAGCTAATTGAGAAAGCCGAATAAAAATTTCGTCTACTGTAGCTAAATTTAAACTTTGACAAAGGCTAAGTTTTGCCATCTCACGATGACGAAATAGACGTAACTTGCGGTACAGTTGTTCTTCCGTTTCGGTATTTATCAGTATTTCCTGTAAGCGAACGAAATATCGATCGCAATCAGCTAAAGTAGGGAGTTGATGCCAACATTGTTTGAGAAAGTGCGGTTGTTTTTGCAAAGTTTCAAACACAAAATCTGATAAATATAATCCATAACCTAATTGCCCGAGTTGCGTTTTTTGATTATGTTTATCTTTTTGAATTTGTTGAAAAAGTGTAGTGTTGTATTGCTCAGGAAACTGTTCAATTAAAGAAGTTGCACATTGCACTAATCTTTCTTCAGCACATAGAAATAACGACACGATAAAGCCTCATATAGGAAATAATGAACGATTGTAAAATAAATAATCAAAAATTACCGCTAAAGCATCACTCGGCACAGGCTTGTAATTACAAGTATCTTTACCCCAATTTTTGTTGCATTCGTTTCGCCAGCCATTCAGAAATTGATAAAGAGATCAATGCAATAATAATGGCGATAACACAAAGTCTAAATGCCGAATATTCCGCACCCGGTGTTTCAATAAAAGAAAACATCGCCAGCGGAATAGTTTGGGTCACTTGAGGAATATTAGAGACAAAAGTAATGGTTGCACCGAATTCACCTAAAGATCGTGCAAAACCCAAAATCATTCCTGATAAAATCCCCGGTAATGAAAGCGGTAACGTAATAGTAAAAAATATCCGCAATGAAGAAGCACCTAACGTTTGTGCCGCCTGTTCCAGCCGAAAATCAATATTTTCAATTGCCAAACGAATAGCACGAACCTGCAACGGAAATGCAACGATTCCAGAAGCTAACGCCGCACCGTACCAACTAAAGCCAAAACTAAAATCAAACCACTGTAGTAAATAGCGACCGATAATACCGTTACGCCCCATAGCAATTAATAATAAATACCCAATTACAACGGGAGGTAAAACAAGCGGTAAATGAATAAGACCGTTAATAATCGACTTACCCCAAAAATCTTTGCGTGCAAGCAACCATGCGACAGCAATAGCAAAAGGTAAGCTCACCGAAATTGAAACCAATGCCACTCTAACACTCAAAGAGATTGCATTGATTTCAGATTGAGATAAACGTAGATAATCGATTATCACATCTAACATAAAAATTATTTCACTGAAAAACCGAATTGTTGAAAAATTTTGACCGCACTTTCTGACCGCAAATAAGCCAAAAACTTGCGGCTTTCTTCATTATCTTGCCCGTTCACAATAGCGATAGGATATTCAATCGCAGGGTGCGTATTTTCAGGAAAAATCGCCACTGTTTTAACCTTTTTACTTGCTGCCGCATCTGTTGCATAAACAACACCCAACGGACTTTCCCCTCTTTCAACTAATGCTAAAGCTGCACGCACATTATTTGCACGAGCTAATTTAGTTTCTAAATCATTCCATTGCCCCAAAAAGATAAATGCCGCTTTTGCATATTTTCCCGCCGGTACATGATCAGGATCACCTACTGCAAGATAAGTATTATTCAAATGAGAATGCCATTGAGCGTTAGGCAAATCAACAGAGGTAATCAAACTATTTTGAGGTGCAATCATCACCAATCTGTTACCAACCAAATCACGACGACTTTCTGTCACAATTGCCCCCTTTTCCGCTAAAAAATCCATCCATTTTTGATCCGCAGAAATAAACAACTGTGCAGGTGCTCCCTGACTAATTTGCCGTGCTAAGACAGAAGAAGAAGCAAAGGAAAAATCAATTTCCTGCTGAGGATTTACTTTGATGTATTCAGATTTAATTTCTTCTAACACATTTGCCATAGAAGCAGCGGCAAAAACCGTTATTTTTGCTTGTGCTACAAGGGAAACGCTAAAACAAATCATAGCGATGCTATTCACCAATATTTTGTACAATGTCATTCCTATTTCCTTAACATTAAATCATTATATTGCGTTATTTATAACGAATTATACAATTTTTTACTCAACCTTTATAACTTCCCCCAAAAAACACAATAAAAAGTTTTTAACATTCTACAAAATGAGGAACTAGAACTCACTGATTTATTGTCTGCCACAGCTAAATTCTTCTTATAAACTTTAGTAAATGAAAGATTTCCGCCTGGTATGACCACTGAACAAATCAGTAAATTCATTTGTCCCAATACTACTCTTACATTAGAATTCGGAAAATTTAACTTCACCATATAGAGGTATTAAATAAAAAATGAATAGCAATAAACAATCACTTTTTACTAAATCTTTCATTGCTTCAGCATTGGCATTATCGGCAAGTTACGTTAATGCAGCGGCGTTCCAAATTGCTGAGGTGTCCAGTTCCGGTTTAGGGCGAGCTTATGCGGGTGAGGCAGCGATTGCTGATAATGCCGCTGTTGTGGCAACCAACCCTGCGTTAATGAGTTTGTTTAAAACGAAACAATTCTCAATGGGGGGGGTATACGTTCAATCTAGAATTAATATAAATGGTGAGGTTAATGTTAATGCGGGGTTATTTCACGGAATTGCAACTGGAAAAGGGGATCAGAAAAACATTGTGCCAAGTGCAGTTATTCCCAATATGTACTTCGTCGCACCTATTAATGATAAATTTGCTGTCGGTGCGGGCATGAATGTGAACTTTGGGTTACAAAGTAAATATAAAAAGGATTATGATGCCGGTGTTTTGGGTGGAACCACCGCACTGAATTCCATTAACTTAAATTTAAGCGGTTCATACCGTATCAGCAAAGGATTAAGCATCGGTGCTGGGTTGAATGCGGTTTATGCCAAAGCGAAAATTGAACGACAAGCAGGTGTTTTAGATAAGGCAATTGATACTATTGCTGATTCTAATGGAATGTTTGGGGGTATCAGCATTCCTTCATTAAAATTGTTAGTCCCCATTTTTTCCAGCTTAAAAAATGGAGTCAATGCGGACACCACCTTAACACAATTACAAGATAATAATGCATGGGGATTTGGTTGGAATATCGGGGCAGTCTATGAATTTAATCAAGGTAACCGTATCGGTATTGCCTATCATTCTAAAGTAGATATTAATTTTAAAGATGATGATGCGTTGAGTTATCAATTTGAAGCAGGAAAAATTAGTCCTGTTAAAGAGAAAGGTGGGTTAACGCTACATTTGCCGGATTATTTCGAAATTTCCGGTTTCCACCAATTAACGGAAAAATTCGCCATGCACTACAGCTATAAATATACTAAATGGAGCCGTTTACAAAGTTTACATGCCACTTATGATAACGGCAAGGTCGCTTTCCATAAAGATGAAAAATTTCATGACAGTTCACGTATAGCCTTAGGGGCAACTTACGATGTAAATGATAAATTAACCCTGCGTGCAGGTATTGCTTATGATGAGTCAGCCGACCACCCAAGTGCTTCAATCCCCGATACCGACCGCACTTGGTATAGCTTGGGGGCAACCTATAACTTCACGCCAAATCTTTCTGTTGACGTAGGTTTTGCTCATTTACGAGGTAAAAAACAGCAATTTAGAGAAACACAAAATATTGGAAAAGAGATTAAACTCGTTAATATAAGTGCGGATTATCAATCAACGGCACGTGCCAATTTATACGGTTTAAATCTTAACTACCGTTTCTAACGGTTATCCGATTGTTTATTTAGGCGTATTTAATACGCCTTTTTATTTGATAATTTTTTCGACAATATCAATAATGGGCAACAACCCCAATCCAAACACATCAAAGAACGCATGTGCTAACGTAAACGGTAATAAATTTTTGATTTTAGAGCGAAGTATTAGCAACACGATACCGAATAACAATACGTTTACTGCATAAAACATACCTTGATAGGTATGAAACAAAAAACGGATGACTAAGCTGAACACAATCGCATAAGGCAAGGCTTTTTTATTTACTGCAAATATCAAGCCGAGAAAAAAGACTTCTTCAAAAAAACCGTTGAGCAATGAAAAGAGGACGAGGTAAAAAGATAAGGTCGATGTTGTATCTGTAGGTGCAACCTCAGCCGAAGTGAGATATGCACCGGCATCTTGAAAGGGAGCTGCCAAATAGAAATAAAGTTCGCTGAGACTACCGGCAATCAAAATTATCCCTGCGGTCAGCACAATCGCTTTAGCGTTAAAAGAAAAGGTAAGCTGCGTAAAATCAAAGCGTCTTAGCTTTAAATACACCGCAGCAATCGCTAATGAGATAAGTTCTATCAAAATTGCCCAAATATTATCCTGATCCGTAAATGTCAACGTGTCTGTAATTGCGACCGCACCTTCTTGCAATAAGAAAAATTGCGACAGAGAAGTATAAATCGGCATGCCAAAAAAGATCACTGTAACGATCAACATATCGACTATATTCATCGATTGAGTAGTTTGCTTCATAAAATATCCTTGCGTTCTATCTAAATAAAACCCATATTATACGGAAGAATAGCGACTTAATATATCGATTTATTCTTACTCCAAAAGAAAAATTTACATTCATACTCTGCCAACTTATAATAAAGACTTTCTTACTCCACTAAACTTTGGCAATCATATGAAAAAAATCTTTTTATTCTTCTCTCTTATGACAACTGTTCTATTGGCAGCTTGTCAGGAACAAGACGTTCCAACTTTACAAGTCAAGAAAAATGTTATCTTTGATCAAGTAAAAACCGTAAATTACCCGCATTCCGATGAATATACTACTGACAATGCACAAATTGAAGTTCGTGGTGAGTTATCCGAAACCGGTATAAAATGGCTTGATCAGTTATTGCTCAAACATGCTTATACCTTAGTGGGCGGTGAAGATAGCATGAAAAAAGATACGCCGACAAAACAAGATCTTGTACAAAAATTTCAACAAATTCATGATGAATTCGTTCAAAGTGCAAAAGAAGACCGTGTATTAGGTGCATCATTCCATCTAACGTCAAATTATCTAGGGCAACGCAATAATATCATTACGTTCAGCAACGATATTGATACTTATACCGGTGGTGCTCACGGCATAAATGTAACCCTATATCAGAATATTGATAGTCATAAAAAGAAAATACTTGAAGTAAACGACATCATTCAGCAAGACCAACAAACCAAGCTGAAAGAAGTACTTTGGAGCTTTTATACCAATCTAATGCAAGAAGCGAATGATGACTATATTGGTATGATCACAAAAGAAGATTTCAACATTTCAGAACAATTTTACTTCAATAATGAAGGAATAAACTTTGTTTATCCGCCCTATGCACTTCGGGCTTATGCTTATGGCAATGTCGTATTAACTGCTTATTGGCATGAAATAGAAGATATTATCAATCCTGAATATAATTGGAAAAAATAGTATTCCTGCCAATTGGCTTATACAACAATTGCAGAAGCCACTCTCTAAAAACAGCCAATCCCTATTGAAGTCTCACCCAATAGGGATTTTTGTTGTACCATAAAAAGTGCGGTCATTTTCATTAAATTTCGCTTTGACATCAAACAACGTAATTAAAAATCACCCTCTGAATTAGAATAAAAACGTAAGAAAATTGTTTTTTCCATAAAAATTTTGAGATAGAATAATCCGGATTTTTACTTGACAAACAAAAATAGAATAGAAAAATGACAGCCTACAGCCTACAGCCTACAGCCTACAGCCTACAGCCTACAGCCTACAGCCTACAGCCTACAGCCTACAGCCTACAGCCTACAG
>NZ_JACHGQ010000015.1 GCF_014202395.1 Histophilus somni
AAAATTTCTAAGGAAATAGTTGAAAAAGGATATAAGTATAAAGCTGATATTCCGTCAGGTAATAGCAATGATACCAGCATAAAACTAGGCTCAACCATATCTATTGTAAAATGGACAGACACACCGGCATCAGGGACTGGACAACCAGCAGTAACTGTTGGCACAGGAATAATTTCTCAAACACCAGCTGTTAAGTACACAGGAGATAATTTAACAACTCGATATACCTATGACAGTAGCAATGGCAACGCTAAAATCGAAATCGGCTTTAAAGACGCACCGAAATTTAGCAAAGTTACCTTATCTCAAGATCAAACATATGGTAATGGTAGCAGTGTTGAAAATAACGACCTGATTAGCAAATCCTATCTTGACGCCGCATTAAAAGACTTTAAGTTTAATGTGGAATATGGTGGTAAGAAAGTCCAAATCGGTCGTGACGATACCTTGAAATTTGTGGGCGGTCAAAATATTCAAGTGATCTCGGATGATAAAAAAGCGGGAGCAACACCAGCCGCTCCTGCTCCGACACCGACTGATACGGCAACTGCAAGCACAACGCCAACTGCTCCGGCAAGCGATGCGACAGGTGGTGCAGGTAGTACATCTCCAACTGTAGCGGGTAGTTCGTCAGGTGGTACAAATGGCGATAGTGCAGGTACAGCGGTCGCTTCAAGCACGCCAACCTCAACGACAACAGCTGTAGTCACCATTGGCACGACTGAAGATTTGAAAAATATCAAATCAATTTCCAACGGCGATAAAGCGAAAATCGCTTTAGATAAGGAAAGCAATACCATCAAGTTCACATCGGGTGCGACACCAGAAGATGTGACCCTGACAGGAAGCACACTGAGCGGCGTATCTGAAATTAACAAAGCAGACGACAAAGGAGCATTAAAACTTACTAAAAATAGTGCAACCTTAGAAAGTGCTAGCGATAATTCAAACGTTGCGTTGGAAAACAATGAAGCCACCATCACCGCTGGTAAAGACAAAGGCTCACTCAAACTTGAAGCCGACAAAGCGACCCTAACTAGTGCGAAAGACGGCTCAAGCCTTGCCTTAGCAAAAGACAGTGCCACTGTTAAAGTGGACGATAAAGCAACCTTTACCTTTAATAAAAATGGCTTAGATTTAGGTAGCAACAAAATCACCGCACTTGCCAGCGGTTTAGGTTTGCAAGATAACGCTAGCGGAAGTGGTGATAGTGACCCTAATAAGATTATTGACAACGTCCTTGCAGGCGACCCTGATGAAGGTAAGAACAAAGATAAAATCGCCAACAACGCCGTGAACGTGAAAGACCTATCCACCGTGGCAAAAGCTCTGATGGAAAAAGGTTTAACATTCCAAGGCAATGACGGCAAAGAAGTCCACAAAAAACTGGGTGAGACCTTGTCTATTAAAGGCGAAGGTGCGGTTGGTGAAACGGCGACGGATAACATTGTGGTAAGAGCCAAAGAGGGTGAACTGCAAATCGGTCTGACCAAAAATATTAGAAATATTGACACCATTTCTATCGCTGGCACAGGGGACAATAGCGGTAAAGATGTCTTTATAGATGCTGAGGGTATGACCACTACTGCTCAACTTGAAGATGGCACGGTGTTGGTGAATAACCAAACGGCTGAAGGTGTCAGTACAATAGCTAAAAAAGAGGATGGTAGCATTTTGGTGAATAATCAAACAGCAGAAGCGAATATTTTAAGCAATGGCAAGCACACGACAGAGGTGAAAGCCGGTGAGGTCGCTATTAAAGACAAGAGCGGTCAAGAAATCGTGAGCTTGAAAGTGGCTGAGGGTGAAAACGGTCAAGATGGCAAGGGAGCGACGCTTGCGTTTGCCAAAGATGGCGAAAACGGTACAGGCGTAATCATGGGCTTGAAAGACCTAGATGCCACTGCTGACGGTTCAAGTGCAGCGAATAAAAACTATGTGGATGAAAAAATGTCCGATTTGGACAGCAATCGACCGTTTGACTTCTATATCCAAGAGGGCAAAGAGTATACCAAAGTCGTCAAAGGACGTGATGGTAAGTTTTATGATCCTGAGCTTTTACAAGGGGCAAAGTATGATGTGGACAGCAAGAAATACATTGCTCAAGATGGACAAGAAGTTACACCGGAATCGGATAAAGTCATTATTCGTGCTGAACCGACTACCGCACCTATCGGGATAAATAATGTGGCAAGTGGTTTGGGGATTTCGGCTATAGAAGAAAGCGAAAAGCAATCACTCACTAAAACGATTGAGGAGAAAAAAGCGGAATTGGAAAAAACCGATACCGCCTTACAAACCGCTAAAGATCAAGTAGGCGAGAAACAGAAAGCACTGGAAGAGAAAACCAATGCACTTTCGCAAGTTGCCAGCGAACGTCCTGCGTTGCTAATGCAAAAAGCGGAAATTGAACAGCAACTTAAGGGATTGGGTGCGAGCGATCCACGAAGAGCAACCGCACAAGCCGAACTTGATAAGGTAAAAGAGGCTCTTACACAAAATGATCAAAAGGTGACTGAGGCGACAAAAACAGCTAATGAGGCTTCCGAAGCTCTCAAACAAGCGAAAGTCGCTTTGGCAGACAACGTGTTAAAAGCCTATGCAGCACAACAAGCATTAGCTACTGCCGAGGAAACCTTGCGAAATAAAGAATTTGGCGTGGATAAGGTGAAAGACTTACTGTCAGGCAATTCAAATATTGCTGAGGATAATGTGGCTACTATTAAAGATGTGAAAGCACTTGCTAAAGCAGGATTAAGTTTTGAGGGCAATGATGGTAAACGCTTGCATAAAGATCTATCAGAAACTTTAGCAATCAAAGGTGAAGAAAATGCAAGTGGTGATAAATTTAATAGCGACCACACCGCCGCCGGCAATATCAAAGTGGAAATGGCACAAGACGGTAAAGGCTTAGAAGTCAAATTGTCTGACCAGTTGAAGAACCTCACATCGGTTGAAACTAAAAAAGACGACCAAGGCAGATCAACAACATTGCTGTCCCGTGGAGTGATGGTTCAAAATGACACCACAAAAGAACAAGCCCTGTTCAGCGAAAACCGTTTAGCGTTCTTTAAAGATGGAGCGTTAGGATTGAATTTAGACGGTAAGTCTCGTGCATTGAAAGTCGGTGAAAAAGCGATCATCAGTATAAACGACAAAGGTGAAGCATTGGTTTCCGATCTGAATGAATTTAGTTCAGGTATGACAATTACCAATAAAAACTATGTGGATACCAAAAACAATGAGTTGCGTACGCAATTGAATAATACTGACCGCACTTTACGAGCAGGTATTGCCGGTTCGAATGCGGCGGCAGGGTTGGCATCGGTCTCTATGCCGGGTAAATCTATGTTAGCCATTTCTGCAGCAGGTTATGGCGGGGAAAACGCAGTGGCAATTGGCTATTCTCGCATGAGTGATAATGGTAAGATTATGCTACAACTGCAAGGAAATCGGAATTCTAGAGGCAAAGCGGCGGGTTCTGTTTCTATAGGGTATCAATGGTAAATTGATTCGATTGTGCCTTATGTCCACATTTTGTTATTGAGGATATAAGGCATAAAAAGCGTGCTCTGTTTTAAAATCAACTTGGTAATTGTTGTTCGATTTATTGACGAGTTATTAAGTTTGGTTTCTTTTTACATAGACAAGGTTTAAAATGGATTAGATTCTGTTTTAAACCTTTTTTACAATTAGGCAAAGCACTTAATATCAAGAATAACTGTCTGTATCTATTTCAAATAGCTATATTGCTATCTATGATGATGGAATATTGCTCTTGATGTTTGTAGCAAAAAATTACATAGACTTTAAACGAGGAGAAGAAATATGGAAAAATTCGATGTTGTGATTATTGGTGCAGGACCTTCCGGTTCTGTTTCTGCATCATTATTGCATAAACAAGGCTTAAAGGTTTGTGTATTGGAAAAACAGCACTTTCCTCGTTTTGTCATTGGTGAAAGTTTGTTACCTTATTGTATGGATATTTTGCAAGAGGCGGACTTGGTTGATGCGGTACATGCCGAGAAAAGTTTTCAATTTAAAAATGGGGCGGCATTTACTTGGGGAAATCGTTACACCTATTTTGATTTTACAGATAAATTTACCGCTGGACCTGGCACAACCTATCAAGTTCGCCGAGGCATTTTTGATAAAATTTTAATTGATGAAACGGCAAAAAAAGGTGTGGAAGTTCGTTTTGGGCACGAAGTATCGGCGTTTGATAACCAAGGCGATCAGGCAGAGCTTGCGGTAAAAACGGAGCAAGGGGAAGAATATCGGCTGAGTGCAGGTTTTGTGTTGGATGCCAGCGGTTACGGACGTGTTTTGCCACGCTTATTATATTTAGAAACACCATCGCACTTGCCAATACGTATTGCACATTTTACCCATATTGATGACAACATTGATGATCCGATCTTTGATCGTAATAAAATTCTCATTACCACACATCCTGAACATCGTGATGTTTGGCTTTGGTTAATTCCCTTTGCGGATAACCGTTGTTCAATCGGTGTAGTTGGGTTACCGGAAATATTGGCGGGTGAGAGCGAAACTGTGTTGAAAAAATTTGCTCTTGAATGTCCAATGCTGAGTAAAATTCTTGCTAAGGCAAATTGGGAAAATGAATTTCCGTATCGCCATATTCAAGGTTATTCCGCTAATGTGAAAACGTTGCATGGCAAACATTTTGCTTTATTGGGTAATGCTGCGGAATTTCTTGATCCGGTTTTTTCATCTGGCGTGACTATTGCGTTACATTCCGCTCGACTGGCAAGTCGTCTTATTGCTCGTGGGCTTCAAGGACAAGCTGTGGATTGGCAACAAGAATTTGCAGATCCGTTAATGGTTGGCGTGAATGCGTTCCGCACTTATGTGAACGGTTGGTATGATCGTAGTTTCCAAGATGTCATTTATGCCCGTAATCCACAACCTGAAATTCGCCAAATGCTTTCGTCTATTCTTGCCGGTTATGCGTGGGATGAGAAAAATCCGTTTGTGGCGAAATCCTCCCCTCGCTTGAAAGCACTTGCGGAATTATGCGGCGAGGCAACACAAGATTAAGATAACAATATATAAGCATTCAAAAATTGCTATTTGCAAAGGTTGAGTGCTTTTATTTTTCATAAGGAAACGTCATGCCATCATTTGAAAATCCTTCTTTTATTACCGCGCTTGTATTTCTTTGTATTTGTTTCATTTTATTTTTTATTCTTGTACGCAAGCAAAGAGATGTGCAGGTGTTACAACAAGAGTTAGATAAAAATATTAGTAGTTTCAATCAATTGCTGAATAAATATGAAGATGTAACCGAAGCAAAAAATCAGCTTGAGCAACAAGTTGTAAAGGCACAGACACTTGTCGAAACCGGTCAAATTCGTTTGTCGGAACGTGATGAAAAAATCCTTTATTTGCAAAAAGAATTAGATAAAGAACAATTACGGTGTGAGCAAGTTTCTCAGCTGGTAACAGGATTGAAAGAGCGTTTGGGGGTAGTAAGTACACAGGCGGAAAGTTTTCAACAGCAGTTAAATCAAAGTCGTGCAGAAAAAGAAAAGAGAGATTGTGCTTGGGCTGATTTAAATCAGAAACATACCGCACTTCAACAAGAACTGACAGAATTAAAAGTCACGTTAAGTGAAAAAGAAAAAAATTTTGTCGAGCAACAAGAAAATTTTTCTCAGGCTAAACAACTGTTAAGTGTTGAATTTCAAAATCTTGCCAATCGGATCTTGGAAGAAAAAAGTCAACGATTTAATCAAACTAACCAACAAACTTTAGACAGTTTATTGAAACCTTTTCGTGAACAAATTGATGGTTTTCAAAAGCGGGTGAACGAAATTCATTCCGAGTCATTGAAAGGCAATGCCAGCCTTGAAAGTGAGATTAAAAAGGTGTTGGATATTGGGTTGGCAATGTCGAAAGAGGCGAATAACTTAACTTCTGCTTTGAAAGGCGAAAAGAAAACCTTGGGGAATTGGGGAGAAGTTCAGTTAGAGCGTACATTGCAATTAGCCGGATTGATTGAAAATGAGCATTACAGCAGTCAAGTACATTTTAAAAATGAGCAGGGCAAACATAATTATCCTGATTTTATTTTGCATTTACCCGATAATAAGCATTTGATTATTGACAGTAAAATGTCTTTGGTAGCTTATGAAAGTGCGGTTAATTCTGACGATGAAAATCAACGTAAACTTGGTTTACAGGAACATGTTAAAGCCTTGAAAAATCATATTGACGATTTATCTCGGAAAGATTATAGCAATTTGATTGGTATGCGTAGTCCAAATTTTGTATTGATGTTTGTTGCTGTTGAAGCAGCTTATATTGAAGCGATGAAACATGACAGTAACTTATTTAATTACGGATATGAAAAAAATGTCATTTTAGTTTCTCACACGACATTAATGCCTATTTTGCGGACAGTAGCGAATTTATGGCGAATTGAGCGTGGTAATCTTGAGGCAAAAGAAATTAGTGCAAAAGCAGGTGAAATTTATAATCAAATTTGCGTAGTGGCAGAGCGTTTAAATAAATTAGGTAACAGTTTATCCGGTGTAAGTAATCATTATAATAATACCGTTACCGCACTTGTAGGACAGCAAGGTTTGGTGGGAAAAGTTGAGCGGTTCAAGGATTTATCCGCTAAGGCGAACAAGATAATGCCGGAGATTGAATTGTTGCATAATGATATAAACGTTGAGAAATTAATTGCCGTTCAAGCTGAAGTCGAAGAGAAATAGGATTTTTAGGTAAAAATCTTTTAAAATAATGACAGTTTTGACATAAGAGGGAATACATTATGATTATTGTTACAGGTGGAGCCGGATTAATTGGAAGTAATATCATTGCGGCATTAAACGATATGGGACGTCGAGATATTTTGGTAGTGGACAACCTGACTGATGGGACAAAATTTGTCAATTTGGTCGATTTGGATATTGCGGATTATTGTGATAAAGAAGATTTTATTGCCTCTATCATTGCTGGTGATGATTTTGGAGATATTGATGCAATTTTCCATCAAGGCGCTTGTTCTGCTACAACAGAATGGAACGGTAAATATTTAATGCAAAATAATTATGAATATTCAAAAGAACTATTGCATTATTGTCTATTGCGTGAAATTCCTTTCTTTTATGCCTCAAGTGCGGCGACTTATGGCGATAAAACAGACTTTATTGAAGAACGCCAATTTGAAGGTCCATTAAATGTTTATGGTTATTCAAAATTTTTATTTGATGAATATGTGCGTCAAATTCTGCCACAGGCTAAGTCGCCTGTTTGTGGGTTCAAATATTTCAATGTATATGGTCCTCGTGAACAACATAAGGGTTCAATGGCAAGTGTTGCTTTTCATTTAAACAATCAAATGTTGAAAGGAGAAAATCCAAAATTATTCGCAGGGTCAGAACATTTCTTGCGTGATTTTGTTTATGTGGGTGATGTGGCAAAAGTGAATTTGTGGGCATGGCAACATGGTATTTCAGGCATTTATAATTGTGGAACAGGTAGGGCGGAAAGTTTTGAACAAGTAGCAAGAGCGGTGCTGAATTATCATGGTAAAGGTGAAATTGAAACTATTCCGTTCCCTGAGCATTTAAAATCTCGTTATCAAGAATATACACAAGCTAATTTAACAAAATTACGTGCAGCCGGTTATCAAGCAGAATTTAAGTCGGTTGCTGAGGGAGTAGCGGAATATATGCAATGGTTAAATCGCAAGTCTTGATTTAGCGAGGAAAATAGCGTTAAAAATGCGGTTTAATTGGGTGTTCATTTATTCGGTATTCCTTTTAAATCTGCAACTAAAAAGACTATTTTGCTTTATAATATCGGCAATCTTCACTGTTATTGGTCAAAACCTATGAAAATTCTCGTAATTGGACCTTCTTGGGTGGGTGATATGATTATGTCCCATAGTCTGTATCAAACCTTAAAACAACAATATCCCGATTGCCTGATTGATGTATTGGCTCCGAATTGGTGTAAGCCTTTACTTGCACGTATGCCTGAGGTTCGCAATGCGATTACTATGCCCATTGGGCATGGTTCCTTTGACTTAAAAGGGCGGTATCGAATTGGTAAATCTTTGCGTAATCAATATGATATGGCGATTGTTTTGCCAAACTCTTTAAAATCGGCTTTTATTCCTGCTTTTGCAAAAATTCCGTTACGCCGTGGTTGGATAGGCGAAAGTCGTTATTTTTTGTTAAATGATTGGCGTAGTAATAAAAATGACTATCCAATGATGGTGCAACGTTATGTGGCATTAGGTTATGACAAAACTGTCTTACCGATAGCAAAACATTTAGCCATTCCTAAGCCTTATTTGCAAGTTGATGCTCAAGCGTTGGAACAAACTTTAGAAACTTTTGCAAAACAAACCGCACTTTGTGAAAACCGTTCGGTTATCGGCTTTTGTCCGGGAGCGGAATTTGGCCCCGCAAAACGTTGGCCACATTACCATTATGCCGATTTAGCCCGACAGTTGATTGAACAGGGCTATGCCGTTCGTTTATTCGGTTCGGCGAAAGATAAAGAGGTAGGTGAGCAAATTAGTCAAGCGTTGCCTCAAAAATTACAACATTAT
This sequence comes from Histophilus somni, assembly GCF_014202395.1. Lineage (GTDB taxonomy): Bacteria > Pseudomonadota > Gammaproteobacteria > Enterobacterales > Pasteurellaceae > Histophilus > Histophilus somni. Next base: position 8,597 of record NZ_JACHGQ010000015.1, read on the forward strand.
TGTGTAAATCTTGCTGGTGAAACAGACTTAAATCAAGCTGTTGATTTGATTTCAGATTGTGTGGCAGTAGTGAGTAATGATAGCGGTTTAATGCATATTGCCGCCGCACTTAACAAACCTTTGGTTGCTGTTTATGGACCAACAAGTCCGGAATACACGCCGCCACTTTCCGACAATGCTGTGATTATTCGTCTAATTGAGGGAGGCTTGATTAAAGTGCGTAAAAGTCAAGATAGCTCAGAGGGTTATCACCAAAGTTTAATCGACATTACACCGCAAATGGTCATCGAAAAATTACAGGATTTTTTAAATTAATATGAAAGTTTGTTTGATTAAAACCAGCTCAATGGGCGATGTAATTCATACTTTGCCAGCCTTGACTGATGCTCAAAATGCTATTGCTGATCTGCAAGTGGATTGGGTGGTGGAAGAAAATTTTGCGGAAATTCCCCGTTGGCATTCAGCCGTTAATCATGTTATTCCTCTAGCAATACGACGTTGGCGTAAACAGCTTTTTTCCGCTCAAACAAGAAACGAATGGAAAAATTACCGCACTTTGTTACAAAAAAATCAATATGATGCGGTAATTGATGCTCAAGGGTTAGTGAAAAGTGCGTTGTTTGGAGCGAGTTTAGCGAAAGGGGTAAAACATGGTTATGATCGTCATTCTATTCGTGAGCCTTTCGCCTCATTTTTCTATGACAAAAAATATACTATTTCTTATCAACAGCATGCTGTTGAACGTATTCGTCAATTATTTGCCCAAAGTTTAGGTTATGAATTGCCTCACGAAAAAGGCGATTATGGTATTGCGAAGCATTTTGTGCATTCGACTGAAAATGCACAACATTATGTCGTTTTTGTCCATAGCACTACAAGAGCGGATAAGCATTGGATTAATGCTGAATGGAAAAAATTATCCCAAAAATTGACCGCACTAGGTTTGCAAATTCGCTTACCTTGGGGCAATGAGAAGGAAAAATTACGTGCTGATTGGATTGCACAAGATATTCAAAGTGCGGTGGTTTTACCGAGACTTTCTTTGACCGAGCTGGCACAACAGATTGCGTATGCAAAGGCGGTGATTTCTGTGGATACAGGGTTAGCACATTTAACAGCCGCTTTAGATGTTCCCAATATTACTTTATATGGAGCAACAGATCCGAAGTTGATCGGGACGTATGGTAAACATCAACATTATATTCAGAAACAGGGTATGGCGTTGATTAGTGCGGAAGATGTGTTGAGTGAATTACAGTCAAAAGAAATATTGAAATTTTAACCATAGAAAATCTGCACTTTGCATTTACACTAAGTGCAGATGAGTTTGATTATAAACGGATAACACCGTCATAAATATGTGTTGCCTCGCCGGTCATATAAAGTGGGTGTCCTTTTCCTTGCCATTCAATCATTAACCTTCCTCCCGGCAAATCGACTTGTACGTTATTATCTAGCACACCTTGCATAATTCCGACAGCAACCGCTGCACACGCACCACTTCCACAGGCTTGTGTTTCTCCTGCTCCTCTTTCATACACACGCAGTTTAATATGATTGCGGTTGATAATTTGCATAAAACCGGCATTTACACGTTCAGGAAAGCGTTCATGGCTTTCTAAGAGCGGTCCTAATATTTCGATGTTTGCGTGTTGAATATCTTCCACTTGTGTTACACAATGTGGATTGCCCATAGACACCACACCACATAGCAAGGTTTGTATGTCTGTGCGAATAATATAATTTTTTTCAAATTTATTGGCGTTAAAAGGGATTTTATTCGGTTCCCAAATCGGTTCACCCATATTGACACATACCATGTCATCGTCTTTAACGCATAACATCATTTTGCCTTTTGCAGTACTCACAGCAATTTCTTTTTTATTGGTTAAACCTTTAAGCACGACAAAACGAGCAAAGCATCTTGCACCATTGCCACATTGCGAAACTTCACTACCGTCCGCATTGAAAATACGATAGTGAAAATCCAAATCCGGATCATAAGGCGGTTCAACGACTAGCAATTGATCAAAACCAATCCCACGATTGCGATCTGCCAATCTTTTTATGACTTCAGTGGGAAAATAAACGTTTTGAGTGACAGCATCTACCACAACAAAATCATTCCCCAGTCCATGCATTTTGGAAAATTGCATTTCCTCTTCCTTAAGCAAATTAAAATTGGAGCTATTATAATCAGCTGCTTAAATTGAGTAAATGAGAGAAATCATTCACTCAGATTGTGAAATTCATATTTTTTTCTGCAAAATTGTATCGTATAATTCTCCGCCAGTTTAAAAAGATAAAATTAAACTATTTAAAAAATTTATTTCTTTGATACATAAGGAGTTTTTATGAAATACAAATTATCTTTAGTACTTTTGGCAATGCTGCCCGCACTTTCCCATGCGGGGGGGGAATTTTAACTTTTACGGCAAAGCGGGAATTGATTTAACCTCTCGTTTTGAAACTATGAGAATAATTGCAAACCATGATGGTAACCCTCCCATTTCAGCAAGCTCAAGACAAAATACTTTCTCGCCAAGCATCTTTTTTGAAACCACTTATAATATTTTACCGCAAACAGAAATCGGTCTAGGATTAGGCTATATTAAACGCAAAGGCTTTGAGCATTCTGCAAGCTGGGGAATTCATGGAGGAGGAGAGTATGCACCGATTTCAGATAATACTGGAATCGAAACCTATAAAATACCTCGTTATGCCTCCCTGCCAATTTATTTTATTCTAAAACAAGATTATGCCCTAAGTCGAAATACAAACCTGTATTTCAAAGCAAATTTAGGTTATTCAATCAATAAAATTTCCAATACACAATATAAGTATTATACAGATCTAGAGCAAGAAAACGTTTTTAAATTATCGGAGTTTCAGAGCGGGTTGCGTCCGATGAAAGTGAAAAATGGTCTTTATTTAGGTTTAGGATTGGGGATTGAATATAAAGCTTTCTTAGCAGAAATTGGCTATTATCATACCAAATCAAAAGTAACTCGTAAAAACTATAACTATGAGATTAGAAACTCGATCTACGAAAGTACCTCTTACAATAATGATGCCATACGTTTAACCCTTGGGGTTAAATTCTAAAAGTAACATTCTCTCCGCACTTTGAGGCGGAGAGAATGTTAAGTTGTTGTTTTATACCACGCCAAGATAAATGTAGCAATTTGCGTTGGGTTGTTAATATCCAGTAAAGGAACGGAAGTTTGTACGGGATAGTCCGTTGCTAACGCTATTACATATTCATCACAAGGCGGACAAGGTTTCGTCATGTCTTGACGATGTACTAAAATTTTGACAATAGGCTCTTGTTTAAAACCTTCCACTAAAATTAAATCGGTCATTTGGGGTGAAAATTGTTGAGCGAGATAATCTAAAGTGAGCGATTTTGGCGTTTCGGTCATCAATGCCCAACGCTTATCACATGCCAACATAACTTGTGTCGCACCGGCTTCTTTCATACGCCAGCTGTCTTTTCCCTCTTTGTCGATTTGTGCGTTATGATGGCTATGTTTGATGACTGAAACCCGCAAACCTAAACGGAGCAATTCAGGCAGTAATTTTTCCAATAATGTGGTTTTTCCGCTACCGCTATAACCTGTGATACCTAGCATGGGTTGCATATAAATTCCTCTTTTATTGAATAATGCGTAACAGAATGGGTTGAAAAGCCTTTTTATGTTGCCATTTTTTACTGTATGAATGGATAAGCACAAAAGAAAGTGCGGTACAAAAAAGGATAAAAATTGCACCCCACAATTCTTGGCTAAAAATTTGGTTTGCAATGAGTGTTGCACTGAGCAAGGTCATTAAAGGAATAATATACAATAAAAGTGCGGTAGAAATCAGAGAACTTTCTTGTAAACCAAGCTCAACAATTTGACCTATTTTTAAGGGTATCAGGCTATTAACGATAAAGATATGCTCCGGACTTTTGCCGGTTAATTCAGAAAGTGCGGAAGTTCCGCAAGTATTTTTTGCTGTACATTGGCTACAAGCATTTTTGCTTTGACATTTCACTGTTGCTTTTCCTTGATGATAGGCAATGACTATCGCTCTTTCTGTTAGCATAAAAAACCTATTTAATTCGAATATCTTGAATAATACGTTTAGCGGAAAAGAGAGGAAGTTGACCGACAAAGGTTAATTCTTTGTTACCTAGAGTGTTGCTGTAAAAAGTGGTGGAGCCTTGCTTCCAAAATCTTTCTCCGTCATTATCAACAATGCTGTTAGACAAATAGAGTGCAAAAGAAAATAGTCCGTCACTATAAAATTGGCTCTCAATAGGGTGTTTATTGTCTTTTTCTATTGTTATGGATTGGCTAATTAACTTAAACCCTTTTGGGAGCCACTCCGGTTTCCAATTTTGTTGTTGAGTTTTCGGCTCACTTAATAACGGAGGAAAAATGACATTATCTATATAGCTACCTAATTCGATCAGTTCATCACCAAGATATAAATTAACTACTCGGAACTGCTCTAATAAATTGCCTTCACGATCCAACATATCACTGCGTAGCAACAAATGATTTTGTTCATCGATAAAGACTAAATATTGATAGCGAAAATCGTCTTTAGGCAAAATACGTAAAGTTTGTACAATGCGATCCGCCACACGATTACGCCCAATGGTTACGATATCGTAATAATCTGATAATTGCTTAACATCACTCCACATTACAACAGGTAAGTTATCCATAATATGACCGCTCTTTAAAGAGAATGCTTGGAAATTAGGTGGAAAATAACTCACTAAATTTTCATGTTGGATAATTTCTTGTTGAACACCATCTAAGGTAATAAGTTGGGCGTAACTTTTGCCATCCTGATTAATATGACGATAACGAAGTGAATCTATATTGGTTGGCGTGGCTTGCACAAAATAAATTTCATAATTTAATGTATTTTGTGCTGCAATCATTTTTTCCAATAATTGCTCAGGTTCTATATTTTCTTGAGCGAAAGTTGAAACTGAAAAAGTAAGAAGTGCGGTCAAAAAAGAGAAAATTTTTAACATAGTATTCTTCCTAAGAAAAAAATTCACCACCAAACGGTGGCGAATATCTTAACATGAATTGAGCTAATGTTCATTATTTGGCAATCCGAAACTGTCAGTATGCAGACGTCGCTGTAATTCATAGTTTTGTAGCATTATGCCAATACGTTTGTTCCGTTGTTCTACTTGCTCTTGCGTAATTATTTCTTTTCTCGGAACATTATAGCTGATTTCTTGTACCGAATTATTAAATGGAAGCGTTTGTAGCGTTGGGGTATCCAGTGTATTTTTGCCCGCTCTTTCATGATTAAAAGATTGAACGCCAAGTACGGCAACGAAACAAACCGTTGCAGCAACTGCCATTTGTAACATTGGGGAAAAGAATGAGCGTATTTTTTGTATAAACGGAAGTTTTTCCACTTCTGCGAGTGTCGGTTGAGACTCGAGAGAATGTTCGATTTGTATTTTTTCTTCCTGTTCAATGAGCGTTCCCATTCTTGCTGTGAAATCAGAACCTAACAGCACTTTACTTTCTTTGCGTATAATGGAACGAATTAAATGATAATTTGACCAACTATTTTGTAAGTCTTTGTTTTGACAAAGGGTGTCAGTAAATTTGTTACCACAATGCTCACCATCGATATAAGCTGAAAGTAACTCTTTTTGCATCTTTAACTCCAAGTCTTTGTTTATTAAACTATTTAACGTTGTATCAAAGGTTGAATTTTGCTTTCGATTATTTCTCTTGCACGGAAAATACGAGAACGTACGGTTCCCACCGGACAATCCATAATTTCTGCAATTTCTTCGTAACTCAATCCTTCCATTTCCCGTAGTGTAATAGCTGTTTTTAAATCTTCTTGCAGGTTACTGATAGTATCAAAAACAACTTTTTTCAATTCACCGGATAATATTTCATTTTCGGGAGTATTCACGTCCCTTAAATTTGTACCAACATTATAGCTTTCAGCGTCTTCTGCTAATATATCCTCTGTTGGCGGACGCCGTCCTTGTGCCGTTAAGTAATTCTTTGCCGTATTAACCGCTATTCGATATAGCCAAGTATAAAAAGCACTTTCGCCACGAAATGATTCAATTGAGCGGTAGGCTTTTATAAAGGATTCTTGTACAACATCGGGAATATCGTTTTGTGAAATATAACGAGTAAGTAATCCAGCAACTTTATTTTGATAACGAGCAACCAATAAGTTAAAGGCCTTTTTATCTCCCTGCTGTACTTTTTCTACCAAAGCCTGATCCGTTAGTTGTTCAGCCATATAACCTCTTGTATCACATCTAACAAGCCTTAATATTAAAGCCAGCCAACCCCTGTGCTTGTTAGACGTAATGGAATAAAAAAAGTTCAATCTTTTTAGGAAAGATTATTGATATAAATTTAAATTTTCTTGAATATGATCTACCATTTCTTGTAATTCAAGATCAGCAGCCGGAGTTTTGTTAAAAAACCAAGAAAAAAGTTGTAAATCCGAGCAAGCTAATAAACGCAAAAATATATCTTTTTTAGCATCAGGTAGTTCATCAAAATATTGTTGAAAAAAAGGCATAATAACTTTATCTAATTCCAACATGCCTCGGCGGCAATCCCATTCAATGCGGAATTTGTTGTATTTTTCCATGCTTAATTTCCTTTTATCTAATTTTCTTGTTAATAGTAACAATCGGAAGAAACGCTGTAAATAAAAGAGAAGAATAAACTCGGTTCGGATAGATTTTAGGTGTGCAATATAAATGGCATACAAATAAGGCGTATTATATATCAATACGCCTTTGCTCTTAGGTGTAAATCCCTTTAACTTTTAACCAGCTCTACTACTTCACGGGTTAATCGTCCAATTTCTTCCCATTGTTGGGACTTAATCAAAGATTTCTCTACAAACCAAGAGCCACCGCAAGCAACTACGTTTGGAATAGCGAGATAGTCTTTGATATTTTGTGGCGAAATGCCACCGGTCGGCATAATTTGTAAGTTACCGTAAGGGCCAAGTAAGGCTTTTATCATTTTAACACCGCCACTTGCCTCAGCAGGGAAAAACTTGACAGCTTGTATGCTGAGTTCAAGAGCGGATTCGATTGCCATTGGATTATTTACCCCAGGCGTTACAGGTATATTTAACTCTTGAGAATACTTCACAATATTTGGATTAAAGCCTGGAGTAACAATACAATCTGCTCCGGCATTTTTGGCAGCCAATACCTGTTCTTTGGTTAGCACCGTGCCTGCAGCTATGAGTACTTCAGGATATTGTTGGTGAACCAATTTAATGGCCTCTTCGGCAGCTTCGGAGCGGAAAGTAATTTCCACTACAGGCAAGCCGTTTTCAGACAATGTTTTTGCTAAGGGTAAAATATCCTCTGCTTTATCTAAAGCAATAACCGGAACAACTTTAAGCTGTTTCAACTTGTCAATAATTTGTTCAGTGGTATAACGCATTTTTAACCTCTTTTTAATGTGAAAAAATTTCTTTAAAATGGTTATTTTATTTGAAATAACGTTTTGCATTGTCATAGCAAATGTCTTTCACCATCTTTCCTAGCAGGTTGAGATCATTTGGTGCTTCACCACGTTCAACCCAGCCACCAATCATTTCACATAAAATACGGCGGAAATATTCGTGGCGAGTGTAAGATAAGAAACTGCGAGAATCAGTCAGCATACCAACAAATTGGCTTAATAGTCCCAATTGTGATAGCTGTTGCAGTTGGCGTTCCATGCCATCTTTTTGATCGTTGAACCACCAGCCTGAACCGAATTGAATTTTACCTGCAATGCCCCCGGTTTGGAAATTACCGATCATTGTGCCAAGCATTTCGTTATCACGAGGATTTAAGCAGTATAAAATGGTTTTCGGGAGTTGGTCTGTTTGATCCATGCTGTCTAATAAACGAGAAAGTGATTCAGCAAACGCACGATCTCCGATTGAATCAAATCCAGCATCTGCACCTAGCAATTTGAACATTCTCGTATTGTTGTTACGAATTGCTCCGATATGGAGCTGCATTACCCAATGGTGTTTGTGGTACTCCGTACCTAACCAAACTAATAGTGCGGTGCTAAATTGTGCAATTTCTTCTTCTTCAATAGGTTGATTGTTAAGTCTTTTTTGCAATATTTGATCAAGAGTTTTCTCATCAGGAATTGGTGAGAAACGGACAATTTCCATACCATGATCAGCAGATTTACAACCATATTTATCGAAATGTTCAATACGTTTCGATAGAGCCTGTTTTAGTTTATCGAAAGTGTTGATTTCAATATCTGCGACTTTTCCCAACTGCTCAATATAATCATTGAACAGAGGAAGCTCAATTTTAAACGCACGGTCAGGTCGGAAACTTGGTACAACTTCAACATCAAAGGTATTATCTTCTGCAATGGCTTTATGGTATTCCAATGAATCAATAGGATCATCGGTTGTACCAACCAAATTTACATTCATTTTTTTCATAATACCACGTGCTGAAAACTCAGGCTGTTGCAATAACTCTTTCCCTTTATGCCAAATTTTCTCCGCTGTTTCAGGTGAAAAAATCGTGTCGGTAATACCGAACGGACGACGTAATTCTAAGTGAGTCCAGTGATAAATCGGGTTACCGATACATTTTGGTACAGTGTTGGCGAATGCGAGATATTTACTGTATTTATCTGCACTTCCCGTAATTAAATGCTCTTCTACCCCAGCTGAACGCATTGCTCGCCATTTGTAGTGATCGCCTTCTAACCAAATTTCAGCTAAATCATTAAATTGGCGATTTTCTGCAATTTCTTTTGGGTTTAAATGGCAGTGATAGTCAAAAATCGGTTGTTCTTCAGCATAATCATGATAAAGCTTTTGAGCCGTTGAGGTTGATAGTAAAAAATCTTCCGTCATAAATTTCATCATTATGTCCTCTTATTGAGTTATTTTTTGTTCTAATATACTTGCGTTTTCGTCCACTTTTTCTTTAGAAAGCGGGTAAACGTATTTCAACAGTAAAAAAATCAAGATGCAAGCCAATGCAGGTACTCCCGTTGCAAAGTTATAGATTGACTCTAACACTTCTTGTGGTTGTTGTGGGATTTTTGCAGAATAGCCAATGTAACTTAGTGCAAAGCCACCTAAACCACCAGCTAAAGCTTGACCGATTTTGCGAGCAAATGAATAAACTGCATAAATTGTGCCATCTTCACGGCGTCCAGTTTTGATAAATTGGTTATCAATAATATCTGTAATAAATGCCCATATAATAATTTGGAAATAACTTAGACCCAGTGTTGCAATGAGTGCAACAATGATAAATAACCAAACATTTGTGATTTTAACGAAGAATAGCACACTGTATATGACAGCAGTTATCAATAAACCTACAGAAGCTGATTCTTTTTTACCGTACTTTTTCACAATATTTTGGGCAAACGGAGCAACCATAAATGTTGTCACGGCACCTAAAATACCACCAAATGACAATGCTAATTTACTATTAAAGTAATCAACATACAAATATGGGTTCATTGTACCGATGATTAAGGTTGCTAGCAGTAAAATGATAGCGATTAAAATAAAGATAAGTAACGCACTGTTTGAGAATAGACTGCTAAAGATTGCTTTTACGTCATCTAAACAGTCTGATTTATTGTGTGATTTGTTGTGGCGACGACCTTCTTTTTCAGGCAATTGAACTCGCTCAACCGAAAATCTCCAACAGATTTGGTACAAAATAAACGCACAGATCATAAATGCTCCCATAATGTATGTGAACATTTCTGGGATAATTACTTGTTTACCTTCAACTTCTTTGTAAATAATGAGTGGAATAACAAATGAGATAAAAAGTACCGCAATATTTGCACCCACTGTACGGAAGATAGATAATCCGGCACGCTCATCAGCTTTTGTAGTAATCACGGAAGCCATTGAACCATAAGGAATATTGACCGCAGTATAGGCTAAACTACCCCAAACTATGTAGGTAACAGTGATGTAGACCAATTTTGCGGTATAAGACCAATCTTTCACAATGTGTAAGAAAAGCAGAAATCCCGAAATACAGATAAAGGGAGTTGCCCGGCGAATAAGACCTCTGAAACGCCCCTCTTTAAAAGGCTTTATAGTATCTACTAAACGTCCCATACCAATATCAGTAAAAGCGTCAATAAATCTAGAAACTAGAAATAGAAGACCGACAACATAACCTTCAATTTGTAGCACATTAGTATAAAATAGCATTAAAAAGAAGGCGGACATCATAAAACTAAGATCATTAGCAATATCGCCAGCCATATAGGCAAGTTTGTCTTTTAAACCAAAAGGTCTTTGTGTTGAACTCATGAAAAACTCCTTGTGAGGAATGATAGATTAAATATGGGTATCTTTATAACCGCAGAACGCATCAACTGGGCTAATACCTTTAAACTCGGAATTACCCATTAATTTTTCTACCAGCAATTCTATGGTTGGCTCTTTGCCGTCATAAGCATTGATGTAAGTTTTTACCTGAGGAACATCAACTAAATGGAATGGGCATTGAACGGACACGAAAATTGTAGGTACTTCATGGACGTAGAATGGAATATCAGGCGTTCCTTTGGTCGCTTGCCATACGATACGTTGAACTGTACTCATTTGCACATTCGCAACATTGATAATCAGATCATAATGATCCGTTAATGTTGTAATTGGGCGTTTTTGGGAGTATTCATTACGAATAGTTTTGACCTGTTCTTCGTCCGACATCTTGAGAATATTATCCATCGGTGATGTATAAATAGAAACTGTAAATCCTTTTTCTTCCAGTTTTTCTTTTAAGATTTCTGTTGCACTGCGTTGACTACCTGCAACCATTTTACCGAAGCCACCATCTGTACCTTTAACATTTACAAGTAAGATTCTAGGGAAACGTTCAACATTAATTGGGAAAATATCTTGTTTATGTTTAACTAAGGTAATTGCTTTATCTGCAACATCACGGAAAATTGCTTTATGTTCTGGTAGTCCTATTTTTGCTAATGCTTGTTCTTTTGGTTCAAGCAATGTTTCTCTTGGGCGATTGTGTAAGCCTAATTTTGCTTTTAACCCTAGAATACGAGTAAGGGCATCATGAAGGCGTTCTTCGGTAATAATGCCGTTTTTATAACCTTCCATCATATAACCGAAATCTTCATCAGGATCGTTAAAGAAAAGGAATAAATCACAACCTGCAGCGATAGCAGTCGGTAGCATTTCGCTACGCTTCATTGCTGAAGTCATTGCTACCATATGGCTGGCATCAGTAACAACAACACCGTTGAAACCTAATTTACCTCGTAATAAGTCTGTTAAAATTGGTTTTGAAAGTGTCGCTGGTAGGCAGTCCTCATAAGCTAAATTTGGATTGAAATGCTGCTCGTAAGCAGGTAAGTGTATATGACCTGCCATCAACGATGGTAAACCAGCATCAATTAAGCCTTGATAAACTTTGCCGAAAGTATTGTCCCACTCTTCGCAACTAAAACTGTTTACACTAAAAGAAAGATGCTGATCTCTTTCATCCACTCCATCACCAGGGAAATGTTTTGCAGCCGGGGCAATACCACTTTCTTGAATACCTTTCATATAAGCCAAGGACATTTCTAGTACTTTCTCTGGATTTGAACCAAATACTCGATTAGAAATAATTGGGTTTCGCCAGTTATAACTAATATCAACGATAGGAGCAAAACTCCAGTTACAACCGATAGCTGCTGCTTCAATACCAGCTACACGCCCCATTTCATAAGCATATTTAGCATCATCGGTTGCACCGATTTTGACTTGTAAACCAATTTCTGTTCCATCACTGCAAGCACCATTACCACCAGCTTCTGTATTCGCTGCAATTAAGAGAGGGATTTTACTTTTAGTTTGTAGAATATAGTTTTGGTCATAAACCTCCTCAGCAGGACCGGGATTATAACGTACCGCACCAATATGGTAACGGTTTAAAACATCAGTGAGATATTCCTCGGATCTGCTTGAACCCATATTCACAAACAGCTGACCGATTTTTTCTTCCAACGTCATATTGGCTATAGTGTTTTTTACCCATTGAATATCTTCATCTTTTAAGTAATAAGGTTTTTTCGTTAAATCAACAGACATAATTTCTCCTTGCTTATTTGTCAAAATAGTAATAATTGTGATCAAGCGGTTAAATTTGCATTAAATTTTGCAACCAATTGGGCTTGATATTGAGAATCAAATTTTTGGTAAACCAATTTCCCTAATGTTTCTAATACTAACTGATCCCAAGATTCATCTTCATTGCCACATAAAATCGGGAAGAAATTTACACTTGCTTCATTGGCACTATTTAAATCACCCGGTGAATCACCAACCATTAAAATATTGTTCGGTTGATAGCCATATTGTGCTAATTGGTTTAAACAATGAGTTTTTGTACCCTCATCTTGTCCATAAACTAGATCTACAAAAGGGAGCAAACCATGTCTTGTCCATTCATCAAGAATAGCTTCATTATTTGCGGAACTTACCACAGCGATGTCTGCAAACTCTTTAATAATGGCGAGGGAACGTTTGACTAAACGGAACGGTTTATCTTGAGTATGTAGAGTTTTAATACCCATATTGACTTTTTCCGACCATGCTAACGCAAGTTTTAGATCATCGGTATGGTTGTCTTGTATTGCTTGAATAAGTGAACGATTGGATAATTCCGAAGTTGTATTTACCCAGTGTTTTAATTGGCTGAAATCCTGTTCATAACTATACTCTTCCAAAGAAAGAATCAATCCTTTGAATCGATTGATACCACGTGTTTGAGAGTAAAGGTTAATTCTATTCCAAATTTCAATAAAACGTGCTTCATCTGTAAGTCCAAAAATTTCAACAGCATAAGGTCCGAAACACTTATCATGTTTAATATTCATTGTATCCATTGCACAACCGTCAGAATCAATGCACACAATAAATTTATGTTTTGGTATAAATGTTGTCATTATTTTCCCCTATACACCGCTGTAAGCAGAGAAACCGCCATCAATCGGCAATACTACCCCATTTATGAAGCTGGCATAATTTTCATCCATTAAGAATAAAATTCCACCCATCAATTCATGTGCTTCACCAAAACGTCCCATTGGAGTATTAGTTAAAATTTTATTAGCTCGAGCTGTCGGATTTCCTTCACTGTCAAAAAGTAATCCTCTGTTTTGGTTACTGACTAAAAAACCCGGGGCAATGGCATTACAACGAATACTTACTTTAGAGAAATAAACAGCAAGCCATTGGGTAAAGTTACTGATAGCCGCTTTTGCTCCTGAATAGGCAGGAATTTTAGTTAACGGAGTATAGGCATTCATGCTGGAGACATTAATAATATTAGCCCCTTTTTTGCCGATCATATCTTTGGCAAATACTTGAGTAGGAAGTAAAGTACCTAAATAGTTGAGGTTAAATACAAATTCAATACCATTTTTATCTAAATCGAAAAATGATTTTGTACTATCTGCTAAGTTAAATTCATGAAATTCATTGTCGGTTGTTGCTTTTGGGCTATTACCACCGGCACCATTAATCAACACATCACAAGTTCCAAAGTCTTTTTCGATAGCATCACGAGTTTGTTGAATACTTTCCAAATCAAGTACATTGGTTTTGTATGCTTTTGCAATGCCACCATTTTGTACAATAGCTTGTGCATATTGTTCTGCCGATTCGAGGTTAATATCTAATAAAGCAACTTTTGCCCCTGTTTTTGCTATTTCTTGTGCAAAAAATGCACATAGCACTCCACCAGCACCTGTAATAACAACGACTTTACCTTTGAAATCATGATTGTTTGCAATATTCATATTTTTATCTCCTATTAAGATTAATTGATATGCTAAATATACGTCTATTTTTAAAACTGGTAAACCAGTTATTAATAAAAGTGTGATTTACATCACAAAATTTAAACTTTTTTGGTTTACCTTTTGGTTTTTTATGTAAAATATGCTTAAATTATAGTTGTTTTTTGGTGCGCGAAATGTTAATTTGGTGAACCAAAAAAGTATTTTACGAACACCATCAAGAAGTCAAAAAAGCAGAGAGACAAAAAAATGATGGCAACATCACCTGAAGAACTACGTTCTTATAAAAAAATAGGGCAAGAATTAAAAGCGGAATTATTGAGAGGAACTTATGGTATTGGGGATAAATTACCGGCAGAGCGTGATTTATCTCAGTACTTCAATGTCAGTCGTACAGTTATTCGTGAAGCACTTATCATGCTTGAACTTGAGAATTTAGTCGAAGTGCGGAAAGGATCTGGTGTTTATGTAATAAATTTACCTAAATCGAGTTCAGAGGAAACTGAAGATTTGCCTGATGTTGGACCCTTTGAATTGCTACAGGCAAGACAATTGTTAGAAAGTAGTATTGCAGAATTTGCAGCTATTCAAGCAACTCGAGCTGACGTTTTACACTTAAAAGAGATTTTAGATCGTGAACGTAGAACTTTAGAGTGCGGTGATGATGAAGATTATATTGCAGATGAGGATTTTCACAAAGCAATTGCAGAAATAACGCAAAATGAAGTGGTGATCCGCATGCAAAAGGATTTGTGGGAGTACCGAATTAATAGTCCTATGTGGAAAGGTCTGCATGCACATATCTCTGATCAAAGTTACCGCTATTTATGGTTAAAAGATCACGAAAATATTATTGTTGCAATACAGCGAAAAAATCCTGTATTAGCACGAAAAATGATGTGGCAGCATTTGGAAAATGTAAAACAGAAACTGTTTGAATTATCGGATTTAGATGATCCTAATTTTGATGGTTATCTGTTTAATGTTAGCCCTTTGGCTGCTGATTTTTAATTAGATGAGGAATTTACTATGGAACAAACATGGCGTTGGTATGGACCAAATGATCCGGTATCTTTGGATGATGTAAGACAGGCTGGTGCAACGGGAGTGGTGACTGCGTTGCATCATATTCCCAACGGGCAAGTATGGTCAGTTGAGGAAATCAATAAGCGTAAAGCATTGTTGGAGGAAAAAGGGTTGGTTTGGTCAGTTGTGGAAAGTGTACCTATTCACGAAGATATCAAAACCCAAACAGGTAACTATCAGCAATGGATTGATAACTATAAGCAAACATTGCGTAATCTAGCGAGTTGTGGCATTGACATAGTATGTTATAACTTTATGCCGGTATTAGATTGGACTCGTACCGATCTTGAGTATGAAATGCCGGATGGTTCAAAAGCGTTACGTTTTGATCAAGTGGCTTTTGCTGCCTTTGAACTATATATTTTAAAACGTCCGGGAGCAGAGGAAACTTACTCACCGGAAGAGCAAGCAGAAGCCAAAGCCTATTTTGATCAAATGAGCGAAGCGGATATTGCGAAATTAACAAAAAATATTATTGCTGGGTTACCGGGATCTGAAGAGGGTTATACTCTTGAGGAATTTCAAGCACAACTTGATCGCTATAAAGGTATTTCTACAGAGAAATTCCGCACTCATTTAGCCTATTTCTTGAATGAAATTGTGCCTGTTGCACAAGAAGTGGGAATCCGTATGGCTATTCACCCGGATGATCCTCCTCGTCCAATTCTCGGTTTGCCACGTATTGTGTCAACTATAGACGACATGCAATGGTTTGTGGATACTCAACCGCTTGCCGCTAATGGGTTCACTTTCTGTACTGGTTCATATGGTGTGTTAGCAGAGAATGATTTAGTGAAAATGGCGGAAAAATTTGCTGATCGTATTTACTTTGTTCATTTGCGATCCACTCAGCGGGAGGAAAATCCACGAAGTTTTCACGAAGCTGATCACCTTGCCGGTGATGTAAATATGTTTGGGGTAACGAAAGCATTACTCACCGAAGAATATCGTCGCAAGGCAAATGGTGATAATCGCTTAATTCCAATGCGACCAGATCACGGTCATCAAATGCTTGATGATTTGAAGAAAAAAACTAACCCGGGTTATTCTGCAATTGGTCGTTTAAGAGGTTTGGCAGAATTTCGTGGTTTAGAATTGGCATTAAAAAAAGTGTATTTTAATGACTAATTAAAGAATAAAGGTACTAAGTGTCTTAGCTGGGAAGTATAGTTCTGGACATGGTGTGAAAGAAACCCGACAAATTGTCGGGTTTTTTTCATCTAAAAGAACGGTCTGTTTTATACTATTTTTTGTTTGACAGAAGAATAAATTACGCCGGTTATCAAAGACACGATGCTACTTACAACAAGATAAAAAGAATCTGTTAATCATTTTAGGTTATTAGTATATTATTTTACACAAAGTTTTAAAATTTGTTCGCTACCCTGCACGAGATATTGATCATCTTCAGATCGTACTCGATTATTTTTCAAATCTAACATGGCATCATAAATACCTTGTGTCAGACTTGCTTGATCAAGATGACTCCAACAAGTTGAACTTAATCTATTAAAGTTGGTTTGTAATCCGAAAGCAAAGAGAATACCGCTATAATAAGTATGCACATCGCTGTCTAATCCATTGCGTTGAAACAGTTTTTCTTTAATTTGATTGATCGGGACTGAAATTTTTGCGGAGTACCAATCTTTTACACCACTGACAAAAGCGTTCACATGATATTCTTTGTTCACACGACCTTGGTAACTTTGTACTGCCACCGCATAAGCAGTGGCATAAGATTTTTGATCTATTTTATCATTGTCCAAGTTAATCACCGTTTTTATATTGTTTTCCGATGAGGTATAAGAAGTAACAGATTTTACCGAGCAAGCTGAAATCAGCCCAATACATAAAAATAAAGATATTCTTTTAAACATAAAATTATCCCCAAAGAAAAAATAAATTAATTGTACAGACGGATCGGATTTAAGCCAATAAAGAAAATTCACCGCACTTTCTCATTTATTCTCAACCTTTAAAACAAAATCTAAAAATGCTATATTGTACGCTGTTTTTTCTGACTAACCTCAATTATTTATGGCTAATTATCAAGATATAACATTTGCCCTTGCGGGTGTGTGCCAAGCGGCAAAATTAGTACAGCAACTTGCAATGAACGGTACGGTTGACCAAGAAATTTTGCGAACTGGTTTAAGTACATTGTTGCAAACTGCACCGGAAGATACTTTAGCCGTTTATGGAGGGCAGAAAAGTAATTTAAAATTGGGGTTGGAAACCTTAATGGAACAATTAAACGGCAGTGATGTAACTTTAAATCGCTATTGGTTAGGACTTTTGGCTTTAGAAGGTAAATTACATAAAAATGCACAAGCTAAATCTGAACTGGCTCGTCGTATTCAGTATTTGCCTACACAACTTGCCCATTATGATTTACTTGATGAACAAATGCTATCAACTTTAGCTTCTATTTATGTTGATGTTATCAGTCCTTTAGGTGCTCGTATTCAGGTCCAAGGCTCCCCGCTTTATTTACAGCAATTAATGACACAAAATCGTATTCGTGCTTGCTTGTTGACCGGTATTCGTTCGGCGGTACTTTGGCGACAAGTTGGCGGTACGAAATGGCAATTTTTGTTTTCACGTCGCAAGCTGGTAGCAACAGCACAACAAATTTATTCATCTATTTAACTGTTCTTAGGAGTAATTCTTTTATGCAATTCAACGCATTGACCGCACTTTCCCCGATAGATGGTCGTTATCAAGACAAAGTAACTGCTTTACGTAGCATTTTTAGCGAATTCGGTTTACTGAAATTTCGTGTAACTGTCGAAGTTCGTTGGTTACAAAAATTATCTGCAACAGGCACTATTCAAGAAGTTTCTTCTTTATCTAAAGAGGCAAACGATTACTTAAATCAATTGGTAGAAAATTTCAGTTTGCAAGATGCTGAACGCATTAAAGAAATTGAACGTATTACAAATCATGATGTAAAAGCGGTTGAATATTTCTTAAAAGAAAAAAGTCTGGCAATACCTGAATTAGTGGCGATTAGTGAGTTTATCCATTTTGCTTGTACTTCGGAGGATATCAACAATCTTTCTTATGCGTTAATGTTAAAAAATGCACGTGATGAAGTACTTTTACCTGAGTGGCGTAAGTTAATTGATGAAATCACTCGCCTTGCTACAGAGTATAAAGCAATTCCATTATTATCCCGCACTCATGGACAACCTGCCTCACCTACCACAATAGGTAAAGAAATGGCGAATGTGGTATATCGCTTACAACGCCAGTTTAAACAGTTACAACACGTGGAAATTCTAGGCAAAATTAATGGTGCGGTAGGAAATTATAATGCCCATTTATCTGCCTATCCTGAGATTGATTGGCATCAATTTAGCCAAGAATTTGTTACCTCATTAGGTTTAACTTGGAATCCTTATACAACCCAAATTGAACCTCATGATTACATTGCGGAGTTTTTTGATAATGTAGCTCGTTTTAACACTATTATTATCGATTTTGACCGTGATTTATGGGGGTATATTGCCTTAAATCATTTCAAACAACGTACTATTGCCGGTGAAATTGGATCGTCTACCATGCCGCACAAAGTGAATCCGATTGATTTTGAAAATTCAGAAGGTAACCTTGGCTTAGCGAATGCTGTTATGTCGCATTTAGGTGCAAAATTACCGATTTCACGTTGGCAACGTGATTTAACCGACTCGACAGTTTTACGCAATTTAGGTGTGGGGCTTGGTTATTGTTTAATTGCTTATGCGGCAACATTAAAAGGTATCAGTAAACTTGAGGTAAATGAACCGCACTTACGTGAAGAATTAAATCAAAATTGGGAAGTGCTGGCTGAACCAATTCAAACTGTGATGCGTCGTTATGGTATTGAAAAACCTTATGAAAAGCTAAAGGAGTTGACGCGAGGTAAGCGTGTTAATGCAGAGGCGATGCGTGAGTTTATTGAGAAGTTGGAAATTCCAGCTCATGAAAAAGCTCGTTTAAAACAACTTACACCGGAAACGTATATCGGTAGTGCAATTAGTTTGGTGGAAAAATTGTAAATTCGGTGTGTTTGTCTTGGCTATTGCCCCTTAGTATAAAAGCGTATCTTAGCTACGTAAGGGGCAAATTTAAGACACTTCAGATAAGATTTAATTCAAAAATAGACTTTTGCCGGTTAAGTTTAAAACCTTCTCTTATTAATAATTCCGGTTGTTGCAGATTTTGTTCCATGACTAAAAGTGTCGATTGAGTATAACTGACAAATTCTTTTGCTTTTGCAATAAGTGCGGTGTAAATTTCACTCTTATTTTGGGTATTTTTGACAAAAATATCATTTAATTGCCAATAACGTTGCAGTTGTAATGAAGAAAAGCGAGGATAGAGTTGAATAAAGCCGACAGGGTTTTGCTGATTATCGACGGCGAGAAAGAAGATACTTTCACTAAATCGAATTCGGTTTGATAAAAAAATAAGAGTTCGCTCCGGATTTTCTATCATATTATGGGTGAGGCGGTATTGTTCAAACAAAGACAATAAAGCGTCCAAATTCCATAGTTCAGCTTTAAATATTTTCATTTCTCAATAATTGTTCAAAATTTATGAAATTCATACAGTAGATTTTATCTTTTTAGTACAAAATAATCATCTTTTATGAAAAATTTTTTATGGATACAGGAAAATTTTTGCAAAAAAGAGTATAGTACTGACAGAATTTTTTTATTAATTATTATGGAGAACATAAAATGGCTCGTCGTCCTTTAGTCATGGGTAACTGGAAATTAAATGGTAGTAAAGCCTTTACAAAAGAACTTATTGCTGGTTTAAAAGATGAACTTAATGCGGTGTCAGGCTGTGATGTGGCAATTGCACCGCCTGTCATGTATTTAGCGGAAGCTGAAACTGCACTGGTCAGCAGTGATATTGCTTTAGGTACTCAAAATGTTGATTTAAACAAACAAGGTGCATTTACCGGTGATATTTCAACAGAAATGTTAAAAGACTTTGGTGTAAAATATGTCATTATCGGTCATTCTGAGCGACGTCAATATCATCATGAAAGTGATGAATTTATTGCGAAAAAATTTGGTGTGTTAAAAGATGCGGGTTTAGTTCCTGTATTATGTATCGGTGAAAGCGAAGCTGAAAATGAAGCAGGCAAAACGGAAGAGGTTTGTGCACGTCAAATTGATGCGGTGATGAATACACTAGGTGTTGAAGCATTTAACGGTGCAGTAATTGCTTATGAACCGATTTGGGCTATCGGTACAGGTAAATCGGCGACTCCAGCTCAAGCACAAGCAGTACATGCCTTTATTCGAGGTCATATTGCAAAACAAAGCCAAGCCGTTGCCGAACGGGTAATTATTCAATATGGCGGTTCCGTCAATGATGCAAATGCAGCAGAATTGTTTACTCAGCCTGATATTGATGGTGCATTAGTTGGTGGTGCATCGTTAAAAGCGTCAGCGTTCGCTGTCATTGTTAAAGCGGCAGCGAAAGCAAAAAACTGATTTTAGTTCATTCATAAAAAGTGCGGTAATTGATACCGCACTTTTTAGTATTCATAATTTCTCGTTTTCTTAATGTCTAAAATTTATGTGGTCTTTTTTTTATACCTCAATAATGTACTGTATTCAGCCATTTGTCTTGGTGTATAACCTTATACGCAGTTTTAAGTCGCCGAATTATCGAAAACGTATTTTAGAACGTTACGCTTTTTATCCTTCGCTGACTGAACCGAAGCCGAATGGGGTTGTGATTCATGCGGCTTCTGTGGGGGAAGTGATTGCGGCAACTCCTTTAGTTAAAAAGATACAACAGCAATATCCACATTTATCTATAACGTTTACAACGGTGACACCAACGGGATCAGATCGTGTCAAAGCCGCTTTTGGTCAATCCGTCTTCCATGTTTATTTACCTTATGATTTACCCGATGCAATTTTGCGTTTTATTGATTTTGTAAAACCGAAAATGTGCATTGTGATTGAAACGGAAATTTGGCCGAATTTAATTAAACAATTATATTTACGAGATATTCCTTTTGTTATTGCTAATGCAAGATTGTCTGAACGTTCGGCAAAACGCTATGGCTGGGTTAAAGCACAATTACAAAATATGTTTAGTCAGATTAGCCTGATTGCACCGCAAGACGAGGTAAGCCTGCGGCGTTATATTGATTTGGGCTACAATCCGTCAAAATTAAAATTGACGGGAAATATCAAATATGACTTAGTGGTGAGTGATGAATTAGAGAAAAAAATTACCGCACTTCGCCAATCTTGGAGCCAAAATCGCCCAGTTTGGATTGCTGCAAGCACACATGAAGGCGAGGAAATGATTATTTTGCAGGCTCATCAAAAGTTGCTAAAAACTTATCCGCAGTTGTTATTAATTTTAGTACCTCGTCATCCTGAACGTTTTAACCTTGTCGCAGAGTTAATTGAAAAGCAAAAGCTTAGCTATATTCGCCGTTCTGCACATGTTAATCCCGATTTATTAACACAGGTTGTACTTGGAGATACCATGGGGGAGTTGATGTTAATGTACGGTATTTCCGATATTGCCTTTGTGGGGGGAAGTTTAGTCAAGCATGGGGGGCATAATCCTTTAGAGCCTCTCGCTTTTAAGTTACCTGTGATTAGCGGTCAATATACTTTTAATTTTCCGGTGGTTTACCAAAACTTATCAGAGGTTCAAGGGGTAGTGTTAGTCAATGAAAATAGCCAAGAGCTGGAAAGTGCGGTAAAAAATTTGTTATCTTCTCCTCAATTATGTGAACGCTATGGTAATGCCGGTTATGAAGTATTGGTCCAAAATCGTGGTGCATTACAACGACTATTTGAATTACTACAGCCTTATTTGGAGAAAGAATAATGACAACGGTTATTTATCCTGGCACTTTTGATCCTATTACCAATGGACATATGGATATTATTCAGCGTAGTGCGGTCTTATTTAGCAAAGTTATTGTTGCTGTGGCAAAAAACCCGAGTAAACAACCTTTATTTAATTTAGCTGAGCGAGTTGAATTAGTTCAATTGTCTGTTGTTCATTTAGACAATGTAGAGGTAATAGGGTTTGATGATTTATTGGCAAATGTGGTTAAAGCAAGACAAATTGATGCGATTATTCGAGGGGTACGCACGACAATGGATTTTGAATATGAATCACAACTTGCACATTTAAATCGTTTGTTGACGAATGGTGTAGAAAGTTTATTTTTACCCCCGACCGAGCAGTGGTCTTATGTTTCTTCAACTATTGTACGAGATATTTTTTTACATCAAGGTGATGTGTCCCGATTAGTTCCTGCAGCGGTATTACGAGCTTTAGAAAAGCGGGCTAAATAATTTGATGAGATTTTATTAAATAATCCTTACATTATGTATGCTTAAAACACTAAAACTAAATAGGAAATAATGAATGTTGAATAAAATTTTTGTGTGGTTTGAAAGTCGTTTAAATCCTTATCCGGAACAGACGTTCAATCACCTACATCAAGGTCTGTTTCGATTTATTTGGTCAAATTTGGAAGGAATGAAAAAATGGATTTTCCTACTTGCTTTCTTATCGTTCGGATTGGGGGCAATGGAGGCAATTCTTTTCCAATTTATGGGCGTTTTGGTGGAATGGCTCAGTCAATATGACGTGCAAACTTTATGGGTAGAAAAAGGTGCTTATTTAGTTGGGATGTTGATTTTATTGCTATTTAGCATTATATGGTCTTTTTTAGCATCAGCTACACGTTTGCAAACCTTACAGGGTGTTTTTCCAATGCGTTTGCGTTGGAATTTTCATCGTTTGATGTTGGGGCAAAGTTTAAGTTTTTATCAAGATGAATTTGCCGGTCGAGTGTCTGCAAAAGTCATGCAAACAGCGTTGGCATTGCGTGATACAGTGCTTACTTTGGCAGACATGATGGTTTATATTTTGGTCTATTTTGTTACCTCAGGTATTGTTTTAGCAGCATTAGATATATGGTTATTAGTTCCTTTTGTTCTATGGCTAATAGTTTTTGTGGTTATTTTATGGATTGTTATTCCTGAACTGGCTAAAAAAGCAGAACAACAAGCGGACTCAAGATCATTAATGACAGGTAGAATTACTGATGCTTATGCCAATATTTCCACTGTTAAGCTTTTTTCTCATGGTGCAAGAGAGGCAGCTTATGCAAAGCGATCCATGCAAGATTTTATGATGACTGTTCATGCACAAATGCGTCTTGCTACTTCCTTAGATACTCTGACTTATAGCACAAATGTAGCGTTAACCTTAAGTACGGGAATTCTAGGGATTGTGTTATGGGGAAAAGGTTTGGTCGGTGTAGGAGCCATTGCTACTGCGTTGGCAATGGCACTAAGAGTGAATGGATTATCTCGTTGGATTATGTGGGAAATGGCACGCTTGTTTGAAAATATCGGTACTGTAAATGATGGCATGGCAACACTGACAAAACCGCTAACTATTGTGGATAAACCGGACGCACAAGATTTGGAGATTAAACAAGGAAATATTCATTTTAACAATGTAGACTTTGCTTATACACCGGATAAGCCTTTACTAACAAATTTTAATTTACATATTAAAGCCGGAGAGAAAGTAGGGCTGATTGGTCGTTCCGGAGCAGGAAAGTCTACAATTGTAAATTTATTACTGCGATTTTATGAAACTCAGCAAGGTTCTATCACTATTGACGGGCAGAGTGTCGCAGATGTTTCACAAGAAAGTTTACGTCGCCAAATTGGTTTGGTCACACAAGATACTTCTTTATTGCATCGTTCTGTTCGGGATAATATTGTTTACGGTCGTCCGGAAGCGACAGAAGAAGAAATGATTGAAGCTGCAAAGCGAGCAGAGGCAGCGGAGTTTATTCCATTTTTGAGTGATTCTCAAGGGAGACAAGGTTATGATGCTCATGTGGGAGAGCGAGGAGTAAAACTTTCCGGGGGGCAACGTCAGCGTATTGCTATTGCTCGAGTGATGTTAAAAGATGCACCGATTTTGTTACTGGATGAAGCAACCAGTGCGTTAGATTCTGAAGTGGAAATCGCTATTCAGAATAGTTTGGACAAAATGATGGAAAATAAAACAGTGATTGCCATTGCTCATCGTTTATCTACAATTGCTGCCATGGATAGATTAATTGTATTAGATCAAGGACGAATTGTTGAGCAAGGCACTCATACTGAATTGCTGGAGAAAAACGGTTTGTATGCAAAGCTTTGGCAACATCAGAGCGGTGGATTTTTGAGTGAATATTAGTCAAGATTTTAGGATTAATCAAAGACACTAAAAAGGCGGAAATGTAAGATTTCAAATTCCGCCTTTTGCTCCTCAAACAGTGTTATTTAAATTTGTCGGCATAAGCAGAGCTGTTGATCCACTGATGATCTTGTTCCCAAGTAAATTTCCATTTACGTACAGGTCCCGCCATAACATTAAGGTAATAGTTGTTATAACCGGCAATAGTGGCAACTGGGTGATAACCTTTTGGTACCAGCACCACATCGCCATCATATACCGCCATACATTCGTCCAAAGTGCGGTCGTCCGTATAGACACGTTGCAGAGCAAAACCTTGTGGTTTATCAAAACGATGATAATAACTTTCTTCTAAGTAAGTTTCATCAGGACTATCTTTTTGGTCATGCTTGTGGCTTGGGTAGGAACTGGTATTTCCTTCATCAGTAAATACTTCAACCACTAGCAAGGCATCTGCCTTTTCGGTTTCCGGCAAGATATTGTGTACAAGGCGTTTGTTATTACCAAAACCACGTCGTTCTACTCCCACTTGTTCAGGGGTAATTAAACGTACAGGCAAGTCACCGTTACTTGGTGCTCGACAAACAGCCAACTCTAAATAAGTTTCAGCTTTAATTTCTATTTGTTGATGGTGTGGAGCGTACACCGAATAAGGCGGAATTTTCTCAAACGGTGTAGTTCGATTACCAATATTATTATATGTTTCACCGCCAGCTGAGACAGTGGCTTTACCACTTACTAAAACAAAACAAGTCTCAGTAGTTTCTGTATTAAAACTTAATGTCTGCCCTGCTTGCAAATGATACATTTCAAAACCGACATATTCCCAACCGGCACTTTCTGGTGTGATTTTTTGTACTTCACCATTTGCAGCAGGATTGTCTTTGCGTGATTTAGATAATAAGTAACTCATATTCTTCCCCAAAGTGATCTATTGATAAAATTTTGCCGAAATCATACCGCACTGCGTAAATTTCGCTATGAGAAATATAGAAAAATCAGAGATAGATCACAAAATAATTATTTTACTTATATTAGAATTTGATAAAAATGTTTTATTTATGATTTTTTTTTGCAGTATATAAACTAGGCGTTTTATAAGATTTAGTAGTATAGAAATCTTTGTTAATTAAAAATAAAGGAGTTTTGTATGAAAAGCTTTTTGCAAAAATATGGGTTTACCCCAGCCTCATTTTTTCAACTCATTCTGATCACTGTTAATGCACAATTGATTTATGCTTTTTGGGATATTCGTAATAGCGTACCTGGTGGTTTTCCTGCCGCTTTAGGGGTAACGGATCAACAAGCCGGTTATTTATATTCTATGCAAGGACTTGTAATTATTTTAGGGACTATTGCTTTAGGTTGGGTTGGTGACCGTTTTTCAATTCGTTCTATTATGTTGCTATCTACGGTTGGTGTGGGTGGAATTTCTTTATTTCTAACCCTCTCATCTCCGGGACTTAGCATGCCTGTGTTACTGGCTTGTTTCTTCTCTATGTTATTTTTTAGTGAGGTATTATTTAAACCGGCTAATTTCAAAGCATTAAGAATTTCAACCACGGAAAAACATCAAGGTATGGTATTTGGATTATTTGAGTTTGGTCGTGGGTTGCTTGCTTTCCTTATCTCCTTGTTATGGACGGTGATGCTTTATTATAAAGTCGGCCCGAAGGCAATGATGATGACAAGTTGTATTATTGTTATTATTACTGGTATTGCAGTGTTTTTTATTGTACCTAAAGATCAAAAAGTCGGAGATGAAGATACTCAAGTTAATACGACCAAAGAAGCTATTCAGGGTGTTGCTCGTGTAGCTAAATTACCGGTTGTTTGGATTGCCGGAATTAATGTGTTCTGTATTTATGGTGCGTTTGTTGCCGCTGGGACCTATTTTGCCCGTTTTTTACAAGGTGGATATGGTACAAGTGCGGTTGCTGCGGCAGTTTTTGCAACAGTAGTTATTGCATTGAGAATGTTACCTTTGGTTTCTTCCGTTTTAGTAGAAAAAGTCTTTGCTTCTACCGCACACTTCATGCGAATGATGCAAATTATTTTAGTGGTTATTCTTTCTGTAATTGGAATTATCTTTTTTACCAATCATCCAGATATTTCTTTATATGCTGATGGTTATATTCCAGATAATACCCCGGTAGGACTCATTTCTTCCAGTATGTTCTGGACACTGGTAGTTCTTATGTTATGTGCATCAGCTTGTATCTTCATGATTCGAGGTGTTTATTATGCCCCAATCGGTGAGATGGGGGTTGATAAAAAGCATTCCTCAGCAGCAATGTCTTTCGCCATTACTATTGGCTATTTTCCTGCTTTATTAGCACCAATTGTATTAGGCGGCTTGGTTAAATCACCGGCAAAAGATGCTACAGGACAAATTATCCGCTCTTATTTAACTGATACGCAAGTGTTAGCTTGTGCTTTCTTTGGGCTTGCGATTCTTGCGTTAATTTCTGTTTTTATGTCACATACTTTAATTAAAATGAAACAGAAACAGCAATCAAAAACTAGTAATCAATAGGCGTTTTTTATGAATGGTCAAAAAATAATAGGAAGTCAGTGTATTAGGCAATGTAATCCCGATCTTCGCATTACCGAATTGATTATTCCAGGAACTCATGACTCTGCCACATCAACGTGTTATGAACGTTATTATCGAACACAGGATTTATCAATAGCGGAGCAATTGGATTGCGGTGTTAGATTTTTAGACATTCGTTTACGCAAAGAAATGGTTGCAGCCCATCGAGAATGGGTTAGTGATATTCGAGCAGAGGAAATTTTTGAAAAGTGCGGTGAGTTTTTACAAAAAAATCCACAGGAATTCGTTTTAATGCGTATTCAAAATGCAAATGAACGGAAAGATGATTTTCCTGAATATGGCGAAGCGTTGTTGTCAAAAGTACAGCAATATAAATCTTTGTTTTATGCTTGGGAGCATTCTCAAATTGTTCAAGATGGCAATCCAAAATGGCCAACTATTGCACAAGCGGCTGGAAAAATTGTTCCGATCGAATGTGCTCCGCCAAGTATGTCAATTAACAAAATAAACGGTGAATTATGGGCAGCCAATTGGCATGATAATTCGCAGATTTTGTTACAAGACTTGTGGGATGGTCCGACAGTAGAAGAAAAATGTGTGGCAATTAAAACGCTGATTGAAAAAGGCAGAGAGGTACACTCGGACATACTGTTGTTAAATCATATTAGTGCGACTAATGGTGAATTGCAGTATCCGGATGCTTATGCAGCATATTTGAATGAATACTCTAGTCGATTATGGAAACAATTGGCGAAACGTAGTTTTAGAGGTGTGCAGATTTATGATTTTATTAATCCTTCTATCTGCCAAGAATTGTTGCGATTAAATTTTGATTAGTTGAGTTGATAGATTTAGCAAAAATCAAATCTAGATCACAAAAATGAAATAAATATTTCGTTTTCAATAAAATGAATTGAAAATTTTATTCCATTGATCTACTCTAAAGACGTAGCAAGAAATGCTTTGTGATTGAGCAAAAATACTTAAGGAGAAAATAATGGAAACGGTTTTGAACTTTATCAATGGTAAACAAGTAGCAAGTAAAGGTACTAAAGCTTGGCCTATTTATAATCCAGCCACGGGTGAGCAAATTCGCCAAGTAATGATGAGTACTGCAGAAGAGGTAAATGAAGCGGTTGAAGTTGCACAAAAGGCATTTCCTGCTTGGGCTGCGACTTCGCCACTTCGTCGTGCCCGTGTAATGTTTAAATTTAAGCAATTGTTAGAACGTGATTGGGATGACTTAGCTCGTTTAATTACCGAAGAACATGGTAAAGTTTTCTCTGATGCACAAGGTGAACTAACTCGTGGTTTAGAAGTTGTGGAGTTTGCTTGTGGCATTCCACATTTAGTAAAAGGTGAATTTTCTGAACAAGCCGGTCGTGGGATTGATATTCATTCAGCCATGCAACCTTTAGGAGTTTGTGTAGGTATCACACCATTTAATTTTCCTGCGATGGTTCCAATGTGGATGTTTCCGATTGCACTTGCTTGCGGTAATACATTTATCTTAAAACCGGCGAAAGCCGATCCATCTTTATCTATTCGTTTGGCTGAATTATTAAAAGAGGCGGGGTTACCGGATGGTGTGTTTAATGTAGTGCATGGTGATCGTCAAGACAATGAAATTTTATTGCGTGATCCTCGAGTGAAAGCTGTAAGCTTTGTGGGTTCAACTACGGCTGCGGCACATGTTCATGCGATTGGTTCGGCACATGGTAAACGTGTTCAAGCACTGGGTGCGGCGAAAAATCACGGTTTAGTGATGCCTGATGTAGATATTGAAGCAACAGCTAACGCACTATTAGGTGCGGCATTCGGTGCAGCCGGTGAACGCTGTATGGCATTACCTTTAGCAGTAACCATTGATGATGAAACGGCAGATAAATTAGTCGCAGCATTAAAACCGAAAGTAGAGGCATTACGTTATGGTCCCGGTCTCACTAAAGAAGGCGAAAAAGAAAATGATTTTGGTCCATTAATTACTCGTCAACATCGTGATAACGTAAAACGTTATGTAGATATAGGTGTGTCAGAGGGGGCAACTTTAGTGGTTGATGGACGTGATAAATTCCCTGCTGGTTACGAGAATGGTTTCTTTATTGGAGGGTGTTTATTTGACCATGTAACTCCTGATATGACTATTTACAAAGAAGAAATTTTTGGTCCAGTATTAGGCATTGTCCGTGCGAAAAATTTCCAAGAGGCTATGAAACTAATTAATGAGCATCAATTCGGTAATGGTGCAGCAATCTTTACCAATAATGGTGCGGCAGCTCGTGAATTTGCATATCAAGTACAAGCAGGTATGGTGGGCGTGAATGTGCCAATTCCGGTGCCGATGGCATTCCATTGTTTCGGGGGATGGAAAGAATCCGCTTACGGTGCATTAAATGCTTACGGTCCAGACGGTGTTCGTTTTTATACCAAAATGAAAACTGTAACAACACGTTGGCCAGAGAAAGATCTTTCATCACAAGCAGCATTCAGTATGCCAACCCTATAAACTAGACAACAGAATAAAAATTTAAGTTAATGTAAAGAAGATAGTTTTTTAGCTATCTTCTTTTGCAAGAAAAGGAAATGAAAATGAAAAAAGTCCGAGTCGGTTTAATCGGAACAGGTTATATTGGTCGTTGTCATGCGATTGCTTATGCACAAGCACCGACAGTTTTTCCTCTTGAGGCTGAATTGGTTTTGGAATATTTAGCTGAAATCACACCAGAACTGGCACAACAAAAAGCACAAGAATTTGGTTTTAATCGTTCGACAGGTGACTGGCGAGATGTAGTATCCGATCCAAATATAGATGTTGTTGATATTTGTACACCCAATTTCTTGCACAAAGAAATTGCTTTAGCCGCTATTGCTAATGGTAAACATGTTTATTCTGAAAAACCCTTAGCATTAACCGCAGTTGATGCAAAAATCATGTATGAGGCGGCAAAAAAAGCAGGTGTCAGAACCCTTGTGGGATTTAATTATATTAAAAATCCGACTACACAACTTGCTCGTGAAATTATTGAGCGTGGTGAAATTGGTGAAGTAATCCATTTCTATGGTACGCATAATGAAGACTATTTAGCATCAGATACGACACCCTTAGACTGGCATTGTGTTCGTGAAAAAGCAGGACTTGGTGCATTAGGTGATTTGGCAGCACACATTGTGCAAATGTCACAATATTTAGTAGGTAGCGATATTGAAAAAGTGATCGGTGATATGGAGACGGTAGTTAAAGAACGCCCAAATCCCCAAAATCTTGCAGAGCGTTTACCGGTAGAAAACGAAGATCAAGCAACTGCTATGGTGCGTTTTGCAAACGGTTGTATGGGAACCATTGAAACGTCTCGTATTGCTTGTGGACGTAAAATGGGATTGACTTATGTAATTACCGGAACAAAAGGTACAATTACCTACACACAAGAACGTATGGCAGAGTTAAAACTCTATCTTCACGATGAAGATCCTGCTCGTCAAGGCTTTAAAACAATTTTGACAGGTCCGTTACACGCAGATTATAAAAATTTCTGTGTAAGTGCGGGTCATGGTATTGGTTTTAATGATCAAAAAACGGTTGAAATTCGTGATTTAGTGAATGGAATAGCGAATAATCATAATATGTATCCTGACTTTGAAGAAGGTTTTAAAGTTTCTCGTGTATTAGATGCTATTGCACAATCTTGCCAAGAAAGACGTTGGGTTAACGTGAAAGAAATTGCGTAATTTTCACCGCACTTTTATAAGTATTTAAAAAGGTCGAGTTGAATGACTCGGCATTTTTTAGGTATAAATTTAAAATGTTGTTTATCTCTAATTTTTAAAAATTTTTCCCTCAAAAAGTAGATCTTGTTCACAAAATTTTAACTTCATCATTGCTCTGTATCTTGATAAATGTTACATACTGTTTTAAACAATTTATTTCAAATTGTTTTATTTTTGGAATTTATATTTCTTCAAGTGGAATATAGCTGTATTTCAGAATAGTGATTAACTCAACTTTCCAGGAGTAGCGTTCTTATGAAGAAAACATTATTGGCTATGTTATGTGGCGGTCTATTATTAACCTCTCAAGCTGTAATCGCAAAAAATTATGTCATTGGTGCACCTATGAACTCTTTTGCGGATAAATGGCAAACTTATCTTCAAGATGCCGTTCGTGATTTTGATGAAAAACATGATGATGTGCAAATCAAATTGGCTGATTCAAATAGCGATCCCAATATTCAAGTCAATTTAGTTCAGAATTTTATCGACCAAAATGTTGATGCGTTACTTGTGGTTCCAACGGATCCGACAGTAGTAAAACGTATTGGCGTGTTAGCAAAAAAAGCGGGCATTCCTTTAATCGTGGTGAACCGTAAACCAAATGATGAGCATATGCAATATGTAACCAGCTTTGTTGGTTCTGATGAAATTGAAGGGGGGCGAATTCAAGGTAATTTTATTGTCAATACTCTAGCCGGTAAAAATGCAGAGAGTCTCATTTTACTCGGACCATTGGGGCAAGATGCAGTCACTAAACGTACTCAAGGTAATGAGGAAATTTTTGCTCAGCACAAGAATATTAAAGTAGTGAGCAAGCAAGAAGGTAGATGGGAACGTGACCGTGGTTTAGCTATTGCAGAAAACGTATTGGCGGGGAATAAAGGTATTAACGTTATTGTGAGTAACAATGATGAAATGGCTATTGGTGCAATTCTTGCAACTCGTAAGTTAGGTATCAAAGACGAAGACATTACTATCGTTGGTTTAGATGCAACTCCCGATGCGTTAGAGTATTTAGGTAAAGGTTTGGATGCGACAGTATTCCAATCCGCACAAGGTCAAGGTTACACCGGAGCTGAAATGGCTTATTTAGCGGCTAAAGGTGAAAAAGTACCAAGCGTTAAATGGGTTCCTTTTGAGCTAGTTACTCCGGATAAAAAAGAAGAATATCAAGCAAGATATAAATAGACGCTTCTTAACCAACACAAAGGGTAGTGTAATACCTACCCTTTATCTTGAGCAAATGTTGATCGTTATCATCTAGAGACAAAGTTATGTTCAAAAAATCATTGTTTATTTTATTGGGAGTAGCGTCGTTGTTTTCCCCCATTGTTACGGCAAAAAATTTAACCGTTGGCGTGGCGATGTATAGTCTTTCAGATAAATATCCTACCTATTTGCAAGATGCTATGAAGAAATTTGATCAGGAAAAAGCTGATGTTACTTTTCGTTATGCTGATGCAAATTCAGATCCGGCAAGAATGTTAAGCGATATTGAAACATTTATTGATTCTGGTGTAGATGCTTTGTTAGTTATGCCGACAGATAGCGATATTATTAAAGCTATTGGTGTTAAGGCAAAAAAGGCAAAAATTCCGTTAGTTGTGGTGACAAATAAGCCTAAAGATGAGGATATGAAATATATCACCAGTTACGTAGGGTCAGAAGAGATTACTGGTGGTGAAATGCAGGCAAACTTTATTGTAGAACAATTAAAAGGTAAGCCGGCAAATGCGATTATTTTAATGGGACCTCTAGGTTGGGATGCTCAAATTAAACGCACTGAAGGAAATGAAAATATTCTGAGAAAACACCCTGAAATTCAGGTGATCAGTAAACAGGAAGGTAAATGGGATAGAGCAAAAGCAATTGATATTACAGAAAATTTGTTATCAGGTAGTCAAAAAATTGATGTAGTGATCAGTAATAATGACGAGATGGCAATCGGTGCACTCCTTGCCGCCCGTAAAAAAGGGATTGCAGACGAGGATATGTTGATTGTTGGATTAGATGCAACACCTGATGCGTTAGAGTATTTAGGTAAAGGTTTGGATGCGACAATTTATCAATCTGCTTCCGGTCAAGGGCGTACCAGTGCAGAAATAGCGTATAAAGCGGCAAAAGGTGAAAGTGTACCTAAGTTGAACTTTATTCCTTTTGAATTGGTTACACCGGATAAAAAAGCACAATATATTGATAAATATAGATGATAGAAAACAGTAAAAATTAACCGCTCTTTGTTGTTAGAAATTACCGTTATTAATACGACAATAAAAATAAGGAGTTCTAAATGAATGATTTGAGTCGTTCTCCATATATTTTAGAGATGCGGAATGTATCTAAAACATTCCCCGGCGTTAAAGCATTGGACGGCATTAACTTAAAAGTCAAGCGTGGAACCATTCATGCCTTAATGGGGGAAAACGGTGCAGGTAAATCAACGTTAATGAAAATTCTCTACGGCATCTATACGCCGGATGCCGGTGGAGAATTAATTTTAGATGATAAGCCTTTTAAACCGAGTGCACCGATTGATGCTATTCGCACTGGGTTGACTATGGTACCACAAGAAATTTCTCCTGCGGGTAATTTAACTATCGCAGATAATTTCTATCTTGGGCGAGAAATTACTCGTGGTAAATTCTTTTTAAATCAAAAAGAAATGGATTGTAAAACAGCGGAAATCTTAAATGAATTGGGTATTCCGATGGATGTAACCGCTAAAATGTCAGATGTTTCCGTAGCGAAGGCACAATTGGTTGCGATTGCTACCGCAGTTTCTAATGATGCGAAAGTAATTATTATGGACGAACCGACAACGGCATTAACAGAAGTAGAGGTTGAACAGCTTTATAAAATTATTGAAACGGTAAGACAAAGAGGGATTTCAATTATCTTTATTTCACATAAATTAGATGAAGTTTTCCGTGTTTCTGATGAAATCACAGTAATTCGTGATGGTCAATATGTAGGTACGAAACTAACCTCAGAAGTAACCAAAGATGAATTGATTTCTATGATGGTTGGTCGTGATATGTCAGAAATGTTCCAACGTGAACGTATTGTCATTTCTGATGAAGTTGTACTCGAAATTAAAAATTTCTCTCGTGCAGGCAAATATCATGATATTAATTTCCAAGTGCGTAGAGGAGAAATCTTTGGTATTGCCGGTCTAGTTGGTGCAGGTCGTTCTGAGATTGTAGAGGGATTGTTTGGTTATAAACTGGCTGATAGTGGTGAAATCTATGTTCATGGCGAAAAAGCCGATATTAAAACCCCGTTAGATGCTATGAAATACAAAATTGGCTTTGTAACGGAAGATCGTAAGTTAACAGGACTGTTTTTAAATTTAAGTATTACTGACAATATGATTATGCCTAGAATGTCCCCTTACTTGGAAAATTTTTTAGTGTCGGTGACAAAAGCACAGAAGTCAGCAAATGCTCAAAAAGATAAATTAAAAATTAAAGCACCAAATGTTGAGGTCATTACCAATAATTTATCTGGGGGTAATCAGCAAAAAGTTTTATTGGCTCGTTGGTTATTACTTGAGCCGGATATTTTAATTTTAGATGAACCAACAAAAGGTATTGATGTTGGGGCAAAAGCTGAGCTTTATAAACTCATGGTGGAATTAGCAAAACAAGGTAAGAGTATTATCATGATTACATCAGATATGCTTGAATTGCTTTCGATGAGTGACAGAGTGATGGTAATGCACGAAGGTCGTGTAGCCGGAATTATTCCACAAGAAGAATTGACTCAAGAACGGGTGCTTGAATTAGCATCCGGTTTAGGTCAAGTATAAAAAGATTTCCCCTAGAATAACAATCGAGGTATTTATTATGTCAAATGCTACGCTTAAAAAAATATTGAACGCCTATGGAATGGTGTTTATTTTAATTGCCTTATTTTTAGCATTATCTGCATCAATTGATGGTTTCTTTTCCGCTCGTACTGTTTGGAGTATTATTGAGCAAGTTTCTATGTTTGGGATCATTGCAATTGGAGTAACCTTTGCTATTATCACAACGGGGATTGATTTGTCCTCTGGTTCAATGGTAGCGATGACTTCTGTTGTGGCTGCTTCTATCGTAACTGGTGGCGATACAGTAAGTTCGGCATTACTTGCTTTTGCGATTTCAATTGTATTAGGTGCTGCAATGGGGGCTATCAATGGTAGTTTAACCGCTTTTGGCTCTATCCCTCCGTTTATTGCTACTTTAGGTATGATGATTATTGCCCGTGGTGGTGCTCAACTTTATTCTTCAGGTCGTC
This sequence comes from Histophilus somni, assembly GCF_014202395.1. Taxonomy (GTDB): domain Bacteria; phylum Pseudomonadota; class Gammaproteobacteria; order Enterobacterales; family Pasteurellaceae; genus Histophilus; species Histophilus somni. Next base: position 43,373 of record NZ_JACHGQ010000015.1, read on the forward strand.
CAATTGATGCCTCTTCTGAAGCATTTACTTGGATTTCTGATGTTGATTTCTTTGGATTACCCGGTTTAGTACTTGTTTATATCGTAATTGTCATTGCTTCACACATTTTACTGAGCCGTTCAACATTTGGCCGTCACGTTTATGCAGTTGGTGGTAATTTAAACGCAGCAAAAATTTGTGGTATTAATACAACTAAAACATTGATTTGGGTTTATGTTTTCGCCGGTGCTTTGTCTGGATTAGTGGGGGCATTACTGGCAGCTCGTACTTATGCAGGTAACCCCTCTTATGGTTTATCTTGGGAGCTTGATGCAATTGCCGCAGCAGTGATCGGTGGGGTATCGCTAAGTGGCGGTATTGGTACAATCCCTATGTGCGTTATCGGTGCTTTAATTATTGGGACAACAAACAAAGGATTAAATATGCTGGGAGTTGATCCATATTGGCAACAAATTATTAAAGGTTTGATTATTGTTGTTGCGGTATTAATCGATACATTAAAACGCCGTAGAAAAGCAAATTAAGCAAAAGGTTACAAGAAAAAAATAGCAATTGTATAGTTGCTATTTTTTTTGTTTGTTGGGGAAGTGCGGTTAGAAAAATTTGATCAGCTCCACAAAAATGAAATTTATTTTTCATTTTTATTTTATTTGAAACGAAAATATGATTATATAGCTACAAATTTCAATTATCTGATTTGGGAGATGATGATGAAGACAGTGAGATTAACGGTAGCTCAAGCATTAGTAAAATTTCTTGATAACCAATATATTGAGTTCGATGGAAAGGTAACAAAATTCGTTGAAGGCATTTTCGGGATTTTTGGACATGGTAACGTGCTGGGTTTAGGTCAAGCACTGGAACAGGATAGTGGCGAATTGATTGTGCGTCAAGGACGTAACGAGCAAGGCATGGCTCATGTAGCAATAGGGTTTGCGAAGCAAAAATTACGCAAACAAATCTATGCCTGTACTTCATCTGTTGGTCCGGGGGCTGCAAATATGATTACAGCAGCTGCAACAGCAACGGCAAATCGTATTCCACTTCTTTTATTACCTGGTGATGTTTTTGCTACTCGTCAACCAGACCCTGTGTTGCAACAAATTGAACAAACTTATGATTTAAGTATTAGTACCAATGATGCTTTTCGTGCGGTAAGTAAATACTGGGATCGTGTAAGTCGTCCTGAACAATTAATGACAGCTTGTATCAACGCAATGCGTGTATTGACTGATCCTGCAGAAACCGGTGCGGTGACAATTGCATTGCCACAAGATGTTCAGACTGAAGCTTATGATTTTCCTGAGTATTTTTTACAAAAACGTATTCATCGCATTGAGCGTACACCTCCAACGGAAGCGATGCTACAAGATGCTTTGACCTTAATTCAAAATGCGAAAAAACCACTAATTATTTGTGGTGGTGGAGTGCGGTACTCTGAGGCGGCAGAGCAATTAAAAGCCTTTGCTGAAATTTATAATATTCCATTTGCAGAGACTCAAGCGGGTAAAAGTGCGGTAGTTTCTGAGCATTATTTGAATGTTGGCGGTATAGGTGTAACAGGTTGTGTAGCTGCAAATTTATTAGCACCGGAGGCTGACTTAGTCATTGGTATTGGTACAAGATATACTGATTTTACGACGGGATCTAAATGGATTTTCAATAATGACGAAGTGAAATTCTTAAATATCAATGTTGCTCGCTTTGATGCTTATAAGTTAGATGGTGTACAAGTTACAGCTGATGCCAAAGAAACGCTGGAAAAATTAACCGCACTTTTAGCTACAACAGGTTATCAAGCCCAATGGGGTGATAAAGTGGCACAGGCAAAAAAAGCGTTGGAAACTGAATTAGAGCGTGTTCACAATATAACTTATACCGAAGATTTTGTACCTGAAATTGATGATCGTTTAAATCGTGAGGCGGTTTATGCTGAATTTATGGAGATGACCAAATCTTGTTTAGCTCAAACAAGGGTGTTAGGTATTTTAAATGAAACATTAGGTGAAAATGATGTCATCGTGGGGGCTGCGGGTAGTTTACCAGGCGATTTACAACGTATTTGGCAGTCTAAAGGCGAAAATACCTATCATTTGGAATACGGTTATTCTTGTATGGGGTATGAAGTTAGTGCTGCTCTAGGGGTCAAAATTGCAGAACCTCATCGTGAAGTTTATACCTTCTTAGGTGATGGATCTTACATGATGTTGCATTCTGAACTGGTAACGTCAATTCAAGAAAATAGAAAAATTAACGTAATATTATTCGATAATATGACAAACGGTTGTATCAATAACTTACAAATTGGCCATGGTATGGACAGTTTTGCAACGGAATTTCGTTTCAGAAACAAGAATACCAATAAATTAGATGGGGGCTTTGTACCGGTTAATTTTGCTATGAATGCCGCATCTTACGGTTGCAAAACCTATCAAGTAACTACCGAAGAAGAGCTACGATTGGCTTTGGCTGATGCAAAAAAACAACAGGTTTCTACTTTAATTGATATTAAGGTTTTACCAAAAACGATGGCGAAGGGATATGAAAGCTGGTGGCACGTTGGTGTGGCTGAGGTGTCAAATAAAGCTGAAATTAATGCTGCCTATGAAGATTCTATTGCTCATATTGAGGTAGCAAGACGTTACTAATTTAACTTGATAGGCTCAATATTGAGCCCATTTATCATGAAATTCATTCATTCTTTTTAAGAAGGACAACAGTATGAAAGCTGAAAATGTAAAATTGGGCATTGCACCGATTGGTTGGACAAATGACGATTTACCGGAAATTGGTAAAGAGAATACTTTTGAACAGTGCGTAAGTGAAATGGCATTAGCTGGGTTCACCGGTAGCGAAGTGGGAAGTAAATATCCACGTGATATTGACGTTTTGAAACGTAAACTGGATTTACGGGGTATCCAAATTTGTAACGCATGGTTCAGTACATTCTTTGTTGATGGTAAAAAAGAAGAAACTATCAAAGGTTTTATAGAGCATCGTGATTTTTTACATGCTATGGGAGCTAAGGTTATTGGTTGCTCTGAGCAAAGTCGTAGTATTCAAGGTCAGAAAAAAGCAATTTTCAAAGAGAAAACTATTTTCACGGAAGCTGAATGGCAATTGCTAGCGGAAGGTTATAATGAGCTTGCAAAATTAGCCGCAGAAAAAGGCATGAAGGTATGCTTACATCACCATATGGGAACTGGTATTCAAACACCCGCAGAAATTGATAAATACATGGAAATCACTAATGATGATGTGTATTTATTATTCGATTCAGGTCACCTTTATTATTCAGAAGGCTCACAACAAGTTATGCTGGAGGTATTAGAAAAATATATTCACCGTGTTGTTCATGTTCACCTAAAAGATGTGCGTGATGAGGTTGTGGCGGAAGTAAAAGCAAATGATCTTAGTTTCTTGGAAGGGGTTGTTAAAGGTACATTCACTGTGCCGGGAGATGGTGTAATTGATTTCAAACCGATTTTTGATATTTTAGAAAAATATGATTATAAAGGTTGGATGGTTGTTGAAGCCGAACAAGATCCGGCAATTGCAAATCCGTTAGAATATGCAATTAAAGGTCGTCAATATATCAGAGAAGTTGCAGGAGTTTAAAATGATTAAAGTAGGTATTATTGGTGCAGGTCGTATTGGTCGTGTACACTCAGAAAGTATTACAAAATATGTAAAAGGTGCTGAAATCAAAGCGATTTCTGATGTTCGTGTTACTGAAGAGTTAAAAGAATGGGCAAAGGGAATGGGTATTCCGAATGTCTATGAAGACTATAAATTAATTTTACAAGATGCGGAGATTGATGCTGTTTTAGTCTGTTCTTCCACTAATACGCATGCACCGATTTCTATTGAAGCGGCTCGTGCAGGTAAACATATTTTCTGTGAAAAACCAATTGACGCAGATGTTGATCGTATTCAGCAAGTATTAGCAGAAGTGGAAAAAGCGGGTGTTAAATTCCAAGTCGGTTTTAACCGCCGTTTTGACCATAATTTCAAAGCAATTAAGAATGCGGTAGTCAATGGTGATATTGGTGAACCCCACGTTATTCGGGTCACTTCTCGTGATCCAGATGCACCGCCAATTGAATATGTAAAAGTGTCCGGCGGTATGTTATTTGATATGACAATCCATGATTTTGATATGGTGCGTTATTTGTCCGGCAGTGAAGTAACGGAGGTATATGCGGCAGGAGGTGTTCTTGTTGATCCGAAAATTGGTGAAGCGGGCGATATTGATACCGCAGTTATTACCTTAAAACTTGCAAACGGGGCAATTGCAGTGATTGATAATAGCCGTAAAGCAGTTTATGGTTATGACCAACGTGCAGAAGTATTCGGTTCTAAAGGTGCGATCCAAACCGCAAATGATACGCCGTCAACAGCAATTTTATCTAATGTGAATGGTGTCATCGCAGAAAAACCAAAATATTTCTTCTTAGAACGTTACATGCAATCTTTTGCTGATGAAATGGCGTGCTTTGTTGACTCAGTGGTGAATGACAAACCAACATTAGTAAACGGTACTGACGGTTTGCAACCGGTATTAATCGCAATTGCAGCGAAAAAATCATTGGATGAGGGGCGTCCTGTTAAAATGAGTGAAATTTCCTAGTTTAAGGAGATTGCAAGAAAAGGGCGGTAAAAAATTACCGCTCTTTTGGTTTGTACTTCTGTTACGTTGCCAAATCTCCGAAACAGACCTGTAATGCGGTGATTGCACTAAGTGCGGCAGTTTCTGTGCGTAGAACACGCTTACCAAGTAAAATTTCAGTAAATCCCTGAGTTTCTGTTTGACTAATTTCTTGTGCAGAAAGTCCTCCTTCTGAACCTATTAACAAGCGAACACCTTGCGGGGGAATTTCCGGTAAGGTACGAATTGTATATTTAGCTCTTGGGTGAAGATTAAGCTTTAAGGTTCCGTCTTGTTCAGCACACCAATCTTGCAATTTCATTAATGGGCGAATGTCAGGCACTATATTACGCCCACATTGTTCACAAGCGGAAATCGCAATTTTTTGCCATTGTTGGATTTTTTTCTCCATACGATCCTTATCAAGTTTTACTCCACAACGTTCAGACCATAATGGCGTAATTATGTTGACCCCTAACTCAACGGATTTTTGAATAGTAAACTCCATTCTTTCTCCACGAGAAATCACTTGACCTAGATGAATAAATAATGGACTTTCACGATTTTCCAATTGACGAGAGAGAATGTTAACTTCAATTGCTTTTTTATTTGTTTGAGTAATAATGGCAGGGTAAATATGGTTACTTCCGTCAAATAATTCAATTTGCTCACCTACCTGCATGCGTAGAACACGCCCTACATGATTTGCCGCATCATCGCTTAATTGACAAGTTTGTTGATTTTCTAAAGAGGTTGGATGATAAATTCGAGGAATACGCATATTATTTAATGGGTTAGTTAATTTTGTTGCTATGATAACAGAAATTAAAAGTGCGGTGAAATTTACCGCACTTTTTGTCATTGTATTTGTTGACTTGAAAAAATAAATAATTTTACCTTATTTTTTTATATCAAATTTATAAGAAATAAATCCATATAGCGTCCAACCGATGAATGTTACGATTGATCCGTATAGCATAGCTTGCTCACCTGCTGCGTATAAGGCATATAAACTATATAACGAACCGATGAAGGCAACAAATGTGGTAATTTTAGCTTTATTTAATGCTACTTTTTCTACTTTAAGTAAGACCATTAATGCAGCCATTGATAACAGATAAGGTATTACGTTGGTCACCACCGCCAAGTCTACTAAGATGTTAAATTGTTTGTTTAAAGATGGACTGATCGTCATCAGTGCTAATAAACTTTGAATTGCAGTAATTGTAACCATACCAATAATAGGTGCGTTTTTACTGGTCACTTTTTTGAAGAATGCTGGGAAATATCCTTCTTCGGCTGAAGATTTGAATACTTGAGCAATGGTAAACTGCCAGCCTAATAATGAACCGAAGCAGGACATTACCATTAAGCCCATTACCACTTTACCTGTTGTTTCTTCAAACATATGTGCAAAAGCTAAACCGAACGGTGCTGTTGAATTAGCAAGTTCCAAATTAGGAACAATACCGGCAATTACGTTGGTGGAAACAATATAAATAACCGCCGCACCTAATGTTCCGCCAAGAACTGCGATAGGAACATTTCTTTCAGGATTTTCTACTACATCAGTATTCGCACAAGCTGACTCTAAACCTAAGAAGGCCCATAACGTCATAGAAATAGATACGCCGATGGCTTCAAAAGTGGGAACGTTATGTGGGTTCCAAGCACTGACATACATTTCACCACTAAACCAGAACCAACCAATTAAACAAATCCCTACGACCGGAATAATTACTCCCCAGATAGTAAAAGAGCTGATGTTACCAGTGATTCTTGCTCCACCAAAATTCAAAACAGTTGCTAACCATAGTGTGAATATAGTGCATAGTGCAATGGATATCGGTGATAAAGTGACATTTAATAGCTCTGATCCGTATCCAACGGCGGATATTGCAATCGCAGTATTGGCAATGACTAGAGAAACTCCATAAGTGTAGTTTGCCATAAAGTTACCGGCTTTACCGAAAGAATATTCCGCATAACCACCCATACCGCCTGATTTTTTACTGAACATACCACATTGAGCAAAAGCATAGGCTAAAGCAGTTGAACCAACAGCTGTGACTAACCAAGATACAATTGAGATAGTTCCAATTTCAGCTAATTTTGTCGGTAGCATGATAATGCCTGAACCCATCATATTTACCATTGTCAGTATAGTGAGTTGTACTACACCGATTTTATTACTTTTTTGAGTACTCATAATTTTATCCCTCTATTAAAGTGCGGTTATTTGTAATTAACCGCACTTATTTTTTTATTATGCTTCAGTTAATACATATCCATAAGCACGTGTACGTCCATCAGGATCTTTTTGTAGATATACGCCCTGAATTTCCGGTGCGAATCCAGGAAGAACATTAATGCCTTCTTCCAGTGCAAGGAAATATTGTTGTACTGTCGTACTCCAACGTTCACCGGGAACAACACATAAAACACCTGGAGGGTAAGGTAATGCACCTTCGGCGGCGATTCTCCCCACAATATCTGTCAATGGAACTAATTCAATTTTGTTACGAACAAATTCGATATTCGCTTTTTGTGGGTTCATAGCATATTCCGGTAGAGTTGTTTTTCTAAACAAGTCACGTTGTAGCTGTTTAACATTTCTACTGACGTAAAGATTGTGCATTTCTTGACATAATTGTCTGATAGTGTAGCCCTGATAGCGTTCCTCATTATTTTTGTACACAGTAGGCAGTACATCTTTGAGTAATGAATTTTGTTTGATATGTTTTTCAAACGCAGCTATTTGAGCAACTAAAGTTTGCATTTTTGTCAATGTTTCAGCTGGTGTAAGCAAGAATAAAATGGAGTTCAAGTCACATTTTTCAGGAATGATTCCATTTTCTCGCAAGAAGTTAGCAAGGATTGTTGCTGGAATACCAAAGTCTTCATATTCCCCTGTTTCAATGTTAATCCCCGGAGTTGTGAGCATGAATTTACAAGGGTCAACAAAATATTGATTATCTGTATAACCCTCAAATTTATGCCATGTATCATTTGCATGGAAATTGAAAAACTCAAGATCATTTGCAATTTCTTTAGTATCGTGATCTTGCCATTTTTTACCTTTCACATAAGGAGGAATAAATGGTTTGATTAAAGTGCAGTGCTTAAGCATTAACTTTCTTGCCTCGATACCAACTTCTACACACTCGGCCCATAGACGTTTCCCTGCAGGAGAACCTTGAATTTGAGCGTTTACATCCAGAGTGGCGAATAGAGGATAGAATGGGCTGGTAGACGCATGCAACATAAAGGCATTATTAAAGCGTTTGTGATTGCAATATCTTGCTTGTCCTTTAATATGTTTGTCTTTTTTATGAATTTGTGATGTTTGTGAGAAACCTGCTTGTTGTTTATGTACCGATTGTGTCACGATAATACCAGGGTCATTTTCATTTAAATCTAGTAATAATGGAGAGCAATCTTTCATCATTGGAATGAATTGTTCATAGCCGACCCATGCAGAATCGAACAAGATGTAATCGCATAAATGTCCAATACGTTCAACAACTTGTTTGGCGTTATAAATTGTTCCGTCATAAGTACCCAATTGAATAATTGCAAGACGGAAAGGACGTTTCTCTTCAAGTTTTTCCGGTGTCACTTCTGCGATTAATTTTTTAAGATATGCTTCTTCAAAACAGTGGTTATCAATACCGCCGATGAAGCCGAATGGATTACGGGCAGTTTCCAAGTAAACAGGGGTTGCACCCGCTTGAATTAAAGCACCGTGGTGATTTGATTTGTGATTGTTGCGGTCAAATAATACTAGATCACCCGGTGCAAGTAGTGCGTTACAAACCACTTTATTGGAGGCGGAAGTTCCGTTTAGCACAAAATATGTTTTATCTGCATTATATACTTTTGCTGCATGTTGTTGAGCATCACATGGAGCACCCTCATGTATTAGTAAATCTCCCAATTTCACATCAGCATTACAAATATCTGAACGGAAAATATTTTCTCCATAGAAATCGTATAGATAACGGCCGGCTGGATGTTTGCGGAAATATTGACCGCCTTGGTGTCCCGGACAATCAAATGCCAAATTACCCATTTCGACATATTCGCTTAACATTTTAAAGAATGGAGGTAACATTTTTTGCTCATAAAGAGACGCAGCTGTTTCAATTTGACGGCTATACAAATTGATATCATAGCTGTTTAGATCTTGAACATGATAAACCTGATCAAAATATTCATCAGAAAGTGTTTCACCTTCATTTAATACGACAAAAATAGGAATATTAAATTCAGTCGTTTTTATTTGTTGAATATACTTAACATCTTCGGCAGTCAATATTATTGCACCTATATCGGTGAAATCAGTTTGATTTAATAAAACTAATTCACGAGTTGATGTAAAATATTTTTGCACTAATGGGCTATGTGCGATTTTTAATTTTAACATAAAAGACTCCTTTGTCTTATTTAAAGAATACAAATCACCCTCTCACAATAAATATAGAAATAGTGAGATAGCTTACTTTTAAAGTTTTATAAATTATTAATATAAACAGTACGTGAATTTTTATATTTATTTAACTATAAAAAACACGAACACTTATTCTAGAATTAAGAACAAACACAGGTTTTTATTTATCAAGAAAAACCGTATAAAGAATATAAAAATTCTAGGACAAAATATTAATAAAGTAGAAAACCGTGAAATCCCCTTTATTTAAAGGGAATTAAATGGAAAAGAATTGATATGGATTACTTTTAGAATGGAGAATAGCAAAAGAAAAACAAGAACGATGGGACGGTTTCATAAGGTGTCGAGTACGACGAATATGTGCCATCAAAGAGCGACCCTTAATAGGGTTATATTCTTGACTATAATTGTGGTCTAACATAATAGCCTCCGAAATTTATTTTGCTTATATAGTTTTAGTTGACTATCGAAGCAAATTTTGCGCCTATAAAATAAAAAGTCAATAAATTTTATTTTTTTTTTTTTTTTTTTTTTTGACGGAGATCACAAAAATTAAATTTTGTTACTATTTTATGATATGACTTATTTTCCTTTTTTGATCCAATATTTAAATGGAGTGTTTTCTAAATCACTTTTTAATAAATTATGATCCATAAATTGACAAAAGCTAGGAATATCTCTAGTTGTGGCAGGATCATCTGCAAGAATTAATAATATTTCTCCTTCTTGCATATGGCGAATTTTTTTGCGTAAGAGCATTATTGGTTCCGGACAACGTAATCCAATTGTGTTTAGAGTTTGTGTTACAATAATATCAGTCATAATAATTTCTTTGTTAGAATAGAAAGCGTGTATGATAGCGTCCAATTTCTTTAGGGTCAAAATAAGCAAAGTATGAAATATCTTATTCCCCAAAGTGCGGTTGTTTTTGAAGAAGAAATTAAGAAGAGCCGTTTTATTACTTATCTTCAGCATGCAGAAGGTTTGGAGCAGGCTAAAGCATTTTGGCATTCAATAAAAAATCAACATCCAAATGCTCGTCATCATTGTTGGGCAACGGTTTCGTTACAACCCGGTAATTCGCAAGGATTAGGGTTTTCTGACGATGGTGAACCTAGCGGTACGGCAGGAAAACCTATGTTGAATGCTTTATTGGGGAGTGGTATTGGTGAAATTTCTGCTGTAGTTGTTCGTTACTATGGGGGAATTTTGCTCGGTACAGGGGGATTAGTGCGAGCTTATGGAAATGGTGTGCAACAAGCTTTGCAATTGTTACAGACAAGTTTAAAAATAGAACGAAAAATTTATCAACTTTATTGTGCGTATCATCAGGTCAATTGGTTACATGTTTTATTTGAAAAATATAATATTAGGATCATTTCTCAACATTTTTTACAGGATGTTCAATTTGAGTTGGGTATAAGTGATGATAAACTGGCAGCATTTCAGAATGACTTATCTAGTTATTCAGCAGGACAGTTAAGATTATTAGAAAACAAATAAGAGAGAAAATTGTGCATATTTTATCTATTCTGCGTATAGTGGGAATTCTAGTAACTTGCTTTTCCATTACAATGTTAATTCCGGCTTTTATAGCGTTGATTTATGGAGATGGGGGTGGAAAGGCTTTTATCTTGTCGTTTTTTTACAATCTTTCAGCCGGAGTTGGGTTATGGTGGCTATGTCGAGCACATAAGGCAAGTTTACGTTCACGTGAAGGATTTTTAATCGTCACAATGTTTTGGGTTTTGCTCAGTTTATTGGCAGTTATTCCTTTTATGTTGTTCGATGAGCTAACATTGAGCCTTGCCGATGCTGTATTTGAGTCTTTTTCAGCCTTAACTACAACAGGGGCTACAGTAATTTTGGGGTTGGATCATTTGCCAAAATCCATCCTTTTTTATCGTCAACTTTTGCAATGGATTGGCGGAATGGGATTGATTGTATTAGTGGTTGCGATTATTCCATTGCTTGGTATTGGTAGTGGTCATTTATATCGAGCGGAATCTTCGGGGCCAATGAAAGATCAAAAAGCCTTGCCTCGTATTGGTGAAGTGGCAAAATTATTATGGTTTCTCTATTGTATATTGACTATTTTCTGTGCGTTTGCTTATTGGGCTGCGGGAATGAGTTGGTTTGATGCGATTTCTCATAGTTTTTCTACGGTGTCAAATGGCGGAATGTCCAATTACGACGCCAGTTTAGGTTACTTTGACAATCCGGCTATTTATTTGATTAGTGCTGGTTTTATGCTGATTAGTGGTTGTAATTTTGCTTTGCATATTCGAGCATTAACTAATTGGAAATACCAACCTGTCTGGAAAATTTACGCAAGAGATCCTGAATTTAGGTTTTTCTGTGCAATTCAAGGGATATTTATTTTCTTATTATCGTTAGGGTTATATCTGACCTATGAAAATTATTCTGTTTTTGATGCTTTCTCACAAGGTGCGTTGCAGTCAGTATCAATGGCAATGACTTCAGGTTATACTTTATTTGATTTAAATCAGCTTCCGGCTTTTTTGGGGATGTTACTGGTCTTTATGGCAATATTAGGAGGATGTGCGGGATCTACTACAGGTGGTTTAAAAATGATTAGAGTGCTTGTTGTATGGTTACAAATCAAAAGAGAATTTAAACATTTAGTTCACCCTCATTTGGTTATTCCAATTAAATTGGGGAAAATGTTATTGGCACAGAGAGTTATTGATGGGATATGGGGATTTTTAATTGCATTTTTCTTAACCTATTGGGTATGTGTATTTGCGGTTATATTATGTGGAATGAATGCTGCTGATGCGATGTTGTCTGTCTTTGCCACACTAACAAATGTTGGACCAGGTTTGGGAATAATTAGCCAAAGTTTTTCACAAGTTCCGGATAATGCTAAATATGTATTTTCTTTTGCTATGGCAGCTGGTCGTTTAGAAATTTTTTCTCTTTTACTTTTGTTTACGCCGACTTTTTGGAAATCATAATGAAAACATTGATTTTATATTTAAGCCGAGAGGGTCAGACTAAAAAAATCGCAGAATATATAGGCACAAAATTTGAAAAAAGTGCGGTACAATCTTTGCTTGATTTTTCTGGTGATTTAGCTACCTTCGATCGTATTATTATTGGTGCCTCGGTTCGCTATGGTCATTTTGATCAAAGACTTTATCAATTTTTGCAAAAAAATACCGCACTTTTACAGCAGAAAGAGAGCAATTTTTTTGGTGTGAATTTGACAGCTCGTAAAGAAAATAAGAATACACCGGAAACGAATGTTTATGTTAGGAAGTTTTTGCAACGTATTCGGTGGAAACCCAAATATGTAGGGGTGTTTGCCGGAGCGTTGTTTTATCCTCGTTATTCTTGGTTTGATCGGATGATGATTAGATTAATAATGAAAATAACAGGGGGCGAAACCGATGTAAGTAAAGAAATTGAATATACAGATTGGGAAAAAGTAGACGATTTTGTACTAAAAATTAGACAAGGTGAATGAAAAATCAGCTTTTGATTATATATTTGAATTTTTTTTGCAAAGATTGCTTGCAAGGAAGTGATAATTTTCTATAATACGCCTCCTCCTCTTTTAGAGGGGAATGAGAAATGAATATCATAGATTATTTGGAAAAATTTTAAGTAATCACTTGACATGAGGTTTCAATCTCACTAAAATTAGAAGCCTTGCATTTTTGATGCAGTGTAAATTGTTCTTTAACAAACTATCAGACAAACTGTGTGGGCACTTGTGAGACTGTATTAATAAGAGATTAAAAGAGTAAGATAAGTGCTTAAACTAGAG
>NZ_JACHGQ010000016.1 GCF_014202395.1 Histophilus somni
GACACCATGCCGAACTCAGAAGTGAAACGCTGTAACGCCGATGGTAGTGTGGGGATTCCCCATGTGAGAGTAGGGCACCGCCAAGTTTTTTATGAGTTTATTTTGTTAGTTTATTTATATTAGTAAGCTAACAAAATAAATTTTGGCAGTCATAGTGCAATGGAACCACCTAACTCCTTGCCGAACTTAGAAGTGAAACGTTGTTACGCCGATGGTAGTGTGGGGATTCCCCATGTGAGAGTAGGTCACTGCCAAATATCAAATTTAGCGGAGTGGTAGTTCAGCTGGTTAGAATACCTGCCTGTCACGCAGGGGGTCGCGGGTTCGAGTCCCGTCCATTCCGCCAATTTATATCTGTTTAGGGGCGTAGTTCAATTGGTAGAGCACCGGTCTCCAAAACCGGGTGTTGGGAGTTCGATCCTCTCCGCCCCTGCCATGTTTTCCTTAGTCATATATTTCATTAAAATTTTGCATCTCATATCTTTTCATAATTTCAAAAATGCAATATTCTATTACAAGACGAAGAATATGCAGCAGTTAATAGAAATTTTGGTGGCATTTTCTTATCAAAAAACTCAGTAAAATCTATGTGGAGACAATTGTGGGAAATAAAATCTTAAAAGGGATTTTTTTTTGCTCTATCCGCCGCTGCGTTGAATAGTAGTATTGGAATTTTTAGCAAAAATTTATTAGAGCAGAACCTAAATATTCAATCTATTGCCTTTTTTAAAACAATTATCGCTTTTGCTATGATCAGTCTGGTGTTAAGTCGCTCATCATGGCAAGAACAGAAAAATCAAATAAAACCTTTTGCAAAAAATACAGTGAACCTACTTTTCCAAATAGCTATTTGCGCATTTCTGGGGATTTTTACCTTATTTTTCTTTGAAACCACTGCTTATCAGTATGGCCATGCCGCTAATGTGGTAGTCGTACTAATGGCCACTGCTGCCGTATCCTCCCTGCTCGGAGGGGCTATATTATTGTCAGAGCCATTGAAGGTTTCCGCTATTGCTGGCACTTGTTTTGCCGTATCTGGCGTATTTATCATTTCTTGGTCGGGCTCTAGTCAATGGCTATCTATTCTATATGCCATTCTTGCAGGTAGTGGCTACGGTTTATTTTCCGTACTCATCAAAAAATTTAATTTAAATGGTGGCATACCATTAACACGATTATTGATGATGTTTGGAGCACTATATTTGTTCTATCCATTTGTCACACATTTTCAACATATAGAAATCCAGTGGAATACGACCGTCATACTCAATCTTGTTGCACTTGCTTTACTACCCACGCTGATTGGTTTTTACTGCACAACCAAGGCGTTAGTTTATCTCAGTGCATCGAAAGTACAGGTAACTGAACTGTCAGAACCTATCTTCACTATGGTACTGGCATGGCTACTACTCAATGAAGTTCCAAATCAAACTTTCTTTTTAGGTGCGTTTTGTATTGTGTTAGGCATTGCGTTGATCAATCAAATGTTGCAATTCAAAAAGTGAGAAGTGAGTTCTAACAGGTTATGTACGCTATGTGTAGGGTATTTTGATGGGTATGAGTTTTATATTTAATCGATACGATTTTTAGGCGAGCTGAAAACTCATTTTTATACTTACTTCCTTTCTTTTCTACAAATTTAATTATTTTTTGTATTATTTAAATAAATTAATTGAGTGATTTCAAAAAATAAGTATGATAGCCGGAGTTTTTTGTTTATCTCTTTTAGGGAGCTTTTATGCTTTATTTGGAATTTTTATTTTTACTTTTAATGCTTTATGTAGGAAGTCGCTATGGCGGTATTGGATTAGGTGTTGTATCCGGTATTGGCTTAGCTATAGAGGTCTTTATCTTCCGTATGCCAGTAGGTAAGGCACCAATTGATGTTATGCTAATTATCCTTGCTGTTGTGACTTGTGCGTCGGTACTTGAGGCAGCGGGCGGTTTGAAATTTATGCTACAAATGGCTGAACGTGTATTACGTAGCAATCCTAAGCGTGTAACTATCCTTGGACCTTTAGTAACATATTTTATGACATTTATGCTCGGTACAGGGCATTCTGTTTACTCTATTATGCCAATTATTGGTGATGTAGCACTAAAAAATAATATTCGTCCGGAACGACCTATGGCTGCAGCATCTGTTGCATCTCAACTTGCAATTACATCTAGTCCATTATCAGCGGCTGTTGTTTTTTATCTTGGGAAAATCACCGCACTTCCAGGATTTGAGCATATTACCTTATTAGATATTATTTGTGTTACTGTACCTGCGACATTGGCAGGAACTATTGCATTGTCACTTTATAGTTTACGCCGTGGTAAAGAGCTTGAATATGACAAGGAATATCAACGTCGTTTACAGGATCCTATTTGGCGTGAGCGTATTTTAAATACAACTAGTACAACTTTAAATGAAGTATTACCGCCAGCAGCTAAGCAGTCGGTATATTTATTTTTACTCTCGTTAGTTGTGATTGTAATGATCGCAATGTTTCCTGAAATTCGTACTATCGGTAGTGCTTCTAAACCTATTTCAATGTCATTAATTATTCAAATGATGATGCTATGTTTTGGCGGTATTACCTTGTTGGTTACAAAAACTAATCCGCAAATTGTACCGAACGGTGTTGTATTTAAATCAGGAATGGTTGCAGCAATTGCTATTTTTGGTATTGCCTGGATGAGTGACACTTATTTTCAGTATGCAATGCCACAATTTAAGGCAGGTATTGTAGATATGGTGAAAGCCTATCCATGGACTTTTGCTTTGGCACTATTTGCTGTTTCAGTTGTTATTAATAGCCAAGCAGCAACAGCGGTTATGATGTTACCTGTTGGAATTGAATTAGGTTTATCTCCAGCATTATTAGTTGGTCTGATGGCGGCAACATATGCTTATTTCTTTATTCCTAATTATCCATCAGATATTGCAACGGTGAATTTTGATGTGACAGGTACAACGAAAATTGGTAAATATTACTTTAACCATAGCTTTATGGCTCCAGGTTTAATAGGCGTTTTTACGGCTTGTGTGGTTGGCTACCTCATTGCACAAGTTGTGATTCGTTAAGTTCATCAAATAAAAAGTGCGGTTTAAAACCGCACTCATACCATTAAGAGTTTGATACGAGAGATATTCCGTAAAAAGCAACATCACTCGGCATTGTGAGGTAACTTTTTTGCTTTGGTTGTTTGCTAATTTGTACTTCACGTAATTCTTTGACATGGGCATAGAGATGTTTTTAGAATAAAACCTCATTCAATCGTCAAATGTATCTTGCTAAAAACTATTTGGAATGATAGAATCTCAAGCCATTTTAGTAAATTGCTGATAGTTTTATACTCTCAGCAATTTACATTTTTTAAATACACCGTTTGATTGCAAAAGAGTTAGGCTAAATCAAACTATTAGCTTAATGCAATCCGCACATCAGAAGTAAGGTTCAGAGGGCGGTACCTAGCAAACGGGTTCAAGCATTGATATAAAATTTATTATAAAATCGACCGCACTTTATGTTGTCGAACTGAATTTTATATTGAATCGGTCTCACTAATATTTACAGAGGAACCCAAATGGTTTACTCCTATACCGAAAAAAAGCGTATTCGTAAAAGCTTCGGCAAACGTCCGCAAGTTTTAAATGTACCTTATTTATTAACAATTCAACTTGACTCTTTTGATAAATTTATCCAAAGAGATCCTGACGGTCAACAAGGTTTAGAAGCTGCATTCCGTTCTATATTTCCTATTGTCAGTAACAATGGTAATACAGAATTGCAGTATGTCAGTTATCAATTAGGAGAACCTGTTTTTGATGTAAGAGAATGTCAAATTCGAGGTACTACTTATGCTGCATCATTACGTGTAAAATTACGCCTTGTTAGCTACGATAAAGATGCGGCATCCGGCACGATAAAAGACATAAAAGAACAAGAAGTTTATATGGGAGAAATCCCATTGATGACCAGTAATGGTACTTTTGTCATCAATGGTACTGAGCGTGTTGTTGTATCACAATTACATCGGAGTCCAGGTGTATTTTTTGATAGTGACAAAGGAAAAACCCATTCATCAGGCAAAGTACTTTATAATGCACGAATTATTCCTTATCGTGGTTCATGGTTGGATTTTGAATTTGATCCGAAAGATAATTTATATGCTCGTATTGACCGTCGTCGTAAATTACCGGCTACTATTATTTTACGTGCATTAAATTACACTACCGAAGAAATTTTGGATTTATTCTTTGATAAGGTTTCGTTTGAGATCAAAGATAATAAATTACTAATGACTTTAGTTCCTGAAAGATTGCGAGGTGAAACCGCATCTTTTGATATTGAAGCGAATGGTAAAGTGTATATTGAGCGTGGTCGCCGTATTACCGCTCGTCATATTAAAGCATTAGAAAAAGATAAGATTACACAAGTTGAAGTACCGACAGAATATATCGTAGGTAAAGTTTCAGCTAAAGATTATGTTGATTTAACAACAGGTGAGATTATTTGTCCGGCAAATATGGAAATTTCGTTAGAATTGTTAGAGAAATTATCACAAGCCGGTTATAAAAACATTGAAACTTTATTTACCAACGACCTAGATTTTGGTCCGTACATATCTGAAACATTACGTGTTGATCCATCCTATGATCGTCTAAGTGCATTAGTTGAAATTTATCGTATGATGCGTCCGGGGGAGCCACCAACAAAAGAGGCGGCAGAAGGTTTATTTGATAACTTATTTTTCTCTTCCGAACGTTATGATTTGTCAGCTGTAGGTCGCATGAAATTCAACCGCTCTTTGGGCATTGAAGATACTACAGGTAGCGGTACATTGAGCAAAGAAGATATTGTTAATGTAATGCGTAAATTGATTGACATTCGTAATGGGCGTGGTGAAGTAGATGATATTGACCACTTAGGTAATCGTCGTATTCGTTCAGTGGGTGAAATGGCTGAAAATCAATTCCGCATTGGTTTAGTCCGTGTAGAAAGAGCGGTAAAAGAACGTCTTTCTTTGGGCGATTTAGAGTCGGTTACACCACAAGATTTAATTAATGCTAAACCTATTTCAGCAGCAGTAAAAGAGTTCTTTGGCTCTTCACAACTTTCTCAATTCATGGATCAAAATAATCCGTTATCAGAAGTTACTCATAAACGTCGTATTTCTGCATTAGGTCCGGGTGGTTTAACACGTGAACGTGCCGGCTTTGAGGTTCGAGATGTTCATGCAACGCACTATGGTCGAGTTTGTCCAATTGAAACCCCTGAGGGACCAAACATTGGTTTGATTAACTCGCTATCTGTTTATGCACGTACTAATGATTATGGTTTCTTAGAAACACCATATCGCAAAGTGGTAAACGGTCAAGTCACAGAAGAAATTGAATATTTATCTGCGATTGAAGAAGGAAAATATGTTATTGCTCAGGCAAACTCAAACCTTGACAATGAGCTTCGTTTTACTGATGCCTTTGTAACTTGTCGTGGTGAGCATGGTGAGTCCGGATTATATCGACCGGAAGAAATTCATTATATGGACGTTTCAACTCAACAAGTTGTGTCCGTTGCTGCAGCACTTATCCCATTCCTTGAACATGACGATGCAAACCGTGCATTAATGGGTGCAAACATGCAACGTCAAGCAGTTCCAACCTTACGTGCTGATAAACCGTTGGTGGGAACAGGAATGGAAAAACCTGTAGCACTGGACTCCGGTGTAGCGGTGGTGGCAAAACGTGGAGGTACTATCCAATATGTTGATGCTTCTCGTATTGTTGTAAAAGTCAATGAAGATGAAACTATTGCGGGTGAAGCGGGGATTGATATTTACAACTTAATTAAATATACCCGTTCAAACCAGAATACTTGTATTAACCAAATTCCTTGTGTGCAATTGGGAGAACCGATTGAACGTGGTGAAATCTTAGCTGATGGACCATCAACGGATCTCGGAGAACTTGCACTTGGTCAAAATATGCGTGTCGCATTCATGCCTTGGAATGGTTATAACTTTGAAGACTCAATGTTAGTGTCTGAGCGTGTGGTACAGGAAGATCGTTTCACTACTATTCATATTCAAGAATTATCTTGTGTGGCACGAGATACTAAATTAGGTTCTGAAGAAATTACCGCCGATATTCCAAATGTAGGTGAAGCTGCGTTAAGTAAACTTGATGAATCAGGGATTGTTTACATCGGTGCTGAGGTTAAAGGTGGAGATATTCTTGTCGGTAAAGTAACACCTAAAGGCGAAACCCAATTAACTCCGGAAGAAAAACTGCTACGTGCTATTTTTGGTGAAAAAGCATCTGATGTTAAAGACTCTTCCTTGCGTGTACCTAACGGCACATCAGGTACAGTCATTGATGTTCAAGTCTTCACTCGTGATGGTGTTGAAAAAGATAAACGTGCATTAGAAATTGAAGAAATGCAATTAAAACAGGCTAAAAAAGATCTTGTAGAGGAATTAGAGATTTTAGAAGCCGGTTTGTTTGCTCGAGTACGTAATTTACTTCTTTCCGGTGGTTTCAATGATAAACAATTGGAAAACTTAGACCGCACTCAATGGTTAGAGCAGACTTTAGCTGATGAAGAGAAACAAAATCAATTAGAGCAACTTGCTGAACAATACGAAGAGTTACGTAAAGATTTCGAACATAAACTTGAAATTAAGCGTAGTAAAATTATCCAAGGTGATGATTTAGCCCCGGGAGTATTGAAAGTTGTCAAAGTTTATCTTGCAGTAAAACGTCAAATTCAACCAGGTGATAAAATGGCGGGTCGTCATGGTAACAAAGGGGTTATCTCGAAAATTAACCCTGTTGAAGATATGCCATACGATGAAAACGGTCAACCTGTTGATATTGTCTTGAACCCGTTAGGGGTACCATCCCGTATGAATATCGGTCAGATTTTAGAAACTCATTTGGGACTGGCAGCTAAAGGCATTGGTGATCAAATCAACGCAATGATAAAACAAAAACAAGATGTTGAAAAATTACGTGGCTATATCCAAAAAGCTTATGATTTAGGAGATGGTTCACAAAAAGTTGATCTTTCGACCTTTACCGACGAAGAAGTATTGCGTTTAGCAAAAAACTTGCGTAAAGGTATGCCATTAGCAACGCCGGTATTTGACGGTGCGCATGAGAAAGAAATCAAAGCGTTATTAGAATTAGGTGGGTTACCAACTTCCGGTCAAATTACCCTGTTTGATGGTCGTACAGGTGAAAAATTTGAACGTCCTGTAACGGTAGGTTATATGTATATGCTGAAATTGAACCATTTAGTTGATGATAAAATGCATGCTCGTTCAACAGGTTCATATAGTCTTGTTACTCAGCAGCCACTTGGTGGTAAAGCACAGTTTGGTGGTCAACGTTTCGGTGAGATGGAAGTATGGGCACTGGAAGCATATGGTGCGGCCTATACATTACAAGAAATGTTAACAGTGAAATCCGATGATGTGAATGGTCGTACGAAGATGTATAAAAACATCGTTGGAGGCACACACCAAATGGATCCAGGTACGCCAGAATCTTTCAATGTAATCATGAAGGAAATTCGTTCATTAGGTATCAACATTGATCTTGATGAAGAGTAATGGGTAACCACAAAAATACGCCCAAGTGCGGTGGGATTTATAAAAGTTTTAACCGCACTTGAATAATTTTAACTCCGATAGGAGCAAATCGTGAAAGACTTAGTTAAGTTTTTAAAAGCACAATCAAAAACCTCTGAAGATTTTGATGTTATTAAAATTGGTTTAGCATCACCGGATATGATCCGTTCTTGGTCATATGGTGAGGTTAAGAAGCCTGAAACAATTAACTACCGTACATTCAAACCTGAGCGTGACGGTCTTTTCTGTGCCCGTATTTTTGGACCGGTAAAAGATTATGAGTGTCTATGCGGAAAATACAAGCGTTTGAAACACCGTGGAGTGATTTGTGAAAAATGCGGTGTTGAAGTAACACAAGCCAAAGTACGCCGTGAACGCATGGGGCATATTGAGCTTGCCTCACCTGTTGCACATATTTGGTTCTTAAAATCATTACCGTCCCGTATTGGTTTATTGTTGGATATGCCACTACGTGATATTGAGCGTGTACTTTATTTTGAATCTTACATTGTTATTGAACCGGGAATGACTGATCTTGAGAGAGGTCAATTATTAACGGAAGAACAATTCTTAGACGCAGAAGATCGTTGGCAGGATGAGTTTGATGCAAAAATGGGTGCAGAAGCAATTCAAGCCTTGTTACGTGATATGGATTTAGAAGTTGAATGTGAAACATTACGTGAAGAATTGCAATCAACGAATTCTGAAACTAAACGTAAGAAAATTACAAAACGTTTGAAATTGTTAGAATCTTTTATCCAGTCAGGCAATAAGCCGGAGTGGATGGTGATGACAGTATTACCTGTTTTACCACCGGATCTACGCCCATTAGTACCTCTTGACGGAGGGCGTTTTGCAACATCCGATTTGAATGATTTATATCGTCGTGTAATCAATCGTAACAACCGTTTAAAACGCCTATTAGATTTAATTGCACCGGATATTATCGTTCGTAACGAAAAACGTATGTTACAAGAGTCAGTTGATGCGTTATTAGATAATGGTCGTCGTGGTCGTGCAATCACCGGTTCAAATCGTCGTCCGCTAAAATCTCTTGCGGATATGATTAAAGGTAAGCAAGGTCGTTTCCGTCAGAATTTATTAGGGAAACGTGTTGATTACTCAGGTCGTTCCGTCATTACAGTTGGTCCATACTTGCACTTACATCAATGCGGATTGCCGAAAAAAATGGCATTGGAATTATTCCGTCCATTTATCTACGCTAAATTAGAAAGTCGTGGCTTTGCAACGACTATTAAAGCTGCGAAAAAAATGGTTGAGCGTGAAGATGCTATTGTTTGGGATATTCTTGCCGATGTTATTCGTGAACACCCAATTTTGCTCAACCGTGCACCAACATTACACCGTTTAGGTATCCAAGCATTTGAGCCAATTCTTATTGAGGGAAAAGCTATTCAGTTGCACCCGCTGGTTTGTGCGGCATTTAATGCTGACTTCGATGGTGACCAAATGGCTGTACACGTTCCATTGACATTAGAAGCTCAATTGGAAGCTCGTGCATTGATGATGTCCACAAACAACATTTTATCCCCGGCGAATGGTGAGCCGATTATTGTTCCTTCACAAGACGTTGTATTAGGTCTCTACTATATGACACGTGATAAAGTCAACGGTAAAGGCGAGGGAATGTTATTACAAGATTCACGTGAAGCAGAAAAAGCCTATCGTACAGGTCAAGCTGAATTGCATTCTCGTGTAAAAGTGCGTATTACTGAATATGTTAAAAATGCAATTGGTGAATTTGAACCTCAAACACATTTAGTCGATACTACAATTGGTCGTGCAATTTTATGGATGATTGCACCAAAAGGCATGCCATTTAGTTTATTCAACCAAACTTTAGGTAAAAAAGCGATTTCTAAATTAATCAACGAAAGTTATCGTCGTCTAGGATTGAAAGAGAGTGTATTGTTTGCTGACCATATTATGTATACCGGTTTTGCTTATGCTGCACGTTCCGGTTCATCTGTTGGTATTGATGACATGGTTATTCCTCAGAAAAAATATGAAATTATTTCTGCTGCGGAAGAAGAGGTTGCTGAAATTCAAGAACAATTCCAATCCGGTCTTGTAACAGCTGGTGAACGCTATAACAAAGTAATTGATATTTGGGCTGCGGCAAACGAACGTGTTGCTAAAGCGATGATGGAAAATCTTTCGCAAGAAGAGGTTATCAATCGTGAAGGGCAGCCGGAAAAACAAGCCTCATTCAATAGCATCTTTATGATGGCAGATTCTGGTGCTCGTGGTTCTGCGGCACAGATTCGTCAGTTAGCGGGGATGCGTGGTCTAATGGCACGTCCGGATGGCTCAATCATTGAAACACCGATTACAGCAAATTTCCGTGAGGGTTTAAATGTATTACAGTACTTTATTTCAACCCACGGGGCACGTAAAGGACTTGCGGATACAGCATTAAAAACCGCTAACTCAGGTTATCTAACCCGTCGTTTAGTTGATGTTGCACAGGACTTAGTGATTATCGAAGATGACTGTGGTACACATGAAGGAATCGTAATGACTCCACTTATCGAGGGTGGCGATGTAAAAGAAGCATTACGTGATCGTGTATTAGGTCGTGTAGCGGCAGAAGATATTTTAAAACCAGGCACAAACGAAGTGTTAATTTCTCGTAATACCTTATTAGATGAAAAACTTTGTGATGTCATTGATGAAAATTCTGTTGATAGCATCAAAGTGCGGTCTGTTGTAACTTGCGATACTGATTTTGGTGTGTGTGCAAAATGTTACGGACGTGATTTAGCACGTGGACATTTGATTAATCAAGGTGAAGCTGTCGGTGTTATTGCTGCTCAATCAATCGGTGAACCGGGTACACAGTTAACCATGCGTACATTCCATATCGGTGGTGCGGCATCTGCTGCGGCAAAAGAATCTAGTGTTCAAGTTAAAAATACCGGTACATTACGTTTAACAAATGTTAAATTCGTAACGAATAAAGAAGGGAAGTTAGTTTTAACTTCACGTAACACTGAGTTGACAATTATTGATACATTCGGAAGAACAAAAGAGCATTATAAAGTACCTTATGGTGCGGTATTAAACCATGCTGATGGTGAAGAAGTTACGGCAGGTGAAACCGTGGCTAATTGGGATCCTCATACAATGCCTGTTATTTCTGAAGTCAGTGGTTTTGTGAAGTTTGTGGAGATTGTTGATGGACTAACGGTAACTCGCCAAACCGATGAATTGACAGGGTTATCTTCAATCGTAGTTCAAGATGTAGGTGAACGTGCAACAGCAGGGAAAGATTTACGTCCGGCATTAAAACTGGTTGACGCTCAAGGTAACGATATTTTTATCCCAGGCACCGATGTTATGGCACAATATTTCTTACCGGGTAAAGCAATTGTTACCTTAGATGATGGTGCGGAAGTCTTTGTTGGTGAACCATTGGCTCGTATTCCACAAGAGTCTGTAGGAACAAAAGATATTACCGGTGGTCTTCCTCGTGTAGCAGATTTATTTGAAGCACGTAAACCAAAAGAACCGGCAATTTTAGCTGAAATTTCTGGTATCGTGTCTTTCGGTAAAGAAACCAAAGGTAAACGTCGTTTGTTAATTACACCGATGGAAGGTGAAACATACGAAGAAATGATTCCAAAATGGCGTCAATTGAACGTATTTGAAGGTGAGTTGGTGCAACGTGGTGATTTAATTTCTGATGGTGCAGAAACACCACATGATATTTTACGTTTACGTGGTGTACATGCCGTAACAGATTATATCGTTAATGAAGTTCAAGAAGTTTACCGCTTACAAGGGGTAAAAATTAACGATAAACATATTGAAGTTATCGTACGTCAAATGTTACGCAAAGCGATTATCACTAATGCTTATGACTCTGAATTCTTAGAGGGAGAGCAGGTTGAAGTCGCTAGAGTTAAAATTGTCAACCGTAAACGTGCCGAGGAAGGTAAGCCACTTGTAGAATTCGAACGTGAATTATTAGGGATTACTAAAGCGTCGTTGGCAACGGAATCCTTTATTTCAGCGGCTTCGTTCCAAGAAACAACTCGTGTTCTAACTGAAGCGGCAGTTGCAGGTAAACGTGATGAATTGCGTGGCTTAAAAGAAAACGTGATTGTTGGTCGCTTAATTCCTGCTGGTACAGGTTTTGCATATCACCAAAACCGCCAAAAAAATCGATTGGTAGGTGGTATGGAAAATACGACTGAGGTTAAATTATCTGCAGTTGATGAGGAAGAAATTGCTTCTGAATTTACCTTTTCAGCAGAAGATGCAACAGCAAATTTGGCAGAGATGCTAAATATGGCAGATGATGCAGAATAATAAGTAGCTTGGTACAAAATATTTAATTTTAAAAACCGATATTTATGTTTGTAAATATCGGTTTTATTGTTTAGATAATAAAGTACATGCAACATTATTAAAACCGAAAATCTGTGTCATATTCAATGATCACGACTATTGTTCAAAATTTTCTGTAATATAGAGGAAACGGATAAACTTCATTTTTAAAGGATTTGCTGAAAGGTATTTTGTATGAAAAAAGCTTTCAACAGTGTGAAATGCCTGCTATAACTTTTGTAATTTTCGTTTCCGTTTTATACAATATTCAGCAACATAAATGTCTTCAAGTAATTAACCTTAATAGTGGAACACCTCATGGAAAAAAGCTTATCCCTTATTCCTAATATCAGAATGAAACGCGAAGGAATGACAAATACGGAAAAACGAGTAGTTGACTGGTTATTAGATGCAACTAAATTTAATAAATCCACAGCATTGAATGCTATTGCAAATGATCTTGACGTATCTGAGGCTTTAATTGTAAAAGTTGCAAAATTACTCGGTTTCTCCGGTTTTCGTGATTTAAGAAAACAAATCACTACTTCTTTTGAAGAAAATCAATTAGATACATTTGAACTTTCCAGTCAAGATACGCCTCAAGATCTTGTAGATAAGGTTTTTAATGTCTCTTTACAAACAATCTCTGAAGGCAAGGCGATTTTAAATTCCAAAGTCATTTCTGAAGCTGCAAAATGCTTTTTTAATGCTCAAAATAGAGATCTGTATGCTGCTGGTGGTTCAAATACAATCTGCGATGATATTGAACATAAATTCTTGCGTATCGGAATTCGCTGTAATACCTATCGAGATATTCATTTAATGATGATGTCAGCCTCATTACTCACTGAAAATGATGTGATCTTAGTGGTTTCTCATTCGGGTAAAACAACCGATTTGTTAAAAGTTGTCTATGAAGCTAAAAAAAATGGAGCAAAAATCATCTGCATCACACATAGTGATATTTCTCCTATTGCTGTTATTTCGGATTTTGTAATTTGTACGCCCGCACCAGATACCCCATTGCTGGGAAAAAATGCTTCAGCAAGGATTTTACAACTTATTTTAGTTGATGCCTTCTTTGTCTCTGTAGCTCAACAAAATATTCACTTATCTGAAATGAACTTAGAGAAGACATTTACTGCAACAAAATACTTCAGAAAAAAATAGCTTCCTTCCATTAAAAAGGTCCTTTTTAGCATCAAAAACTTTACAATATTTTAATATTTGTGAAGTTGATCACTTTTTTACCCCTTTTGATAAAGTATAATTATAAAAAAATAAATAAAAATTATAAAAATATGAAGTTTCATCATTTTTTATAATTTTTAGTTTTCTATTAACCTACATAAGGAGTAATTTCATGAAAAGGTTCAAAACACTAAAATCCTGTTTGGCTATACTTGGCTTAGTTTGCTCTGTTTCGGTTTATTCTGCTGAATATGCCGTAATACTTAAAACGCTTTCAAATCCTTTTTGGGTAGCAATGAAAGAAGGGATTGAAAATGAGGCAAAAGTACTGGGAGTAGATGTAGATATTTTTGCTTCACCATCTGAAGGAGATTATCAATCACAACTTCAATTATTCGAAGATTTAATCAATAAGAATTATAAAGGTATCGCTTTTGCTCCACTTTCTCCTGCAAATCTTGTTATGCCTGCTGCCAAAGCCTATCGGAAAGGTATTTATCTTGTGAATTTAGATGAAAAAATCGATATTAAAAATTTACAAAAGGCAAAAGGCAATGTAGAGGCATTTATCACAACAGATAACGTAGCTGTAGGTGGAAAGGCTGCTCAATTTATAGTAGATAAATTAGGTTCTGAAGGAGGCGAAGTTGCCATTATTGAAGGAAAAGCAGGCAATGCTTCGGGTGAAGCTCGTCGTCGTGGAGCAAGAGAAGTTTTTGTTAAAAGTTCGAGCATTAAATTAGTTGCTAGTCAACCTGCAGATTGGGATCGTATTAAAGCACTGGATGTAGCAACCAATGTACTATCAAGAAATCCAAATCTAAAAGCCTTTTATGTCGCAAATGATACGATGGCAATGGGGGTAGCACAAGCTGTTATTAATGCTGGGAAACAAGGTAAAATTTTAGTTGTGGGTACCGATGGAGTTCCTGAAGCAAGAAAAATGGTTAGCGAAAGAAAACTCACTGCCACTATCGCTCAAGATCCGGCAATGATTGGTGCAAAAGGGTTGAAACTGCTTGTTGATGCAGCGAGAGCAGGAAAACAAATACCTGTTGATTTTGAGCCAAAAATTGAAACTGTTGATTCAATATTAATTTCTCAATAATACGGAAGTATGTGGGGATTTTAATCTCCACATAGGAGTGTTTTTCTATGGCAATCCCATTAATACAAATGAAAAATATCTCAAAAAGTTTTGGTGTTGTTCAGGCATTAAAAAATGTCAATCTTGATATTTATACGAATGAAATTCACGCATTACTGGGTGAGAATGGAGCGGGTAAATCAACTTTAATGAAAGTCTTATCAGGATTGCATATGCCTTCCTCTGGTTCAATTATCATTAAAGATAAAGAATATGATCATTTAGATCACAAAATCGCAACAGAACTTGGAATTGGGATTATTTATCAAGAATTAAGTTTAATTGATGAATTAAGCGTACTTGAAAATCTTTATATCGGTCGTTTACCAACAAAAAAATTTTGGGGTATTCCCATTGTTGATTGGTCAAAAATGCGTTCTCAAGCGTCTATTATTTTATTAAGACTAGGAATTAAAGTTGACTTAGATGAGAAAGTAGGAAATTTATCTATTTCTTACAAGCAAATGATTGAAATTGCTAAAGTTCTTATTTCAGATGTAAAAATCATCATTATGGATGAACCTACCTCATCATTGACTAACTCAGAAATTGATTACTTATTTTTCATTATGAATCAATTACGTAATGATGGAAAAGCGATTATCTACATTTCTCATAAAATGAATGAAATTCGCCAAATTTGTGACCGTTATACAATTCTTAAGGACGGAAGTAGTGTGGCTTCCGGTATGATAAAAGAAATCAGTAATCAAGAGATTATCCGCTTGATGGTAGGACGTGATATAGAATCTCGGTTTATCAGCAGACAACATACTGTGAGTAATGAGGTTATTTTTGAAGTTAAAAATCTTACAGGTAAAAAATTTAAACAAGTCAATAATGTTTCATTTTCCTTAAAAAAAGGGGAGATTTTAGGCTTTGCCGGTTTAGTTGGTGCAGGTCGTACGGAGTTGATGAACTGTATCTTTGGCATTGATAAACGCATTTCTGGGGAAATTTATTTAAACGGTAAAAAGATTACACCGTCATCACCATTAGAAGCAGTGAAAAAAGGTATGGCGTATATCACAGAAAGCAGGCGTGAGAATGGCTTTTTTTCCAATTTTTCTATCAAGCAAAATATTGCTGTTTCAAAAAGTTTAAAAGATGGTGGTTATAAAGGTGCGGTGGGAATTTTTTCTCCTTCAAAGGAAGCCAAACTTGCACAACAGCAACAAGATCTTTTATCCATAAAATGTGCGTCCATTGAGCAAAATATTACGGAGCTGTCAGGTGGTAACCAACAAAAAGTTATTATCGGAAAATGGATTGTTTGTGATCCTGAAGTATTAATTTTTGATGAACCGACTAGAGGTATTGATATAGGGGCAAAAACAGAAATTTATAAAATTATGCGTAAATTAGCAGAACAGGGAAAAGCTATTTTGATGGTCTCTTCCGAACTTCCCGAAATTATGTCTGTATGTGATCGCATTGTGGTATTCCGAGAAGGAGCTATTTCCTCTATTTTAGAGAATACTAAAGCGTTAACAGAAGAAACTATTATGCGTTGGGCTTTACCAGAGACAAAAGAGGTAAATTAATGATGAATACAGGTAAATTTAATTTTTCGCAATTTTGGGATAAATACGGCACATTCTTTATTCTTGCTGTTATTGTCCTTATCTTTGGATCTATATCCAGCCAATATTTTTTGAAAGCCAGTAATATTCAGCAAATTTTTGTTCAAAGCTCGGTAACAGTCCTAATTGGAATGGGGGAATTTTTCGCTATATTGATAGCTGGTATTGATTTGTCTGTTGGTGCTATTTTAGCTCTTTCGGGGATGGTGACAGCACAGTTAATGATTATAGGGATAGATCCTCTTGTTGCCTCTATTATTGGTGGCATTCTAGTGGGAGGTGGACTTGGTGCTATTAATGGTGCGTTAGTCAATTACACAGGCTTACATCCTTTTATTATTACATTAGGCACAAATGCCATTTTTAGAGGTATTACACTCGTCATTTCAGATGCCAATTCGATTTACGGCTTTTCTTTTGAGTTTGTTGATTTTTTTGCTCAGGATATTTTCTTCATTCCTGTACCGGTTATATTCGTTGTGGTTATTGCTATTCTACTTTGGTTCGTTACAACTAAAACACGATTAGGTCGTAATATCTATGCGTTAGGTGGAAATAAAGAATCAGCATATTATTCCGGAATTGATGTCAAGTTTCACACTATGGCGGTCTTTATTATTTCAGGTATCTGTGCCGGTCTTGCCGGTGTTGTTTCTACGGCTCGATTAGGTGCAGCAGAACCGTTGGCTGGGGTAGGTTTTGAAACTTATGCGATAGCAAGTGCGATTATCGGCGGAACCAGTTTTTTCGGAGGAAAAGGACGTATTTTTGCTGTCGTTATTGGTGGCTTAATTATCGGTACGATCAATAACGGACTAAATATTTTACAAGTTCAAACTTACTATCAACTTGTGGTTATGGGTGGTTTAATCATCATCGCTGTCGCATTGGATAGATTAATTAGTCGTTAATTTTTTGAGGTAACATCATGAAAGTTTTTATTTCACCATCACTCATGTGCATGGATCTTACTAAATTCAAAGAACAGATTGAATTTTTGGATCAAAAAGTAGCTTATTTTCATATTGATATTATGGACGGTCATTATGTACCTAACTTAACTCTTTCACCATTTTTTGTCAGTCAAGTTAAAAAACTCGCTACGAAACCATTGGATTGCCATCTTATGGTAACTAACCCAGAAAATTATATTGATGATTTGGCTAAAGCTGGTTGCGACATGATCACTTTGCATGTAGAAACCATTTCAGGACAAGCATTTAGACTTATTGAAAAGATCCGGTATTTAGAAATGAAAGTCGGCATCATTTTTAATCCTGAAACGCCAATTGAAAAAGCAAAATATTATTTATCTAAAGCCGATAAAGTTACGATATTGACGGTCGATCCTGGATTTGCAGGTCAATCATTTATTCCTGAAATGTTAGAAAAAGTGGCGGAACTTAAATTATTCCGAGAAACTCATCAATTAAATTATGAAATTGAAATCGATGGCTCCTGCAACCCGAAGACTTATGAAATGCTTATTAAGGCAGGTGCGGATGTGCTTATAGTAGGAAGTTCAGGTCTTTTCAATAATTCAGATAATATTGTTGAGGCTTGGGATATGCTTGAAAAAGAGATAGAAAGAATATTAAGTAAAGGAATGTTGTAATGAAGAAAGTATTTGTTGGTATTGATATGGGGGCAACGCACATTCGCATTTGTGTGATGGATGAGCATCATCAAATTCTTTCTACTGATAAAAGGAAAACATTAGAAGTACTCAAAAATCAACCGCTCTATGGACTAACAACATTTTGTAAAGAATTTACAACTGACTTTATTATTCAACGAATTGTTATAGGACTTCCTGCAGCAGTTTCATTGGATAGAAAAGAAATTCTTTCTGTACCTAACTTATCTCTTTCTAAACAAGAACTAGACGGACTTGTTCCAATGTTAGAGCAATATTTTCATTGTGACGTACAATTGGAAAGAGATGTTAATTTACAATTGATCTACGATGTTAATGATTATCAACGGAATAATAAGTTAGTGATAGGTGTTTATCTAGGCACTGGGATGGGTTTTTCAATATGGAACCAAGGAAAGCTATTTATTGGAGGGCATGGTGTAGCGGGTGAACTTGGACACATTCCTTACGGTGATGAACATCTTCAATGCGGGTGTGGCAATATGGGATGTTTGGAAACTAACTGTTCAGGGACTGCACTAAGAAAATGGTATGATAAACAACAAGCAAATTATCCATTAGAGCAACTTTTTGATAGAGCAATTCAAGAGAAATTCATTCAAAATTATCTTATCAAAGTCGCTAAAGCAATTAGTACTGCGGTTAATTTATTTGATCCTCATACTTTGATTTTGGGCGGTGGCGTAATTGACATGCAAAAATTCCCATTTGAACAACTAAAAATATTGATCAGAAAACACCTGAGAAAACCATTACCTTACAATGA
The DNA here is from genome assembly GCF_014202395.1 of Histophilus somni. GTDB lineage: Bacteria > Pseudomonadota > Gammaproteobacteria > Enterobacterales > Pasteurellaceae > Histophilus > Histophilus somni. The sequence goes on from NZ_JACHGQ010000016.1 coordinate 18,321, forward strand.
ATTAGAAATATTAAAAGCTAAACCTTCCTCTATTAATGGGGCAATAGGCGGTGCTATTTACGCTATAAATCAGGAGAAATGATGAAAACAATCGCTATTGGTTCGGATCATATTGGTTTGGCTCTCAAAACCTTTTTAATTGAAAAATTAGAAAAACAGGGACATAACTTACTAGACTTAGGTGCTGTTTCACAAGAACGTACAGATTACCCTATTTACGCTGAAAAAGTTGCTTATGCTGTTAAGCAGAATGTAGCTGATGTTGGAATTTTAATCTGTGGAACAGGAGTTGGCATTTCTATTGCAGCAAATAAAATCTCAGGCATTCGATGTGCATTATGTTCAGATGAACTTACCGCACTAATGTGTCGTGAACATAACAACTGCAATATCATTGCATTTGGTGCCAATATTATATCTTCAGAAAAAGCGATATCCTTAGCAACACTTTGGCTGAATACGCCCTATGACGGAGGACGACATCAAAAACGCCTTGATATGATGGAAATGCTTGAAAAAACAGGAAGTTATTGTGGATTGGTTACTGAAAGATAAAATCTATAAAATAATATAAATATCTAAGAATATTTAAATTATGCTATAACCACACCTATGAATAAACTTTGCTCTATCGGACAAGCCAGTAAATTGCTAAGCGTAACTATTCAGACATTGCAAAACTGAGGTAGGAAAGACTGTTACAACCTGATGAGCTGACCAAAGGTAGTATCGCAGATATAAACTGGAAATGCTTAAAGCAATTAATCACAATATCGTGCTTAATCGAGATGATTTAAAAACCATTTCTTATGCAAGAGTAAGTAGCCACGCTCAGAAAGAAGATTTTGTTCTTATAGGTTTGTTTTCCTTGTGAATAATCTAACCAAATATTACTCGGATTTAATTTCTTTTTGAAGGCAAAAATTTTATTACAGCAGATACATTTAAAACGTTTTTTGGTGAGGCAATCTGTTATTAGAAAGGATTTAAAATGTTGAGATTTTGGGTATTTTCATGTAGGAATCCCCGCCCTTTTAGGACGGGAGGTGCTGAGTTTTAGTTATAGAATAAAGTGGCTTAAATCTTCGTTCTCCACGACATCACCTAATGCTCCGGTAACGTAATCACCGTCAATTATGACGTTTTGACCGCTCATTTCACTGGCATCAAAAGAGATCTTATCCATTAAGCGTTCCATAACGGTATGTAAACGGCGAGCTCCGATGTTCTCTGTTTTTTCATTGACTCTAAAGGCTGCTTCAGCGATTTTTTTCACCGCACTTTCAGTAAATTCAATATCAACCCCTTCGGTTGCCATCAGTGCTTGATATTGTTCGGTTAGGGACGCATTAGGTTCAGTTAAAATTCGTTCAAAATCCTTGGCAGTTAATGCGGAAAGTTCGACACGAATAGGTAAACGCCCTTGTAATTCGGGAATTAAATCTGACGGGCGAGCGACTTGGAATGCCCCTGATGCAATAAATAAAATGTGATCGGTTTTTACCATACCGTGTTTGGTATTGACTGTTGAGCCTTCCACTAATGGCAATAGATCTCGTTGTACGCCTTCACGAGATACATCAGCACCGCTGTATTCGCCTTTTTTGCAGATTTTGTCGATTTCGTCAATAAAGACAATTCCATTTTGTTCAACGGCATCAATGGCTTTTTGTTTTAATTCTTCAGGATTAATTAGTTTTGCCGCCTCGTCATCAATTAATGCTTTTAACGCATCTTTGATTTTCATTTTGCGTTTTTTAGTTTGACCGGAAGATAAATTCTGGAACATTGATTGCAATTGATTGGTCATTTCTTCCATACCGGGAGGTGCCATAATTTCAACGCCGATATTTGGTGCGGCAATGTCAATTTCAATTTCACGATCGTCCAATTGCCCCTCACGTAATTTCTTGCGAAAAATTTGGCGTGTGTTGGTATTGGTATCTCGTTCTTCAATTTGTCCCCATTGATCTTTCGCTGGGGGTAATAGGGTATCTAAAACTCGCTCTTCCGCCATTTCTTCAGCACGAAAACGATTTTTTTCAATTTCTGTTTGGCGTACAAGTTTCATGGCACTATCTGTTAAGTCACGGATAATTGAATCAACTTCTTTACCCACATAGCCTACTTCCGTAAATTTTGTTGCTTCAACTTTGATAAATGGTGCATTAGCTAATTTAGCCAGACGGCGGGCGATTTCTGTTTTACCTACGCCGGTAGGCCCTATCATTAAAATATTTTTTGGGGTGACTTCATGGCGTAAGGGTTCTTGTAGTTGCATTCTACGCCAGCGATTTCTTAAGGCAATAGCAACCGCTCTTTTGGCATCAGCTTGTCCAATGATATGTTGATCTAATTCAGAAACAATTTCACGAGGGGTCATTTCAGACATAATATATTCCTTGACAATTATTCGGATAATTCTTCGATAGTGTGGGTTAAATTGGTGAATACACAAATATCACCGGCAATTTTTAATGATTTTTCTACAATTTCACGTGCGGATAAATCCGTATTTTCGACTAATGCTCGTGCTGCAGATAATGCATAATTTCCGCCAGATCCGATCGCTAAAATTTGATCTTCTTCCGGTTGTACCACATCGCCATTACCGGTAATAATTAACGATTCTGTTTTATCAGCAACAATAAGCATTGCTTCTAAACGGCGTAATGCTCTGTCTGTACGCCATTCTTTAGCCAATTCCACCGCACTTTTTAACAAATGTCCTTGGTGCATTTCTAGCTTACGCTCAAAAAGTTCAAATAACGTGAAGGCATCTGCTGTACCACCGGCAAATCCTGTTAGAACCTTACCGTTGTATAGACGGCGGACTTTACGTGCATTGCCTTTCATTACTGTATTGCCGAGTGATACTTGTCCATCACCGCCAACCACGACTTGCCCTTTACGGCGAACGCTGACAATTGTAGTCATTTTTGATTCCTTAACTTTCTTTTCTTTTATCTGTCGCTATATGAGGATTAACTGTAACCTTTCAAGGATATATACAAAATAAAATTTTGATTTTTGTAGAGGGATAGAATTTAACATTCTTATTTGAAGTACTAAAGGAGCGATTGCATTGAAATTAATTGGACAATCGCCGAGATTATATTAACAATCTGTCGGATCAAGTCGCTAAATACAGAAAATCTCTTTATAATGACCGCACTTTTACCGCAAGTGCGGTTTCTTTTTACTATTTTTAAAGGAAGATAAAATGACGGTATTGAAAAATGATCGTTACTTGAAAGCGTTACTACGTGAACCTGTGGATATGACGCCCGTTTGGATGATGCGTCAAGCCGGACGTTATTTACCGGAATATAAAGCAACTCGTGCAAAAGCAGGGGATTTTATGTCCCTTTGCCGTAATGCCGATTTAGCTTGTGAAGTGACTTTGCAACCTTTACGTCGCTATGATCTGGATGCTGCTATTTTATTTTCGGATATTCTGACTATCCCTGATGCTATGGGGCTGGGATTGAGTTTTGGTGTGGGCGAAGGTCCTAAATTTGCACGACCAATTGATAACAAAAGTGCGGTACAAAATCTTCCGATTCCCGACCCTGAACAAGAGTTACAGTATGTGATGAATGCGGTACGTACTATTCGCCGTGAGTTAAAAGGTGAAGTTCCTCTTATCGGTTTTTCCGGAAGTCCTTGGACTTTAGCAACCTACATGGTTGAAGGCGGAAGCAGTAAAGCCTTTACTAAAATCAAAAAAATGATGTATTCCGAGCCAAAAATATTGCATCTGTTATTGGATAAGTTAGCAGACGCCGTGATACTTTATCTTAATGCACAAATTAACGCTGGCGTGCAGGCGGTGATGGTTTTCGATACGTGGGGCGGTGTATTGGGACATCGTGAATATTTGGATTTCTCATTGCAATATATGCACAAAATTGTTGATGGCTTAATTCGTGAAAATGACGGATATAAAGTGCCAGTTACTTTGTTTACGAAAGGTGGTGGTTTGTGGTTAGAGGCAATGGCAAGTACGGGGTGTGATGCACTAGGTTTAGATTGGACGGTAAATTTAGCAGAGGCAAAAGCACGAGTTGGGCATAAAGTTGCGTTACAAGGAAATATGGATCCTTCCGTATTATATGCTTCGCCTGCACGAATTGAGCAGGAAGTACAACAAATTCTTGCCGATTTTGGACAAGGTAGCGGACATGTGTTTAACTTAGGACATGGTATTCATCAAGATGTTCCGGAAATTAGTCCGAAGGTTTTTGTGGATGCTGTTCATCAATATTCAATATCCTATCATCAATAAAAGTGCGGTGAAAATAATGCGAAATCCTATTCATAAACGCTTAGAAAAATTTGAAAGTTGGAAAAATATCACATTTATGCTGTGTTTATGTGAACGTATGTACCCCAATTTTTATTTATTTTGTCAAATGACAGAGCAAATGGATAAAGCCAAAATATATCAAAATATTTTGAATTTAGTTTGGGAATATTTAACCGTTAAAAATGCCAAAATTAATTTTGAAAATCAGTTGGAAAAATTAGAAAATATTATTCCTGATGTGAATAATTATGAATTTTTTGGTGTTGTACCGGCATTAGATGCCTGTGAAGGCTTATCGGAATTATTGCATGCAATTATTGCTGGAGAAACACTGGAGAAAGCAATAAAAATAAGTCAATTGTCGTTGCAAACAGTGATAACTTTGCTGGAAACTCAGCAAGACAAAGCGTTTTCTGAAGCCGAGTTGAAGCAAAGTGAAGAAATTGAATTGGAATTGGATGTACAGTGGCAAATTTATCGTACGCTGAATGAGCATGAAGAAAGAGATATTAGACTGATTTTAGATTTAAAAAATGAGTTGAGAGAGAGCAGGTTGTCTAATATCGGTATAGAAATTGCTCAATAATGTGATTTAGTTATCAATTTTTACAGATATTACTTTTTTTTCTATAAAACTTAGATTATGCTTGACACCACTGTAGTTGCAGTAATTGTTGCCGCTGGAAGATGAGCTATCTTTTTCGGCACTTTTAAAAAAATTTAATATGAAGAAGGTACTAATTTATGAATAAGACAGACTTAATTGATGCGATCGCAGGCGCAGCAGAATTAAATAAAAAACAAGCAAAAGCGGCGTTAGAAGCAACCTTAGGTGCAATTGCCGGCAGTTTAAAAGCAGGTGAAGCTGTGCAGTTAATCGGTTTTGGTACATTTAAAGTTAACGAGCGTAAGGCTCGTACCGGTCGTAACCCACAAACCGGTGCAGAAATCCAAATTGCAGCATCAAAAGTACCGGCATTTGTAGCAGGTAAAGCGTTAAAAGACTCGGTAAATAGCTAAGTTATTTTTCTCTATCTACTTTAAACCTCGCATTTGCGAGGTTTTTTGTTATCTTATTTTTTCTCTACCTCTACCTTTCTTTCTAAATCAAAACGTATTTACAATTCTTTTTTTTTATGTAAAATTCGAAACGAAATTTAAATTATGGTTTTTTTATGAAACGAAACTTTTATCCTAGGAATACCGAACAGCGTCGTCAAGTGATAATGCAGTTACTGCAAGACAAGGGAGAGATTAGTGTTGAGCAGCTAGTGCAGTATTTTAATACATCTGAAGTGACTATTCGCAAGGATCTTAGTGCATTAGAAAGTACTGGTTTTTTATTACGTAAGTACGGAGGAGCAGTTTTAATACCGCAAGAGCTATTGGAAGCAAATCACGAAGAATTACTTTCTAATCGAAAGTTAGCTATTGCAAAAGCAGCTGCGGAACGTATTGCTGATAACAACAGAATTATTATAGATAGCGGTAGTACAACAGCCGCACTTATTAAGCAATTAAATAATAAACAAGGCTTAGTTGTTATGACTAATTCTTTATCTGTTGCGAATCAATTACGATCTTTGGAGCATGCACCTACATTATTAATGACCGGTGGTACATGGGATACCGGATCTGAATCATTTCAAGGCAAAGTAGCTGAACAAGTATTGTATTCTTATAACTTTGATCAATTATTTATTGGTGCAGATGGTATTGATTTAGCTAGAGGAACGACAACGTTTAATGAACTTGTTGGGTTAAGTCAGGTCATGGCAGAGGTTGCTCAAGAAGTTATTGTCATGGTGGAGTCACAAAAAATTGGTAGAAAAATGCCTAATTTAGAATTAACTTGGCAGCAAATTGATGTATTGATTACCGATGAGCTATTGAGTGATAAAGTTAAAAAGCAAATTGAATTACTTGGCGTAGAAGTAGTCTGCGTAAGTGCGGTATAAATTTTTTTATTTTAAGGAAGTAATTATGTGTGGAATTGTCGGTGCAGTGGCACAACGTGATGTGGCAAAAATTTTAATTGATGGATTATATCGTTTGGAATATCGAGGGTATGATTCTGCTGGTGTTGCAATATTAAATGAGCAACGTCATGTACAAATTGTACGCCGAGTCGGTAAGGTTCAGGCATTAGATGACGCAATTGAAAAGCAACAGTTATCTGGAGGAACGGGAATTGCACATACACGTTGGGCAACACATGGGGAGCCTTCAGAAATTAATGCTCACCCACATTGTTCGGGAAAAATTGTTGTTGTACATAATGGAATTATCGAAAATTACCAAGAATTACAAGAAGTTTTACAACAACGAGGGTACATTTTTCAATCTCAGACAGATACAGAAGTGATTGCTCATTTAGTCGAATGGGAATTGCGTAGTGCAAACACTTTACTGGAGGCGGTACAAAAAGCGATTGCTCAATTGCGAGGCGCTTATGGAACCGTTGTGATGAACCAAGATGAGCCGGAGCATTTGATTGTGGCCCGTTCCGGCAGTCCGTTAGTCATTGGGTTAGGTATAGGAGAAAATTTTTTAGCTTCGGATCCCCTTGCATTATTAAATGTAACACACCGTTTTATCTATCTCGAGGAGGGTGATGTTGCAGAAATTACATGCCACAGCGTGGATATTTTTGATTTTAATGGTAAACAAGTAGAGCGAGCAGTTCATAAGAATAATTTTGAGACAGATGTAATAGATAAGGGACCTTATCGCCACTATATGCAAAAAGAAATTTTTGAGCAACCGCAGGCAATCATGAATACTTTAGATGGGCGTATTTTAAATGGACAGGTTAATATTGAAGCTATTGCACCGAATGCAGAGGAAATTTTACGGCAAGTAGAACATATTCAAATTGTTGCTTGCGGTACTTCTTATAATGCGGGTATGGTTGCTCGTTATTGGTTTGAATCTATTGCGAGAGTGAGTTGTAATGTGGAAATTGCCTCTGAGTTTCGCTATCGTAAGTCTGTCACCAGACCAAATAGTTTATTTATTACGCTTTCTCAATCGGGTGAAACAGCTGATACATTAGCTGCATTGCGTTTAGCAAAACAATCCGGATATATGTCAGTCATGACTATTTGCAATATAGCCAGTTCATCACTTGTTAGAGAGTCTGATTTTGCCTTTATGACACGTGCAGGGGTTGAAATTGGAGTTGCCTCGACAAAAGCGTTTACAACACAATTAACTTGTTTACTCTTATTAAATGTAGCACTTGGTCGTATTAAAGGATCTATTAATGTAGAACAGGAACGTCATATCATTCAATCCTTGCAACGTTTACCTGCTCAAATTGAGAGTGCGTTGGTTTTTGATAAACAAATTCAAAAATTATCAGAAGATTTTGCAGAAAAGCACCATACTTTATTTTTAGGACGAGGTGAGTATTATCCGATAGCGATGGAATCTGCGTTAAAATTAAAAGAAATTTCTTATATTCATGCAGAGGCTTATGCCGCAGGTGAATTGAAACACGGACCTTTAGCATTAATTGACGGCGACATGCCGGTTATTGTTGTTGCACCGGAAAATGATTTGTTGGAAAAGGTGAAATCTAATATTGAAGAAGTGCGTGCTCGTGGCGGGCGATTATACATTTTTGCTGATCATGAGTTCGGTTTTAGTAATAGCGATAGTTTTAAAACGTTGGTATTACCAAAAGTTGATGCTATCACAGCACCAATTTTTTATACGGTACCTTTGCAATTGTTGTCTTACTATATTGCTTTAATTAAAGGCACTGATGTGGATCAACCCCGTAATTTGGCAAAAGCAGTTACAGTTGAATAAAAAATAGTAAAAGTGCGGTAAAATTTACCGCACTTTGGTTATTTGATTCAAGTTGCTACCGTAAACAGCTATTACCAGCCTTTTGCGACACCGTCTTTAAAGTGCTTATAAGCTTCTTGATAAACTTCCTCTGTTTGATAGGCTTTTACAAAGTTTTGTACTTCTACGCTGTCTTTATTATCTTTACGAGCAACAATAATATTAACGTATGGAGAATCTTTATCTTCAGTAAAGATACCATGTTCTGCACTGTTTAAACCGACTTGACCTGCGTAAGTATTATTGACAACAGCTAAAGCTACATCATCTAACGCACGAGCGGCAACAGAAGTATCTACTTCTTTAATCTCTAAATTTTTCGGATTTTCGATAATATCCAATGCAGTAGAGAATAAATTTGTATTATCTTTTAATTTAATTAATCCTTGTTTTTCTAATAAAATCAACGCACGAGCCAAATTGCTTGGATCGTTAGGTACAGCAACTATATCACCATCTTTTAATTCGCTGATATTCTTAATTTTTTTAGAATAGCCGGCAAGCGGATAAACAAAGGTGTTACCTACAATTTCTAAATTAGTGATATTTTTAGATTGTGTATCTTTATCTAAATAAGGTTTATGTTGCATCGCATTAATGTCTAAATCACCTTTTGATACCGCAGCGTTAGGTAACGCATAATCATTAAATACGACAAATTCCACTGCTAAGTTATATTTTTCTTTAGCAATTTGAGCTGCCTTTTCTGCCACTTGATGTTCAGGACCTGCCATTACGCCGACTTTAATTTTTGCCGGTTTGTTTTGATTTGCTACTGTTTCTGTTTTTTTATCATCGTTACAAGCTGTCAAGGCAACAGTTGAAGCAATGGCAATAGTTGCGAAAAGTTTGTTTAATTTCATAAGATTTCCTCTTAAATAGTTGTGTTTAAAATAAATTAGCGATGATCAACTTTTTTAGCTAAATCATCCCCTAGTTTTTGGCTAATAATAACAAATAACACGATGATAATGGTTGAAATCCAAGTGATGAATCCCATGCCACGATGTACTCCGTAGTTAATAGCTAAACTTCCTAAACCACCTCCGCCTTGGGTTCCAGCCATTGCAGTATAGCCAATTAGGGTTACAAAAGTTAATGTAATTCCATTGATAAGAGAGGGTAGAGCCTCAGGTAAATAGAATTTTGTAATAATTTGCCAATTGGTAGCACCCAATGCTTTTGCTGTTTCTGTCAGTCCGGTTGGAATTTCAAATAAGGCATTGCTGGTTAAGCGAGCAAAAAATGGAATTGCAGCGACACTTAAAGAAACAATAGCGGCATTAGTTCCTAATGAGGAGCCAACGATATAGCTTGTTACAGGAATTAAGATCAATAACAAAATAATATAGGGGATAGATCGACCTATATTAATAATGACATTGAAAATTTTATTAGCATTGCTATTTTCCAGAATTTGTTTTTTGCCCGTTAAAAAGGTTATGCAACCAATAGGTAAACCGATGAGGACTGCGATAAACGTTGACACAATCGTCATATAAACGGTTTCCCAAGTAGAAAGAGCAATTTTGCTCCACATTTCCGGCGTTAATTGTTGATTGAACGTAATTAGCAGATTATCCAACATAGCCTAATACCTCCACACGGACGTTATTTTCCATTAAATAAATTTTAGTTTGCGTGATGGCTTCTTCCTCACCTTCAACTTCGGCAATAACAAAGCCGAATTTTACCTCACCGGCGTAATCTATTTGTGAACTTAAAATACTGAGATCGACGCCAAATTGTTTAGATGCTTGAGATAATAACGGGGCATCAACGGAGCGACCGGTAAATTCAAATTTGATAATTGGGTAAGATTTTGCATGTTTTGGCGTTGCCGATAATTTTTCCATATATTCTTCCGGTAGATTAATATGGAAAGTTGAATGAATAAACTCTTGAGCAAGAAGGGTTTTCGGATTAGAGAAAATATCTCCGACAGAACCTTGTTCAATTAATTGCCCTTTATTAATTACCGCAACTTGATCGCAAATACGTTTCACCACATCCATTTCGTGTGTAATCAGTAAAATAGTGATACCTAAAGTGCGGTTAATTTCTTTTAATAATTTTAAAATAGATTGTGTTGTAGCCGGATCTAATGCACTGGTTGCTTCATCGCACAGCAATACCTTAGGACTGTTTGCAAGTGCACGAGCAATAGCAACACGCTGTTTTTGTCCGCCGGATAAATTTGCCGGATAGACATCTTTTTTATCGTATAGTCCTACTAAATTTAAAAGAGCGTCAACTTTTTGTTTAATTTGGGTTTTATCCGTTTTCTCTAGTTCTAGCGGCAGTGCAACGTTATCAAAGACTGTGCGTGAGCTTAATAAATTAAAGTGCTGAAAGATCATACCAATATGACGACGAGCATGAATTAACTCGTTATCTGAAAGTTGAGTTAAATCTGTATTATCTACAATGACAGAGCCTGAAGTTGGACGCTCCAATAAATTAATGCAGCGAATAAGAGTACTCTTTCCTGCTCCGGAGGCACCAATTACTCCACATATTTGTCCTTGAGGTACTTCAAGACTGACATTATCAAGTGCGGTCAGATTTTTGCCTGAAACATTGAACACTTTACTGATATTTTTTAGCTTAATCATATAAGCCCTTTTCTATATAGTTAAATTAAAATTAGCTTGTATTTTAGACGTCTAGATTGCTATGTCAATATTTATTGAATAGATTTTTATAAGGATTTATCAGTTATTGGCGATATAATAAAGAAACTTTGTTTTTCATAGAGGTATTATGTATATGAATAAAGCGATTTTTTTAGATCGAGACGGCACGTTAAATATCGATCACGGTTATGTGCATGAAATTGACAAATTCCAGTTTATAGCAGGAAGCATAGAAGCATTGAAACAACTTAAATCTATGGGATTTTTATTGGTTTTAGTCACAAATCAGTCCGGCATTGCAAGGGGGTATTTTTCTGAGGAACAATTTTTACAGCTCACTGAATGGATGGATTGGTCTCTTGCAGACAGAGGCGTTGATTTAGATGGTATTTACTATTGTCCTCATCACTTAGAAGGAATCGGGGAGTATAAACAAGATTGTGATTGTCGTAAGCCTAAAAATGGCATGCTACTGCAAGCAATAAAAGAATTAAACATTGATCCTGCAAGATCTTTTATGGTGGGAGATAAGAAAGAAGACCTTTTGGCGGGGAAAAGTGCGGGGATAAAAAAGAATATTTTGGTCAGAAGCGGTAAAGAAATCACCGATGACGGATTGTCTTTGGCTGATTATGTGTTAGATACTATTGCTGATTTACCCGAATTAATAAAAAAATTAAAATTTTAACCGCACTTTTTATTAAAAAATTAGGCTATGTCTTAAAATAAGATTGAATGATGAAATTCAGTTTTTTGCGTTCTGTTTGCATAATTGCTCATTCTGTATATACAGAAAGAGATAACATTTCTGCTATCTCTAATGCCTACAATCATATTTTTTAGTTTCTACCTACAACCTGTTTTGTTGCCTCTATTTTCTTATCTTTCCACATAACAACATCTTTTATAACAAGTTTTTGGACAGCAGAAATAAGAAGTTCCATATAGGAAAAGTCTATTTCGTTATTTTTTGTTGGCAGTTGGATTTTAAAATTATAACTCTGAGAGCTTCTAAGTTTTTTCCCATACGAGTATTTACCGGACAATGATTTTTCCATAGCCGTTGTAAAGTAAAGCATTGTTTCTTTAGAATATTGAACTTCATCATTCCAGTAAACCCCTGTATCATCTCCAGCACCAAAATCATAATTTCTATAAAAACTATTCCCAAAAATATCTATAGTAATAGAATTTTTAGAGAATAAAGCAACTGGATTAGAAATATATCCAACAACTCCCGTGTTAGTTATACCTGACATAACAAAAGGAATAGTACCAATAATTTGGTCATCCTTTTTCAATCGCCTACCTTGCTTGATGTTATTAAAAATATCCTTAAACTTATATTCATCAAACATAATATCGTTATAACTCTCTAACGCTTCTTTTTCCTCACTAGACAATTCATAATTGTCTAGTCTGCTTACCGTTAGGTAAGCGGAGAGTTCGCTTATTCGCTCCTCTTCGAGTTCGCTTATAAAGCTCTCCATAAATTCAAAATCTATTTTGTTGTCTTTTGTTGGGAGTTTAATTATATTATTCTTTAATGTTTCTTTTCTTGGATAGCCATTATATCCTCCATAAGGCAATTTATTAATTAAAGATCCCATAAATATTTTTTGACTATATGTTAGATTTGGCATTTTCATTACCAAAATATTATTAGCTAATAGAAATTCTCCTTTATGATATGTTACAGTTCCACTATATTCACCTCTTGTAGAAATTGTTAAACTATCTAAAAATTTATCTTCTTCATCATATAAATCATCTGTATAGTAATTAATCCCATTATTAACTGTAATTCCACTTATTACAGGTAAACTATTGTTTTTTTTATTTTCAAATCTATTTTTCCAATTTTTATTTTTCCCATAAACCCACAATTTATCTACATCAAACAAATCTCCAATTCTATACTCGCCCCACTGAACATTTTGGAGTTTTTCATTCAGTGAGGCATTTATTTTTTTAGGCGTTCATTCTCCTTATCTGTATTTTTAAGAAGAGTGGATACTTCCCAAGCAAGGTAATCGGCTACAGTTTTCTTAAAATCTTCAAGTGTTGGTCTTGTATCTATCGGTGCTGATTGATTCCAGTCTGAACCATTTAAAGGGTCAATATGACCTTCGTAATATTCTTTTTCTGTAAAGATGTTTAATTTTTGTTTTCCAAAACGCACAAGGTCTACCACTTCCTGATATCTTTCTTTTGCTCTGTCTGTATCTCTAAGATTTACACTTGCTTTTTTTCTGTTCGTTCTTGTGTAGCCATCATTTGAAAAATCGATAAACTTAACGACTTCATCTTTTTGATGAGATTCGCCTACTCTAAATACATAAATATTTGTTTGAACACTTGATTTTCCAACAAATAAATCGATGGGCATTTTAATACTTGCAAGTAGGGTATTGTTTTTTAGAATTTTTTTGTTTATTTCTGTTGCTTTGCCACTTCCTGCAGAGTTTTGAATGATGATTGCTGCATAGCCCTTGTTCATCATAGACAGGGCTTTTTCTACGAAAATCATTCCATTGCCCTCTGCTGAATAAGGCGGATTTAACACAAAAGCAGTAGCTGGAAATTTCTCATCTGTTTTACCAAATCCATATTTACCGTCAAAATCATGTAGTGAGTCTTTGTTTAAAATGTTTGAAGATCCATCTCCCATAAGTATCATATTTAAAATGGCAAGCATATAGATGTTGGATAGAACTTCTAAGCCTAAAAGCTGTTCTGCTTTTATCTTTAGTTGTTTTTGCTCTAGCTCAAGTGGTGATGTGATTTTTGCTTTTGCATCTATAATCATCTCGTTCATTGCAGCAACAAGTAGCCCCGCACTTCCCGTTGCAAAATCCCACACATAGCTGTCTTTATCAACTCTTGCAAGTTTTACTAAAAAAGTTGCTACATAAGATGGGGTTAAAACAACATCGTTTAATTTGTCTTGCGTAAAGCCGAGCCAAGAGTACATTTCATTAAAAAGCTTACCTGTAAAGTCTGTAGTTAAGCCTATTTTGTAGTAAATACCTAAATCGTCTACGATTTTTGAAAATATTCTTTTTAATTGGCTTTCTCCGTTTATTGGCTTATTAATATTTTCTGATAATAATGTATTTTTTAGTGTTCTTACGATAAGGTCTTGTTTTGTTTTTGGTAGGTTTTTCTTTTTTAAAAACGCTTCTATTTTTCTAACGATAATTTCGCCGTCTGTGTTTCCCTCTTCTATTGATGATTTTAGGTCAGACTTTTCTAGTGGACTTACCTCCCCCGGTATTCCTAGTGTTGCCATAATAGAAGCTGACACAAGATAGACTCTGTCGTTTTCACTAAGCCCTTTTTCATTTGCGTAAATATCATTGTTTAGCTTTACTAAACTTGCATTTATTTCTTTTTCACGTTTTTCTTTAAGTACTTCAAGCTCCTCAGCAGATAAAGAAAGTTCGTTTACTTTTTTAATAAAATCTGTAAAGTTTTCTTTTCTTAAAAATGAAAGGTCTGTGTATTTTCCTACTTCTTGCCCTATCCCAAAATTATCTTTTGATACATAGTAAACGCCAATAGAGTGTTCTATTTCCCCGTTTTCTTTTTTATATCCCGTAACGCCGATTGCTATTACATTTGTGTAGCTTGTGTAGTGAAGTATGGCATTGGCATAATGAACCGCTCCATTTACAGCATAGCTATTAATATTTTTGTAATTAGGCTCGTTTTTACTTGTTCTATTGTCAACTCTACCGTCAATGTCTAACTTTACTAATTTATCTTTATATCCTTTATATTCTATCAGTATTGGATAATAGTTAAGTGCCTCATCTTGCAATAAAAGTTTTGCATCCGGTCTATTTCCACCCGTTCCGCCACTTTTTGATTTATATTCATCAAGTGCCTTATCTATTTGTGCATTTAGACTTTCTTGTTCTAATTTATAATCCAGCCCATAACTTTTAAGCCACCCATTTACAAGGTCAACTATGTTTGGTTCTATAGATTGCATTTTAACCATTGTCTATTCTCCCTTTTCAACATATTCATCATCAAAAGAAAATCCATCGTTCGGCGTGCAGTCAAATGCCTTGAATATTCTCTCTAAATTTTTAAGCGTTATCGGTTTATTTTTCCCATTTTTGCCATAATATTGGTTGTTAAATCTGACATTGTTATAACATCAATTTTCCTTAAGCCTGTCAATCGTATTTTAGAATGCAACCAAAAATTATCTTAAAAACCCTTAATAATAAGGGCTTTGGGTGAGAGAGTTTTTAATGAGAACGTTGTACTAGCAAGTGCATTCTGGCGATATTTTGAGCGGTAGATTCTAGATTTTGTCTGCCTTGAGCCAAAATTTCAGGCAAACTGTCTAATTGACGAATAATGGGGAATACTGCATCAATGCCATGCTCATAGACTACTTCATAATCTTCCCGTAAGCAGCCTGTAATGGCTATAACAGGTTTATTTGCCAGTTTGGCAGTTTTTGCTACTCCAATAGGCGTTTTGCCGTGAATAGTTTGTGAATCCATTCTACCTTCTCCGGTAATGACCAAATCGGCATCCTTGATAATTTCTGCTAAATTTACTGTATCAATGACAATCTGCACACCGGATTTGAGTTGTACTTGAGGCAATAATAGCAATCCACCACCCATACCGCCTGCAGCACCCGATCCGGGACGCTCAGCAATCCGTTTTCCGCAATCTCGTTCTACAATACGGCTAAAATGCAGTAGAGCTTGGTCCAATTGTTGCACCATTTCCGGTGTTGCTCCTTTTTGTGGACCGAAAGTAGCAGAAGCACCTTTTTCACCATATAAAGGATTATTTACGTCGCAAGCTACATTAAATTGAACTTGTGTCAAACGTTGATCTAAATGTGCAGTGTCGATATGAGCGATTTGTTGCAGAGCTAGACCGCCAAAGCCGATTTCTTTTCCTTGAGCGTCTTTGAATTTGATACCCAAGGCTTGTAGCATACCGACACCACCGTCATTGGTTGCACTGCCACCGATACCCAAAATAATTTGGCTCACCCCTAGATTCAAGGCGGCGTTAATTAGTTCTCCTGTACCATAGCTTGTGGTGTAGTAAGGATTGCGTTTTTCTATCGGCACCAAATGTAAACCGGAAGCCGCCGCCATTTCAATAATTGCGATTTTTCCATCACCCGATATGGCAAATTCAGCTTGCGTTTTATTACCTAGAGGTGCGGTAACCTCTACAGAAATCAGTTTGCCTTGTAGTGCATCGGCAAGAGATTGGACTGTGCCTTCTCCTCCATCTGCCATGGGAACTTTTACATAATCTGCATTGGGGTAGATTTTTTTGAAACCATTTTCAATAGCTTGAGCCACTTCAAGTGCGGTTAAACTTTCTTTAAAAGAATCCGGTGCAATGACAATTTTCATTTTAGTTCTCCTTGATAGTGATTGATTAAAATAATTGCCATACACCAAAAATCAGAGTAGAGATAATTGTCATGATCAAACCTACTGCAGTTTCGTATGGGATTAGTTTTAACCGCTCTTTAATATCCATATTAACACTACCGCCGGTTGCATGAAAGAAAGAACCATGAGGCATATGATCGAAGACGGTTGCACCGGCATGAATCATTGCAGCCGCTGCGATACCGCTGACGCTCAGTTCAATTAAAGTTGCTCCGAACACTTGAGACGCTACAGCGGTTCCTGCTGTAGTGGAAGCTGTGGCTAATGACATTAATCCCCCGGAAATCGGTGCTAATAGATAAGAAGGTAGTCCGGACGCAGTTAACCCTTCAATTAAGAGTTCTTTTAATTCGGAATTAGCGATTACACCGGCTAATGTTCCGGTACCTAACAACATCACAGCAACAGGTGCCATTTTACCTAATCCTATCACTGCATATTGATTTAAGTAACGTGTTTTATTCATGCAAATTGTGCCTACAATACCGCCAAGAGGCAGTGCGATTAAAGGATCAATTTTTATGCCGAATAATGGGCGAAGGGCAAGTAAAATAATAGTAAAGAGCGGTGCAATAATTGCTGGCAAGAATTTTGGTAATTCGCCGGTGATCCCAACGATTTCTTTTTCACTTACTTTTGAGCCTTTATTCATTAGGCTTTTGGCTAGGAAATAGGTGATAATTAGACCAAAAACGGCAGGAATGATACCCGCTGTCATCACTGAAGTTAGAGGGATGTTGAAGGCATCTGATGCAGCGATAGCATTTGGGTTAGGAGACATAATATTACCTGCTTTACCACCCCCAATCATGGCTAACAAAATAGCCATTTTGGATAAATTGCTACGTTTTGCCAATGCCAGTGCAATGGGGGCAACTGTGATGACTGCAACGTCAATAAATACACCTACAGCCGTTAATAACATTGTGGCAAGAATGAGTGCCAACAATGATCTGGATTCACCCAGTTTTTTTACGATAGTATCGGCAATAGTACTTGCCGCACCGGATTCAATTAATACACCTGCCAGCACACCAGCGGCTAAAATCCTCATAACAGCGGTAGTGATACCTTGTGCTCCGCCTATCATCAGCGTAACTGTTTGGCTTAGATCCGCACCTCCGATTAAACCTCCCACAAGTGCACCAATAATCATGCCATAAGCAGGTGGGACTTTTTTCAAAATGAGTACAATTGCAGTAAAAAGGGCAATAATTGCCCCGAGAGCAGTTACAGTTATCATGATCGTTTCCTCATATATTAATAAAAAATCATGTTGTGTATTATTGAATGTATGAGGTTAAAAAATCTTCATACATAAATACAAAAATACCTGATAAATAGGATTATTTTTTGTATATTTATACAATTTATTGGTTTAGTAATGTGCTTAGGTAGAGTGTAAATTTTTCATCTATCTTATTGAAAGACAAGCCGGTTATTTTCTCAATCTTGCTTAGACGATACCTTAATGTATTGATATGAATAAATAATTGTTGTGAAGTGAGAGCAAGATCACAATTTGAAAAAAAATACTGTTGCAATGTTTTTTGTAACAGATGATTTTCGTCTTGTTGATATAAGGTATCAATAGGTTTTAATAACTCCTTACTTTGCCAAGTACTACGTAAGTTATCTAATAACGCAGGCAATTTATATTGATTAAAGAAATAGATGGATTTCTTAGGAAAATAAGTTTCCCCATAACGAAGGGTACTAAGTGCGGTCTGAAATGAAAGTGAAATGTTGCGATTATTTTCAACTTCGGAACCGATAGCCACTTTCAGCCCTTTTAATCCCGAAGGTAATAGATAAGGAGGAAATAATTTCTGTAATCCTTTTGTACCAAGTAAGGCTTGAAGTTCTTCAGTCGGTTGTATAAGTGCGATTTTATCATGCGATAAGATTGCGAAGTGGTTAATCGATTGTTCTAAATATCCAGCAAGCTTTTGAAGTTTCTCTGCTGTGGGGTGCAAAATTTGGATAATAATGACCGCACTTTTAGTATGTAGCGTTAGTCCGAAAAAAGCACTTTGTTTCTCAATTTCTGCCTCGTTGAGTTTACCTTTTAATAAACCTAGAACAAACTCTTCTTTATAACGTTTATCCCAACGTTCTTTTTCTAACAAAAAGTGTTGTTCAATCATCAATTCAGCAGTCATTTTAACCATTTCACCATAGGATCGAACAGTGTCGGGATCTCCGGAAATACCTACAACACCTAAAATTTCTCCCAAATAACTAATGGGAAGATTAATACCCGGTTGCACTTCAAATAACCATTTTTCAGCTAACTCCTGAGTTATTTCTATAGTTTGGTTGTGACGAATAGAGTATATGGCACCAATATGTCTTTGTTGCAAACGGTGAGGATTACTTGAGGCAATAATAATGCCGGTTTCATTCATCACATTGATAGGCTTATGTAGAACACGGTTTGTTCGTTGCACAATATTTTGAGCTAAAGAAACGCTTAATTTCATGTTCATAGCAGGACATTTACTGTAATTATCAATAGAGTGACTTTCATTTTATGAGAATTTTAGACAAGGTAAAAGTATAAAATTTCAGCAATTAAAATTTTTTTTAAAAAATTACTTGCATTGAAATATAAAATGCCTATAATGCACGGCACACAACGACACGCTGTTGTGAGATGTTAAGCAGTGTGTCGTTATTTTTTGTTCTTTAACAAACTATCAGACAAACTGTGTGGGCACTTGTGAAACTGTATTAATAAGAGATTAAAAGAGTAAGATAAGTGCTTAAACTAGAGAAATTCATAGAGAAAAGATGGATAAAATAGTCAGTATTTATTGAGC
>NZ_JACHGQ010000017.1:0-3398 GCF_014202395.1 Histophilus somni
CTGTAGACTGTAGACTGTAGACTGTAGACTGTAGACTGTAGACTGTAGACTGTAGACTGTAGACTGTAGACTGTAGACTGTAGACTGTCATTTTTCCTGTTCTATTTTATTTGTCAAGTAAAAATTCTTGCTATCCTATCCTAAATTTTTATAGAAAGAAACGATTTTTTACTTTTTATCCTAACTTGATTGAGGCGAACAATTAAAATGTTTGATATTCAAAGAGGATTAAATCATCACCGCACTTTTTAGCATAACGAAAAATCCTAGCTCCCTTCCTAGCTCCCTATTGGGTAAGAGTTCACATTTATATGGCTCGATCAGATAAAATTGAACGCTTAAAAGTGCGGTACATTTTTCAGAGATTTCATTTTTCTGTTGTTCTTACGCTGAGAAATAGCGATAATGTGCGATCTAGAAAATCCATTGAAGACTTATGATAGATTATATTTTACTGATTATTAGTACCGCACTGATTAATAACTTTGTTCTAGTTAAATTCTTAGGACTCTGTCCGTTTATGGGCGTTTCAAAAAAAATTGAAACTGCGATTGGCATGGGATTAGCGACAATGTTTGTACTTACTGTTGCCTCGTTGTGTGCTTATTTAGTTGAGCGTTATTTACTCACTCCACTCCATGCAAATTTCTTACGCACTTTGATTTTTATTCTTGTTATCGCTGTTGTCGTACAATTTACTGAAATGGTCATTCATAAAACGAGCCCAACACTTTATCGTTTACTGGGTATTTTTCTCCCTTTGATTACCACTAATTGTGCAGTTCTTGGCGTTGCACTGCTTAATATAAACTTAGCTCATAACTTAACTCAATCCGTCATTTATGGATTTTCTGCGTCGCTTGGTTTTTCTCTTGTTCTAGTTTTATTTGCGGGATTGCGTGAACGTCTTGCAGCAGCAGATATTCCCCTTCCCTTTCGGGGAGCCTCTATTGCGTTAATTACCGCTGGACTAATGTCTCTTGCCTTTATGGGCTTTACCGGTTTAGTGAGAGTGTAAATAATGGCAACATTACATTACGTTCTGCTGGTTGTTGTTTTGCTTGCCGTTCTTTTTGGGGTAATCTTAGGCTTTGCCTCCATTAAATTAAAAGTTGAAGGCGATCCTATCGTAGAAAAAATTGATGCGTTGTTACCACAAAGTCAATGTGCACAATGCGGTTATCCCGGTTGCAAACCTTATGCTCAAGCTATTGCGAATGGAGATGAAATCACTAAGTGTGTACCTGGTGGGCAACCATTAGTCATCAAAATAGCAGATTTATTAGGCATAGAAGCACCAGCGGGTAATTTTGAAAAAGATCCCCTACCCAAAGTGGCATTCATTGACGAAGATATGTGTATTGGTTGTACAAAATGTATTCAAGCCTGCCCTGTTGATGCCATCATTGGTACAAATAAAGCGATGCACACCATTATTGCCGATCTTTGTACCGGTTGTGAACTTTGTGTTGCACCTTGCCCAACAGATTGTATTTCAATGATCAACGTCAAACAACATATTGATAACTGGGATTGGACATTCGATCCTAAGTTAGTTATTCCCATCGTTGATACTACTTCAGCACAAAAGAAAATCGTTGTAGGAGAATAGGGAATGACACAGCGTATAGATATATTAACCAATTACAATTCAGGTAAACTTTGGGACTTTTATGGAGGTATTCTTCCGCCGGAGATGAAATCTCAGTCGAACCAAACCCCGATAAAAAACTTGCCTTTAGCTAACACTTTTTATGTTCCGGTCAAACAACATGCCGGAAGTGCGGGTAATATTTTGGTTAAGGTAGGAGATAGAGTCTTAAAAGGTCAAGCGTTGACAACCGGCTCAGGTTTGAAAACATTGCCTGTTCATGCCCCTACATCAGGTATTATCAAAAATATTGCCCCTTATGTTGCCGCTCATCCTTCAGGTCTATGCGAATTAAGTATTGAAATTGAAGCCGATGGATTGGAACAATGGCGAAAACGCCACTCGATAGAGGACTTTTTAACACTTAGCCGAGAACAACTCATTGATAAAATTTACCAAGCAGGTATCGCAGGATTAGGCGGTGCGGTTTTTCCGACTGCTGCAAAAATCCAGTCAGCAAACAATAAGGTTAAATTACTAATTATCAATGGTGCAGAATGTGAGCCTTATATCACTTGTGATGATCGCCTAATGCGTGACTACAGCGAAGAGATTATTGAGGGTATACGTATTCTTCGCTATATCTTACGCCCTGAAAAAGCGGTGATTGCAATTGAAGATAATAAACCGGAAGCTATCGCAGCATTGCGACAAAGTTTGCATGGTGCTAACGATATTGATATTCGTGTCATTCCAACTAAATATCCTTCCGGTGCAGCAAAGCAACTTATCCAAATTCTAACAGGATTTGAGGTAGCAAGCGGACAACGCTCTTCCAGTATGGGTATTTTAATGCACAATGTGGGAACAGCTTTTGCCATAAAACGTGCCATTATTAATGATGAACCTTTAATTGAACGAGTAGTTACCTTAACCGGAGATAAAATTGCACAAAAAGGGAATTTTTGGGTTCCTTTGGGAACGCCAATCTCCCATGTACTAACACAAGTCGCCTATCAATATGATTCACGTTTCCCTGTTTTTATGGGTGGGCCTATGATGGGATTCATCTTACCGAATTTATATGCCCCTGTAACTAAAGCGACTAACTGCTTGCTGGCACCGGATCATTTTGAATATGAACCGCCGGCAACGGAACAATCTTGTATTCGTTGCTCTGCTTGCTCCGATGCCTGCCCTGTACATTTAATGCCTCAACAACTGTATTGGTTTGCCAGAGCGGAGGATCATAAAAAGTCCGAAGAATACGCCCTAAAAGAGTGTATTGAATGTGGTTTATGTGCCTATGTTTGTCCGAGTCATATTCCTCTCATTCAATATTTCCGCCAAGAAAAAGCAAAAATTTGGGAAATTAAAGAAAAGGCACAAAAATCAGAAGAAGCCAAAATTCGTTTTGAGGCTCGTCAAGCTCGCTTAGAAAAAGAAGAACAAGAACGCAGAGCAAGGGTTAATAAAGCGGCAGAAAACCGCCGTGCAGAAATGGCACAACAAAAAGGAATTGATCCAGTTCAAGCCGCACTTGAACGCTTAAAAGCGAAGAAATCAATCGAAACACGTGAACACAACCAAGAACAGAAAACGTTTATAAATATTAAAGGCGAAATATTGCCTGATAACAGCGACATCATAGAGCAACGTAAAGCACGTCGTTTGGCTCGTCAGCAAACCAATTCAAACAGCATTCAAGAAATTGAAACTGTTGTACAAAATTCGGAGAAAAATACAGAAAAAAGTGCGGTACAATCTGGCGTAGATCCGAAAAAAGCCGCTGTTGCTGCTGCTATTG
>NZ_JACHGQ010000017.1:3495-30445 GCF_014202395.1 Histophilus somni
TTGCTCGTGCTAAAGCAAAAAAACAGGCTTCACAAATTACTGCAAATAGTATTTCGGAGCCTGATACTACAATACAAAATACAGAAAAAAGTGCGGTGCAATCTGGCGTAGATCCGAAAAAAGCCGCTGTTGCCGCTGCTATTGCTCGTGCTAAAGCAAAAAAACAGGCTTCACAAATTACTGCAAATAGTATTTCGGAGCCTGATACTACAATACAAAATACAGAAAAAAGTGCGGTACAATCTGACATAGATCCGAAAAAAGCCGCTGTTGCCGCTGCTATTGCTCGTGCTAAAGCAAAGCAATTAGCAAAAAAACAAATTGAAGTTACCAATAAATGAAACAAAGAGATTTTACATGTTTAAAATGATTAGCTCCCCACATACTCATTCGGGGAAATTGACAGCCCGCATAATGTTATGGGTGATTGTGGCAATGTTACCGGCAATCGCAGGGCAAGTATATTACTTCGGATTTGGCGTTTTGATCCAATCACTGTTGGCAATAAGTACGGCGTTATCCCTCGAGTTTGTTGTAACCTTATTGCGTAAAAAACCAAAATTTTTTTATATTGGTGATTTTAGCGTTGTTTTGACCGCACTTATTCTCGCAGTTGCCATTCCGCCTTATGCCCCCTATTGGGTTATTATTATCGGTACATGTTGTGCTGTAATTTTAGGTAAACACGTTTACGGCGGATTAGGACAAAATTTATTTAATCCAGCAATGGTTGGCTATGTCATTTTGCTTATTTCATTTCCCCTACAAATGACAACTTGGTTACCTCCAATTCAACTGCTTAACGAGCCACCTCATTTTGCCGATGCGTATAAACTCATTTTCCAAGGTGTTACCACTGATGGTTTTAATTTAAGCCAATTAATATTGGCTATTGACGGTATGAGCCAAGCAACGCCATTAGACACAGTTAAAACAGCGTTGCGGAACAATTTATCTTCATTACACGAAGTCAGCTCATCACCTATTTTCAGTTCGGTTCTACCATTGGGCAAAAGGGATATTGTTGAAGGAATGGGCTGGACACAAATAAATTTACTCTTTTTTCTAGGGGGTATCTTCCTAATTTGGAAAAAAATTATTCATTGGCAAATTCCAACCGCACTTTTAGCAACAATTTTTAGTTTTGCATTGTTGAACTGGTTATTTTCCCCAGTCACACCAAATCCCATTTGGCATTTAGTCAGCGGTGCTACAATGTTCGGTGCATTCTTTATTGCCACAGATCCTGTTACCGCCTCCATTACACCGAGAGGAAAACTCATTTTCGGTGCTTTAGTCGGATTATTAATCTGCTTAATTCGTTTTTGGGGAAATTATCCTGATGGCGTTGCTTTTGCTATTTTACTGGCGAATATTTGCGTGCCACTAATTGATCATTACACTCGTCCACGTGTTATAGGTCATAACAAAAAAGGAATCAAACAATGAGCGTTGCACAAATAAGTAGAAAATATGGCATATTGTTGGGAACAGTCGCCTTTATTTGTACCGCACTTTCCGGTGCGGTATATTGGCTCACGAAGGATAAAATTGCTTTTGCAATCGCTAAGCAAGAGAAAATGCTGTTAGCTGAAGTAATGCCTCCAAATTATTATGACAATGATCTGTTAGCCGATTGCAAAATGCTCTCATCTTCTTTGGCAAAAGAATATCGTATTAATAAACTTTGTACAGCAAAAAAAAATCAGCAAATTAGTGCTTACGCTTATGAAACTATCGCACCGGACGGCTACTCCGGCAATATAAAAATGTTGGTCGCAATTACTCGACAAGGCGAAGTGCTGGGCGTTCGAATTACGGAACATCAAGAAACCCCCGGTCTAGGCGATAAAATTGAATTACGAATTTCCGATTGGGTCCTGAATTTTGCCCATAAAATGTTACAGCCAAACAATTTAAACGATTGGGCAGTCAAAAAAGACGGCGGTCAATTCGATCAATTTACCGGTGCTACCATTACACCTCGTGCTGTTGTAAATCAAGTTAAAACTTCTGGGATAATACTTCTAACACAACTTGATAAACTTGCTGTGGAGAATGAAGAATGAGTACAAAAAATCTACCCGAAACACACCGCACTTTAGATGAATTTGAACCCTCTCATTTGACTGTAAACAAGGTTAAAACCGAAAGTGTATGGGTAAATTTATTTAAACAAGGATTTTGGCATAACAACCCTGCCCTAGTTCAGCTATTAGGACTCTGCCCTTTACTTGCGGTATCAAATTCAGCGACAAATGCTTTAGGTTTAGGCATTGCAACTATTATCGTTTTAATTTGTAGCAATACTGTAGTTTCTTTGTTTCGCAAACAAATCCCTCAAGAGATCCGTATCCCCATTTATGTGATGATTATTGCGACTACGGTAACGATAGTGCAACTTATCATGAATGCTTATACTTACACCCTTTATCAAGCATTAGGTATTTTTATTCCATTGATTGTGACCAACTGCATTGTGATTGGGCGTGCGGAAGCGTTTGCCTCAAAAAATACCGTTTTACATTCCATTTTTGATGGGTTTGCTATGGGACTTGGCATGACCTTCAGTTTATTTATTTTAGGTGCATTACGTGAAATTTTCGGTACGGGGAAATTATTTTTTGGTATAGAAAATTTATTTGGCGACTGGGCAAAATGTTTACAACTGAACCTATTTCAATTAGACAATAGTTTCTTACTGGCAATCTTACCGCCCGGAGCGTTTATCGGTCTAGGCATTATGTTAGCAATAAAAAACGTGATAGATCACAGAAAATGAATAAACAAAAACGTATCGAAATATTAACTCGTCTGCGTGATCAAAATCCGCACCCCACAACTGAATTGCATTTTAATACGCCTTTTGAATTACTTATTGCAGTCATTCTCTCTGCACAAGCAACAGATAAAGGAGTAAATAAAGCAACGGATAAACTTTTTCCTTTAGCTAATACCCCACAAGCCATTTTAGATCTTGGTTTGGATGAGTTAAAAAAATATATAAAAACGATTGGGTTATACAATAGTAAAGCTGAAAATATTATTAAAACTTGCCGTGATTTAATTGAAAAGCACAATGGTCAAGTTCCGGAAAATCGAGAAGCATTGGAAGCACTGGCAGGCGTAGGCAGAAAAACGGCTAATGTTGTTCTTAATACAGCTTTTGGTCATCCTACTATTGCCGTTGACACACATATTTTCCGAGTGTCTAATCGTACGGGATTTGCTCCCGGAAAAGATGTCGTAAAAGTAGAAGAAAAATTATTGAAAGTTGTACCATCAGAGTTTAAAGTGGATGTACACCACTGGTTAATTTTACATGGTCGCTATACTTGCATTGCAAGAAAACCGAGATGTGGCTCTTGTATTATTGAAGACTTATGTGAATTTAAAGAAAAAACAGAGATTTAACATAAATTATAAATAGAAACGAAGGTATAACATTATGACAAACACCCCAAAAAGACAAACTTGGTCCAGTCGATTAACCTATGTCATGACAGTAGCCGGAGCAACCGTTGGATTTGGTGCAACTTGGCGATTTCCTTATTTAGTAGGTGAAAATGGCGGCGGTGCTTATGTACTGCTCTTTTGTATTGCCATGTTAGTTATCGGCATTCCAATGATTTTAGTGGAAAATGTCATCGGTCGTCGCTTACGTGTTAATTCAATTGATGCATTCAGTGATAAATTAGAAGGAAAAAATATTTCTAAAGCGTGGAAAATTATTGGCTATATGGGATTACTCGGTGCATTTGGTATTATGGCGTACTATATGGTACTTGGTGGTTGGGTAATGAATTATATCATCAATCTCATTACCGGTTCCCTAGATATTTCATCGGTAATTAACAAAGAATA
The DNA here is from genome assembly GCF_014202395.1 of Histophilus somni. Lineage (GTDB taxonomy): Bacteria > Pseudomonadota > Gammaproteobacteria > Enterobacterales > Pasteurellaceae > Histophilus > Histophilus somni. Next base: position 7,360 of record NZ_JACHGQ010000017.1, read on the forward strand.
TGCCCAAAATTTTTATCAAGAGAGTATTACTGAAAGTCCGCTACAAATCATAATTTATACACTGATTTTTGTCGTCATTAACTATATTATTCTTGCTAAAGGAATTATTGGCGGCATTGAGCAAGCGGTAAAATATTTGATGCCCTTATTGTTTATTTGCCTTATCGGTATGGTTATTCGTAACGTTACTTTACCGGGAGCAATGGAAGGAATTATTTATTACCTCAAACCTGATTTTTCTAAAATCACGCCACAATTGTTTATCCTCGTACTTGGACAAGTTTTCTTTGCACTAAGTTTGGGATTTGGTGTAATTATCACACTTTCCAGTTACCTCAGCAAAGAAGAAAATCTCATCCAAACCGCCGTTATAACCGGATTTACAAATACAATTATAGCTGTCCTGTCAGGCTTTATGATTTTCCCGTCATTATTTACTTTTGGGATTGAACCGAATGCAGGACCAACCTTAGTTTTCCAAAGTTTACCCATTGTTTTCTCACACTTATGGGCAGGGCGTATTTTTGCTGTTGTCTTCTTTAGCTTACTGCTCATCGCAGCCCTAACAACCTCAATCACCATTTATGAAGTAATTATTACCGCACTACAAGAAAAACTTAGAATGCGTCGTGCAAAAGCAATTTTTATCACGTTAGGCACAATTTTCTTAATCGGTAATATTCCATCAATATTAAGTGATAATTTGTTAAAAGACGTCACATTCTTTGGTAAAAGTATCTTCGATACGTTTGATTACGTCAGCGGTAATATTTTATTTTTATTGACCGCACTTGGGTGTGCTATTTTTGTAGGCTTTGTACTAAAAGAAGATGCGATAAAAGAACTCTCCCCAAATCCAAATTCTTTATCGACTCAGATTTGGTTCAATTATGTAAAATTTGCTGTACCATTAATTATTATCGTGATTTTTGTAAGTAATTTTGTTTAATCTAAAACTGTTTAATTTATAGAGGACACTATGCACCATATATTTATCTCAGATAAAAATAATGATATCCGTCGTCATCATATTGAAAATGAAACTAAAAAATTAGGGATTACCCCTAATTTTTATGATGCAATTATGGCACGTGATTTATCAAAAGAAGAATTATCAACGCTTACTATCCCTAATACATTTTTAACCCCAGGAGAAATTTGTTGTGCAAAAAGTCATCTGGAGGGGGGGGGTAAAACGATTGTTAGAAAGCAATCAAGAATACATTTTTATTTTTGAAGATGATATTCTCTTTTCTGATAACTTTACGCCTGAAGTCATTAACGAAATTACAAACTTTATATCCTCTTTGCAAAATCCATCTATTCTAGTTTTATTTAACAGCATTTATAAAAAGAAAAAAGTAAAAGATCTTAATAGTGCTATATCTATTTTTTCTGCTCACAATTTATTCTATGCTTGTGGCTATGTCATTAACAGACAAGCAGCAGAAAATATTCTAAACATCCAAACGCCAATCAAGTTTGAAATTGATGCTTTTAAGTTTTATTACTGGTTAGATGCCTGCGATTTATATTGTCTAAATACTGACTTAGTAAAACCCGCTCCAGAAATTTCAAACTTATCAGAGATAGATTGCGACAACCCTAGAAAATATACAAAGCAACGCACAATTAAGAAAAATAACGCATATCGTCTTTTATACAATCAACTGAGTTGGCAAAATAAATTAAAAGCAAATATAAAGAGAATACAAAAAATGTTACATAAACCCTTTGAAAAATTGTAGTTTGTAATACATTCTGAATGGGTAGCTTGTAGGCAGAAATCAATAATCTAACTTTTTAGGTTAGATTATTTCTGTTATTTACTCCTTTAAGATACCTAAATTCCAATTTTCTGCTGACGTTGGACGTTTTTCTTGCAATAAGAAACGTTGATTTGCCTTTGCTTGAGGTTGTATTACTTTACTTGATGGTGTAGAGAAAGAAATACCGCCTTTAAGCAATTGCTGCATGGTTCCCGTATTAATGGACAATCCGCTCAAGCCAATTTCCACACCGTACCCGGAAGAAATCCAAAACTCTGTATTTTGGCGAACAAAGTGTTGGTATTTCTTAGCAATTAATAAATGAACTAAAACTCGATCACCTAATTGATTTAGTTCCAGTTTAGATATAGTACCTACCTCTATACCACGATACATCACAGGAGATCCGATACTGATGTTTGTGGCATCAGTGGCTTCCAGAATAATTGGAAAGCCGTTGCCGTATTTGTTTGCCGGAGGTACGGACGAAAGCAAATTAAAGTTTGTTTTTTTTGCACCTTGTCCAATTTCTACATCAATATAAGGTTGTAATAAACTATCAATATTATCAATGCCACCGGCTGAAATGTGCGGTGAAATAAGGCGAAATTTACTGTTTTCTTTCGCAATGATATTCATGTATTTTGCATGAATTAATGCAGTAGCCTCGATTTTATGATCTTCGGTTAGATTAATTTGCTCTATTTCTCCTATAGGAAGCCCCATATAGCGTAGTGCCATACCTTTAGTCAAGTTTGTTGCATCATCAGCAATAAACGTAATAACTTGTTCTGCCGATTTGGCTTTCATTTCATTTGCATAAAGGGTTTTATTGCTTCCTGAGCCTGAATTATCAAAACTGACCGCACCTTTCAAAGAACGGGCGATAGGGGTTGCCTGAATACTAATGCCCTTTGGCGTTATATCAATTTGTGTCGCACTTTCTACCCAAAAAAGACTTTTGGTTGTAAGTAAATGTTTATGTTTGGGGTAAATAAAAACATCAACTTCAAAATGATTAGCCGTTGGTCTAATATCTAAAATCTTACCAACTTCATATTGACGATAAAGTACAAGCGAGCCTTTATTTATACTTGGTAGATTTTTTGTAGTTAACGTGATATTAGGCTCTAAAATATTATCGGTAATACCGAATTCTGCACTGGTTAAATCCTTATACAAAGGATATTCTTGTTGTGCTTGTCCTTCCTTTTTACCGCTTGATATAACCCTAATTCCCCCTTGCAACCATTTTTTCGGACTAGCAGCTTCCATTCTTAAGCCATCAATACCCAAACTAATATCAAAGTTACTCGCTGCAATAAATAATGTATTTTTATGAATAAGTTGACGATATTTTTCTGCTATTGCTACTTGGAAAATAACGCGTTCCAGTGTACTGGTAATGTTGACAATTTCGCCAATATTTTGGTGATTATAGTAAAGTGGTTGCCCTTCTGTAATACCGTAGGTTTCGGGTGAAATGAGGTTTATTACTAGGGTATTGGGTTGTTTGAGTAAAAGCTCGTTTTCTTTAATGACATGAAAAGTCGTTTGTGCTTCTCCCATACCGGCAATAACATCAATGTATTTTCCTCGCAAAAAATTTTTCACATCGGTTAAATCGCCGAGCGAAAGTTTTTGATCACGTAAAACAAGAATTGAGCCTGTTTTAAACAAATATTTCATATTCGGATCAACTAATAATTTCCCGTGTAAAATTTTTTCGCTATTTTCTACCGCACTTAATTCAGATAACACGCCAATTTGTATATCTTGCGAATAGATTTTAGTGTGTCCAGCATCTAATCCTGCTACATTAGGAACAATAACGTTGATTTCCGTACCTCTTTTAGCAGCTTGAATATTTTCATATAACGTATAGTGTGCATTATTTTCAGCTCTAGGACTTTCTCTTGGAGAATCAAATGCAACAGCCCCCTGTACTATTGCGTTTAAGCTATCTGCTTGAATATTGATACCTGATAAACTTAAATTTGCGTTGATTCCGGTAATGTTCCAAAAATGACTGTCTTTTTTGACAAAGTGAGAATAGGCTTTGTTGATGATAACATCAACTTCAACTTTTTTCTGATCTTTCGTGAACCGGTAATCGGCAATTTGTCCCACAGGAATTTTTTTAAAGTAAACCGAGGCTCCGCTGGATAAAGAACCCAAATCATCTGCCAGTAAATGAATTAACAAATCACCATCATTAACTTGTGTTAATGGAGCTTCGGTTTCCGCAATAAACGTATTTTCCGGCTTACCACCGCCGGGTTGTAATGTGATATAATTACCAGAAACTAAAGCATCAATTCCGGAGATTCCCGCCAAAGAAGCACTAGGCTGCACTAACCAAAATTTTGTATTTTCCTTGAGGATGCTTTTTGCCTCCGGATAAATATTTGCTAATACTTCCACTTTTTTGAGATCATCAGTGAAATTTACTTTTTTTACTACGCCAATTTGTAACCCTTGATAGCGAATTTGTGTTTTTCCGGCAACTAAACCGGCTCCATTCACAAAAGTTATCTTAATACTTTCCCCTTGCTCTTTAATAATCTGAAAGAACAAAAGTGTACAGATACATAATGCAATAAAGGGCAGTAACCAAAAAGGCGATATACGTTTGGTTTGTTTAATTTGGGCTTTCAATTCTTCCATTGTTTCTATTTGATTATCTAATTTTTTGTTTGTCATAAATATTCCAAAGTAAACGACTATCAAATTGTGAAGTCGACATCATTGTTAAAAATACCGTTGCTCCGAAATAAAATGCGGCAGGACCTACTGAAAAATCAATAAGTTGCCCTCTTGTTACTAATGACATCATCAGAGCAAGTACAAATAAGTCAAGCATGGACCAACGTCCTACGAAATGTACAAAATGGAGCAAGCGTATTTGCAGGTGAATCGAATGTTGCCATTTAAAATGAATGGAGAACAAAAGATAACACATAATTAAAATCTTACTGAAAGGAATAAAAATACTGGCAACAAATACAACAAATGCTACAAAGTAGCTTCCTAAATTGATAAAGGTCAGAACGCCGGACATTAATGTGTCTTCTGTTGCTATACCGTTCACATAAACTATCGACATTGGAAGCAAATTAGCAGGAATAATCATTACGACCGCAGCCAATAAGGTTGCCCAAGTTCGCTGTAAATAGACTTCATCTGAAAAATCAAGGCGTGATAGACAACGTGGGCAAATGGGGCGTCGTTTTCTATCCGTATGACAATGATTGAAAGTATGTTCACAATGCTTGCACGCAATAATAGGAAGATTTTTTTGTTGTAGCGGAGTTTTTTGGGGATAAAAATGCCGCCACAATTCAGCAGGATTGATTTTTATAAATAATAATGTGGTCAAAAGTGCGGTAAAAATAAATGCAATTAAATAGCTATTAATATGTAGGCTTGCATATTCTTGTACTTTGAACATGGTTACGCCCAAAGCAACTAAATAAACATCAAACATCACCCAGGGTTTTAGATAATTTAACGTTAACAGTAAGTGACGAGGTCTGATGTCTAATAGCTGTGATAAACGAAGTAAAATAACTAATAAAGCAAAGCTTATAGGCATAAATACCGCACATAGAAAAATCATAAATGCAGTGTAAGGATAGCCTTGAATTGCCATTTTCCATATACCTTGCCAAACAGACGCATTTACTGGCGTACCAAGCAGGTTGATGGTTAATAATGGGTATCCTAAGGCAAACGGCATTAAAATCAAAATAGTCAATGCGATGATTGCACAACGTTTCAAATTCCAACTGGAGGTGTTTTGCAGTACTTTGTGACAACGAGGACAATTCGCTGATTGATTTTTTTGTAATAAGCCAACAGAAACTAACGCATTACAATCAGTGCAACTTATAAGGCAGTATTTAGCTTGTGATAAATTAGTTTTTTTCTGCATGTTGTCTTATTGATGAATAATAAAGAAAGGCTATTCTAACCTAATTTTTATCGGAAATACTATTTTTCATTATAGCCATAAGAGAAAAGTGCGGTCATTTTTAGTGAAAGTTTCGTTTCATTTAAGTATTAATTGTTTATTTTTTTTTGTTTTAAGCTAAAATGTGGCGAGTTTTTTTATCTAAAAAGTCATTAAGACAGGAATATATAACATGACTGAAATTCAAAAATTAACAAATAACAAAGAAATTATTGCTTACTTAGCAGAAAAGTTCCCATTATGTTTTTCATTGGAAGGTGAAGCGAAACCATTGAAAATTGGTTTATTTCAGGATTTGGCTGAAGCGTTAGCAAACGATGAAAAAGTGAGTAAAACTCAATTACGCCAAGCCTTGCGTCAATATACTTCTAACTGGCGTTATTTACATGGTTGTCGTGCCGGTGCGGTACGTGTGGATTTAAATGGTGAACCTGCCGGTATTTTAGAACAAGAGCACGTTGAGCATGCCGCAGCTAAGTTAGCAGAAGCTAAAGCGAAAGTTGCTGAAAGACGTGCGGTTGAAAAAGCAAATAAAAAACGCTCTGTACATCGTTCAGCGAATAAGTCAGAAAATAAGAAATCAGCTGGAAAGAAATTCTCCAAACCCCGTCAAGTTGAACAAATTTTTGTCAACGTTGATTTAGCAAATTTACAAAAAGGAGATGTGGTGAGAGTTAAAGCGGGAGATAAAACTACTAAGGCTGAGATATTAGAAGTGGTTAAAGAGGGTGCCCGTGTTGAATTAGAGAATGGATTGATATTAACTGTAAGTGCGGATCGTTTATTTGCGTAATTTTATAATACATGGCTAATTTAGTACCTCGTCTCCTCTGGTATTATTTTCGTGTTTAATTATTTTAGGAAAGTGATCTATGAAATTACCTCAACAACTGCGTTATTTGCTTTGTTTGCTGTTTGGCTTTGTTTTAAGTTTAAATTATGCCGTCGCAGTTGAACCAAAACTGAAACTAACGGATCTTGTTATTCCACAGATAACGCAAGAAAATCAATTAGCAACTAAAAGAACTGCTGCTCGTTTGGTTCATTCACATTATCAAGCAGTAGAACTCAATGATGAGTTTTCTCAGCGGATTTTTGATCGTTATTTGAAAGCACTTGATTTTAATCGTAATACTTTTTTGCAATCTGATATTGATAATATGAGAGCAACGTATGCGGATAAAATTGATGATGTGTTAAATGAGGGAAAACTAGATATTGCCTTTAATATGTATGAGTTATTGATGAAGCGTCGCTATGAGCGTTATCGTTATGCTCTATCTTTATTGGATGAAGAGCCTGATTTAAATGGCAATGATCAAATTGAAATAGATCGGGAAAAAGCGGATTGGCCAAAAAATGAAACTGAGGCAAATAAGTTATGGGAACATCGAGTCAAAAATGATGTGATTAACTTAAAGTTAAAAGGTAAAAAATGGCCTGAAATTCAAACGAGGTTAGTTAAACGTTATAATTTAGCTATTCAGCATCTAAGTAAAGTAAAGTCTGATGATATTGTACAATTGTATTTGAATGCTTTTGCAAGAGAGATTGATCCCCATACCAGTTATCTGGCACCTCGCACAGCTAAAAATTTCAATGAAAACATGAACTTGTCTCTTGAGGGAATAGGTGCAACTTTACAGTCAGAAGATGGTGAAACCACTATAAAATCGCTTGTTCCCGGTGCTCCGGCAGATCGTAGTAAAAAGCTTAAAGCCGGTGATAAAATTATTGGAGTCGGGCAAGCGACAGGGGAAATTGAAGATGTAGTCGGTTGGCGTATTGATGATGTTGTTGATAAAATCAAGGGGAAGAAAGGAACAAAAGTTCGTTTAGAAATAGAACCAGCTAAAGGTGGAAAATCTCAAATTATTACGTTAGTGCGAGATCGTGTTCGTTTAGAAGATCAGGCTGCTAAACTAACAGTTGAAACTGTTGCTGGTAACAAGATCGCCGTGATTAAAATTCCGGGGTTTTATAATGGCTTAACTGAGGATGTACGTAAATTACTTGTTGAAGTTGAAGCTAAAAAAGCGGAAGCTTTAATCATTGATTTACGTGGAAATGGTGGTGGCTCTTTACCGGAAGCTATTGAGTTAACCGGTTTATTTATTACTGACGGTCCTGTGGTTCAAGTTCGGGACGCACATCAACGTATTCGTATATATGATGATCCTGATACAGAGCAAGTTTATTCCGGTCCCTTGCTTGTTATGATTGACCGATTTAGTGCATCCGCATCGGAGATTTTTTCAGCTGCGATGCAAGATTATAATCGAGCTATTATTCTTGGGCAAAATACTTTTGGCAAAGGAACGGTTCAGCAAAGTAGATCACTGAACTTTGTATATGATTCAAATAGTATGGCTCCTTTGGGTTTACTGCAATATACTATTCAAAAGTTTTATAGAATTAACGGTGGCAGTACTCAATTAAAAGGAGTCGCTCCGGATATTATTTTTCCCTCCTCTATTGATGATGAAGAATATGGGGAAGAAAAAGAAGATAATGCGTTACCTTGGGATAAAATTCCATCAGCGTCATATTCTGAAGTCGGTAATGCACGCCTGCCGGTAGATATATTGAATCAGAAACATCTTGAACGTATTGCGAAAGACCCTGAGTTTATTGCACTGGATGAAGATTTAAAGATTCGTGATGAAAGAAAAGAACGTAAGTTTTTATCGTTGAACTTTACTCAAAGAAAAGCTGAAAATGATAAAGATGATGAAAAACGCTTGAAAGATCTTAATGCTCGTTTCAAACGAGAAGGGAAAAAACCACTAAAAGATCTTGATGCTTTGCCGAAAGATTATGAGGATCCTGATTTTTATTTAAAAGAAGCTCTGAAGATTGCGGTAGATTTAATTGAATTTAATAAAAAAATGGCTGAGTAAAATAAGATTTAAAATATCCGCACTTTTGAAAAGTGCGGTCTTTTTTGTTATCTAAGGAACTAACATGCGAAAAATTAAAGTTATCTTATTAATCTTATTATTAGGCACTACGACTCATATTTATGCACAACAAAAGTTTACTTCTGTAGATGAGATTAATAACATTACTTTAAGTAAATCACAATTATTGTTTGAATTAGATTTATTGGAACAACAACTATCCAGGAAATATCAGCCTAGATTATATGAACAATTACATTCTTTGCTCAGAAATATAGATTTACAATTTAAAACTACAATTGGTCGTATTTATGTTGAAAATGACTATGCATTGCTTTGGGAAGATAAGCAAGCCGAAAAAATGTTTTTACGTGAATATGCCGCAATAGTTGCAAGCGGAGTATCTGAAAGAGCGGCAAGATTATTGAATGATATTTATAAAGCATCTGAAATAGGAGGGTTAGTTTATGATATGTTGCTGACCGATGCATTTTTGGATTATATGTATTATTCAAAAAATGCAAAAAATTTTGCACAACAGTGGTTTTACTCAGCAAATAGCTACAAAGCTCAATTACCATCAAAACAAGATATTCAACGATGGCTATCATCAATAAAACATAATGAAAATTTGATGTTCATCGAACAATTAGCTCAACATAATGAGCAATATGAGAAAATTATAACTCACCTGAGTAAATTAATACCTCAAGATGACAAGTCAATATTATACAAATTAGCAATTAATGCTCAGCGTTTAAGGATTATTCCTGATTTTAACAATGGTATTTTTGTTAATATTCCAAGTTATCAATTAAATTATTATAGAGATGGAGAATTAGTTTTAAACTCTAAAGTCATTGTCGGTAAAAAAGCACGTAAAACACCGGTAATGTATAGTAAGCTAAGTAATATTGTTGTTAATCCACCTTGGATACCTACTCCTCGTTTAATTAATGAAGATATCGTGCCAAAGATTAAACTTGATCCGGATTATGTTGCTCGTAATAGTTATACCATAAGTGATAGCAAGGGGCAGGTTATAGATCCTTCTTCAATAGATTGGAATACTATAGGCACTAATTTTCCCTATCGAATCCGCCAAGCTCCGGGAGGAAGTGCATTAGGAAACTATAAATTTAATATGCCCAGTTCAGATGCAATTTATTTACACGATACACCCAATAGAGGATTATTTAGCAAAAAAAATAGAGCATTAAGTTCAGGTTGTGTTCGTGTAGAAAAGTCAGATCAACTGGCGACAATTTTATTAACAGAAGCCGGTTGGACAGAAGAACGTAAGCAAAACGTGCTTAATAGTAAAAAAAATACTTCGGAGAATATTCGCTCCGATAATCCTGTATATTTATATTATGTTACTACTTGGGTTGAAAACGATGTCGTGAAAACATTACCTGATATTTATGAGTATGATCAAGTACCTCATTTAACTTATATTAACTGGAATATTATTAAATGGTATCTAAATTAAAATGTGAGCAGCAAGAACTAAATGTTATGTTTGCTGTCGAAAGCAAATCATTTAGCACTTTATAACGAAATATTATATGAATGAAATTAATCAAAATCGTCGCAAATGGCTATCTTTAGGGGGGATTATTCTTGGTGCAGCCTTGTTACCTCAAAGTGTTTTAGCCGTATTACCGAAGCCTTCTAAATCTAAATTTTTATCTTTTAGAAACATCAATACCGGAGAGAGATTTCGTGGTGAGTTTTTTGCCAATAAAGGTTTTTCCAGCTCTGATTTGAAAAAAATAGATCATTTAATGCGAGATAAACGCAATAATCAAATTCATAAAATGGATCCCAAGTTATTTCATAAATTTGTTCATATTCAAAACAACTTAGGTTTGCAAAATTCTGAAATTCAAATTATTTGCGGGTATCGTTCTCCGGCGAGTAATTCCGCCATGCTACGTAGTGGTCGAGGTGTCGCACGTAACAGCTATCATACTCGTGGACAAGCAATTGATTTTCGCATTGAGGGGGTTTCATTAGCGAAACTTCGTCAAACAGCAGAAAATTTGAAAAATGGCGGTGTTGGTTACTATCCTCGCAGCAATTTTATTCATGTGGATACGGGGCCAGTTCGTACTTGGCGAGGTAGCTAAAATACTAAACGTAATATAGTTGACCGCACTTTATTCAAAGTGCGGTTTTATTATTTAAATAAATAAGGAAATGATATGAATATTGAAATTGTGCCGGTAACGGCATTTCAGCAAAATTGTTCAATCATTTGGGATAATAACAAAAGTGCGGCTATTATTGATCCCGGTGGTGAAGCGACAAAATTAATTAAACGCATTGAAGAATTAGGCTTAAATCTTGAATTGATCTTACTGACCCATGGACATATTGATCATGTCGGAGCCGCACTGAAGTTAAAACAATATTTTAATGTAGAAATTTGGGGTTCTAATGAAAAAGATGATTTTTTATTTAATAGCTTACCACAACAATCTGAGCAATTTGGCTTACTTTTTGAGACTGAGGTATTTAAACCTGATAGATGGTTAAATCAGGAGTATGAAATTGTCCGTATTGGGGAAATGAATTTTGAAGTATTGCATCTTCCGGGGCATACTCCCGGTCATGTCGGTTTTATCGAATATAGTAAAAAAATTGCTTTTACCGGAGATGTTTTGTTCCAAAATAGTATCGGAAGAACAGACTTTCCAAGAGGAAATCATGCTGAATTAATTCAATCTATTCGTGACAAGTTATGGAAGTTAGATGATGATATGATTATTATTGCAGGACATGGTAATTATACAACCATAGGAAAAGAGAAAAAATACAATCCTTATATCCGCTAAAAGTTAAGATGCAAATTATGTTATTGATTTACACTTAAAGGACAATTCACTAGAATAGTCAACATTTATTAATTTATCTTGAATTCTATAAAGGTAGCAAAATGATTGATCCAACTTTATTACGCAATAATCTTTCTGAAATTGCGGAAAAATTAAAAGTAAGACGTGGCTTTATTCTCGACGTAAATAAATTTTCACAATTAGAAGAACAACGTAAGACTTTACAAATTAAAACGGAAACTTTACAAGCCGAACGTAACTCTCGCTCAAAAACAATTGGTGCGGCAAAAGCCAGAGGAGAAGATATTTCTACTTTATTGGCAGAAGTTGATCATATGGGAGCCGAATTAAATACTGTCAAAGAAGAATTAGCGAATGTATTAACGGAAATTGAGCAATTGGCATTAACAATTCCCAATATTCCTGCTGATGAAGTACCTTTAGGAAAAGATGATTCTGATAATAAAGAAGTTTTTCGTTGGGGAACACCAAAAAAATTTGATTTCGAAGTGAAAGATCATGTTGCCTTAGGGGAAATATTAGGTGGGCTAGATTTTGCTGCCGGTGTTAAATTAAGTGGTGCTCGTTTTGCCGTAATAAAAGGGCAAATTGCAAGAATGCATCGAGCCTTGGCACAGTTTATGCTAGATTTACATACTGAGCAACATGGCTATACAGAGGCTTATGTACCTTATTTAGTCAATCATACAACACTTTATGGAACGGGGCAGTTACCAAAATTTGGTGAGGAGTTATTTCATATAAAACCCCTAGAAAATGAACAGACTTATGCGTTAATCCCTACCGCCGAAGTGCCTGTAACAAACTTAGTTCGAGATGAAATCATCGATGAGGCTGATTTACCAATAAAAATGACCGCACATACGCCTTGTTTCCGTTCTGAAGCAGGTTCTTACGGTCGTGATACTCGAGGTTTAATCCGTATGCATCAATTTGATAAGGTTGAATTAGTACAAATTGTTGAACCGGAAAAATCAATGGAAGCACTGGAAGAATTGACAAATCAGGCAGAAAAAGTATTACAACTTTTAAATTTACCTTATCGTAAAGTTTTATTGTGTACAGGCGACATGGGATTCGGAGCTACTAAAACATATGATTTGGAAGTATGGATTCCGGCACAAAATACGTATCGTGAGATTTCTTCTTGCTCAAATATGTGGGATTTCCAAGCACGTCGTATGCAAGCCCGTTGTCGTGCAAAAGGCGATAAAAAAACACGCTTAGTACATACTTTAAATGGATCGGGACTAGCTGTTGGTCGCACTTTAGTTGCCATTCTTGAAAATTATCAAAATGCAGATGGCTCTATTACCGTACCGGAAGTATTACGCCCTTATATGAATGGAATAGAAATTATTGGTAAATAATCTGTTGCCGAAAGATAACAACGCTCCTTTTGGGAGCGTTATCTCATCAAGCCAAACCTGTCATAATCTTACTCTCAAAGAAATCATAATCTACTAAAAAAGCATCATGTCCATAATCTGAAGGAAATTCATAATAATTTAAATCAACGCCACTTTGCTCCAATAATGCTTTACTTTTATGTAGATCGGTCAATTTAAACAGCTGATCAGTGGTAACTGCGACCAAAGTATAGCGTGCTTTTATACGACTTAATGCAGCCTTAATGTCCTTATAGTTCCAAGACGGATCATATAAATCTAAAGCCCGCAATAAATGCACATAGCTATTGGCATCAAAACGTTCCAAAAATTTTTTCCCTTGATAAGTTAAATAAGATTCAACTTGGAAATAATCTCCCCAATACAGACTTTCCGCTTTTTTAGCTCGTCCAAACGCTTTTTCTAATTGAAAATCGGTACGATAGGTCAGCATACCCAACATTCTCGCAATAGATAACCCTTTACTTGGAGGCAGTCTGTCATAATAATCTCCATTATTAAAATGAGGATCATTAATAATCGCTTGACGCATCACATGATTAAACCCGATTGCCTCCGCACTTAAATAAAGTGACGAACAAAGATTAACCACTCTGCTAACGCAATCAGGATAATCAATAGCCCATTGTGTCGCTTGCATTCCCCCGAACGATCCACCAATCACAGCATAAAGTTTTGCTATATCCAATGTATTCAGCAGTTCTCGCTGAACTTTCACCATATCTTGTACAATAATATGCGGAAACTGACTACCGTAAGGTTTATTTGTATCAGGATTAATGGACGAAGGACCTGTTGTCCCTTTACAGCCGCCCAATACATTAGAACAAATAAAAAAATATTTACTCGTATCAAGTGCCAATCCCTCCCCCATAAAACTCTGCCACCAACCATTTTGCGATTTATCAGCAAAATAGGGTTCAGCATCGCCGGTCAAAGCATGACAAATTAAAATGACATTGCTCTTATCTTTATTTAAAGTACCATAAGTCTGATAAGCAACTTCAATATTTTTTAATTGCCCACCTTGTACTAACATCAAGGGATAATCGGTAAAAAGCGTTAAAGTTTGTACAGCCATGTAAATTTCTCAAAAATCTTAATAAAAAGCACCGCACTTTATAAAAGTAACCCATGTAAACTACTCATACTCTGTTTCATTGTCAAGGAATTTTTAGCCATCTAAACATCTGGACAGCCAATAAAATTTACTTGAAATTACCCGCTTTTTTCATTATTTTGTAGCCTCCGAACGAGGCAGCTATAAAATGAACTTAAATTTCACACAACTTTCTTTTCCACAATGGATAATAACACTCGTCAAGCGATTACTACATTACAGCTTTGCTTTCAGCATTTTTACATTTTTTTCCCTTATTATCATTGATCGCAGCATAGCTTGGTATGTTCAGGACAGAATTTATACAAAAATTGAAGAACTTCCCTCCCGCCCTTATGGTATTGTATTAGGCACAGCGAAATACTTTAGTAAAAATAATCCCAATCTCTACTACAACAATCGCCTGACTGCTACTGTTGAGCTTTTTAAACAAGAGAAAATTGATTATTTATTATTGAGTGGTGATAACAGAACAATGCAATACAATGAACCCATAACAATGTTTAAAGACCTAAGAAAAATGAATATTCCGGAAGATGTTATGTATATGGATTTTGCCGGTTTTAGAACGTTAGATTCCGTCATTCGTGCAGATAAAGTCTTTAAAGCACAGCCCATGACAATTATTACCCAACAATTTCACTGCGAACGAGCTTTATTTATCGCAAAATTCTATGATATCGATGCTATCTGCTTTGCGGCAAAATCACCTGCCAACTACTTATCTGTACGAATGAGAGAATTATTTGCAAGAGTAAAAGCGATTTTAGATATTGTATTAGAAAAAGAGCCTTATTTTTTGGGAAATCCAGAACCGCTCCCGACGCCAATAACTCAATTATGATCTTCGCTAAATAATCTAGCAAGCTTATAAAAAAGACAATAAAGTTAAAAATCCCATCAGACAACATATTATTTTCCAACCATTTTCTACCGCACTTTTGGCAAAACATTTATTAATCACGAACAAGTAAAAATTTTAAGGTTTTACACAGACTTATATTTGTCAAGATTGAAAAAAGAAAAAAACAGAAAAATTTTAAAAAAAACTTCTAGACTTAATGTAACCATTTGAAAAATAATGAAATGTTATTTTACAACCAATTTTATATGAGGATATGGAAACCCTAGATTTTACAAGGTTTAAGCGAAATAAATCTTGAATAATTTACAGAGTTATCCACAGGTTATGTGGATAGTAATTTGCATGAAAAAATTTTTACTATAATAAAAAAATCCTGTTGACAAGCATACACCAGATCATTATCATACGCACCTCTCCTTATGAGACCATATTTATGGTATTTTTCCTCCTTAGTTCAGTCGGTAGAACGGCGGACTGTTAATCCGTATGTCGCTGGTTCAAGTCCAGCAGGAGGAGCCAGTTTTTTCTTTTGGGTTGTTTTTATTTGTCTCCTTTTATAAAAACTCAATTTACCAAAAGACTTTAAGCCCATTTAGATCTTCTCCTTGTATGGGCTTTTATTTTTTCTTTTCTATATTCAAATTTCTCGAAATTTATTTTATACTCCCTGCTTTCACACTTCATTTATATATCTCGTTTAGGTTCAAATATGTTATTCCCTATACTCGCTATTATTTCAGGTTTAATTATTTTAGTTTGGAGTGCTGATCGTTTTATTGACGGTGCTGCATCGCTGGCTCGTTTCCTCGGTATGTCCGCATTATTGATCGGCATTATCATTGTTGGTTTTGGAACATCTGCCCCTGAAATGATCGTTTCTGCCCTTTCCGCTTTAAATGGAAATCCCGGGCTTGCTTTAGGTAATGCTTATGGTTCAAATATTGGTAATATTGCCCTAATTTTAGGTTTAACCGCCTTAATCAAACCTGTTATAGTTAATTCGCTGGTTTTAAAACAAGAATTACCCATTTTAACTTTCGTCACTTTAGTTTCTGCTTACTTAATTTATGATGCTGAAATTTCTCATTTAGATGCAATTATTTTACTTGTTATTTTTGCTATATACATGGCTTGGAGTATTTGGCAAAGCAAAAGATCAGTACAAGACAGTTTTGCCGAAGATGTAACGACAGAATTGGAAGAAAAAAAAACCATATCAGTAAAATTAGCAGTATTCTGGATGATTACGGGATTGATTTTACTAATGGGAAGCTCACAATTATTGGTGTGGGGAGCTGTTCAAATTGCTTCTCAATTAGGTGTAAGTGATTTAGTGATCGGTCTTACTATTGTAGCAATTGGCACTTCATTACCTGAGTTAGCAGCCTCAATCATGGCGGCTCGTAAAGGTGAAGTAGATCTTGCGGTTGGTAATATTATTGGTTCTAATTTATTTAATACCTTAGCTGTCGTTGGCATAGCTGGCTTAATTTCCCCAATTCAAGTGAGCAATGAAATATTTACTCGAGATATGTTAGTTATGGGAGGATTAACGCTCTCACTGTTCCTTTTCGGCTATGGATCTCGTCAAAAAAATGGCTCGATTAATCGTGTTGAAGGCGGTTTATTGATAACAAGTTATATCGTCTATACTTATTTCCTCATTACCACCGCACTTTAAACAATAAATTAATTGGGAGATTAATTTCTCCCAATTAACAAAGCACCCCCACGTATCGGTAAAGTTGTGCCATACATTAAACTCAAGGCAAAAAATATAATCATCAGACCAGCAAGTATCCTGACTAGGATATGCCAAAACTTCTTATGTGTTGAAAAATAAAAATGCCCTAACTGAACCGCACTTTTCCGTGCATACAACACAATTAATGCAAAACCTGACAGCATTAATCCAACACCTAATGACATCGCTACAGTAGCCAACATTCCCCAAACATACAAATCCAACATATACGACAAAAATAGGATAAATATTGCTCCAGAACAAGGACGCATTCCAATAGTGAAAATAACCAAACATTGTGATTTTAAACTCTGTGCTTGCTGTAACTGTTGCTGATTAGGTAAATGCTGATGCCCACAAGAACAATTATCCGTATGCTCATGAAATCTTGGCAAATTTTGTACCGCACTTTGCATACCTATTTTATTGGTAGGTATTGAAGAGAGCGTGAATTGCTTGATTTTTAGCGACTGACTATTTTTTTTCAAAAAAGACTTGCTCCCTTGCCAAATCCATTGCAATCCCAAAATAATCATCAAGAGATAAGCTCCACGTTCTAACCAAAGCTGACTTAATTTAAAATAGCTCGAGGATAACTGTAAAATAGCCACAACAATTAATGTCAGGGAAATCGCCACAATACCTTGCATTAAAGAAGCAAAAAAAGTTAATTTCATACTGGTTTTTAGCTGGGATTGATGGGTTGCTAAATAACTACCAATAATAAACTTTCCATGCCCCGGACCTAACGCATGGAGAACACCATAAATAAAACTCACCACAATTAATCCCATTCCTGCATAGACAGGGGCTTGTTTTACTTGATGCAGGTAACTTGAAAGTAATTGATTAAATTCTCTCTGCCAAATTAAAACGTGTGAAAATAAATATGGGAACAGATAAATACCACCTAACGATAAAAATACAAGTAATAATATAAGTTTATAGGTTCTTTTTATTGACATTGGATAACTACTTTTTGTGCAAATATAACGCCTAACGAGCTGTCTTCATCACGTTGGTTACGATCTAAAGAGGCAGCATACTCTCGTAATTTTTGATCAACTTGAGGTTCGACAACATTTCCTTGACAATGTTGCGGAAGTGACGAAAAATCTACCGCACTTTTCTCCTTGTCTTTATCGTAATACATAGATACATAGTAGGTTGAATCATAAGTAGATAATTCAAAACGGTTATTGGATAACTCCTGAGGTTTAGCTAATAAAAAATCAAAAAAATATAAAACTTGTGCACCGTTAGATTTTAATCCATAGTTTTGAGGAATTGCAGAATACTTAATTTTATTTCCTTTCTTATCATACAAATAACTAAAATAATGTTCATTAACAACATTTTGGATCATATCATCAATAAATTTTTGTAATTCCTTTTGATCATCTTGCAAAAAAGCCAAATCATATAAAACAGCAGATGAACTTGATTCATCTAAAATCCATTGCATAGAAAAACCAACTAATTTTTGCTTGTCAATAATGGGTTTTGTCTGCATTTCAATAAAAGCGTGTGGGTGAGCTAAACTGTATATAGGCAAAAAACCAAGAATAATCCCGAATAAACGAATGAATTGTTGCATATTCTTCCAATCAAATAACTAAGTACGCATTATGCTATCACAATATAGCGTTGATTTTTATCTTTTCAAAAAAATCATGAGAAGTTGAGTTTGCGGAAATTAAGCCCCCTAAAGAACAGAGTTTTACGGCACCGTCAGATAAAAAACTTACGGATTATCACACATAAAGCTAACAAAAATCAGTAAAAGTGCGGTACAATTCGCAAGTTTTTCACTTTTAAAACGTGGCTTATGAACTATCAAACATACATTCCTGATGAATATACTATGTGTCAATTTGGTAAAAAGTTGATACATAGTATTGCTCAAATCAAAAGTAACAAAGGAATAACCCTTTATTTACAAGGTGATTTAGGAGCAGGAAAAACTACGTTAAGTCGAGGAATGATCCAAGGTATAGGGCATACCG
The DNA here is from genome assembly GCF_014202395.1 of Histophilus somni. Classification (GTDB taxonomy): domain Bacteria; phylum Pseudomonadota; class Gammaproteobacteria; order Enterobacterales; family Pasteurellaceae; genus Histophilus; species Histophilus somni. The sequence continues at coordinate 26,007 of NZ_JACHGQ010000017.1, forward strand.
GTAATGTTAAAAGCCCTACTTATACCTTAGTTGAAGAATATCATCTTGGTGAAAAAGATATTTATCATTTCGATCTTTACCGCCTTAGCGATCCTGAAGAATTGGAATTTATGGGCATTCGAGATTACTTTAATGAAAGATCCATTTGCTTAATCGAATGGGCAGAAAAAGGGCAAGGCATATTACCTGAGCCTGATTTAATCGTTCATATCAATTACTTTGATGATGCACGTAGTATTGAATTACACTCTATATCAGAACAAGGTCATTTAATTATTCAACAATTAGTTTAAACCATGAATTACTTACAACGCTTGATTTTCATTATTTTAGCGATTTTCGCCTTTAATCATGCTTTTGCTCACGTTTGGACAATTGCCATCGATCCCGGACATGGGGGAAAAGACCCCGGTGCTATTGGACGTCGTCTCAATATCTATGAAAAAAATGTTACCCTTTCCATTGCTCGTGAACTAAAGAAATTGTTAGATAAAGATCCTCACTTTCGTGCCGTACTCACACGAGAAGGCGATTATTATATTTCAGTCTCTAAACGCTCGGAAATCGCACGTAAACATAAGGCAAATTATCTCATCTCCATTCATGCCGATTCATCTGAATCAAGTTTATTACGTGGTGCATCAGTTTGGGTTTTATCCAATCGCCGAGCCAATAGCGAAATGGGACAATGGCTGGAAGATCATGAAAAACGTTCCGAATTGTTAGGCGGTGCTGGTGATGTCTTAGCTTCACATAAAGAAAAATATCTGGATAAAACTGTATTGGATCTGCAATTTGGACATAGCCAGCGTGTTAGTTATGAACTTGGTTCAGTTGTTTTACGTCACTTTGCTCGTATCGCAAAATTAAGTCGTAGCACACCGCAACATGCCAGTTTAGGCGTTTTACGTTCCCCTGATATTCCGTCTATTTTGGTTGAAACAGGTTTTCTTTCCAATGCAGAAGAAGAAAAAAAATTAAATACCCTTGCCTACCGTAAAAAATTGGCAAAAGTTATTTATGATAGTTTAGTAGAATATCGCAAACGCAATTTAAAAGTAGATCTCAATACCACAAAGAATACCCGCCAAACTAAACCAAATACCAACAGTGCGGTAGATAATACAAATAAAACACCCGTTAAAGACAGCGGTATTCGTCATAAAGTAAAAGCAGGCGAAGGATTAACGAAATTAGCAAGAATCTATAAAGTGAATATTAAAGATATTATCAGTTTAAATAAACTCAATCGTAATCAACTTTGGCTTGGTGAAATAATAAAAATTCCTGCTAACAATGAAAATACACCAAAAGAGAAAGCGAAAGAGAAAAAGAAAGCTAAAGATAAAAATGCAACATTCCATATAGTGAAAAAAAATCAAACACTCTATGCAATTTCACGTCAATACAACATTCCTGTGAAAACTTTGCTCAAACTCAATCCCAAACTAAAAGATGGCAAAGTACAAACAGGGCAAAAAATTAAATTACGTGAATAAGGGCTAAGCAAACGTATGACAATTAAAATTCTTCCTCCACAACTGGCTAACCAAATAGCGGCGGGCGAAGTGGTAGAGCGTCCGGCTTCTGTCGTCAAAGAACTGATTGAAAACAGCTTGGATGCAGGAGCGACACACATTCAAATTGAGATTGAAAATGGTGGTGCAAATTTAATTCGTATTCGTGACAACGGCATAGGAATTGCAAAAGATGAACTCCATTTAGCCCTTGCTCGCCACGCAACAAGCAAGATCGCCAGCCTTGATGATCTTGAAATGATTTTAAGTTTAGGCTTTCGTGGCGAAGCACTTGCAAGTATCAGTTCAGTTTCCCGTTTAACCTTAACCTCTCGTACAGCACAACAAAATGAAGCATGGCAAGTTTATGCACAAGGTCGAGATATGGAAACCAGCATCACACCCGCTTCTCATCCGATTGGCACAACAGTTGAAGTAGCAAATTTGTTTTTTAATACGCCTGCCAGACGCAAATTTTTACGTACAGACAAAACTGAATTTGCACATATTGATGAAGTAATCCGCCGTATAGCGTTGGCAAAACCTCAAGTTGCTTTTACGTTGACCCATAACAATAAATTAATACACCGCTATAAAAGTGCGGTAACAAATGAGCAAAAAATTAAACGTATTGCGACTATTTGCGGCAATGATTTTATGCAAAATGCGTTACATATTGATTGGAAACATAATGATCTGCATCTTTCCGGTTGGGTTATACAACCTCAGTTTGCTCGTCATCAAAATGACCTCAATTATTGTTATATTAATGGCAGAATGGTGAAAGATAAAGTGATTACTCATGCTATTCGTCAAGCTTATTCAGAATATCTGAGCAATGAAAAATATCCGGCATTTGTATTGTTTATTGATCTCAATCCGAATGAAGTAGATGTAAACGTACACCCAACCAAGCATGAAGTTCGCTTTCATCAAGCTCGTCTAATTCACGATTTTATTTATCAAGGCATGACAAATGCACTCACCTCTGAACAAACCAATATTCCAATACAGAGTGAACAATCCAATCCAACCAAAGTTGCCGAACCTCAAGGTATTTGGAACTTGACCACGCATAACAAAGGTAATCGAGCGACTGCCGGCAAAAATATTTTTGCCCAGCAACCTAAAGATTATGATAAAAAATCGTCTCAATTTAAACCGCACTTTACAGCAAATTACAGCGAAGTAACGCCAAAGAAAGCAGTGCAAAAAGCCTATGTAGAATTACTCGCAACACATGAAGAAAAAACTATCGCCTCTTCTACTCTACCCCATCAATTTACACACAATGCAACGTATATCAGCGAACAGAAAAATGTTTTACATGCTCTTGCATTAATTGAAAATAAGGCATTGTTATTGCAACAAAACCAACAATATTTCCTCCTTTCTATTCAGGCATTGCAGCATTTCAATATCCGTTTACAGTTGCAACAAAGTAATATTGCACAACAAACATTGCTTATTCCGATTTTATTGCGTTTAAATAAACAACAATATCAATCTTGGCAACAGCAAGCTCTATTTTTTCAACAAAGCGGTTTCGATTTTATAGAAAATTCTGCACAACACAGAATAACTCTAAACCGTTTACCTATTTGCTTGCGTACACAAAATATACAAAAAATAATTTTACACTTATTGGATCAACCTCATGAAAAATACACTATTTTTCTTACCGCACTTTGCTCACACTTGGAATTTCCCTCGCTCAGTACTTTCTCCGAAGCTGTAAATTTACTCACAAAAACTGAGCAACAATTTTCAACCCAACATCAACCAGAATTCCAATCTTTATTAGTCAAAATAGAGTGGGATCACTATTTAGATAAATTGCAATGAATAAAAAATCAACTGCTATCTTTTTAATGGGGCCAACCGCTTCCGGCAAAACCGACCTCGCTATCCAATTACATCAAGAACTTCCTGTTGAAGTCATCAGTGTCGATTCAGCTTTAATTTATAAAGGCATGGACATTGGTACAGCAAAGCCCAATGCACAAGAGTTGGCAATAACACCTCATCGTCTAATTGATATTAAAGATCCAAGTGAAAATTATTCTGCTGCAGAATTTCGTCATGACGCATTACAAGAAATGCAAAAAATCACACAACAAGGAAAAATTCCGCTTCTTGTCGGCGGTACAATGTTGTATTACAAAGCCTTATTGGAAGGACTTTCGCCGCTTCCTTCAGCGGATGAAAAAGTGCGGTTGGAAATAGAACAAAAAGCAGAAAAATTTGGTTGGGCAACACTACACAACGAATTAGCCAAAATCGACCCAATATCAGCACAACGTATAAATCCCAACGACAGCCAGCGAATTAATCGTGCATTGGAGGTCTTCTATTTAACAGGACAATCTTTAACAGAATTAACCGCACAAAAAGGCGAAGAAATTCCTTATCACATCATACATTTTGCTATCGCACCTGAACGAGCTGTTTTGCACCAACGCATTGAACAACGTTTTCATAAAATGATCGAACAAGGCTTTCAACAGGAAGTCGAAAAACTTTATCAACGCTCGGATCTACACCCTAACCTACCCTCTATTCGTTGTGTCGGTTATCGACAAATGTGGGAATATTTACAGGGTAATTATGGTAAAGACGAAATGATATTTAGAGGTATTTGTGCCACAAGGCAATTAGCAAAGCGACAACTTACATGGTTGCGTGGTTGGAAATCGCCCATAGAATGGCTAGACAGCCTAAACCCAAAAAGTGCGAAAGAAAAAATCATAAAAACTATAAAACATAACTGTAAATAAAGTTCACAAAATCGTTTTTTTCTATAAAAATTTAGGATAAAATGGCTCGAATTTTTACTTGACAAACAAAAATAGAATAGAAAAATGACAGCCTACAGCCTACAGCCTACAGCCTACAGCCTACAGCCTACAGCCTACAGCCTAC
>NZ_JACHGQ010000018.1 GCF_014202395.1 Histophilus somni
AGGCTGTAGGCTGTAGGCTGTAGGCTGTAGGCTGTAGGCTGTAGGCTGTAGGCTGTAGGCTGTAGGCTGTAGGCTGTAGGCTGTAGGCTCATATTGTTTTCGTCTATCAAATGGTTAAGTAATAAATTTGGGCGATTTTATCCCAAATTTATTAGTAAGGGAATGATTTCGTGTATTTTATTTGTATTTTACACTTGTTGTTGATTGTTTACGATTTGCAACCATGATTTCCACAACAACCGTGATGTTCATGGTGTTCATGATGATGTCCGCCACATCCGCAATGATGACCCTCTTCATCATTATCATGTGCACAACAACCGCCCTCTGTATGAATATGACCATGTGCCATTTCTTCCAGTGTTGCTTCACGCGTTGCAATGACCTCTACGGAAAAATGCAATTCTTGACCGGCAAGCATATGGTTACCATCAACTACCACCTCATTTTCATTTACTTCAGTGATAACAACAGGTAATGGCCCAAGATCCGTATCTGCGATAAAACGCATACCGACTACCAGCTCATCAACGCCCACAAAAATATCTTTGGGTACACGTTGCACCATGTTTTCATTATATTCTCCGTACCCTTCTTCCGGTTTTACACGCACTTCGAATTTATCACCGACAGATTTACCTTCCAGTGCATTCTCCAGTCCGATCACGAGGTTCTGATGTCCATGTAAATATTCTAAAGGTTGATTTGCCGGTGCTTCATCAACCAATACGCCGTCTTCAGTGCGTACTTGGTAAGCGATACTTACCACAACATTTTTTTCTACTTTCATTTTTATTCCTTTATGCTGTAAAAGTGCGGTCATTTTAGCCAAAATATTGGCTATTGTCATTCATCTTCATTTGGATATTCGTCAAAAAATTCTCCGTCATTACCATATTCATCTTCTGTTGCATTCGGATCTTCGAAGTAAGTACCCCATCCGTCATAAATGCCGCCGAATTTTGTGATTAATGGCAATAAGTCTTTTTGTTGTGCATCAATGATTTCTGCTTTTAAATTAACTTCACTAATGATGTCAAAGCAGAAAATAGATTTACCTTGTTCATCTTCAAATTCTTCCGCTTCAGAAACTTCATAGCCTGCTTTGAAAGCATCAACGGCGATTTTTTCTAACTTATCAAAATCGTCATGTGCGATATGATGTTCAATAATATATAAAGCATCAGGATCACTACCGTCATTGAGTAAATCAGTAATAATTTTTCTGGTTTCTTCTTGGAGATCTACAAGTGCAGTCATATTTTTTCCTTTATGTTTATTTAGGGAGTGGGGATAAATTCATTGCGTTGATATAATTTAATTGTCGCCATGCTTCATAGACAGTAACCGCAACAGCATTGGATAAATTCATGCTACGGCTATTTTCTATCATTGGAATACGAATTTTTTGTGTTGTCGGTAAGTTATCTAAAATTGACATTGGGATACCTCTAGTTTCCGGGCCGAACATAAGATAGTCGCCCAACTCAAAATTTACTTGGCTATGTGCAGGTGTACCTTTTGTTGTGAGTGCAAAAAGACGGTTAGGTTGTTCTGTGTTTAGAAATTCATTAAAAGTTTTATGCTTTTTGATTTGTGCAAATTCATGATAATCCAAACCTGAACGGCGTAATTTTTTATCGTCCCAAGTAAATCCTAAGGGTTCGATTAAATGTAAACGAAAACCCGTATTGGCACATAGGCGAATAATATTTCCCGTATTTTGGGGAATTTCCGGTTCATACAGTACGATGTCTAACATAACAAAATCCTCGTTTATGCAACATGGGGAATTTTACTCTTTTATCAACTAATCACAAAATTATTCCTACCGATTCCTTCAAAAAATACTTCTAAGCAAACAGAAAGTGCGGTCTAAATGTGCATAAAAAAGGCGGAGAACTCTCCGCCTTTCATGATGGAAAATATATTATTAAGCTTTAGGACCAGCTGCGATGAGTGCTTTTCCTTCTTCATTTGTAGCATATTTTTCAAAGTTTTTCACGAAACGACTTGCAAGGTCTTCCGCTTTTGCTTGCCATTGTGCTTTATCCGCATAAGTATCACGAGGATCTAAGATTGCAGGATCAACACCCGGTAATGCTTTTGGAATGGCTAAATCGAAGATTGGTAATGATCCCATTTCCGCACTTTCAATTGAACCGTCTAAGATAGCGTCGATAATACCACGAGTATCTTTAATTGAGATGCGTTTACCTGTACCGTTCCAACCTGTATTGACTAAGTACGCTTCAGCACCAGAATCTTTCATACGTTTTACCAACACTTCTGCGTATTGGGTTGGGTGCAAACTTAAGAATGCCGCACCGAAACAGGCGGAGAATGTTGGCGTCGGCTCAGTAATGCCACGCTCTGTACCGGCTAATTTTGCAGTGAAACCGGATAAGAAGTAGTATTTAGTTTGTTCAGGTGTGAGTTTTGAAACCGGAGGTAAGACACCGAACGCATCTGCCGTTAAGAAGATAACTTTTGTTGCATGTCCTGCTTTTGATACCGGTTTAACAATATTGTCAATGTGGTAAATTGGATAAGATACACGAGTATTCTCCGTTTTTGAACCGTCATCAAAGTCAACGGAACCATCCTCACGAACGACAACATTTTCTAACAACGCATCACGTCTGATTGCACGATAAATATCAGGCTCGCTTTCTGCGGAAAGTTTGATTGTTTTTGCATAACAACCACCTTCATAGTTGAAGACACCGTCATCATCCCAGCCATGTTCATCATCACCGATTAATTGACGTTTCGGATCGGTTGAAAGCGTTGTTTTACCTGTACCGGATAGGCCGAAGAAAATCGCCACATCGCCATCTTTGCCTACGTTTGCAGAACAGTGCATTGAGGCGATACCTTTTAATGGTAAGAAGTAGTTCATCATTGAGAACATCCCTTTTTTCATTTCACCGCCGTACCAAGTACCGCCGATTAATTGAACGCCCTCAGTAATGTTAAATGCCACAAAGTTCTCTGAATTTAATCCTTGCTCTTTCCAATTCGGGTTAGTTACTTTAGAACCGTTCATAACCGTAAAGTCCGGTTTGAAATTTTGCAATTCTTCATCAGACGGACGAATAAACATATTTTTTACAAAATGTGCCTGCCATGCGACTTCAGTAACAATACGCACTGCTAAACGTGTATCAGGGTTTGCTCCGCAAAAAGCGTCGATAACAAACAAACGCTTGCCGGAAAGCTGTTTGGTGACCAACCCTTTCAAACTTTGCCAAGTTTCTTGGTTCATCGGCTTATTGTCGTTTTTCGCCGCATCGCTCGTCCACCATACTGTATTTTTTGTTTTTTCATCTAAAACAATGTACTTATCTTTTGGCGAACGACCGGTAAAAATTCCCGTATCTACCGCAACCGCACCTGAAGTGGTAACAACACCTTTCTCGAAGCCCGCTAAACCCGGTTTGGTTTCTTCTTCAAAAAGTTGTTCATAACTCGGATTATGGACAATCTCTTTTACATCATAGATGCCTAATTCACCTAATTCATTTATTACTTTGTTTAAGTCAGTCATAAAACACCTCATAGTTAAAAGTTAATTTTAAAAGTTAATCATTTAGTGGTAGATATTATAGTGAAAATAAGAAATAAAAAATGTTATCTTGATCTCAAAATTGAAAAATAAATGAAATGAATGTTGAGAATTATAAAAAGCGATGGTTGAACCATCGCTTTGAATTAAGATTAATATGATTATGGATAAACAGGAAGACGTTTGCAAATTGCTAATACTTTTTCTTTAGTATCAGCAATGACTTGTTCATGGTTATCTTTATTCATACTGTCTAAAATATCGCACATCCAACCGGCAAGTTCCGCCACATCTTCTTCGTTGAAGCCTCGACGAGTTACAGCAGGTGTTCCCACACGAATACCTGAGGTAACGAACGGTTTTTGCGGATCATTAGGAACCGCATTTTTATTAACAGTAATATTGGCACGACTTAACGCCGCATCAGCCGCTTTACCGGTTAAGCCATGATTGACTAAATCAACTAAGAATAAATGGTTTTCTGTACCGTTAGAGACAACGTTGTAACCACGTTGTTTAAAAACTTTTACCATAGCTTTTGCATTTTTTACTACTTGTGCTTGATAAGTTTTGAACTCAGGTTCCAAAGCTTCTTTAAAACAAACGGCTTTCGCTGCAATAACATGAACTAACGGTCCGCCTTGTCCTGCCGGAAATACCGCACTATTTAATTTTTTGTAAAGTTCTTCATTGCCGTTGGCAAGAATTAACCCTCCACGAGGCCCCGCTAAGGTTTTGTGTGTTGTGGTGGTAACTACATGAGCATGTGGCATTGGGCTTGGATATACACCGGCGGCAATAAGCCCTGCAACATGTGCCATATCAACAAATAAATATGCACCTACTTCATCGGCAATTTCACGCATTTTTGCCCAGTCAACGATTTGAGAATAGGCAGAAAATCCGCCGACGATCATTTTTGGTTTCACTTCATGAGCCTGTTTACGCAACGCATCATAGTCAATCAGTCCTTCGGATGTAATACCGTATTGCTCCGCTTTATAAATTTTACCGGAGAAACTGACCGAGGCACCGTGAGTTAAATGTCCCCCATGAGCAAGGCTCATTCCTAAAATGGTGTCCCCCGGATTTAATAATGCCATATAAACCGCCGCATTTGCTTGTGAGCCGGAGTGCGGTTGAACGTTAGCATAATCTGCACCGAACAACTCTTTTGCCCGATCAATCGCTAATTGTTCAACAATATCTGCATATTCACAACCGCCATAATAACGTTTACCCGGATAGCCTTCTGCATATTTATTGGTGAATTGACAACCTTGTGCTTCCATTACTCGTGGGCTGGCATAGTTTTCTGAGGCAATTAGCTCAATATGCTCTTCTTGACGAAGATTTTCATCTTGAATGGCTTGCCATAAAACCGGATCGTAATCGGCAATATTCATACTTCTTTTTAACATTATGTTTTCCTCTTTGCTCACTTATGAAATGGTAACAGTTTACCTGTTTTAACTTAAAAATTTAATTAAAAATTAATTCCTATTTTTCATCGGTGTAATGAAAAAATTTCATTCATAAATACCGATAAGATTGACCGCACTTTTATTGATTTTCTCTTGCTACGGCACGATAACCAATATCTTGCCGATAAAAACGTCCGCTCCATTGGATTTGTTTCGCCAATTTTAATGCTTGCTGTTGTGCGGCAAAAACATTTTCACCCATCGCTGTTACACAAAGCACACGCCCTCCATTCGTCAATAATCGCTCTCCTTTTTGCTCAACTCCGGCTAAAAAAACTTTTTGATTTTCACCCGCACTTATTGGCAAGCCTTGAATTTCATCGCCTTTGCGATAGTTATTCGGATAGCCTTCTGCGGCTAAAACAATACCAAGTGCCGCTTGCTCAGACCATTCAGATTTCACTTGATCCAATTTACCCTCGCAGGCATTTAAACAAAGCTCAACCAAATCAGACCGCATACGCATCATAATCGGTTGGGTTTCAGGGTCGCCAAAACGACAGTTAAATTCAATTACTTTAGGCTGTCCGTGTTTATCAATCATTAAACCGGCATATAAAAAACCTGTATAAATATTGCCTTCTTTCGCCATGCCATTCACGGTAGGATAAATGATCTGTTGCATAATTCGCGTATGAATTTCCGGTGTCACTACAGGTGCCGGAGAATACGCTCCCATTCCCCCTGTATTCGGACCAGTATCATTTTCGCCAACACGTTTATGATCTTGTGAAGTCGCCATCGGCTCTACATTTTTACCGTCTACCATAACAATAAAACTGGCTTCTTCACCCTCTAAAAATTCCTCAATCACTACTTTGCTACCAGCTTTGCCAAAAGCATTACCGGAAAGCATATCTTGAATAGCTTTTTCCGCCTCAGCCAACGTCATTGCAACAATCACACCTTTGCCTGTAGCCAAACCGTCTGCTTTAACAACAATCGGTGCATCTTTTTCACGCACATAAGCAATCGCTTTTTCTGCATCAGTAAAACTGCGGTATTCAGCAGTAGGAATATGATGGCGAGCAAGAAAATCTTTCGTAAATGCCTTTGAGCCTTCTAATTGAGCCGCCGCTTGAGTTGGACCAAAGATTTTTAACCCTGATGCTCGAAAAGCATCGACCACACCAAGCACTAAAGGTGCTTCAGGTCCCACGATAGTCAAGCCAATTTGATTTTCTTGTGCAAAGTTGACCAGTGCATCAATATCAGTAGCGGAAATAGCTACATTTTCCACCGCACATTTTCCGTCTGTTTCCATAGCTGTCCCCGCATTGCCGGGTGCAACAAATATTTTGCTTGCTAAAGGTGATTGTGCGACTTTCCACACCAAAGCATGTTCACGTCCACCATTTCCGATAATTAAAATATTCATTGTTTTTCCTTCCTTAACTGTTTTTTAGGAATAAAGAAAGCGGGAGGCGTATTTTCCTTAATATTTAAATACCCTGAATCTCCCGTTAGAATTGAATGATTAATTGTACCATCCCTACAATCAGATATATCCATATCATAACTCATGATGTTAATTAAAAATGTAGCCAGTTGCTGATGAAACATTTTTTTACAAGATGAAAAATGGTTATGAAAAATATCTTGTAAAAACTTATTTTCAGAATAAATAAAAATAGGCACTAAATAATTAGCTTCATTTAATGTTCCTTGATTATATACTTCATTAGAAACAAACTGTCCGTGATCGGAAGTATAAATTAAAACCCAATCTTCAGGTTTTAAAGATGTTTTAAGATAATTAAACACTTTTTCAATTAATTTATCCGTATTATATATAGTACTATCATATTTATCTAAAGGGGTGTTCTCTTTGAAAACTTTTTCTTGCTCAGATAAATAATAAGCATAGGGTGTATGAGATCCTCTTTGGTGTAAAACAACGAAGTGCTTCTTACCCCCCCCACCTCACTTAAATCTATATTTTCCAGTAATGGAAATAAGTTATGATCATGCATTCCTTCAGAAGATTTATACCCAAGGCTATTAGGAAAACGCAAATCATCGACCCACGTTTTACCCATAAGACTCATAATCATCATTTGATTTTCAGGTTGTGAAGAATAGAAATATGTTTCATATCCCTGCTCTTTAGCTAAGCGGAATAAGTTAGTTCTTCCGCTAACAATTTGTTCTAACCCATTTGGTTTTGGAATGGCATTAAACAATGATGGGAGAGAAATAGCAGTCCTTGAGCCTGCTGAATATGCAGGTTTTAATAATGTTTCAGTAGGAAAATTTTTTGATAAAGATGTTAAGAATGGGGTGGTTTCTCTCTCATACCCCAATGCACTTACATTATTTGCACTTACACTTTCTCCCATAATCCAAATAATATTAGGTATTTGGAATGAGAATTTAGGTTTCGGCTTCGGCTTATCTTTGTAATAAACCGATACGTTGCTCAAATTAAATAAATCATAGGGTAAAGTTCTACCTATAAAATATCCAAAAGAAAAATAATTTGCTTTAATTCTTGAGTAGCCCGGATTGGAAGTAATTCCCAGTTCTTGATCAGAATAAAAACTACGAATAAAAATATAAGCCATACTTAATAGGAATAAAATATCTGCAATTAAATATGTTTTTTTTCTAAATCTTGAAATAGAAGAAAAAATAAGAATATCAAAAACACCCCAAATTATCCCTCCGGATATTTTATCCAACATATGAATACCGGCATTTGTAACTTCCCAATATTCTTTAAACATTAATAAATAATTTGTACCATTAATCCAGCTTTGATAGACCTCATAATGAACATTATTAACTAACGTACTACAAGAAAAAAATAACAAAATAATAAAACGAGTTATCTTATATTTTGAGAAATAAAATAATGAAATTAAAATAAATATTATTAGAAAACTCTCACTAATTTTGTATAAACTATTTATTCCAAAAAAATAGCGATAAAGTATTTCACTAATTAATAAAACAGCAGAATAACTCAACAAAACAATGATATTTTTCATGAAAATCCTTATTTATTAATGTCTAAAATGACGCATTTTAGTGAGTACCATTACCATATTATGCTCATTGGCGGCATCGATAACTTCTTGATCACGCATTGAACCGCCCGGATGGATTACGCATTCAATACCAACTTTTGCGGCTGCATCAATGCCATCACGGAACGGAAAGAAAGCATCCGATGCCATTACACAGCCTTTTACTTCCAAACCTTCATCTTTTGCTTTGATCCCTGCAATTTTCGCTGAATAAACACGGCTCATTTGTCCGGCACCAATCCCTACAGTTTGATTATTTTTAGCGTATACAATAGCGTTGGATTTCACAAATTTTGCCACTTTCCAACAGAATAAAAGATCTTCCAACTCTTGTTTGGTCGGTTGACGTTTACTGACTACTTCAAGATCTGCTAAATCCACCATAGATAAATCAGCCTCTTGTACCAACAAACCGCCATTGACACGTTTAAAATCCAAGCGTTGTATTGCACTTTCCCAATTGCCACACATCAATAAGCGAACATTTTTCTTACTTTTCACAATTTCTTGGGCGGCGGAACTGACGGTCGGTGCAATGATCACTTCAACGAATTGCCGCTCAATAATGGCTTTTGCCGTGTCTTCATCTAACTCACGATTAAATGCAATAATTCCACCGAAAGCTGAGGTTGGATCCGTTTGGTAAGCTCGATTATAGGCTTCGAGAATATCCTTGCCCAGTGCTACACCGCAAGGGTTAGCATGCTTAACAATAACACAAGCCGGCTCGGAAAAAGATTTCACACATTCAAGTGCGGCATCAGTGTCGGCAATATTATTATAAGAAAGTGCTTTACCTTGTAACTGTTTAGCGGTTGAGACACTTGCTTCTTTTACGTCTTGTTCTACATAGAATGCTGCTTTTTGATGACCGTTTTCACCATAACGCATAGATTGTTTACGTATAAAATTAAGATTTAAAGTTCGTGGAAATTGACCGCACTTCGCTTCAGCTTCTTCTTCAGCTCTGAAATAAGGTTTTACCATTTGTCCGAAATAATTGGCGATCATGCTGTCATATTGTGCGGTATGTTCAAACGCTTTAATGGCTAAATCAAATCTTGTCTCTAATGTTAAACTATTTCGATTTTGATCCATTTCAGCAAGAATTGCATTAAAATCGCCATTATTGACTACAATAGCCACATGTTGATGATTTTTTGCGGCAGAACGTACCATTGTCGGACCGCCAATATCAATGTTTTCTACTGCATCTTCAAGTGTGCAATCAGGTTTTGCTACAGTTGCCGCAAAAGGATATAAGTTCACTACAACCATATCAATAGCATCAATTTGATGTTGCATCATAACTTCATCATCTATACCACGGCGACCTAAAATGCCCCCATGAATTTTAGGATGCAAGGTTTTTACACGTCCCTCCATCATTTCAGGAAAACCTGTATAATCAGATACTTCCGTAACAGGAACCCCGTTTTCAGCGAGTAATTTTGCCGTCCCCCCTGTTGATAATAGTTTTACACCTCGTTTAACTAAACCTTGTGCAAATTCAACAATTCCTGATTTATCTGAAACGCTGAGTAATGCTTGACGAATAGGATGATTTAATTGCATTGAATATTTCCTTTATTTTAACCGACAAAAAACGCAGGCATTATAACGCAAACGTTTGCTCTTGTGTAAATAAAAAAGCCTATAATTAAGTACAGAATGAATACATGTAGCGGTAAAATTATTTTTCCACTGCTTTATATACGCACTAAAATACCCTGACATTTTTTGCAAAAATATACCGCACTTTTTTGTTGAATGTTGTGATGACGACGTGCGGACAATTGATGGGTTTGACATTGACATTGATAAGTAAACGTTTTGCCTCTTACATTCGTTACATCAAACTGATGACACGTATCCGCCGGAAGCTGAAAAATCTTGTTCATCACATGTTGCCATTCTGAGCCGTGAGGTTTTACACGCCCGAATTGTTGATACACAATTAAATGTGCCAACTCATGAGGAACTACTTGCTGAATAAATTGTTGCGGATTTTCCAGCAATAAAGTGCGGTTTAATTTTATGCTGTTTTGTTGTAAATAGGCGACCCCTGCTTTCATTCCTCGCACATCATAACTGACTGTCGGCATCGCAAAATTACATTGAAAATATTGTTCAGCCAGTATTAAGCAATCTCTTAAACGTCTTTGGATTTGCATTTTTATATGACGAAACTCAGCTAAATTTTGTTCAGTTTTAGGCATAAAGTGCGGTCAATTTTGGGTAAGATTTATAAACAAAAGGCGAACTGTTGAGTTCGCCTCATATGAGAAATTAATCGTTATTTTAAACTTGCGGCAGCACGTAATTCTTCTGCACGATCCACTTTTTCCCAAGGGAATTGTTCTCGTCCAAAATGTCCATAAGCGGCGGTTTGACGATAAATAGGTTGGATTAAATCCAGCATTTTAATTAAGCCATAAGGACGTAAATCAAAAAATTCACGAATCAGAGCAACCAGTAATTCATTGGCAACTTTTCCTGTACCAAAAGTTTCCACCATAATCGACGTTGGTTCCGCTACACCGATAGCATAAGAAAGTTGAATTTCACACCGATCAGCCAGCCCCGCAGCAACAATATTTTTGGCAACATAACGAGCGGCATAAGCTGCCGAACGATCCACTTTTGACGGATCTTTACCTGAAAATGCACCACCGCCGTGTCTTGCCGCTCCACCGTAAGTATCTACAATAATTTTACGTCCAGTTAAACCGCAATCTCCCATTGGACCGCCAATAACAAAACGACCGGTTGGGTTGATAAAATATTTCGTCTCTTTTGATAACCATTCTGCCGGTAAAATCGGTTTAATAATTTCTTCCATTACCCCTTCGTGAACAGTTTTTTGATCAACATTATCAGAATGCTGAGTGGAAAGGACAACTGCGTCAATTCCGACGATTCTATTATCTTCGTATTTCAACGTAACCTGACTTTTGGCATCGGGACGCAACCAATCTAATATACCTTTTTTACGCACTTGTGCTTGACGTTCCATTAAGCGGTGAGCATAAGTAATAGCGGCAGGCATTAAAACGTCGGTTTCATTCGTTGCATAGCCAAACATAATCCCTTGATCACCGGCACCTTGATCTAATGGACTTTCACGATCCACTCCCTGATTAATATCAGAAGATTGTTTACCAATGGCATTTAATACCGCACATGAATGCCCGTCAAAGCCTATGTCCGAATGTTTATAGCCAATATCGCAAATTACTTGACGTGTTAAGTTCTCAATATCCACCCAAGCAGAAGTTGTAATTTCACCGCCGACTAGAGCCATACCTGTTTTTACATAGGTTTCACAAGCTACTCGAGCTTTTGGATCTTGTCTCAAAATCTCATCAAGTACTGCATCGGAAATTTGATCGGCAATTTTGTCCGGATGTCCTTCCGATACAGATTCGGAGGTAAATAAATAAGATGACATAGATTTTCCTTAATGGTAGAAATTTTTATTAATATTTTTTAGATGTTTTAACGTCTAGACGGCTATATTACGCTTTTTTAATTAAAAGGCAAGTCTTAATTTAGGTTGTATAAAGGGACAGATTGTGAAACAATCTGCAAATTATTCGGCATTGTGCGGACAACAATATTTTCATTTCAATAATTTAACAATTCTCAAAAAAGAAAATATATTGGTTAGCACCTACTTCATGTCAAGGTTATTAAAAATTAACAATTAATTAAGGTGAAGGAGAGTGATCGATTTCGATGGATATCGCCCTAATGTAGGTATCGTGATCTGCAATGCAGAAAGGCAGGTGCTTTGGGCGAAAAGATATGGACAAAACTCTTGGCAGTTTCCACAAGGTGGCATAAATGACAATGAAACTGCTGAGCAGGCGATGTATCGTGAATTATATGAAGAAGCCGGTTTAACACCGAAAGATGTCGAGATTTTATATGTTTCAAAACACTGGCTACGCTATAAATTACCAAAACGCTTACTTCGTCATGATAACCGACCAATTTGTATCGGACAAAAACAACGTTGGTTTTTATTGCAATTGGTTTCTGATGAAAAAAGAATCAATATGCAGCACACAAAATCACCGGAATTTGATGGTTGGCGTTGGGTCAGTTTTTGGTATCCGGTGAGGCAAGTTGTCACATTTAAAAAAGATGTTTACCGTAAGGTAATGAAAGAGTTTGCATTGTTTTTATTTGATACAAATTTAAAATCTCGACTATCTGTACCGGAAGAAAAAAAAATGTTTTCATCGGTTAAGAAAAAACTTATTCACAAAAAAAATCATAAATATTCTTCAAATCAGTGAGGGGGATAAAATGTTAACCTTTTTTCTCATTTGTCTAGGTGTAGGAACCTTTGCAGGGTTTCTTGCTGGATTATTCGGTATTG
Organism: Histophilus somni; assembly: GCF_014202395.1. Lineage (GTDB taxonomy): Bacteria > Pseudomonadota > Gammaproteobacteria > Enterobacterales > Pasteurellaceae > Histophilus > Histophilus somni. Next base: position 12,469 of record NZ_JACHGQ010000018.1, read on the forward strand.
GCGGAGGACTCATTATTGTTCCTACGCTTGTGTATTTACTTCCGATGGTTGGTGTGCCGGATCATCTGCTCATGTCAACCGCACTTGGTACGTCTTTCGCTACAATTGTCATCACCAGTTTTTCTTCAGCACAGCGTCATTACAAACTTGGTAATGTAGTTTGGGATGCAGTTAAAATTCTCATTCCAACTCTGATGTTATCAACGTTTGTTTTTACCGGTATTGTCAGTCAATTAGATAAGAGTTTATCCAGTAAACTCTTTGCAGTTTTAGTCGCTTATATGGCAATAAGAATGGTTATTTCCACTAAAATTCAAATCAAAAATACTAAAAAACTCACTCCTTTATCGTCAGTTATTGGCGGCGTTTTAATTGGTATTGTGTCCAGCATTGCAGGCATTGGCGGTGGCGGATTTATCGTACCGTTTTTAAATTCTCGGGGTGTAGATATAAAGAAAGCTATTGGATCTTCCGCAGTTTGCGGCATGCTATTAGGGCTATCGGGGGCACTCAGTTTTATGCGTAGTGGTTGGGGCGTTACTGAAATGCCGGAATATTCGCTTGGTTATGTCTATTTACCTGCTGTTTTAGGCATTACCATCACCTCATTTTTTACGTCAAAAATAGGTGCAACTACGACATCCAAACTGCCTGTACCTACATTAAAACGCTATTTCGCAATAATGCTTTGTGTGATTGCACTTAATATGCTTTTTAAATAAGGAAATTTAATGAATACATTTTTTCAAATGCCCTATATTGATCCTGTCATGTTTAGCTTAGGACCCGTCAGTTTACATTGGTATGGTGTTATGTATTTGCTCGGTTTTGGTTTTGCTTATTGGCTCGGAACGGCTCGGGCGAAAAAATCAAATGGAGTATGGACATCAGAACAACTGGAACAATTATTATACAACGGATTTTTTGGCGTTATTTTAGGTGGAAGAATCGGTGATGTGTTCTTTTACAACGTTGATAAGTTTTTTGCTGATCCACTCTATCTATTTCGTATTTGGGAAGGTGGAATGTCTTTCCACGGTGGATTAATCGGCGTCATTCTCGCAATGATTTGGACATCTCGTCGCCAACGTCGCTGTTTTTGGCAGACTGCAGATTTTGTCGCTCCTTTAATTCCTTTCGGTTTAGGCATGGGAAGAATTGGTAACTTTATTAACAGCGAATTATGGGGAAGAGTAACAGATGTACCTTGGGCAATCATTCCTTACGCTTCAACCACACCTCGACATCCCTCTCAACTCTATGAAGCCTTTTTAGAAGGTTTCATTTTATTAATCATCTTAAATCTCTATATTCGCAAACCACGCCCAACCGGTTCCGTAGCAGGATTGTTTCTAATCGGCTATGGTATCTTCCGTTTCCTAGTGGAATATGTACGAGAAATTGATCACAACGTAAATACCATTGATGACCTTCTCACTCGAGGGCAATTACTCTGTTTACCAATGATATTCGGCGGACTTGCCGTGATGATTTGGTCTTATTCTCGTTCAAAGGCAAATAAAAGTGCGGTTAAAAAAGGGTAAATTTTTATGCGTCAATATTTAAATTTATGTCAACGTATTATTGATCAAGGTCATTGGGTCGAAAACGAACGCACGGAAAAACGTTGCTTAACGGTTATTAACGCCGATCTCACCTATGATGTTGCAAACAACCAATTTCCTTTAATTACGACTAGAAAAAGTTACTGGAAAGCGGCTATCGCTGAATTTTTAGGCTATATTCGAGGCTATGACAATGCTGCTGATTTTCGTAAATTAGGCACTAAAACATGGGACGCAAATGCCAATGAAAATCAAGCATGGCTCAATAATCCGGTACGTAAAGGTACAGACGATATGGGAAGAGTATATGGCGTACAAGGTCGTCGTTGGCGGAAACCGAACGGAGAAACTGTCGATCAGCTACGTAAAATCGTCAATAACCTGAGCAAAGGGATTGATGATCGAGGAGAGATTTTAACCTTTTTCAATCCCGGTGAAATTGATCTGGGTTGCTTACGCCCCTGCATGCATACTCACACATTTTCTTTACTGGGCGATACACTTTATTTAACCAGTTATCAACGTTCATGTGATGTTCCGCTGGGACTCAATTTCAATCAAATTCAAGTATTCACATTCTTAGCATTAATGGCACAAATTACCGGCAAAAAAGCGGGACAAGCCTATCATAAAATTATCAATGCACATATTTACGAAGATCAGTTTGAATTAATGCGTGATGTACAGCTTAAAAGAGAGCCGTTTCCGCTTCCTCGATTAGAAATTAATCCTGATATTAAAACCTTGGAAGATTTAGAAACTTGGGTAACAATGGACGACTTCAAAGTGATTGGCTATCAATGCCATGAGGCGATTAAATACCCCTTCTCAGTTTAAAAAATAGGAAAAACCTCAACAGTGCGGTCTGATTTTGATGAAAAAATGATGCGTTATGCCTTATCTCTAGCGGATAAGGCGGAGGCATTGGGAGAAATTCCTGTCGGGGCGGTTTTAGTGGATAAACAAGGCGATATTCTTGCAGAAGGATGGAACCTATCCATTATTCACAACGATCCTACCGCACATGCAGAGATTATTGCATTACGCCAAGCCGGACAAAAATTACAAAATTATCGTTTACTTGACACAACCCTCTATGTCACGCTGGAGCCTTGTACGATGTGTGCCGGTGCCATTTTACACAGCCGAATCGGGCGTTTAGTATTCGGTGCTTATGACTACAAAACAGGTGCGGTCGGCTCACGCTTTCATTTTTTTAATGATTACAAAATGAACCATATGCTGGAAATTACAGGGGGTGTGTTGCAAGAAGAATGTAGCCAAAAAATTAGTACATTTTTTCAAAAACGTAGAAAACAAAAAAAGGCATTTAAAGCCCAACTTTAAACCTTTCCTTTAATTCTTGTAACTGATCTCTAATTGCAGCCGCTTTTTCAAATTCTAAATCTTGGGCAAATTTATACATCTGTTGTTCAAGTTTTTTCACTTGTTGTTGATAGTCCTTAGGCGAATTTATCTTTTGATAAAGTGCGGATGATTCCGCCACAGTTTTAGCACGAGCCTTTGTTTTACTTTTCGTTATAGCACCTTGCCCAATATCCAGTAATTCGCCCACTTTTTTATTTAAAGCCTGTGGCACAATGCCTTTTTCCGCATTGTATTTCATTTGTTTTTCTCGCCGACGATGAGTTTCATCAATCGCTTTTTGCATAGATTTCGTTATGCTGTCTGCGTATAAAATCGCTTTTCCGTTTAAATTTCGTGCCGCACGACCGATAGTCTGAATAAGAGAACGTTCAGAACGAAGAAACCCCTCTTTATCGGCATCTAAAATCGCAACTAAGGAAACTTCCGGAATATCCAAACCCTCTCGCAGTAAGTTAATCCCAACTAATACATCAAATTCACCTAAACGCAAATCACGAATGATTTCAACACGTTCAACGGTATCAATATCTGAATGTAAATAGCGAACCCGAATACCATGTTCTTCTAAATAATCCGTGAGATCTTCCGCCATACGTTTGGTTAACGTGGTGACCAAAACTCGCTCATTTTGCTCCGCTCTTTTCCTTGCTTCCGATAACAAATCATCAACTTGAATCGCTACAGGACGTATCTCCACTTCCGGATCGAGTAAACCGGTAGGTCTCACAACCTGATCAATAATTTCATCGCCCGATTTTTCCAATTCATAAGGCCCCGGTGTTGCCGAAACGTAGATAGTCTGCGGTGCTAAACGCTCAAATTCTTCAAAACGTAATGGGCGATTATCCAACGCCGAAGGCAAACGAAAACCGTATTCCACAAGCGTTTCTTTGCGTGAACGGTCGCCACGATACATACCGCCTATTTGCGGAACAGTGACATGGCTTTCATCAATAATTAACAAACCATCACTTGGAATATAATCAAATAACGTTGGTGGCGGCTCCCCCTCATCTCGCCCTGATAAATAACGTGAGTAATTTTCAATCCCCGAACAATATCCCAACTCATTCATCATCTCAATATCAAATTGAGTTCGCTGAGTTAATCGTTGTTCCTCTACAAGGCGATTATTTGCCAACAAATATTCACGACGTGCCTGAAGTTCCAACTTAATTTTTTCAATCGCCTCTAAAATACGTTCTCGAGGTGTAACATAATGCGTTTTAGGATAAATAGTATAGCGAGGTATCGCACCAAAATTCGCTCCGGTCAGTGGATCAAATAAACTCAAACGCTCAATTTCATCATCAAATAACTCAATACGCACTGCCCGATCATCAGATTCAGCCGGAAAAATATCAATAATTTCTCCCCGCACTCTAAATGTCCCTCGTTGAAAAACCTGATCATTGCGGGTGTATTGTAATTCCGCCAATTTCGCCAAAATTTGGCGTTGATCAACAATCGCACCATGTTGCAAATGCAACATCATTTTCAAATAGCTATCCGGATCGCCTAAACCATAAATCGCAGAAACAGAAGCGACCACAATCGTGTCTCGCCGCTCAAGAAAAGATTTAGTCGCAGACAAACGCATTTGCTCAATTTGATCATTAATCGAAGCATCTTTTTCAATAAACGTATCACTACTCGGCACATAAGCTTCCGGCTGATAATAATCATAATAAGACACAAAATATTCCACCGCATTTTCCGGAAAAAAAGCCTTCATTTCCGCATAAAGTTGAGCAGCCAAAGTTTTATTAGGAGCCAACACCATAGCAGGACGATTCAATTTCGCAATGACATTGGCAATCGTAAAGGTTTTACCTGATCCGGTAACGCCAAGCAATGTTTGATGTGCTAACCCATCATTAAGATTCTCCGCTAATTTTGCAATAGCTTGTGGCTGATCACCAGAAGGTTGAAAGTCGGAATGTAAAATAAAAGGCTTACTGTTAATTTTGCTCATAGCAACAAAAATACTAAAAAAGGGCGGTGCATTCTAGCATAAAAAAACGTTTCTTTACTGACAAAAATAGGATAAGATGGCAAGAATTTTTTACTTGACAAATAAAATAGAACGGAAAAAATGACAGTCTACAGTCTACAGTCTACAGTCTACAGTCTACAGTCTACAGTCTACAGT
>NZ_JACHGQ010000019.1 GCF_014202395.1 Histophilus somni
AGTTTAAGCACTTATCTTACTCTTTTAATCTCTTATTAATACAGTCTCACAAGTGCCCACACAGTTTGTCTGATAGTTTGTTAAAGAACAAAAAAAATGGTCGGCGAGATAGGATTTGAACCTACGACCCACTGGTCCCAAACCAGTTGCGCTACCAAGCTGCGCTACTCGCCGACTAATTGGGGTGGCTAATGGGACTTGAACCCACGACAACCGGAATCACAATCCGGGGCTCTACCAACTGAGCTATAGCCACCACATTTGATATAACGTCGCCTGGCACGCTCGACAGGATTTGAACCTGCGACCTTTGGCTCCGGAGGCCAACGCTCTATCCAACTGAGCTACGAGCGCTCATCGCGTCGTTGCGGGGCGTATATTAAGAGTTTCACAATTACTTGTCTAGCATTTTTTTACTTTTTTTTATTATTAGATAATTTTTTATCCAAACTGACGTTTTTTTAATAAAATTTATGAAGTGATATTACATTTCATGATTTTATTCTCTGCGTTCTTTTTTCATTCTCTTAACCCAACGGAATGACAAAATTCGTTACGAAATAAGGAAGAATTGCACCTTTATGATGCTTACGATAATGTGTTTACCAACTAATTCAATTTGTTGAGCAATTGGGTGCATAATAAATAATGTAAAAGAACATCGAAAAAGCCCATTAAAAAACCTCGTATTATAAATATTTTTATAAATTTATCTTCATTTACAGTAGAATACAAAGTGTGTTTTTAACAATATATTAAAGGATTTATCATGACAACTTCAGCGACATTATTCTCTCGTGCACAACAAGTTATTCCAGGCGGAGTAAACTCTCCAGTTAGAGCATTTAAAGGTGTGGGCGGAACGCCAGTGTTCATAGAAAAAGCCAACGGTGCGTATATTTTCGATATAGAAGGAAAACAATATCTTGACTACGTAGGTTCTTGGGGACCAATGATTTTAGGTCATAACCACCCATCAATCTTAAGTGCGGTACTAAAAATAGCAGAAAATGGGCTAAGTTTTGGAACACCTACACCGCTTGAAATTGAACTTGCGGAACTAATTTGTCAATTAGTCCCATCAATTGAAATGGTGAGAATGGTCAATTCGGGAACAGAGGCAACTATGTCAGCTATTCGTTTGGCTAGAGGCTATACTAAAAGAGATAAAATTTTAAAATTTGAAGGCTGTTATCATGGTCACTCGGATAGTTTGCTTGTCAAAGCCGGCTCCGGATCTTTGACTTTGGGACAACCAAGCTCTCCCGGTGTTCCGGAAGACTTTGCTAAACATACCATCACTTGCGAATATAATAATCTTCAATCTGTCAAAAATGCTTTTGAACAATATCCTGATCAAATCGCCTGCGTTATCGTTGAGCCTGTTGCAGGTAACATGAACTGCATCCTTCCGAAACAGGATTTTTTACAAGGCTTGCGTCAACTTTGCAATGAATATGGTTCTCTATTTATTATTGATGAGGTCATGACAGGATTTCGTGTAGCCTTAGGCGGTGCACAATCTTACTATGAAGTGACACCTGATCTAACAACATTAGGAAAAGTCATTGGAGGAGGTATGCCCGTTGGTGCTTTTGGAGGCAAAAAAGAAATTATGCAATATATTGCACCTACAGGTCCCGTATATCAAGCAGGAACATTATCAGGAAATCCAATTGCTATGTCTGCCGGAATCGCATGCTTAAATGAATTGAGAAAAGAAGGTAATGAACAACGTTTAGCAATGCTCACAAAAAAATTGGCATTAGGTTTAAAAAACTTAGCAAATCAACATAATATCCCGCTTGTAGTCAATTATGTAGGCGGAATGTTTGGCATCTTCTTTACCACACAAAATGAAGTTACCTCTTACCAACAAGCAATTCAATGTGATGTTGAAAAGTTTAATCTATTTTTCCACAAAATGTTAGAACAAGGTGTTTATCTTGCACCATCTGCATTTGAAGCAGGTTTCATGTCATTAGCACACACTGACGCAGATATTGACCGCACTTTACAAGCGGCGGATATTGCTTTTGCCAGTTTACGCTCATCATCATTTTCCTAACGACATGACAAAATAATAAACTTGGTTTAATTATGATGTAGATCTTCATGTAATACAGAATGTCAGCTCACATTTTGATAGAAAAATTCAATCCGAGTATTTAAATTTTTAGCCACTTTCTGCTTAAAAGAAAGTGGCATAAATAATAAAAATTCACTCTTTGCTATCGCTTAGGATAGCTTACTTTGTTATCAGCAATTTTTATTACTTTTTCTGAAAGCAATTTATCAATTACTAGAACAACCAATTTTTCAGCCTCTTTTATATCAATATTATTTAAACCGCAACGGCTACGAATATTGTTTTTTAAGCTTTCCAATCTTACTGGAAAATTTCTAGTTGCCGTTTGTTCCATATATTGCGTATATTTCTGAAAAATATTATTAATTTCTCCAAAATTGTTTATTTGTGTAGCGGATTGTTTTTCTAACCGCACACCTTTTCTTTGACAAATCCGCCCCTGTTTTTTATGTTGAATAAAGTTACAAATACCATCATAGCCCTGATCATTGGATAAAATATAAAATTCAACAGTTTTATCCGATATTGCATCTAACTTTCCTAAGTAATACGCAATATGAAAATCGACATTATTTTTAGCCACAGATTTTATTTTAATCAGTGTTATATTAACTTCATCGCTAAGTTTTTCTGTCAATCTGATTTCAGTTTGATTATTAGATGCACCAATAAAGAGAAAAATTCGATCATACTCTTGTAATGCTAAACCATCTAATGAATTCAGGTTTTCATAGTCGATAAAGGCATATTTCATTTTTTCTCCTTGATTTTTATTTTACAAAATTTCCATAATCTGATTTGATATAAACATTTTTCAATCACCTTCTTCCGATAAAACAGCTGTATCTTCTGCATTAAATGCTACTGTTCTTTATTGTTCAGTAATACAACCTTAGTAAGTTTTTTCACATTTTTCAAAATATTTTTTTAATACTAAAAGTGAGGTTATTAATTCCTGTTTTTTATCGAAAAATGGTTGCATCCACTTATTAGCATTCATAATAATTTTTTCAGCTGCGTCAGGATTTTTACGATAAAATGTCAATTTTTCATCCAAATCACTATAATCATCTTGCAAATGTACATAGTGTACATTCGGTTGTAATAGCCCTTCCATTAACCAAGTTTCATATTTTGGCGTAGTCATAAAACATAATGACTTAGAAGCCATAATCCATTTTAAATTCGTGGCAACATCATTTCCTTCTATGCTTAAAATAAATTTATAGCGTAGCTGATTTTGTATGCTCATAAAGGAACCATGCCACGGCTTGCCTTGTGATTTACGATGAACACACGCAATATCACATGATGGATGAGAATAAAATTTCTGCAAAAACGCCAATCGATGCGGTTGGTGTCCCCCCCCCCTCGCCATATTAATTTATCTAATTTTTGAGAGAAATTAAAAGGGTCGGGATAAATATAAAAATGACGTACACTATCTAACTTTAAAATTACCGAATTGGCATTTTCTTCTCCTACAAAAATAGGTCTACTTTTCACTAAAGTGGGCTGTTCAGGAATATGTGTTACATCTCCAAATTGATGAGCAAAGCTAGTGCCTTTTGGAAAGTAACGCAATAAATTAGCTAAATCAAAAAAATATTGTGAGGAACCATGTTTTTTAAAGTAGCCTACCTTATTTAAACTGCCCGAAAGAGCGATAGAGCAATTTAGTTTATTATAATAATTCACACGCTGCATAATTGATTGTTGTATCTCTTTCGGTTGTTTAGCATACTCAGCCAAAACATCATCTAATGATTTTGCTAAATATTTGAATGGTAATATACCTAAATGAGCATGACGGGCAAAATAACACACCTTATACCACCGCCGATGATATACACCTGAAAGTAATCTATACATTTTGTCATTTCTCCATAATGATTTTGCTAAATATTTGAATAGTAATATACCTAAATGAGCATGACAGGCAAAATAACACACCTTATACCACCGCCGATGATATACACCTGAAAGTAATCTATACATTTTGTCATTTCTCCATCATGCACTGTATGCTAACCAAAAATCCCTTCTAATTCTGCCAAATCCAACACCACTTTATCCCCTTCTAACAACAATGCCGGAATACCTATATAGCCTTTGGCTTTGGCGTGATTAAAGGCTGGGTGGTAGTCACGAAGACGTAAAAAAAGTTTAAGATTTGCACCACACTTTGTGATGTCGCACTCTTCAAATTCCACACCCAAGCGTTCTAGTTCAGCGACAAACGGTTCGGTGTCAGGGCACCAGTGGGCAAAATATAAAATCGGTTTTGTCATTATTTTTTACACCCCGGAAATCCTAATGCTTCACGACTGGCATAATAGGCTTCCGCCACACCTTTGGTTAAGGCACGAATGCGTAAGATATAGCGTTGACGTTCAGTAACGGAGATCGCTTTGCGTGCATCAAGTAGATTAAAACTATGAGCCGCTTTCAAAATACGCTCGTAAGCAGGAAGAGGAAGAGGTTTTTCCAAATCAATTAGGTATTGAGCTTCTTTTTCGTACTGTTCGAAACAATGGAACAAGAAATTTACATCTGCATATTCGAAATTATAGGTAGACTGCTCTACTTCGTTTTGATGGAATACATCGCCATAAGTAGTTTTGCCAAATTCACCGTCAGACCATACCAAATCATATACACTGTCCACACCTTGAATATACATCGCCAAACGCTCTAAGCCATAGGTTATTTCACCAGTTACCGGTTTACATTCCAAGCCTCCGACCTGTTGGAAGTAGGTGAATTGTGTCACTTCCATTCCGTTCAGCCATACTTCCCAGCCCAAACCCCATGCACCAAGTGTTGGATTTTCCCAGTTATCTTCTACAAAACGAATGTCATTTTGGGTTGGATCGAAACCGAGCATTTTTAAGCTGTCTAAATAAAGTTCTTGAATGTTATCCGGAGAGGGTTTGATCACCACTTGGAATTGATAATAATGCTGTAAACGGTTCGGGTTTTCACCATAACGACCGTCAGTTGGACGTCGGGAGGGTTGTACATAGGCAAATGCCATCGGCTCAGGTCCCAAAGCACGTAAACAAGTCATTGGATGCGATGTCCCCGCACCTACTTCCATATCAAAAGGCTGAACTACGGAACAACCTTTGCTTGCCCAAAAATCTTGCAAGGCAAGAATCATCCCCTGAAAGGTTTTTACATTAAATTTTGTATTTATCATAATTATTGTTCCATCATTGTTGTGAAAAAATGTTTTTTATTATACTGAAAAAAAACAATGTTTAGCATAAAAAAGTGCGGTGTATTTTTTACTGGATAATATGACTTTGAAGCTAAAAAACGCCTATATTTTTTAAGCCGGTAGTGATAATTTCTACACCTAAAGACATTAGCAATAACCCCATAATCCTTGTTATTACATTTGATCCTGTCTTACCTAATTTTTCTATAACTGGCTCTGAATAACGAAATAAAATATAACAAGTTAAACCAAAAAGTGCGATTGTAATAGACGAATATAAGTATTCGCTCCATGAACTCTGACTAGAACCTAGAACAATAGTAGCACTAATTGATCCTGGACCCGCTAAAATTGGCATAGCTAACGGAACGACTGCAATATTATCTTTTTCGCTAAAATCCTCTTTTTGTTCCTCTTTATTAATTTTGTGATCACCAATTTTTCCATTAATCATAGTTAAAGCAATCATCACAACGACAATACCGCCGGCAATTCTGAATGAATTAATCGATATATTGAACGAACTTAAAATGAAATTACCGAAATAAAAACTGATCAATAAAATAACGACAATCGAAAAACAAGTAATCATAGCAGTATGACTTTGCTGAACACGACTTTGACCAGATGTCATCATATAAAAGATAGGAACAACCCCAATTGGATTAACCAACGCAATTAACCCAATAAAAAATTGTAGATAAACAGAAAATTCCATAATGCGAATCCTTTATTTAACATGAAAGGTTGACATTATATGCCGATTCATTATGAAATAAACGAATATTTCATATATTGATGTTCTCCTCTCTCTAAAAAACGAAATTCCTACTAACTCCCCTAATACATCAGTGAATTTCTTCTATACCCTCAATGAATATTTCTTTTTCGAGGACAGAAGTTAATATATTCTAACCGCTTTCACCTAAGACTAATACTGGGCTGGTGATGATATTACAGTTCCATCACCATTAAAAAGTATCATAGTAAATCCGCATCAAAAAAGCAGTGATTCCGATCTGCACCCAAAAGTTGGACTAAACAACCAACTGATTAAGGAGCAGATCATCATTCACTGCTTTTTTAGCTCAAAGGGCGTTACTTACCATGCCCAGCCAATACCGACACCGCCACCAAAATCGCCGGTTGAGGTGCTGTTGCCATGTAGTTTCAACATAATCTTACCGTTATCGCTCATACGAGAGTAGCCCAAAGCCACCGCACTTTGCCCCTTATAAGCCCCAGCAGAGACAGCAAGTGCTGATTTACCCGGCATCGCAATCATTGGCAACGCAGCTGCTGCATTTGCACCGGCAATTCCTGAACGTGATTCACGATTAACACTATGAAGCTGTGTACGCAATTCATTATTTTTTGCGTCCACATAGTTTTTATTCGCAATTGCCTGACCTGAACTAGAGGCATTGAGATCTTCAACTAAAGCCTCATTTTTGCCGTTGATGCTAATAATCGCTTTTTCACCCACTTTTAAGGCTCGATCTTTGCCATCTAAATTCAATCCCAATCCTTTTTCATCATAGAACGCCAAACGGTTTTCGCTTAAATGAGAGCGTTCTTTTGTGCTTGTATTTTCCACACTCAAACCGTTGCTGTCCAAGCGGGCTTTCTTACCGTTCACTTCACGAGTTTCAAACGAAGTCATATTTTTCAATTGATCAGACAATTTCACTTCTAAGCCTTTACCGTCTTGTGCCATTTCCACTTTGATATTGCCGGTGGCAGTGCGGTCGCTGTTAAATGTTCCCTCGCCTGTGATGGACAGGGTTTCACCTACATTTTTATGCACGGTTACATCATCATTACCGACAAAATTCAGCCCTGCTCTTGCTACAGCTTGCAAATCGCCAACGGTAGCGACATTGGTTAAATTAGCTTCGCTATCCGGTTCAACCAGTTCTTCGACTTTTGCTATCGCCTCGGAAAAAGCGTTATAGTCCCCATTTGCTTCAATTAACTCGTTGCGTGCCGATTCTACGGCTTCTTTGGCATTCTTTTTAACCTCTTCGGCAGCTGACAACTCCGTTTCGTATTTTTTCAAATCCTCACGCATTTTTTCTTTAGCTTCTCCATCAGGCATGGTATCCACTGTTTGTTTTAAACTGTCTACCATTAACTCTAAGTCAGCAAATTTTTCTGCTTTTTCAGAAAAATCTTTTGTTTTTTTGCCTAATGCCGTCACTTTTTCACTCACTTTCTCAGCAAGTTTATTAAGTTGTGTTTTTTCATCGTCTGTTGGTGTTGTGATACCCAAACCGCTTGCCACATTGCTAATCCCGATAGGTGCGGTGCTTGGTTCGGCTTTAATCACGACTTGTTTCTTCTCTTCCTCAGTAAGTTTTTCAGCAGGTTTGTCTGCTTTGTGGAAATTTCCATCTTTACCTTTAACTACTTTTTCCTTGTCTAAATAAAAATCAAATGGACGGTTATTGTTTAAGTCGGATACTTTGCCATCGACATAGTTTTTATTCGTTGCACTGGTGCCGTCACTTTCACCCTCTTTAATATCAGCAAGACCGGTGATTTTGCCTGAGCCGATTTTCTTACCGTCAGTATTTTTTGTGGAGAACGCAATAGATGGACCTTGATCTTTCTCAAACGATTCTAGACCACTTTGATCTGCCGGTTTTGAACCTGCGTTAATAGTGATTGATGGTGAGTCAGATGGATCTGCTCCACTTGATCCGCCTGTGCTATTCGCCCCTTGTGGCATCAGTGCAATACCCTCTTTATTGATATTCACTTTCGCACCAGTGCTACCCACTTGGAAAGTTGCCCCATTATCAGCTTCTAAGGTAAGTTTGGTGACGTCTGTATCAGTACCATTTCCGCCCCCACTTCCGTTTTTAGACGGTGAAGAAATTGATTTTATATTGCTTAATTCATCAGTCGTATTAATGGTTAGCACCGCCGTTGTGTTCGATGTCGTACTCGTATCGCTTGTTGTGCTAGTTGGCGTGCTTGGAGCAGTTCCCGTCGTAGCCATGCTTGCACCGCCTGAACCACCGCCATTTGCACCACCTGACGAAGCCATATTGCCTGAACCACCGCCGTTTGTACTTGTACTACTTGACGGAACTGCACTACCTCCGCCATTTGAACTTACATCGCTTGACGAACCGCTTGCCACTGATGGAGTTGGTGCTGGTGCAGCGGCTGGAGCTGTTGCACTACTGGTAGACGTTGCCCCATCTTTCTTCTCTAAAGTCAATTTAATATTCAAGCCAGCATTAAACTTCAATGTATCGCCACGACCGATTTCAATAGTCTTATCATCACTCTCGCCAGTAGATACTTTAAACTTAAACTTATCTAACGCTTGTTCAAGGTAGCCTTTAGTGATGAGTTCTTTTTTCCAATCTGTACTTCCGCTATTTCCATTTACGCCATTATATGTTTGTTCTTCATCAAGCATTACTTTGCTAAATGTCGGTGCATTTTTAAAGCCGATTTCGATTTTAGCGTTGCCATTGCTACTGTCATAGGTATATCTAGTTTGTAAATTAGAGCCATCGTAATTAACAGCTGGTGTTTGAGAAATTATTCCTGTGCCAACAGTTACTGCTGGTTGTCCAGTCCCCGATGCCGGCGAGTTTGTCCATTTAACAATAGATATAGTTGAGCCTAGTTTTATGCTGGTATCATTGCTATTACCTGACGGAATATCAGCTTTATACTTATATCCTTTTTCAACTATTTCCTTAGAAATTTT
>NZ_JACHGQ010000020.1 GCF_014202395.1 Histophilus somni
TCTACAGTCTACAGTCTACAGTCTACAGTCTACAGTCTACAGTCTACAGTCTACAGTCTACAGTCTACAGTCTACAGTCTACAGTCTAGGCTAACTTGCAAATCCTGCAACCTATTTTTTACATTATTAACCTCTAAAAATATCCCCATTTTCCCTTTTCAAATCCTCGGCGAAAATATCATTCGTCTTTTTTTGCTTTGTCTTAAACAGCAAGGCATCGCCGATTTATTCATCAAACTATCTAAAAAGCAAAAAGTTTAATTAATCAAAAACCATAAAAAAGTTAAAAAAATCAACAAAATAAACAATTGAAAAAACCATTTTAAAAGATTAAAGAGAGTGAATTTATGAACAAAATCTTCAAAACTAAATACGATGTAACAACCGGTCAAACGAAAGTAGTGTCTGAATTAGCGAATAACCGCCAAGTGGCGAGCCGTGTTGAGGCGTCGTCGGTCGGTGTGGGTCAGTCGAAGTGCGGTGTGTTTTTCGGCGGTATGTTAGGGGCGTTTAAGGTCCTGCCGTTGGCGTTGGTGGCGATGCATTGTCAGGTTTCGTATGCAACACTAGGCTATTTGGTTACAGATCATGATACAGGTGCATCAGGAGTAGGAACTGACGGAAGAAATCAATGGTCTGAAGCACCTAACTGGAAAGATAAGGAGAATGTAATATTCGCCCCTATTAGTAAAAATGGACAAAACTCTGATAAAAGATTTGTCAAAGGGGTAAATACAAATATATATCAATCAGTAATTATTGGTCCCAAAGCTGCTGGAAGAAATGCACCAGATCAAAAAAACAATACTTCTGTTACTGGTGGAGGCATGACAGTAGTAGGATACAATGCAATTGGTTGGCAATCTCAGGCGACGGCAATAGGAAATAATGTGTACGCTGCAGGACAAGGAACAGCATTAGGTTCGGACGTAATGGCAGCGGGATATTCTTCTATCGCAATAGGAAATGATGATATAGCTAAGAAATATCAGGATAAATTACCTGAAAAAACAATAAAGCAAATTTACGGATATGATCATAGTACTACATATGTAGGTGATACTTATAAAAACATAATGACTGAAGAGGAATTTAAAAAAAAGTATTTAATTTATCAGGATGGTAATCAAAGAATAGATAATAGAATATATTCTCCAACATACTCAGCAGGTATTGGAGCAATAGCAATAGGATCAAGATCCGTTGCTTATGGAAATGCATCCCTTTCGATAGGTACATTATCATTCGCCTTAGCAGATGAATCAACAGCACTTGGAGTTCGTGCATTCGTTGATACCAATGCAGAAGGTGGGGTAGCAATTGGAGATGAGTCAAGGGTATTTGCACCTAATTCATTTGCGATAGGAAATAAGGCAGAATCTACATCTCAGGGGTCGTTATCATTTGGTTCAAATGCAAAAGCTGTAGGGCAAGGATCAATTGCGATAGGACCGAGTGTTGCTTCAAATGCTAAGTTGTCAGGTGATGGAGATGAGCAGTTTGCTGAATTCATTATGAGACATACAGAGACTGCCGCTCCTAATATAATAGATAATGGTAATAATAGTGCTGATATTACTTACGGTGCTGATAATGGAAAAGAATTAAAATTTGGGAATGATAGTATTGTAGTTAAATCTGGATTTGCTGCACATAGAACAGAAAATAAAATTACTACTATGATAGATAAAGTAATTGCTGAAAAAGAAAAAAAACTAAGCTATTCCTATGATAAAAGAAATGAAAAATTAGAAACAACTGAAAAAATATATACAACTGAACAAGAGGGAGACCATGCAATATCTCTAGGATATCACATATCAAACAACGGAAATAACACTATTACAATAGGTAGTGCTTCTGTAGTAAGAGGAGCAAACTCTGTTGTCTTAGGAGCATTAAATAACGTAGGTAAATATGCAACAAATACTATCGCATTTGGTATCGGTACAAACGTATATAAAGAAAACTCTATCGCAATCGGTACAGGAGTGAATGTAGCGGGAGCTGGAGTAGTTGCGATTGGTTCAGGAGTTGGTGTAACGAAAGATAATACCATTGCCGTAGGCTATGGAGCCCATAGTTTATCAGGTGAAAGTATCGTTTTAGGAAATAGTGCGAGCTTGAAGGAAAATGCAGAAAAATCAATAGTAATAGGTAATGGTGCAAAAGTTGAAAATCAAACACTGACAACAAGATCAGCAAATTCTGGCGATACAGGCTTTTCAGCTATTGCTATAGGTACAAGTTCAAATGTAATGGCTAAAAACTCTGTTGGTTTAGGGAATAAAGCTGAAGTTTCGATGAAAAATTCCGTAGCATTAGGGTATCAATCAACAACGAACTATTTTTATGACAATAATAATAAAAGCATAGCTACTTTGGACGGATCTTCTGATGCAATTGATTTGCCTGGATATTTCCCTCAAGGTTCAAGTTATGAAACAAAAACTGATAGTGCCTCAGGTATAGTTTCTGTCGGTGGTTGGAATAATAATGGAAAAGTAGGATTTAGACGAATAGTCAACGTAGCAGCAGGGGCATTAGATAGTGATGTAGCTACCGTAGGACAATTAAAAACTTTAGCTTATGTGAAAAAAGAAGGGGTCGTTACTTATTACACAACAGTTAATGGGGAAACACAAAAGTTAGTAAAAAGTGAAAAAGATAATAAATTTTATAGAGTAAATACAGAAAATGGAGAGCCTTTGGAAAAATTAGGTCCAGTTGAAAACAAAAATGTTTTAGCAGGACCGAAAGGATATAACGAACAAACTGTAGTAATAAAAGGCATAAAAACTGCCAATATGGGAGAAGTTATTAAATTTGGACACATAGCAGACGGAGAAATTAAAGATAAATCAGATCAAGCTATAACAGGTAATCAAATAAATGAGCTTATAGGAATATTAGGAATAGAAAATAAAAAGACAGATAAGACTGTTGATTATACTAAATTAAATAAAAAGAACTTCGAAGCTGTAGAATATGTAGGTGATTCAAGAAAAGGTGTTGAGTCAACACATAGAGAAGCAATAGATGATTTAATAAAAGCTGTAAATAGTGGATATGTATTTAGTGATAGTAGTAGTTCTACAAATAGTGGAGGTGCTAATAGAAATGATATTCCAGCAAAATTCTACTTAGGATCAAAAGTAGAAATTAAAGCAGGAGATATACCAAAACAATCAAGTGGAAAGCAAGCTACTACACCACAATATTTAGGTAAGAATTTAAAAACTAAATTAAGTACAAACGATAAAAAATCAGATGCAATATTTGAGATAGGATTCAGTGATACACCAACATTTAAAAATATACAAGTTACAGATGATATACCAGAACCTAATACTGATAAAAAGAAAACATATGAAAATTATGTTGTAAACAAAAAATATTTAGATAAAAGATTATCAAATGTAGCAGCTAACTTTGATGTTAAAGGTGATAATTTTAAAGCAAGTGAAGATAATACAAAATATACACTGGATAAAAGCAACACAGAGCTAAATATCAAAGGAAAAGAAGATACAGGTAACCATAAAAATATTACAACATCAGTTAGTAAAGCTGATAAGAGTGTAACAATAGAGCTTAATAGTACATTAAAAGGTATTACATCAATAGGTAAAGATAATGATAATAAGATTGTATTCGATGTAAATTCACAAAATTCTCCAATAATTAAATTAGGAGGAATTGACTTAACATTAGATAAGACTGCTAATAAGGTAAGAATATCAAATGTAGCAAATGGAGTATCTGATAATGATGCTGTAAATTACTCACAATTAAAAGAAGCTACATTGCATTTTGTCTCAGTTAAACATCCAAGCGGGGCTGATTCAAAGGAAAATTATGCAAATGACGGAGCAACGAAAGATGGTGCAATAGCAATAGGAGTTGGAGCTAAAGCTGCTGCCCAAAATGCAGTAGCAATAGGACATAATGCAAAATCTAAAGCAGAAAATGCAGTTGTAATAGGTAATAATGTAAGTGTAGATGTACATAGTTCGTTTGTACTAGGGTCTAATAATACAGTTACACAAAACTTTAAGAATACAAATGGTGCGGTTGTTGTAATAGGTAGTGGAACAGAATTAATAGAATCTAAAAGTTCTATAGCAATAGGTGCTGTTAAGGTTGGAGAAGATGGAACAAAAATAGAAAATGCCGCTTGGACAGCGTCTATCGGGAATAAAAATAAAATCAAAAACGGTACGGATATTGTGGCGTTAGGGAACAATATTAATATAGGATTTGAGGGCAATGGTTCTGACAAATTCGCTAATACACACGTAGTTGCGATTGGTAATAAAGCCAATGCCCAAAATGCAGAAAACAGCGTACTTATCGGAGCAGAAACAAAAGCTGAAAATGGTGCAACAAACGCAGTGATTATTGGTTATAAAGCCAAATCTAAAGCCGAGGGCGGTGTCGCCATAGGCAAAAGTGCGGTGGTTGAAGCCAACGCTGGTGATTCAATTGCTTTGGGGCAAGAGTCAGAAGCGACTAAAAAAGAAACCGCACTTCATGAAGCTAAAATAGAGACTATTAATGTTAAATTTAATTTCAAAGGTGGAGTGAGTGCTGATGATAAAGAAAACAATAAAAAATCCGTTTTAAGCATAGGTAAAACCGGCAAGGAAAGACAAATCAAACACGTCGCCGCAGGTGCGGTAACGGAAACTTCAACCGACGCTATCAACGGAAGCCAACTTTACGCTGTCGCTGATGAGTTTTCTAAATTAGCGGTGAATGTATTGGGTGCGGAAGTTGATACAACTAGCGGATTTAAGAAATCAGAATTTACCGTTGTTCAATATCATGGAAGTACAAATACACCAGCACAAAAAGAAATGACCTTTAAAGATGCCATTGGTCAAAATACAACAGCGATTAATAAAGGCTTTATTTTTGGAAGCGAAGATGATGCTAAAGGAACACATTATTTAGGAGATAAGTTGATAATTAAAGCTGGAGCTGTAGATACACCATCTACTATTACAGCAGGAGAAAAATATCTTCCTGATAATATTAAAACAAAGTACTTATCAAACAGTAAAGAATTATTAATAGGCATAAAAGAATCCCCTACTTTTAAAAATGTATTAATTACAGAAGAAATTCCTGAGGATAAGTCAACTGATCCTAAGAAAAATACTTATGATAACTACGCTGTCAACAAAAAATATTTAGACAAAAGATTAGAAAAAGTCGCCGCTAATTTCACGGTTAAGGGGGATAGTAACGGAACAGATGGAAAAGGTTATACCTTAGATAAAGAGCATAATGAATTAAATATTAATGGAGATAGTAAAAACATCACAACTGAAGTTGATAAAGCTAGCAAAAAAATAGGCATAAAATTAAAAGATGCTTTAACAGGAATCACTTCAATTGCTAATAATGATACAAAAATTGAGCTAAAAAATAATGGTGGAAAATCTATCGTTTTCACATCAGGAGATAACAGTAAATCTGTAACGTTAACTGGCGATAAATTCAGTGGCGTGTCTGAAATTAGCAAGGGAAACGCTAAGTTAATACTTAATGATCAAAATACAAGTTTAGAATTAGGTACAGGTAAGTCAAAACTTGAATTAAAAGAGAATGAGACGACCATCACTGCAGGAACTGATGCAGGAAGTATTAAAATTAACAATAACGGTAATAAGAAAATCGAGTTAAGTCCTGAAAATGGTGCTACATTAACATTAGAAAAATCAGGAACTGATAAAGTTAAAATATCAGGACTGGGAGATGGAAAAATTACTCAGGATTCAAATGATGCAATAACTGGTAAACAGTTGGATGACTTGGCAGGTAAATTAGGAGTTACTGTTGATACTGGAAAAACAGGATTTATTCAACCAGAATTTACAGAAATTAAAGGATCAGACAATTCTAATAAAAAACAAACTACATTTAAAGGTGCGATTGATGACTTAATCACGGCTGTTAATAAAGGTATTAGCTTTAAAGGTAATGATACTACTAATGGAACAGCAAACATGCAATTAGGCGGAACGTTGGTGTTTGATAGTTCGGAAAGTAAAACAAAACAAGATGGAACTAAAGGGAAAGACATCACGGTAAAAGCAACAGCTGATGCTAACGATGGTAATGCTAAAATAACATTAGAATTAAATAAGGCAGAAACAGTAGATGAAAACGACGAAAGAGTAGTTACTTCTAAGGCTGTGGCTGATAAGTTAGAAAATTATACTACAACAACGGCTTTACAATCAGGATTCTTAAAAGTTGATGGTACAAATATAGGTGATGCTGAAGGTAAAAAAACATTTGGTAAA
>NZ_JACHGQ010000021.1 GCF_014202395.1 Histophilus somni
GTAGCTGGCTGTGTAGTCGTTGTGCCAGTGTTCGCAGGCGTTGCCAAACGCACAATCTGAATAGTCGAACCAAGATAGTGCGGTGTGTTTTGAGTGCCATTTGTTCCCGCACTTGGCATATCGCCTTTGAATGTCAAGCCCTTGTTGATGGTTTTGATACTTTCTTCAATAGCACCTTTGAATGTCATTTGTGCTTCGACTTCATCATCTTTTTTAGTTGCATCTTTCAGTTTAGTGAAAGTGGTTTTTGTGAATTCTTTTTTATCATTCACTTCCGCACCTAAAATATCCGTCCCTAAATTACCAAATACACGGATAACGCTATCTAATTGCGAGCCATTAATCGCATCAGTAGAACTGGCATCAATTTTACCTGCTGCAACGTTGGTGATAATACGTTCACTACCGACATCACCCACACTGACAACCGAATTAAATTGACCATTTTTAGAAATACCACCTTTCCATTCAAATTTTAAGCTATTTGTCCCTACAGTAATTTCAGCTGTTGAAAATGCGTTTTTCTTATCTTCCGCCTTAGAGTTTTTACCCAACGCAATGGAATCGCCAGCATTTTCTTCAACTGTCGCACCCTCACCAATGGCGACCGCACCTGTGGCGTTTTGCTTAACATTCGCACCTTTACCGAGTACCACCGCACTTTGTGCTTTGGACTCTGCTTCTCTACCAATCACCACGGAATTTTCTGCACCACTAGCTTTGGCACCGTTACCGAATACGAGTACGCTATCATTATTACTTCCCGTTACCTCAATATTCGACCCCAACGCCACAATGTCATTACCGTTCGTAATTTTGGTGTTATTACCGATAGCCACTGACCATTCTGAATTGGTTACTTTAGTATGTTTACCCACACCGATGGATTGTAGTGCATTTTTTAACTCTACTCCATTTCCTATAGCGATGACAGAATCGTTACTCTTACTATTATCTTTTGAAATGGTAATATTCGACCCCAAGGCGACAATATCATTTCCGCCTGAAACGTTGTTTTTATTACCGATAGAAATTGCCCATTCGGCGTTTTGTATATTCCCCTGTTCACCATTTGTTAGACTGGCTATAGAGATAGAGCCTTTTGCATTTTGACCTATTATGGCTTTATTCCCTATTGCAAGTGTATGGTTTGATTCTGATTTGGAACCTTCACCGATTACGATTTTATGCTGATCATTTACACTTACGGATACAGATCCAAGTTTGATTTCCTTTTTGCTATCATCAAATGTGATTTTGGTACCATTACTACCTTTACCTATGGAAGAAATGTTAGTTAAATTTTCACTAAGTTTTATACTTAATTTTTTTTCACCATTAGACACAAATGAAGTCGTGATATTACTATCGCCAGTAATTTTTAATGTATCGGTTTTTAAATTGATTGAACCTTTATTTTTACTGCCATCAGTTGGTTGATCGGTTTCTAAATTCAACGTTGAACTTAATGCACCAAATTTTGTCGTGACATAATTTTTCACCGCACTTGCTGTTACTAATTTATCCGTGGAGCCTGTTGTTCCTGCTCCTGCTCCACCTGAACTAGATGGGGTTGAACTGTCATCTATGTTAGTTGCCACTTCTACGCTGTATTTAATAGCATCACCTTCTACAGTCGCCTTGATATACTTGCCGTCGCCTTTGAATGTTAACGTGTCGCCAAGTTGTTTGGTGATAGGATTATTGCTACCATTTCCCTCAACGCCGAATTTCATTCCAGCATTTACAGCTTTAATGGTTTCATCAATTGCCTCTTTAAATGTTTTCGGTGCAGTTGGTTGTTGTGGTTGTCCCTGTGGCTGTCCTTGAGTCTGTTCTCGATGATAGTTTACTTTTTCAAACGTTGAAGCCTTAAATCCGTACTGACCCTTATCCTTATCATATACTTCCGCACCAAGAATATCTGTGCCGAGTTTACCAAAGACGGTGATCACCTCATGAAGTTGTCCAGCGTTGATGGCATCGGTTGAACCTGTTTCGACTTTACCAGCGGCAACGTTGGTGATAATCCGCTCGCTACCAGTATTTCCCACGCTGACCACGGCTTTTTTCTTGTCCTCTTGATCACTTTCTGAGGTGCCTGCACTGCCCCAGTCAAACATCAAGCCTTTTGTTCCTACATTAATTTCTTGTGTTTTAAAGGCTTGTTTCTTCGCTTCCGCCTTAGAACCTTTACCCAACGCAATGGAATCGCCAGCGGTGGCTTCAACCACCGCACTTTGTCCAATGGCGACACCGCCCTCGGCTTTAGATTGGGCTTGATAACCAATAATCACTGCGTTTTTTGCTCCTGAGGTGGCTTTTGTTTCTGCTCCAATAAGTACGCTGTTTTTTGCATTTTGGGCATTAGCTTTATTACCAATTGCAACCACATGGTCATTAGCATGCTCGTCAGAACCATTATTCTCAAATCCTATATTAATATTGTTCCCTAACGCCAGTATATCGGTCCCGTTTTGGATTTTGTTTTTATTCCCGATAGAGGTTGTCCATGCTGCTTTTTTTATCTCAGTTCCATCTTTACCATTCGCAAAAACCGCACCGATGGCAATCGAACTCTTGGACTCTTCTAATTTTGTTCCGCTACCGATCACAACGACCGCACTTCTTACATCCTTATTAGTTTGTGTAACTGTATTATTGGAACCCAACACAAATGAGTTTGCTACATCTATACTTACATCTTTACCTATCACAACCGCATTTTGAGCTGTGGCTTTCGTACCCACACCAATAGCTATTGCACCTTCTTTCGTTGCTCCATCGTTGTCGTAGTTGTCGTTTCTGCTACTAGAGCTACTGCTAGTACTATTATCCTTTACCGATAAAAAGTGCAATTTCGCTGCATTCAGTTGTTTAAGATTGACAGCATCCTTTTCTTGAACCCCATCGGCTAACTGAGTAATTTTTTTGTTGCCTAAATCTAAGCTATCTTTGCCAAAGGTAAATGTGCTACCGCCAGCGGTGATTTTGACGTTCGGGGTTGAAGCGTTGCTACCGCTTGCAGTGCTATTAAATTCAATTTTTGTTACCGCACTTCCGTTACTTCCGCTACCATTTTTACCGGTAATCGAGGTAATGTCTGTTAAAGCCTCTTTAAGTGATATGGTTAAGGCTTTTTGGGTAGTATCAACCGCTGTGGTAATATTGTTTCCGCCTTTAATAGTTAAAGTCGTATTACTTTTATCAATGTTAAATGATTTACTTTTATCATCTCCCTTAACCGTGAAACTTGAGGCAACATTTGCTAATGCACCGTCTAAATAGCCTTTAGTAATTAAGTCGTTTTTATCGACCGCATTTTTTTGTGTACCAGAAGGATAGGTTTGTTCTTCTGACAATGTAACTTTTTTAAAGGTAGGATTTTCTTTTATGCCTATTAAAAGCTCTTTTTTATCTTTTAAATATGCTGTTCTAATATTATTACTTGAATATTCAGTTTTTGTTCCTACTCTATCATCTTTAACCGTTGTATTCCCCGCTTTAATCGTTAAAGTTGAGCCTAGGGTAAGTTGTCCGTTTGCATCATCTCCTGCAATGTTAAGCCCTTTATTTACTGCTGTAATCAGTTCATCAATGGCTTTTTTAAATGTTGTTATTTGGTTATTTGTTCCGGATTGAGATGCTCCTTCATAATTAACCGCTGTAAATTTAGGCGTATCAAATTTTGTTTTATCACTACTATTTACATCTAAACCTAAAATAGTTTTACCAAGCTGATTCAGCTGACTCCCCGTAATCGCTTGATTAGACTGGTCAGCAATTTCTCCATCAGCTATATGACCAAATTTAATTAGTTCGCCCATATTTGCTGTTTTTTTGCCGTCTATCATGACAGGTTGTTCATTCGCCCCTTTTGGACCGGCAAAAACTTGAGATTTATCAATTTCTTTATCATCGAGCGGTGTTCCGTTGTCCGTATTGACTTTAAAGAATTTACCCTCAGGATTTTTAACGACTTTATATATCTTATCGCCTTCTGTTGTATAGTAGGTAACCACGCCCTCTTTTTTCACATAAGCTAAGGCTTTTAACTGTCCAATCGTCGCCACGTCAGAATCCAACGCACCCGGTGCGACGCCGACAATTCTTCTCAATCCAAGTTCTTGACCGCTACCATTACTTCCATTTTTCATCCAACCAACTGACACAATACCCGCCGCTTCATTGGTTGCTAAATTATAGCTTGACCCCTCCGGAATATAGGGATCTAACTCAATAGCTTTTCTCCCGTTTAACGTAGCGGTCTTGGTAGAGCTGTCATTTTTAACGGTTGGTCCGCCTGATGAGGCGGCAGTGGTTGCAGTATTGCCCTCATAAAAATATTTGGTGGTGGATTTATACCCCAACGCCACGGAGTTTTGCATCGTCGCTTCGGCATCATTACCTAATGCCATCGCACTGCTCGCTTGCTCCTTAACTTGAGCATTATTCCCGAATGCTACGCCTTTTTCAGCATAAACTTTTGAGCCTGCCCCTATCGCAATGGCGGACATCTCTAATTCTACATTGCCATTTGAAAATATATTCTTCTCTCGTTTTACTTTTTCTATTTTCTCCTGTTTAGTTGGTTCATCAAGTTTATGCTCAACTTGTGCATGGTGTCCGATGACGATAGATTTGGAAGCATGGTCTTTTAGGCTTGCATCATTTCCTAAAACAATACTTTCGCCCGATAAACTATGAGCACCATAGCCGACGGCGATGGTATTATCTTTCGTAACCCCCACACCGGAACCGATAGCCACAACCCCCGCACCGGCAACATTAACCCCAGTACCGATAGCAACGGAGTTTTCTTTATACACATTGGTACCAATCCCAAGTGCGATGGTATTTCGTGCATATTTACCGATGTTATTTAATGCCCCCAAAACGACCGAGTTCGATCCTCTGACGATGGAAGCACTCCCGATCGCAATAGTATTATCGCCGTTGTTGGAAATATGATAACCTAGCGAAATCGCATGGTCGCCTTCTTTTTGAGTTTTATAAATTTTTTCAGTGGTTTCAATGACCTCGCCGTTGCTTTTGTCAAAAGCATATTGTAGCTGAGCTTTTTGTTTTTCTTTGTTCTGTATTAGCTTTTCAATTAGCATAGAAACTGGATTGCCGTTTTGGTTGCTTGCAGCAAATCCAAGCTTAACAACCTCATTCTTATCTCCGAATTTTAATTGTTGATCACTTGGGGTATTGTTATATGTAATAGTTGCACTTCCATGATCCCCAGGGGATACACTAGGTTGAGCAGTTTGTGTAGTAGTCATAATCAACTTTTCAAGTTCGGTGTCAGCATCACCACTTAACTTGGCATTAGACCCTACATTTTGTCCTATAGCGATAGAACCCTCACCTACTGCTTTTGAGAAACTACCAAATGATAACGCCCCCTTATTCGTTGATTCGGCATTATTCCCTACCGCAAAGGAATTCGCGGCAAATACCCGTGATTCGTCTCCGATCGCAACCCCGCCTTCTGCGGCAAAATCCACAAACGCACGAAAGCCGACCGCAGTCGATCTATCGCCTAATGCAAATGATAATGTACCGATTGAGAGTGAAGTATCACCATAAGCAACCGATCTTGAACCGATAGCGATTGCTGCCACTCCGGCTGCATATGTTGGGGAATATACTTTAGTATTTATATGACCATTTCTAACATATTTTTTCTTAAACTCATTTTGATCTAAAACATCAGAATAATTAGTATATTTTTTACTGGTACGTTTATCCGTATATCCATAAATTTTTAATATAGTTTTTTCAGGTAATTCATCATCATAATTTGCGTCAGTATATATATCATCATTTCCTATAGCTATTGAGGCAAGTCCTCCTGCCATTACATCAGAACCAATTGCTGTGGCTTGTCCTCCAGCATATGTATTGTTTCCTAAAGCTGTCGCTTGGCTTTCGTACCCAACTGCTCCATGCCCCAATACAGTCATACCTTGTTTATGTTGTCTACCGGCAGCATGTGGTCCTATGATTACAGAATGCTGTACATTTGTATTTATTTTTCCACCAAATTTATTTAAATTTGTACCTTTATCTTGCACAGGTGCTATCAAAATATTTTCAGATCCATTCTTCCAATGCGGTGCTTCACCCCATTTTTCTTGTACACCTGCTGCTCCTGTCGTTCCGTCCATATCAATATATGTTATTTCAGCATATGAAACACTGCTCACACCAAGCATCCCCGACATCAACAACACCAACGGTGAAAATTTAAAAATGCCTAAAAAATTACCCAAAAACAC
>NZ_JACHGQ010000022.1 GCF_014202395.1 Histophilus somni
AACTAAATTGGCTAGATACTTTATTCTCTATTCCTAATACTGCTGAATATTTACCCTCACCATCTATTTTATTCTCTGTACCTATTGCAATAGATTTCTCGCCCAATACCTCACTTTCATTACCTAATGCTATCGATTTTTTATTTTGTGCATGAGTCATATATCCTATCGCTATTGATTCTGCATTTTCTGATACGGCTTCATGTCCTATACTTATTGAGTAATTTCCTTTAGCCATTGTCTTTGTTGAGTCTGATATTTTTACAGAATCTGGTCCTGTACCTTTTAGATACTTAATAACCGCATCCGCCTGTACTAATTCAGTGCTGCTTTTTTCAGTATCGCCAAGTTTGATTTCAGCAATACCGACATTACCACCGAATTTTTTTCTGCCCTCTGCTTTCGATGTTTCATCATTTCCGATATTCTCACCAGTAACTTTTAAAAAGTCTTTACCCAAAGTCGCTGTTGAGGTGTACTCTTGCAATTTTTCAGCTACGGCTTTTGAGGTAACGACTTTTTCGTCATTTTTATCTACAGAAGTTGCTTTATTTAAAGTAAAGGTAATAGCATCATTTTCGGTTTTTGATGTTAGATCCATTCCGTCGCCTTTAATGGTTACTGTTGCACCAAGTTGACGAGTAAATTCATTGCCAGTATCACCTTTAAACGTCAAGCCTTTTCCAACGATCGCTTTGGCGACTTCTGATAGATCTTTGACATTGACGGCATTGTTAGAAATTGTAGAGGAGCCATTAGCACCGTCAGGGTTTCCAGAGAGGATTTTTTCAATAATGTCATTGTTTCCACTTCCAGCACCGTTTCCTAACCCACTTCCTAGATTTGTGATTGGTTTACTAGCTAAATCTAATCCGCTGTCAGTGAATTTATAGGTTGCACTAGTACCTACTTTCAACTCCGCAGATTTACTATCATTATTTTTAAAGATTAAAGCGTTATCATCACTTAACCCAACAGTCGATAAACCGGTAGCTTTAACATAAGTACCTCCATTCGTCGTATCTTTTTCAAGTGTCAATTTAGCTCCACTTTCAGGACTTAACTCAATTTTCTTATCACCGTTATTGGTAATTTTAATATTTCCGGCATCAGTCCCTGCACTCAATGTTGCACTATCATTTGTTAATTCAAGTTTTGATTTGCCATGTTCTAATTCTACAGTTGCTTTATCAGCACCAAGTGTTAACTTAGCGTTTCCCTTGCTAATTTCAGACACGCCACTGAATTTATCGCCAGTTAACGTTACAGATTTACTGTTATCTCCTGATGTGAAAACGATAGATTTTCCACCATTATTTTTTAGCTCAATTTTTGTATCATTATTAGCAATTGAAGTAATACCTGTTAAAGCCTCTTTTAATGCGATACTGACTTTTTTATTGTCCTTATCAACTGTAGTTTCAATATTTTTACTATCTCCTGCAATTGTTAATTCATTATGATCTTTACCTAAGGTATATACTTTGCTTTTATCCTTACTACTATTATCCCCCTTAACCGTGAAATTAGCGGCGACTTTTTCTAATCTCTTGTCTAAATATGCCTTATTTACAGCATGTTTATCATAAGTACCTTTTTTAGCACTATCTAAATTATCAGGAATTTCTTCTGTAATTAATACACTTTTAAAAGAAGGTTTATCTTTTATTCCTATTAATATGTTTTTATTACTTTTTTCATAATGAGTTCTAATATTATCACTTTTAAATTCTTCGTGATTTATATTTCCCGCCTTGATTGTTAATTTATCACCTAAGTAATGCGTTCCATATTCATCAGGTTGATCGCCAACGCCAAAAATAAATCCTTTATTAATCGCTGTTGTATTTTGACCAATGGCATCTTTAAAGGTCATTTCTGTTGGTGTTGAAGCAGTTGTTTTCCCATTATATTTAGCGACTTCAAATTTCGATTTCTTAAATCCTGTTTTATTAGAATCAGTTTCAACTTCCGCACCCAATACATTCACCGCCAATTTAGAAAATTCATCGGCGACAGCGTAAAGTTGGCTGCCGTTGATAGCGTCGGTTGAATTTTTATCTACCGCACCTGCGGCGACGTGTTTAATGATACGCTCATTACTTACCTTACCTATGCTTAAAACGGATTTTTTATCTCTCTCACTATCACTAGAACTAACACCACCTGACCATTTAAATTTAATATTTTTACCGTTAATAGCTACAGTAGCGTCTTTTTTAGCTTCTTCTTTAGCCGTCGCTTCTGACCCTTGCCCCAAGGCAATGGAATCCTCAGCGGCGGTTTTTACTGTTGCACCTTGCCCAATCGCTACCGCACCGACGGCGTCTCTCTCAGCTTTAGCACTATGACCGATAATAACGGCTTGTTTTGCCTTAAGTTCAGCTTCTGCTTTTGCTCCAATAATTACACTTTCTTTTGCTGATGTGGCTTTAGAAGCATTACCAATCAAAATTAATTCTGTATTTGCATTTTTTGTACCGTTGTTAGCTGCTTCACCTGTCGTATCTAATGCTTGAATATTGTTCCCTAACGCCACAATATCCGTACCGTTTTTGATTTTATTTTTGTTACCGATAGACGCTGTCCAAGCGGCATTTTCTATTTTTGTTCCATCTTCTCCAACCTTAACAGCACCTATTGCTATAGAACTTTTAGATTCTATTAATTCTGTTCCACTACCTATTACAACCACTGCACCATTTATTTGTTTAAATGTTTGTTGCACTTTATTATTAGACCCTAGTACAAACGAACTATGTACATCTACACTTACATTATTACCTATTACAACTGCATTTTCTGCTTTAGATTTTGCATTATGTCCTATGGCGATACCAGCGTTAGCACCACTTTCAGTACGAGCACCAACACCTATTGCAACAGAATGAGTGCCTTTTGCCCCGTCGTTGTTATAGTTGTCTGCATTTTTATCCATCCCTTGTACTGATAAGAAATGTAAATTGGTCGAGACATTTTTGAGTTTGTTATCCACATACTCTTTGTTGACGGCAAGTTTCGCATTATCGCCGTCATTAATCTTGTCTTCAATCGTGACTTTTTTAAAGCTCGGGTCTTCTTTCAAGCCGATGGTGAATGTCGCTTTTGAACTATCGTTTTTAAATTCTGTTTTTAGGTTTTTGCCTAGATATTTCTCTATCGTTGCACCTGACTTTTTCGTAACATCCCCTGCTTTGATTACAATGGTTGAACCTAAATAAAAAGGTGTATCTTTAGTATTAGGATTATTAGTTCCATCATCAAATTTATAGCCTCTATTGATAGCTGCAATACTTTTACGGATAGCATCTTCAAAAGTTGTTATTACTCCTGATGTATCACTTGAATCGGTTACATTTACTGCATCAAATTGGACTTTATCAAATTTTGTTGGATCATCTTTATTTACCGTCAACCCCAACTTACCTTTAAGATCATCAAGTTGTGCCCCAGTAATCGCCTGATCGGAAACCTCTGAAATCTCCCCTTTCGCTAAATGCCCAAAACGGATTTTTTCGCCAAGATCTTGCGAACCAATCACCTCATTCGCCCCTTTCGCCCCGACTAAGACTTTGCTTTTATCGACAGGTTGAGAATCTTTCAACGGTTCACCAGTTTTGGTGTCAACTTTGTAAAACTCGTTGCTCCCCTCTTTTTTCACTAATTTAACAGGTTTTCCGTCTTCTTCGGTGTAATAAACCACCAAACCTTCCTTTTTGACGTAGTTCAAGGCTTTTAATTGCCCCACGGTCGCCACGTCAGAGTCCAAAGCACCCGGTGCCACATTGACAATCCGACGTAAACCGACCGCACTTTTTTTCGCATCGCCTGTAGCACGGGAAGCACTTCCGTTATCCCAACCACCCACAGAAATAATCCCAGCAGCTTTATCATTGAAAATTTTATAGCTAGATCCTTCCGGCACATAGCCGTCCAATTCCATCGCACTTAGACTGTCTTTTCCACTCAAAACAGCGGTAGATTTATTGGCATCGTTTTTATCATAAAAATAATTGGTGGTGGAGCGATAGCCCAAGGCGACAGAGTTCATCATATCTGCTTTGGTTTCATTGCCTAAAGCCATTGAACTATGAGCATCTTTTCCAATACTTGCGTTATCTCCTAATGCCACGCCCTTTACAGCATAAACAGATGAACCTGTCCCTATAGCAATAGCGGACATTTCTAGTTCTACTTTATGCCTATCATCTCCAATTGTCGACCATTTTAACTTCGTTAAGTTACTGTCTTTTTCAGGATCTTGATTTTCAACTTTTGCACCATTACCAATAACTATAGATTTCTTTGCTTGATCCTTTATACTGGCACTATTTCCTAAAACGATGCTTTCACTTGATTCTCCTAAGGCTCCATAACCCAT
The DNA here is from genome assembly GCF_014202395.1 of Histophilus somni. Classification (GTDB taxonomy): domain Bacteria; phylum Pseudomonadota; class Gammaproteobacteria; order Enterobacterales; family Pasteurellaceae; genus Histophilus; species Histophilus somni. Next base: position 4,382 of record NZ_JACHGQ010000022.1, read on the forward strand.
AGCTATTGTATTGTCTTTTGTTACACCAACGCCGGAACCGATAGCCACAACGCCCGCACCTGTTACTGTTGTTCCCGTTCCTAAAGCGATTGAGTTTTCTTTATGTACATTTGTCCCAACCCCAATCGCTATCGTATTACTTGCATATTGTCCGACATTGTTTAAAGCCCCTAAAACGACAGAATTTTGACCTTTTACATAGGAAGCTGTGCCTATGGCTACGGTATTATCTCCATTATTAATAGTGTAATAACCTATAGTTATAGCATGTTCCCCCTCTTTTGCTTTCTTTTTTATTGATTTTTTCTTGCCATCAGTCGTTGTTGATAAAAACTCATCTCCTTCTTCTTGATATTTTAAATCTAATCCCTTAAGAACCTGATTAATCTTACTGTTAATTTTTTTATCGTCTAAATGATTAGCAAACCCAGATTTAACAATCTCATTCTGATCTCCGGTTTTAAGATCTGTAACTCCAGTTGTTATTATTGTATTAACATCTTTTTGTTTATCTTCCCGAATCGTTCCAATACCTAGTTCTTGCATAAGTTTGGTTCTAAATTTTTGAGCTGAAGCCTCATCTATCTTAGCATTAGAAGCTACTTTGGTACCTATTGCGATGGATCCTTCTCCTACTGCTTTTGAGCCAGAACCATAAGATATTGCCCCTTTCCTAGTTGCTTCGGCTTCATTTCCTATAGCAAATGAGTTAGCAGCAAAAACTCTTGACTCATCCCCTATCGCAACCCCACCTTCTGCATCTTCACTCACAAAAGCACGAACACCAACAGCGGTTGAGCCTTTAGCTAAAGCAAATGATAAAGTCCCTAAAGCAAGTGAAGTATCCCCATAAGCAACCGATCTTGAACCAATAGCTATTGCACCTATTCCGGCTGAATAAGTTGGAGAATAGTGTCTATGATCTTGATTAGGTTTTTTCCCATATTTATCTACAAATATATCTCTGTCTAATATGTCCTTATAAGTAGTTTTTCCGTTATGATTTCCATCATACCCATAAATTTTCATAATAAGATCTTGCGGTAATGCGTCGGCGTATCCACCTTGGCTCAAGATATCATCATTACCTATAGCAATCGAAGCGTAACCTGCTGCCATAACATCTGAACCTATCGCTGTGGCTTGCCCGCCTCCAGCATAGACATTATTCCCAATCGCAGTTGTTTGACTACTATAACCGACTGCACCATGACCTAATACAGTCATACCAACTTGCTCATCTCTACCTGCCGCCATAGGACCTATGATTACAGATTTTTGTACATTTGTATTTATTCTACTACCATACCTATTTAAATTTTGATTATTTCTATTAGGTTGAACAGGTGCTATTAAAATATTTTCACGTCCAGTATTTTTCCAATAACTTGACAAACTCCATTTTTCTCTTACTCCAGCAGCACCTGTAGTTGCTTCCATATCTATATATACTATATCAGCATATGAAACACTGCTCACACCAAGCATCCCCGACATCAACAACGCCAACGGTGAAAATTTAAAAATGCCTAAAAAATTACCCCAAAACGCACCGCACTTCGGTTTACTCTTCGAACTGCTCGCTATTTGGCGATTGCTTGCCAATTCAGACACAACTTTCGTTTGACCCGTTGTTACATCGTATTTGGTTTTGAAGATTTTGTTCATAAATTCACTCTCTTTAAGTTTTTAAAATTAGGTTTTTTATTGATTTATTTTGTTGATTTTTTTAACTTTTTTATGGTTGTTTATTGATTAAACGTTTTGCTTTTTAGATAGATTGATAAATAAATCGGCGATGCCTTGCTTTTTAAGACACAACAAAAAAAGGCGAATAATACTTTCGCCGA
>NZ_JACHGQ010000023.1 GCF_014202395.1 Histophilus somni
TGTAGGATATAAAACAGTTACAGGGCAAGATATTAATCCTTATGATGCGTTAGGTGCATTTTCAGGAGGTGCTTTAACCAGAAATCGATCATTGGATAATCAAATTAGGATTAATATAGGTATTGCAACAGTAACCAGCTTATCAAAAGATCCTAGTGGAAATGATTTGGGTAATTCATATTGGGGAGCTATAACTTCCCCAGTGATTAATGCACCATTCTCTAAATCATCGTTGGGTAACGCATTAGGAAGTTATTTGGGAGAGTTCTTTGGAGATATTAATAGTAGAGAGAAAGATTATAATAAGATAAAGACTAATTTTGAAAAGGAGATACCTAATGAAAAAAAATAGTTTTTTTTATTGGCTAATTTGGTATTTTTTTATCGTCTCTTTTTGTTCGTTAAAACATGTGTTTTTCATGATTTATATTTATCTTAAATATGATGATTTTTATTGGGCTAATGATGCATTTAGTGATATATTTTGGGGGTCTTTTTGGTTGTATTTGGCACTAATTTTAAAAACTTTTATAAATAATAAACTTTTTAAAAATAAAGAATAAATCTAAACAAGCCATAACCGGAGGGGAATGTCGTTTAGAAAGCGATTGCGGAGGACATTTACTGGCATCAATGTTTAGAGGTGCAGGAGAGAAAATAAATCTTGTAGCAATGGATGAGATATTGAATGGACCGAAAGGAAAATGGTATCAGATGGAAAGGCAATGGAAGCAAGCTTTAGAGCAAGGTAAGAAAGTGGAGATTGATATTAAACCAATATATAGAGGGAATAGTAAAAGACCTGATAGTTTTGAAATTAAGTTCTCTATTGATAATAGTATAAATAGAAGAAATTTAAAAAATACTGCTACGGGAGAATAGTTTAATGAATGTTGCTTTATATGAGAGAAAATATATTGAAATAGCTAAGGTTATTTGGTCAATAATGTCTATTGAAGCCAAAGAATATGTTGTTCAGTGTGAGATATTTCCTAATACAGAAAGTTGTAAGCTTTTTTGGATTACATCAAAGTCTATAAAAAAAGAATATAGTATGAATGATTTTCCAGATGAAATCGCTACAAAATTAATTTTTTTATTTAGAGATTTAAATAACTTAATGAAATTAGATGGAAATTTTTGGTCTCATTGTCAATTTACACTTACTGAGTCAGGAGAATTCAATATTCAATTTGCTTATATACCAAAGGAAGATAGTTGGAATATGCTATATATGAAAGGAATAAGTGATCTAACTGAAGAAGAAACTAAGGAATATTATATTCCTTTAGAAATTTGGAGGGACAGAGTGAATAGGAAAGAAGAGATTTATGCTAAATTTCCTATAAAGTCAATGGAGGAAATAAAATAAATGAAATTTATAGAAATACACCAACAAGAGAGTAAATAATGGAAATTCAAAAAATCTATCAAGCTATAGGTCAAAAAATATGGAGTTTCTTTCCTACAGAAGCATCAAGTATTAGTTTTTATGCTCATATATATGATATAGATGATAGCTTAGCATTTATACATGAATATGATTATATAGAAGATCGTTATATGTTAATTATTGGGGATCGCTACCCTCCTAATTTAATATACATATACGATACAAAAGAATTAATATTTGATTCTGATTTGATTTCAAATTTTGGTTTATAGGATATATTCAGCAAAGTGTTTGTTTTGATTAAACTTTTGCAAACTCTATCGGTAAATTTACCGCTTGTATTAGATACAAGTAGCAACACCGTCAACGCCAAACAGATTGAGATTAGGGCAAGACGCGGTGATATTCAGGCGACACAGACGGACTTTACCTGACGGGGAGAAAACGGCGAAAGATTGCAAGACAGCCAACGTTCGAACAGCCACAGCCTTGGTTTAGGTGCTAAGGTGGAGTTCGGGTTTGGTACGGCGTGGGAATTTAGCGGCAACGCCGGTGCGGCGAGCGACAAAGCCAATAGCAAGCAAGTCACCGAACAATCGGGATTATTTGCAGGCAAAGGCGGTTATCATATAGAAGCAAACAACATCCACTTGAAAGGCGGTACCATTGCTTCAACTACCCCAAACAACAGTGAACTACGAACCAATCGCCTCACTTTTAATGACATTCGAAATGAATCAAGTCATAAGGCAACAAGTGTTTCAATCTCAGGCACTTACGGCAAAACCGCTCC
>NZ_JACHGQ010000024.1 GCF_014202395.1 Histophilus somni
CTGTTTCGGCTAGGGGTCCATCCCGGATTACCAACCCGATGCAAACTGCGAATACCGAAGAGTAATGCATAGGAGACACACGGCGGGTGCTAACGTTCGTCGTGGAGAGGGAAACAACCCAGACCGCCAGCTAAGGTCCCAAAGTTTATATTAAGTGGGAAACGAGGTGGGAAGGCATAGACAGCTAGGATGTTGGCTTAGAAGCAGCCATCATTTAAAGAAAGCGTAATAGCTCACTAGTCGAGTCGGCCTGCGCGGAAGATGTAACGGGGCTGAAATATAGCACCGAAGCTGCGGCATCAGGAGCAACATTAATGGTTTTTAGGTAACGACTCACGAAGGGAGTGAGTTGGTTGAGTAAACGAAGGTTGAGTTGGATTGAGAAGCGACAAGAATCATTAATGTTGCTCCTGTTGGGTAGGGGAGCGTTGTGTAAGCGGAAGAAGGTAAATTGAGAGGTTTGCTGGACGTATCACAAGTGCGAATGCTGACATAAGTAACGATAAAACGGGTGAAAAACCCGTTCGCCGGAAGACCAAGGGTTCCTGTCCAACGTTAATCGGGGCAGGGTGAGTCGGCCCCTAAGGCGAGGCTGAAAAGCGTAGTTGATGGGAAACGGGTTAATATTCCCGTACTTTGATAAACTGCGATGTGGGGACGGAGAAGGTTAGGTTATCGACCTGTTGGATGGTCGTTTAAGCCTGTAGGTGGGAAGATTAGGCAAATCCGGTCTTCTATTAAACGCTGAGGGGTGAAGAGGAGTTTCTAAGGAGACGAAGTAACTGATACCACGCTTCCAGGAAAAGCCACTAAGCGAAAGGTTTATTGGAACCGTACTGAAAACCGACACAGGTGGTCAGGTAGAGAATACTCAGGCGCTTGAGAGAACTCGGGTGAAGGAACTAGGCAAAATGGCACCGTAACTTCGGGAGAAGGTGCGCTTACGGTAATTGTAGCCCTTTACGGGTGAAGGTGAAGTAAGCCGAAGATACCAGCTGGCTGCAACTGTTTATTAAAAACACAGCACTCTGCGAACACGAAAGTGGAAGTATAGGGTGTGATGCCTGCCCGGTGCTGGAAGGTTAATTGATGTTGTAATCGAAAGAGAAGCAGCTGATCGAAGCCCCAGTAAACGGCGGCCGTAACTATAACGGTCCTAAGGTAGCGAAATTCCTTGTCGGGTAAGTTCCGACCTGCACGAATGGCATAATGATGGCCAGGCTGTCTCCACCCGAGGCTCAGTGAAATTGAAATCGCCGTGAAGATGCGGTGTACCCGCGGCTAGACGGAAAGACCCCGTGAACCTTTACTATAGCTTGACACTGAACATTGAATATTGATGTGTAGGATAGGTGGGAGACGAAGAAGTGTGAACGCCAGTTTGCATGGAGTCGGTGTTGAAATACCACCCTTTAATGTTTGATGTTCTAACGAAGTACCTGAGACGGGTACTCGGACAGTGTCTGGTGGGTAGTTTGACTGGGGCGGTCTCCTCCCAAAGAGTAACGGAGGAGCACGAAGGTTTGCTAATGACGGTCGGACATCGTCAGGTTAGTGCAATGGTATAAGCGAGCTTAACTGCGAGACGGACAAGTCGAGCAGGTGCGAAAGCAGGTCATAGTGATCCGGTGGTTCTGAATGGAAGGGCCATCGCTCAACGGATAAAAGGTACTCCGGGGATAACAGGCTGATACCGCCCAAGAGTTCATATCGACGGCGGTGTTTGGCACCTCGATGTCGGCTCATCACATCCTGGGGCTGAAGTAGGTCCCAAGGGTATGGCTGTTCGCCATTTAAAGTGGTACGCGAGCTGGGTTTAGAACGTCGTGAGACAGTTCGGTCCCTATCTGCCGTGGGCGTTGGAGAATTGAGGGGGGCTGCTCCTAGTACGAGAGGACCGGAGTGGACGCATCACTGGTGTACCAGTTGTTTCGCCAGAAGCATTGCTGGGTAGCTAAATGCGGGAGAGATAAGTGCTGAAAGCATCTAAGCACGAAACTTGCCTTAAGATGAGTTCTCCCTAACGAAGAGTTAGTAAGGGATGTTTGAGACTAAGACGTAGATAGGTGGGGTGTGTAAGTGTAGTGATATATTGAGCTAACCCATACTAATTTCCCGAGGGGCTTAACCATACAATCTTGAGTGTTTTGCATAGAGGAAGA
>NZ_JACHGQ010000025.1 GCF_014202395.1 Histophilus somni
GAGATTCACTTCATAGACGCTTCGGGTATGTCCTACCCTGATATTTATTATGCTTGGACTATTGCTTGCCCACGTGTGAGAACATTCATTGCTCCTACTACATCGGCATTTTCTGTATAGCCACATTCTACACATTCAAAATTTGCCTGTGTTTGGCGATTTTCTTTTGCGGTATGGTTGCAACAAGGGCAAGCACGACTGGTATCTCGTGCTGGTACGGCAACTAAAAATCCGCCCAGCCATTGCGTTTTATAGCCCAGTTGTCGTCTGAACTCAAACCAAGACTGATCTAATATCGCACGGTTTAAGCCTGATTTCTGTTTCACATTTTTACCGTGTTCTTCCGCTGTGCCTTTTGCCGATTTGGACATATTCGCAACTTGCAAATCTTCAACATAGATCATTGCGTGGTTTTTGCTGATTTGAGTTGAGATTTTGTGCAAAAAATCTTTTCGGCAGTTAGCAATTTTATGGTGTAATTTGCCGATTTTTTCTTTCAGTTTTTGCCGGTTTTTACTGAACTTCACTTTATTTTTGAGCCGTTTTTGCAGTTTTGCCAACTTACCTTTATAGGTTTTGAATGCATTTAACGGCTCAAAAAATTCGCCATTAGACAGGGTCGCAAAGCGTGCAACACCCATATCAATGCCAATCTCTCCGCCTTTATGTGTCGGTCTTTCCTGTTCAAATTCCGTTTGAATACTCACAAAAAAGCGACCGCACTTTTGGCTGACGGTCACATTTTTCACTTCGCCCACAATTTCACGATTATTACGATAGCGAACCCAACCGATTTTCGGCAGATACAAGCGGTCGTTTTGTGGCTGAATTTTGCAGCCTTGCGGAAAACGAAAGCTCTCTTTTACGCCTTTTTTCTTGAATTTTGGGAAACTTGAATGTTTCTGAAAGAAATTTTTGAACGCACTTTCAAGGTCTTTTAACGACTGTTGAAGCACTTGAGAATGGCATTCTTTGAGCCAACCTAACTCTTTTTTCCATTGCGGAAGTAGAGATGTTAATTTTGAATAGCTGAATTTTTGATTATTGTCTTGTTCATATTGCTCGTTCTGCCAAGCTAACGCTCGATTAAACACAAAACGGGAACAACCGCAAAACTGCTTGATTTTACGGATTTGTTCACCATTCGGTCTGATTTCAAATTTAAAGGCTTTACGGAGTAACATTGCACAAATTAGAATACAAAGATTGTTATTATTCTACACTTGGTCTATGAAAAAAGAAACAGAGATTAGACGTGGTCGCCACGTTGTTTTTAACTTACACGTTCATTTAGTTTTCGTGACTAAATATCGCAGAGAAGTTTTTACTAAATTTATTCTTGATGACTTAAAAGCGATTTTTGAATCCGTCTGTTCGGATTTTGAAGCAAAATTAGTAGAATTTGATGGCGAAGACGATCACGTTCATTTACTTGTTGAATATCCACCGAAAGTGGCTATATCAAACCTTGTGAACAGTTTAAAAGGCGTTTCAAGCAGAATGATTAGAAAGAAAAACTAT
>NZ_JACHGQ010000027.1 GCF_014202395.1 Histophilus somni
ACCAAAGCGACGCTTACGGAAGGGAAAATCACCTTAAACAAAGACACAAACCCAATCCAAACCACAGCAAAAGCGTTGGGGATTAATACCGACCTTAGCCAAGCAAACAGCCAAGTGGCAAAACCAAAAGAGGTGAAAAAACTACTGGCGGAGCAAAAGGAGATTGCTCGGGCAGTGGGGTATATTAGTCAAGCAGCCAATGTTTATGCCAATAACAAGGCAAAAGAAACACAATATGTGGAATGGCAAGAGGGCGGTTCAAAAAGACGTAAACTTGATGCTGTCGTTGCTACGGTAGGGGCAATTTTAAGTGGTGGCACTGCTGGGCAAGTTGTCGCTGCTGCGATTTCTCCGGAGCTGAATGCACAAATTCACACAATGACAAAAGACAGTAAAATGGCTAATTTGTTAGCTCACGCTTTACTTTCTGCTACTGAAGCACATCTATCAGGTACAAATGCCCTTGTCGGAGCGACTGCCGGTGTGGCAGGTGAGACTACGGCAATGTTCCTCTCGGATGTGGTTTTCAATAAATCGGCAGAGCAATTAAACAATGAAGAACGGACACTCCTCAAAGTGGCTTCACAGCTAAGTGGTTTGATTGTCGGCAATGTAACGGGTGGCAATACTTCATCAACGATATTAGGAGCAGAGACAGCAAAAAGTGCGGTGAAAAATAATTTCTTATCACAGCATGAATATGCTAAATTAAATAGATTAGTAGAGAAAAAAATATTAACTCCTGAAGAAGCAATACTAATCCAATATTTATTAAAGAAAGATCAGGTTTCAGACAAGTTATTACATACCTACCAAACCAGTCCTGATACCCTTACTCAAAAAGATAGAGAAATCCTGTTTAAGTGGGTAAAGGAATATAGCGATGTACCAGCTCAAATGAGATTATTGAATACACCAATAGATTCACCACAAATAAAACCGGATTATTCTGATTTAAAATTAAGAGCTCAAAGAGTATATAGCTATTCGGAAAGTTTTGAAGGACGTTTGAGCAACTCTCTTGCAACAGGGCTTTCATTTGTGGGAACAGGAGCACATAGTGCGGCTGTAAAAGGTGTCCAATACGTTGGTAAAATAGCTAAAGGAGCTTCATCTGCGGCAAAAACAACTGCAAGTGTAATAGGAGAATTTTCGACTAAATATCCTAACACCACTGGAATGTTGATTGATGGAGGTATTTCGCTTGGAGCTCATGTAGGATATAAAACAGTTACAGGGCAAGATATTAATCCTTATGATGCGTTAGGTGCATTTTCAGGAGGTGCTTTAACCAGAAATCGATCATTGG
>NZ_JACHGQ010000028.1 GCF_014202395.1 Histophilus somni
TGTCTCTAAAGAAGTTCTTTAACAATATAGAAACAAGCTGAAAACTGAGAGATTTTCGAGAGGAAGTCTGAGTAGGGTATACTTAGTCTGAAAGGTGGCTAAGTATGCTAGAGATACGAGAATGGATGATGAAGTTATTGATAGCGGAACATTCAAGATTGTATGGTTAAGTGAATAAGCGCACAAGGTGGATGCCTAGGCAATCAGAGGCGAAGAAGGACGTGCAAATCTGCGAAAAGCTTGGATGAGTTGATAAGAGGCGAATAATCCGAGATATCCGAATGGGGAAACCCGATAGGCGAAGAGTCTATCATTTCATTATGAACACATAGTAATGAAAGGCGAACCGGGAGAAGTGAAACATCTAAGTAACCCGAGGAAAAGAAATCAAAAGAGATTCTGTGAGTAGCGGCGAGCGAAAGCGGAGGAGCCGGTTAGTGATAACGGAGCTGTTAGGGGAATGGACTGGGAAGTTCAATCATAGAGGGTGATAATCCCGTACCTTAAGGCGGCACGGTGGTACTAAGCTAACGAGAAGTAGGGCGGGACACGAGGAATCCTGTTTGAAGAAGGGGGGACCATCCTCCAAGGCTAAATACTCCTGATTGACCGATAGTGAACCAGTACTGTGAAGGAAAGGCGAAAAGAACCCCGGGAGGGGAGTGAAAGAGAACCTGAAACCTTGTGCGTACAAGCAGTGGGAGCCGAGAGGTGACTGCGTACCTTTTGTATAATGGGTCAGCGAGTTATATTTTGTAGCGAGGTTAACTGAATAAGGGAGCCGAAGGGAAACCGAGTCTTAACTGGGCGTTAAGTTGCAAGGTATAGACCCGAAACCCGGTGATCTAGCCATGTGCAGGTTGAAGGTTGGGTAACACTAACTGGAGGACCGAACCGACTAATGTTGAAAAATTAGCGGATGACGTGTGGCTGGGGGTGAAAGGCCAATCAAACCGGGAGATAGCTGGTTCTCCCCGAAATCTATTTAGGTAGAGCCTTATGTG